>NZ_DASPIS010000144.1:0-76728 GCF_035628975.1 Azospirillum sp. | reverse complement strand
CGAGCGCCGGGTGCTGGACGATGGCGGTGATGGCGACGGTCTTGCTCTGCGCCAGCGCCTCGACCGGGGCGGCGAACGGACCGACGAAGGCGGCGAGTGCCGCGGCGGCGCACAACAGACGGGTGAAGGACATGGCTGCGGATCTCCTGGACACGGAAGGCCTTCCCCTAGACCGCGGCGGCTCCGCCGTCAACTCGGCAGCGGGGCGCCGGCGGCCGGGGATGGAACATTTGAAACGCTGTGAACCATAGTCCGGAGACTGTTTCACCGTTTCATCCGATGTTCGATCGAACATGTCCCTACGCAGCCGCAGACGGTCCGTACCGTCATACCACGAGGCGGGACGTGCGGTAAGAACGGCTTGAAAAAGCCCCGATTCCGACGGGAGGCACCCTGGCATGGGCGACCCGCCCGCAATCGGGGGTGTGGTTTGGCGGGCAAGAGACTATATTGTCCGCAGCACGGAAGGAGTGGTCATGACCGTTGGAACCGAAGCGGCCCCGTCGAAGTTTCTCGCCTCCTTCCGCGGCCTGATCGGCTGCTGCCCCAATTGCGGGCAAGGCCGGCTGCTGCGGAACTTCCTGAAGCCGGTCGACCGCTGCGCCGCCTGCGGCGAGGCCTATGGGCATCTGCGCGCCGACGACGCACCGCCCTGGATGACGATCCTGATCGTCGGGCACATCGTCATCCCGGCCCTGCTGTCGGTCGAACAGAGCTACGAACCGCCGACCTGGGTGCATCTGGCGGTGTGGCCGTTGCTGACCCTTGTGCTGACGCTGATCCTGCTGCCGCGCTGCAAGGGTCTGGTGCTGGGGCTGCTGTGGAGCACCGGCGCACCGGGGTCGGAGCGGGCCTGAGCGCCGACCGCCTTATGGCTTGAAATGGAACGGCCTGAAATGAAGAACGGCACCGCGCGGCGTCGCGCAGTGCCGTTCTCTTCACGTATGGCTGGACCTTCCTGAACCCGCTGCCGGGCGGGTTTATCGGTCAGCGCGCGCTCGGGCTCAGCGCCGCCGGACCGTGATGGTCACGGTCGCCGGACAGGGTGGCGCGCAGCTTGCCGAACAGTTCGCGCAGGTAGTCGGCGCGCATCTGGCGGGCCGCCAGCATGATTTCTTCGTGGCTGCGAGGATCGCGAACTTCATTGAAAAGCGTGTTCATGGCTCTGGGAATCTCCACGTGAGGTGAGAGACGTCCACTCCCTTGGAATTTGTTTGCCTTGTGAGGCTTAAGATAGGGCAGAGCCGTTGCCCTAAGAAGCGCGGTCCACGCAATGCCGCCTGACGTTTTCCGTATCAGCTTCCCCAATTAACGGAGGTGCGAACTATTGTCGCAGGCTATGGTCGGTCAACCATCGACAACAGTTCGCCTGCCCGATTATTTGTCGTCCCTGGCTCCATCCACAGCGACATTGCGATCGGAAATGATCCGATCATCGGGCGCCGCCTCCCTTTGCCCCGCCCTTTGCCCCATCGGGCGATCGGGCTGGCGCGGCGGCAGCGGGCCGGTGCCGAGGCCGCTTGCCTCTTCGCTGCCGGGGATGCCGAAATCCTCGTCCGGCTGGTCGATGGGACCGCCGGCGCCGGGTCCGATGACGCGCTGAAATCCCTCGATCTCCTCGTCTACGTCCAGGTGATCGCGCGTTTCGCGGATGTCGAGCGGGATGGGACGTTCGTCGATGCCGCCGCTGTCGCTGGGTCCTGTGGCATTGCCGATGTTCCTGTCGTCACGCGGCCTATCGTCACCGGGCCGGTCGGCGGTGTTGCGGCTGTCGATCTTGCGGTCGTCGGAGGCCATGGGCGCTCTCCCGTTTGCTGTGTGAGGTCTCGGTCTTCCTCAACAGGGCGGAAGCGCGCTCGTCACCGCATGCAGGTCGAACCAGCCGCCGACGCTGTGGCGCAGGTCCTGTCGGCGGTCCTGTTCCGGGGCCGGGGCAATGTCCCACAGCCATGACATGTCGGGCGCGGGCAGGGGAAGGCCCCAGGTCGAATCCTCCACCTCCGTCACGGTGCCGCGGTGCAGCCAGGAGCTGTCGATGTCCGTGAACAGCGCCGCCCGCTCGGCAATATCGGACAACCAGCAAAGATGGCCCTGGACCATACGGTGGGCGAAGGCCAGCCTTTCCGCATCCGTCGTGTGCGGAGTGCGGCGCTCCACCGCCTCCAGCGGCAGAAGCGGCAGCTGGGACAGCAAGTTGCAGGACAGGGCGAAGCGGAAGGGCTCGCCGTCGATCGGCGGTGGCTCGAAGCCGGTGGGCAGGGGAGCGCCGCTGTCGAGTGCCGCGGCGAGCGGGGCGAGGGCACCGCTGACATCGAGTTCAACCAAGTGAACGTTCGGCAGACCGGCGGCGCGGCGACGGACCGCCCGGCTGTGCAGCATGTCCACCAGCACCACCTGGTCGAATCGCGCGGTCAGTGTTTCCAGGGGAACTTCGATCAGCAGCCCGGATCCGGCGACCAGGGCCCGGCCGCCCGGCTCCACCCGTTGGATCGCCTGTTCGATGAAGCGGTGGCAGGCGGCCACATGCGGCGCCCAGGCCCGCCGCTGCCGCCGGTAACGGGCGCCGAGCGCAACCATTTCCGCCAGATAGCCGAAGCGGCGGGCCAGCGGTGGGCAGGGCGTGGTCAGATATTCGAACGCTTCGCGCAGCATGGCCGGTTGCTTCTCCCCCCTTGACCCGCGGCGGTGGCAAGGTACCTATGGCGGCATGGTCGAGATCAAGAGGAAAGCGGCCCTGGTCACCGGGGCCGGCAAGCGCATCGGGCGGGCCATCGCGCTCGATCTGGCGGGGCAGGGGTGGGACGTCGCCGTCCATTACCGAAGCTCCCGCGAGGAGGCCGATGCCGTCGTCGCGGAGATCGGGCGGGCAGGCGGCAGGGCCATGGCCTTCGCCGCCGACCTGGACCGCGAGGCGGAGGTGAAGGCGCTGGTGCCCGCAGTGACCGAGCAACTCGGCCCGCTGACCCTGCTGGTCAACAACGCCTCCCGGTTCGAGCGCGACGAGGTCGCCGACGTCACCCGCGAATCGTGGGATGCGCATATGGAGGCGAACCTGCGGGCGCCCTTCGTGCTGTCGCAGGATTTCGCCTCACGGTTGCCGGAGAGCGAAGGCGGTCTGATCGTCAACATCATCGACCAGCGCGTGTGGAACCCAACTCCGCATTTCGTCTCCTACACCCTGTCCAAGATGGGGTTGTGGGCACTGACCCGCACGATGGCGATGGCGCTCGCCCCGCGCATCCGCGTGAACGGCATCGGTCCCGGCCCCATCCTGCGCAACGACCGCCAGACGGAAGAAGAGTTCTCGGCCCAATGGGAGTCGACTCCGCTCAAGCGTGGCAGCACGCCGGAGGAGATCTGTGCCGCCATCCGCTTCCTGATCGCCGCCCCGGCGGTGACCGGCCAGATGATCGCGCTGGATGGTGGAGAGCATCTGGGATGGGCGCAGCCGACGCATGGCTTCGACCCCAACGGATAGAAGCCTGTTACAAACCGGAAACGGCGCTGAGCTAAGCCGGGCATGGCCGGATCATGGCCCCGGCGTCCCTGCCGCCAGGAAAATGACCGCGCGTTTTACACAGGTGCCCCACCCCGCGCAAGAGGCGCCTGCGACCCCGCGACAATTTTGCGGCCACGCGCCAATTCCCTCCCTTGACTTGAGCCTGACCTAAGGAAATCAATGGGTTGACGAAAATGACCAAAAAATAGGCAGAAGCATGGGAGCCCTTGCGGCGCCTAGCTCCGGACGTGCTACCCCCTCCGTTATCGACAAACTTATCCACAGGTTTCGTGGATATTCTTTCGGAGGGGTGAGTCGCTCCATTTGTTCCCTGCCTGTGCCCAACGGTTGACCCGCGCCGGCCGCTCGACGACATTCTGGTCATGTCCGAAACGCATTCCTCCGACCCCCAGGCTCCTGTCGCCGCAGAGCCGGCAGACGCCGCCGACGCCATGTCCTCCGCCGATGCGGCGGCCGGCGAAAGCGGTGCCGCGCGGCCGAAGCGGCGCCCGGCCGACATCGACCGGGGCGTCGAGATCATTCGTGAGCATCTGAAAACTCTGCCGCAGACGCCGGGCGTGTACCGCATGCTCGCGGGCGACGGGGCGGTCCTGTATGTCGGCAAGGCGCGCAACCTGAAGCGCCGGGTGACCAACTACACCCAAGTGGGAAAGCTGCCGGTCAGGCTCCAGCGCATGGTCGCGGAGACCGAGACGATGGAGTTCGTCAACACCCACACCGAGGTGGAGGCACTGCTTCTCGAATCGAACCTGATCAAGAAGCTGATGCCGCGGTACAACGTGCTGTTGCGCGACGACAAGACGTTTCCGCACATCATGATCACCCGGGACCACGATTATCCGCAGCTGACCAAGCACCGTGGCGCCCGCGGGCGCGAGGCCGACTATTTCGGTCCCTTCGCCTCGGCCGGGGCGGTGAACCGGACCATCACGGCGCTGCAGCGCGCCTTTCTGCTGCGCAACTGCGCCGACACCGTGTTCGCCAGCCGTACGCGGCCCTGCCTGCAATACCAGATCAAGCGCTGCACCGCGCCCTGCGTCGGCCGGGTCACCCCGGCGGAGTATCAGGCCCAGGTGAACCAGGCGCGCGCCTTCCTGTCGGGCAAGAGCCGCGACATCCAGACGGAATTCGCCGACCGGATGATGGCGGCGTCCGATGCCATGGATTTCGAGACGGCAGCGCGCTACCGCGACCGTATCCGCGCGCTGACCGCGATCCAGGCCCACCAGGACATCAATGTCGAGGGGGTGGTGGAGGATGCCGACGTCATCGCGGCCTATGCCGAAGGCGGCGTGACCTGCATCCAGGTCTTCTTCTTTCGCGGCGGGCGCAACTACGGCAACCGGGCCTACTTCCCCAGCCACGACAAGGCGGCGGAAACCGACGAGGTTTTGGCCGCCTTCATCGCCCAGTTCTATGAGAACAAGGCCGCGCCGCCGTTGGTGCTGGTCAGCCACGCCCTGCCTGAACTGGACCTGTTGAGCGAGGCGCTGGCAGTTCGTGCCGGGCACAAGGTGGAACTGGCCGAGCCCAAGCGCGGCGAGAAGCGGCGGATCGTCGAGCACGCCCTGACCAATGCGCGCGAGGCGCATGGGCGGCGTCTGGCCGAAAGCTCCAGCCAGGCGCGTCTGCTGGACGGGGTGGCCGCTGCCTTCGGCATGGATGCGCCGCCGGAGCGGGTCGAGGTCTACGACAACTCCCACATCCAGGGGGCGCACGCCATTGGCGCGATGATCGTCGCCGGACCGGAGGGCTTCATCAAGAACGCCTACCGCAAGTTCAACATCCGGGAGCAGGGTGCGGCCGGCGACGACTTCGCCATGATGCGCGAGGTGCTGACCCGCCGATTCGGCCGGGCGGTGAAGGAAGACCCGGAGCGCAGCCTGGGAAGCTGGCCCGATCTGGTGCTGATCGACGGCGGGCTGGGACAGCTGAACGTGGCGCTGGAGGTGTTCGCGGAGTTGGGAATCGACGACGTGACGCTGGTCGGCATCGCCAAGGGGCCGGATCGCGATGCGGGCCGAGAGCACTTCTTCATGGAGAATCGCCCGCCCTTCCAGATGGAACCGCGCGACCCGGTGCTGTATTTCCTGCAGCGGCTGCGCGACGAGGCGCACCGCTTCGCCATCGGCACCCACCGGGCCAAGCGCACGAAGGCCATCGGCAAGTCGCCCATCGACGAAATCGCGGGCATCGGCCCCGCCCGGAAGAAGGCTCTGCTGCACCATTTCGGCAGCGGGGCGGCGGTTGCGCGGGCCGGACTGGCCGATCTTGAAGAGGTGGAAGGGATCAATCGTGCCGTTGCGAAAAAGATATACGATCACTTCCATCCCGATGGTTAGAATGCGGGCACCTTCGAACGGGCGGCTTCCTCACGGGCGCCGTGCGGCGACATCCTCCAGCGGTTCGAGTTTTCCGTCATGCTGACCAGCCTGCCCAACCTGCTGACCCTGTCGCGCATCGCGGTGATCCCGGTGGTGGTCGGGCTGTTCTATGTGCCGGAGGCCTGGGCCGCCTATACCGCCTGCTCGCTCTATGCCGCCGCCTGCATCACCGACTGGTTCGATGGATATCTCGCGCGCGCCTGGGCGCAGGAAAGCGTGATCGGCAAATTCCTGGATCCCATCGCCGACAAGCTGCTGGTCGCGGCGACGCTGATCATGCTGGCGGGGTTTCACCGGCTGACCGGCCTGTCGATCCTGCCGGCGGTGGTTATCCTGCTGCGCGAGGTATTGGTGTCGGGCCTGCGCGAGTATCTGGCCGGCCTGCATGTCGGCGTTCCGGTGACCTGGCTGGCCAAATGGAAGACGACGATCCAGATGATCGCGCTGGGCTTCCTGATCGTCGGCGATTATGGTCCGGCGGAACTGCCGGTGACCATCATCGGCACGGTGGGTCTGTGGATCGCCGCAGCCCTGACCTTCTACACCGGGTGGGATTACATGCGTGCCGGACTGACCCACATGATGGCCGAACAGCCGGCGAAGCCCGGTTCCGCCCGTTCCGCCCGCAGCGCCGGCTGAGAGTTTCCGACAGGAAGATATTCGGGCCATGAAGATTTTCGGACTGACCGGCTGGAGCGGCAGCGGCAAGACCTCGCTGATGGTGCGCCTGATCCCGGCGCTGACCGGCCGGGGCCTGCGCGTCTCGACGGTCAAGCATGCCCATAAGGGCTTCGACATCGACCATCCCGGCAAGGACAGCCACAACCACCGCGTCGCCGGTGCGACCGAGGTGCTGGTCAGCTCCCCCCGCCGCTGGGCCCTGATGCACGAACTGCGCGACGGCGAGCCGGAACTGACGCTGGAGCAGCTGATCGGCAAGGTGGCGCCTGTGGATCTTCTGCTGATCGAGGGCTTCAAGCGCGACCGGCACGAGAAGATCGAAGTGTGGCGGGCCGACGTGGACAAGGCACTGATCGCGCCGGACGATCCTACCATCGTCGCCGTGGCCAGCGACGGTCCGGTGCCGGGTTGTCCGGTTCCGGTGCTGGACCTGAACGACGCGGAAGCGGTTGCGGCCTTCGTTGTGAAGCGCTGCGGGTTGGGATGAATGCATCTCTCGCGCGAAAATTCGCATTGCCTGCGCGCCGTTTGAGACATTTTTCTTTACCCGCAAACCACCTCAGGTTATTGCTTTCGTCTGAATAAGGGTCAGCCACGGTTGACTCTCACCCTGTTCGGGCGAACATAGGAGGTAGCGCAGCCATGCTGGAGTTGGTCATGGAACCGACAAACAAGCCGCGCGTCTCCGAGGAGACCGACCTTGCGCCTGATGTTGAGGCGGAGGCGGAACGGACACGCCGTCAGCAACAAAAATTCAGAGAGCTGATGACACGCCTCGCGGCGAATGCCGCCGCGACGGGGGATTCTTATTGGACGCGAAGCCCCAAGGGTTGATGGATCGTGGCTTGGCGTCCCAGCTCCTCCAAAGCTAAGGCTGCGGCCGTCATCGACTACGGGCGTGATTTTGCGCGGGAACGTTCTGCGTTGCCGGCGTCTTTTGATTCCGTCGTCGATGAGATTGAAGAATCTCTAAGGCAAAAGCCGGTAGAGCCGACCGATCACCTCAAACATGGTGCCGAAGAAGGGACAATGCTGATCCGGCGCCGTGGTGGTGTCTACGTGGCCTTCCAAAGACACAGCCACAATCCGCCGCCACCCAACCTTGTACGCCTGTGGTATTGCGGAACCTATCGGGAGAGCGGAAGTCGCATCATCTATGACTTTGAAGAGGATTGATAACCCTCTTCGCTATGATGCTAAGAATGCCGCGATCCGTTGGATCGCATGTTTTTGAGCATCGTAGGACGTCATGGACACCGCACCTTCTCACCGACCGCAGGCGCTCGACCGCTGCGGCTACCAGCTCGCCGTCTTCGATTTTGACGGCACGCTGGCCGACTCGTTTCCCTGGTTCATCGGCGTACTGAACGGCGTCGCCGACCGCTACGGCTTCAACCGGGTGCGGCCGGACGAGGTCGAGCAGCTGCGGGGCTACGACGCGCGGCAGATCATGCGGCACCTGCGCGTGCCATCCTGGAAGCTGCCCTTCATCGCCAACCATATGCGTCGACTGATGGCGCGCGACATCGACGGCATCCGGCTGTTCGACGGGGTGCCGGACATGCTGCGCGCGCTGAACGACCGGGGCGTGACCGTCGCCATCGTCAGTTCCAATTCGGCTGCGAATATCCGCAAGATCCTGGGACCGGACACGGCGGGGCAGGTGGCCCATTACGGCTGCGGCGCTTCGCTGTTCGGCAAGGTGGCGAAGTTCCGCAAGATGCTGCAGATGACCGGCATTCCGGCAGGTCGGGCGATCGGCATCGGTGACGAGGTGCGGGACATCGACGCGGCGCGGAAGCTCGGGATGGGATGTGCCGCTGTCACCTGGGGCTATGCACGCGGCGACGCCCTGGCCGCGCGGCGGCCGGACCGGCTGCTGACGCGGGTGGAGGAGATAGCCGGGCTTTTCGGCGGCTAAGTGCCACGCTCCGGAAAGCACGCCTTTTCCCTCTTCGCAGCCGGCGCCGCGACGGACTAGAGTGGCGACCATGGTGCAACTCGACAATGATTGCTTCGCCTTCGGCGGGCCGATGATGGCGGTGGGGCCGGCGCTTGCGCTGCTGGCTGGACGGGTCGCGCCGGTGACGGCGACGGAAACGGTTCCGCTGAGCGGCGCGCTGGGCCGGGTGCTGGCCGCCGATCTGGTCGCGCCCTTCAGCGTGCCGCCGCATGACAACGCCGCGGTGGACGGCTATGCCGTATTCTTCGACGACCTCGCCGCCGACGGTCCCACGGTCCTGCCGGTCACCGCGCGGGTCGCCGCCGGGCAATGGCTCGGCCGGCCGGCGGTGCGGGGGGAGGCGGTGCGCATCTTCACCGGCGCGCCGATGCCGGCTGGGATGGACACCGTCTTCATGCAGGAGGATTGCCGCAGCAGTGACGGTTCCACCGTCACGCTTCCGGCCGGCAACCGCCGCGGCGTGAACCGGCGGCTGGCGGGCGAGGATGTGCGCGAGGGATCTGTGGTGCTCACAGCCGGGCGCCGCCTGCGGCCGGAGGACATCGCGCTCGCCGCCTCGCTTGGCCATGGGACGCTTGAGGTGCGCTGCAGATTGCGGGTGGCGGTGTTCTCCACCGGCGACGAGCTGCGGCAGCCGGGGCAGCCGCTGGAGCCGGGTGCCGTCTATGATGCCAACCGCTACGCGCTGATCGCGCTGCTGACCCGGCTGGGCTGCGCCGTCACCGACCTCGGGATCCTGCCCGACCGGTTCGAGGCGATCCGCGACGCCCTGGCGGAGGCCGCGGCCGGCCATGACGCGCTGATCACCTCCGGCGGCATGTCCACCGGCGAGGAGGATCACGTCAAGCCGGCGGTCGAGGCGAACGGGCGGCTGGATTTCTGGCGGCTGGCGATCAAGCCGGGGAGGCCGGTGGCGCTGGGCCGTGTCCGCGATGCCGTGTTCGTCGGTCTTCCCGGCAATCCGGTTGCGGTGGTGGTCACCTTCCTGCGCATCGCCCGGCCGATCCTGCTGCGGCTGATGGGGGCAATGGACGAGACGCCGCGGCCGATCCCGGTGCGCGCCGCCTTCGCCCACAAGAAGAAGCCGGGCCGGCGCGAGTTCCTGCGCGGATCGCTGGCGAGGGGAGAGGACGGCGCGCTCTGCGCCACCAAATACCCGCGTGACGGGGCGGGCGTCCTGTCGTCGCTGGTCGATTCCGAAGGCCTGATCGAACTGCCGGAGGATCTTGCCCAGGTCGAACCCGGCATGATCGTCGACTTCGTGCCTTTCAAAGAATTCCTCTAGGGGACGCGTGATGAAGATTCTCTATTTCGCCTGGCTGCGCAGCAAGATCGGCGTGCCGACGGAGACGGTGGACCTGCCGGCGGAGGTCGCCACCGCCGGCGATCTGGTCGAGTGGCTGAAGACCCGCAGCCCGCGGCATGCCGAGGCGCTGGCCAACAGCAAGGTGGTCAAGGTGGCGGTGAACCAGGAGCATGTGCCCTACGACCATCCCATCGCGGCGACCGACGAGGTCGCCCTGTTCCCGCCGGTGACGGGGGGCTGACGCCATGGCGATCCGCGTCCAGGCCGGGGATTTCGACGTCGGCGCCGAATATGCCGCCTTCACCGCCGGCCGAACCAGCGTAGGCGGTGTAGCGATGTTCGTCGGGCTGGTGCGCGACATCGCCGGCGGCGAGGCGGTCAGCGCCATGACGCTGGAACACTACCCCGGCATGACCGAAAAGCAGCTGGAAGCGATCGAGGAGGAGGCGCGCAGGCGCTGGCCGCTGGACGACGTGCTGGTGATCCACCGCCATGGCCGGCTGGAGCCGGGCGACCGCATCGTGATGGTCGCCACTGCGTCGGCCCATCGCGACGCTGCCTTCGAGTCCTGCCGCTTCCTGATGGACTGGCTGAAGACGAAGGCCCCCTTCTGGAAGCTGGAGGCCATGCCCGACGGCGAACGCTGGGTGGAGGCGAAGGACAGCGACGATGCCGCTGCGGCGCGCTGGGCGGAGTGAAGGGTAAGCGGAAGCGGGCCGGTCAGGCGTGACCGGCTTCGCCCGACAGCATGGAGACGCTGACGCCCAGCTTTCCGATGGCGCGTTCCCATTTGGCGTCCAGGTCGGTGTCGAACAGCAGCTGTTCGTCGCAGGGCACGTTCAGCCAGCCGTTGGCCTGGAACTCGGCATCCAGCTGGCCCGGACCCCAGCCGGCATAGCCCAGCAGCAGGATGTTGCGGCGTGGGCCACGGTCTTCGGAGATGGCGCGCAGGATGTCGATGGTGGCGGTCAGCGCGACATCGTCGTTCACCACCAGCGTGCCGTCGCGGACATAGTCGGTGGAATGCAGGACGAAGCCGCGGCCCGATTCCACCGGCCCGCCGTAATGGACCGGCAGGTTGTTCATCGGCTGCGGGATGTTCATGTCGAGCTGTTCCAGAAGGTCTTCGAACGTGATCGACCCGAACAGCCGATTCACCACCAGCCCCATCGCACCATCTTCATTATGGGCGCAGACATAGATGACCGAACGCTGGAAACGCGGGTCCTCCATTCCGGGCATGGCGATCAGCAGCTGGCCGGTCAGCGATTCCGTGGTCTTGGAGTCCGGAGACTTGGTCAGGCGCGGCATGGTCGATTATCCTTGTCGTCGGTCCGGTGCGGTAAACCGCTTCCGTCCGTACGGTCGGTTGTGGTTGGCGCTCTGGCGACGCTTTCACCGGAGTGTGACAGCACCGGTCGAGCTTTGTCACCTATATATGGGCTATCATATAGGGTGAGGGGGACGCCGTTGCGCCCCTTCCTGGGAAGAGAACAGTGCGCGCGATGAAAAGACATGCCTCCCTCCTTCTGCTGCTGCTTGCCGTTCTGGCGGGCGGTATCGTTCCCGCTGCGGCACAGGATGGCGTCGGAGCCTGGGTCAAGGCGGGTCAGGTCGAGGCGCGGCTCGTTTCCGCCGTGCGCGGCACCGGCGACCTGACGACGCTGCCGCTGGGGCTGGAACTGCGGCTGGAGCCGGGATGGAAGACCTACTGGCGCTCCCCCGGCGATGCCGGATTCGCCCCGCGGCTGGACTGGAGCCGGTCCGGCAATCTGGCCGAGGCGACGCTGTCCTATCCGGCCCCGCACCGCTTCTCCGTCCTGGGATTCGAGACCGCCGGCTATGACACCGCCGTCCTGTTCCCGATCCAGGGCAAGCCTGCGGAGCCCGGCAAGCCGGTCGATCTGGCGCTGGCCGCGGAACTGCTGGTCTGTTCGGACATCTGCGTGCCGCAGACGCTGAACCTCGCCCTTGCCCTGCCGGCAGGACCGGCGGAGCCGAGCGACGCCGCGAACGACGTGGCGCGCGCACAGGCCCTGGTGCCGCGTGGGCCGAACGGCCTGCTGCGCATCGACGCGGTGCGCGCCACCGGCACCACGCTGGAGGTGGAGGCGACCGCCGCCGATGGCTTCGTCACCCCGGACCTGTTCGTGGAGACCGAGCCGCCGCTGACCTTCTCCGCACCCAAGACCGTCTTTTCCGACAATGACCGCCATGTCCGCCTGACGCTGACGGTGACCGAGCCGCAGCCAGGCCTGGATCTTGCCGGCCGCGCGATGACCCTGACGTTGGTCGACGGCGAGAAGGCGGTGGAGGCGCCGGCGACAGCGTCGGCCGGCGGTGCCTTGGCGGTTCCAGCGGGGGCCGGATTGGCGGCGATGCTGGGCGTGGCCCTGCTCGGCGGGCTGATTCTGAACCTGATGCCATGCGTGCTGCCGGTGCTGTCGCTGAAGCTGATGTCGGTGGTCAAGCATGGCGGGCAGGCCCCGGCCGCGGTGCGCGCCGGTTTCCTGGCGAGTGCCGCCGGCATCCTGACCTCCTTCCTGCTGATGGCGTCGGTGCTGGTCGGCGTGAAGGCAGCGGGCGGGGCTGTCGGCTGGGGCATCCAGTTCCAGCAGCCGCTGTTCCTGGTCTTCATGGTGGTCCTGGTCACCCTGTTCTCGGCCAACCTCTGGGGATTGTTCGAGGTGCCGCTGCCGCGCGTGCTGGCCGACCGGCTGGGCGGGGAGGGGTTGGCCGGACCCTTCGCCACCGGCATGTTCGCCACCCTGCTGGCAACCCCCTGCTCGGCGCCGTTCCTGGGCACAGCGGTCGGCTTCGCACTGTCGAAGGGGCCGGTGGAGATCTACGCCATTTTCGCGGCGCTCGGCGTCGGGCTGGCCTTGCCCTATCTGGCGGTGGCGGCATGGCCGCGCGTGGCCGGGTGGCTGCCGCGGCCCGGGCGCTGGATGGCGACGCTGAAGACCGTGCTGGGCTTCGCGCTGCTGCTGACGGCGGTCTGGCTGCTGTCGGTGCTGACGGCGCAGATCGGCGAGGTGGCCGCAGCCACGGTCGGGCTGCTGATGGCCGGGTTGGTGCTGGCGCTGTGGATCGGGCGCAGCGCGCGGGGTGCCGCGCGGACCGCCGGACCGGCCCTCGCCGGTGTGCTGGCAATCGCCGCCTTCGCCATGCCGGCTGCCGTCGGCCCCTCCGCCGGTGCGGCGCCGGTGGTCAGCGACGCCAAGACGCGCTGGGTACCCTTCGCGGAATCCGCGATCCGCGATCATGTGGCGGCCGGCCGTATCGTCTTCGTCGACGTCACCGCGGATTGGTGCATCACCTGTCAGGCCAACAAGAAGCTGGTGCTGAACCGTGACGAGGTCGCCAAGCGGATGGAGGACCCGTCCCTGGTGGCGATGCGCGCCGACTGGACCCGTCCGGACGCGGCAATCGCCAAGTTCCTGGCCGACCACGGCCGGTACGGCATCCCCTTCAACATCGTCTATGGCCCCGGCGCGCCGGAGGGCATTGCCCTACCGGAACTGCTGAGCGACGGCGCGGTGCTGGAGGCGCTGAACAGGGCCGCCGGAAAGGGAGCCTGACCAGCCGCCCGGAAAAGGCCTATGGCCGTTGCGACTATTCTGCGGTAACAGGGCGCCTCCGGGAGGTTCTCCCGCGCCATGAGGACGATGATGGACGATCAGATCAACTGCCCGCAGTGCGGCTCCGAAAACGCCTACAATGACGGAAGCCTGTGGAACTGCCCCGACTGCGGGCATGAGTGGAACCCCGATACGGCCACGGCCGCTGCGGACACCGAAGCCGGGCAGGGCGTGCGGGATGCCAACGGCAACCCGTTGACCGACGGCGACAGCGTGACCGTCATCAAGGATTTGAAGGTCAAGGGATCGTCCCTGGTGGTGAAGGGCGGGACCAAGGTGAAGAACATCCGTCTGGTCGACGGCGCGGATGGGCACAACATCGCCTGCAAGATCGACGGCATCGGCGCCATGAACCTGAAGTCGGAGTTCGTGAAGAAGGCCTGATGCGCTCCGTCCTATCGGCCAACCGTTTCTTGCGGCCATTCGCCGCGGGGGATAGAAGGGATGCAGGGCCGGATCCCGCCAAGAGGGCCCGGCCCGAACCAAAGGGCCAAACCCAAAAACGGGAAGGGCCCAAGAAAACGGGAAGGGTTAGAGACGATGAGCATCCAGGTTGGCGATACCATTCCGTCCGTCACGCTTAAATGGCTGACCGACAACGGCATGCAGGAAGTGAGCACGGACGAGCTGTTCAAGGGCAAGAAGGTCGTCCTGTTCTCCGTCCCCGGCGCCTTTACCCCGACCTGCTCCGCCAAGCATCTGCCGGGCTTCGTCCAGCAGGCCGACGCGCTGAAGGCCAAGGGCGTCGACAGCATCATCTGCCTCGCTGTCAACGACCCGTTCGTGATGCGCGCCTGGGGCGATAAGGGCTCCGTCGGCGACAAGGTGAAGATGCTGCCGGACGGCAACGCCACCTTCACCACGGCTCTCGGCCTGACCATGGACGGCTCGGCCCACGGCCTGGGCACCCGCGGCCAGCGCTTCGCCCTGGTGGCGGAGGACGGCAAAGTCACCCATGTCGCCGTCGAGGCCCCCGGCAAGTTCGAGGTGTCGTCGGCCGAGGCGGTGCTGGAGAAGGTTTGAGCGGAGATTCCCCCTCTCCCCCCCGGGGAGAGGGACGGGGTGAGGGGGACGCACAGGGTTGATTCTCGGTGAAGGTCTGCCGCGCATCCCCCTCACCCTAACCCTCTCCCCGGGGGAAGAGGGAATCTGTTTTGATCACCCCCGCGCCCGCACGTCGGCCACGCCGCGCCGGGCCAGCTCGTCGGCGCGTTCGTTTTCCGGGTGGCCGGCGTGGCCGCGGACCCAGTGGAATTCGATCTGGTGCTGCCTTTTCGCCTCTTCCAGGCGCTGCCACAGATCGACGTTCTTCACCGGCTTGCGGTCGGCGGTCATCCAGCCCTTGGCCTTCCAGCCATGGATCCATTTGGTGATGCCGTTCTTCACATACTCGCTGTCGGTGAAGAGGCGGATGGTCACCGGCTTCTTCAACGCCTCCAGCGCCATGATGGCCGCCATCAGCTCCATGCGGTTGTTGGTGGTCGCCGGTTCGCCGCCATACAGCTCCTTCTCCACATCGCCGTAGCGCAGGATCGCGCCCCAGCCGCCGGGACCGGGATTGCCGCTGCAGGCGCCGTCGGTGAAGATGTCGACCGTCTTGCGGCCGGTTTCGGTCGGGGTGGAGTCTTCGGTCATCCGGTCAGATCCCGCCCGCTTCCGAGTCGTCGAGGAAATAGTCGCCCAGGCCGCGGACCGACTGGTGGAAGCGCAACTTGCGCAGATATTCCAGCGGGTCCTTCGGCCGCACGAAGGCGCCCGGCGGATGATTCAGCCAATCGTAGAGACGGGTCAGCAGGAAACGCACCGCACTTCCGCGGCACAGCCAGGGCAGGGCGTCCAGTTCCGCCCGCGACAGCGGCCGGACCTTGCGGTAGTTGGACAGCAGCAGCCGCGCCTTGGTGGCGTTGAACGAGCCGTCGATCTCGAAGCACCAGGCGTTGATGCAGATCGCCACGTCGTAGACGAAGAAGTCGTTGCAGGCGAAATAGAAGTCGATCAGGCCGGACAGGCTGTCGCCACGGAAGAAGACGTTGTCCGGGAACAGGTCGGCATGGATGACGCCCGCCGGCAGTCCCACCGGCCAATTGGCCTCCAGCGCCGCCAGTTCGGCCTCCAGCGTCGCGCGCAGGCCGGGCGCCACCTCGTCGGCGCGCTCGGCCGACTTGGCGAACAGATCCTTCCAACCGGGCAGGGCCAGCGCGTTCGGCCGTTCCATGCGGAAATCGCCGACCGCCAGATGCAGGCGGGCCAAAGCCTCGCCCAGCTGGGCGCAATGCTGCGGCGTGATCCGGCGCGGCCACATGCCGGCCAGGAAGGTGACGATCACCGCCGGGCGGCCGCACAACTCGCGCAGGGCCACGCCGTCGCGTGCCGCCACAGGCAGGGGACAGGCGATGCCCTTTTCCGCCAGATGCTCCATCAAGCCGAGGAAGAAGGGCAGATCCTCCTTCCGCGTGCGCTTCTCGTAGAGCGTCAGGATGTAGGGGCCGCGTTCGGTCACCAGCAGGAAGTTGGAATTCTCCACCCCCTCCGCGATGCCTTTGCACGACAGCACCGCGCCCAGATCGTACTGGGCGGCAAAGGTGCTGAGATCCTCGTCGGTGACTTCGGTGTATACGGCCATGATGTGCAGCGCCTTACCGGGTTTCCGGCTTGCGGTCAATTTCGGGCGTGATCGGTTCGTAATATTCCGGGCCAAAACCGGCAAGCCGGCGGCTGCTGACGTTGAAGGGGCGTTTCAGCCCGCCGCGGAAATGGCGTCCGACCAGCTCCTGCCACAGGGCGACCGGCTCCGCCCCGCGCTCGGCGCAGAGATGGACGAACCAGCGGCGGCCGGCGGCGACGTGGCTGATTTCCTCGTCATGGATGGTCTGCAGCAGGTCGGCGCTCTCGGCGTCGCCGAAATCGCGCAGGCGGCGAACGGTCTCGGGCGTGACGTCCAAACCGCGCGCCTCCAGCACCATCGGCACCACCGCGAGCCGGGCGGCGAGGTCGTGCGCGGTCTCCGTCGCCGCCTGCCACAGCCCGTCATGGGCCGGCAGGTCGCCGTAGGAGGAGCCGAGCGCGTTCAGCCGCGTCTCCAGCATCTGGAAATGCCGCGCCTCGTCGTCGGCCACCTGGACCCAGTCGTCGGTGAAGCCCTTCGGCAGGCCGAGATGCGCGAATCGGGTGACGATGTCCCAGGCGAGGTCAATGGCGTTCAGTTCGATGTGCGCCAGCGCGTGCAGCAGGGCGATGCGGTTCTGCGCGCTGCCGCCGCGCCCGCGCTTGGGCATGTCGCGCGGAAGCTTCAATTCGGGCCGCTCGGGGCGGGCAGGGCGGTCGGGCGGCGGGGCCGGCACATCGGGTGACAGCAGGCCGTCACGCCATGCCGCGGCGAAGGAACGGGTGAGGCGCACTTTCTCCAGCGGCGCCGCGGTGGTCAGCACCGCAGTCGCCGCCTCGCCCAGGCACGTAACGGAAGAGGTCATTTCCAGCCGTAGGCGACGAAGTTCGGGTTGAGGATGTCGTCCTTGCCATAGACGAGCGGTGAGCCGTCCGGCTGCTCCACCCGGCCGCCGGCGCCGATCAGCACCGCATGGCCGGCGGCGGTGTCCCACTCGCTGGTCGGTCCGAAGCGCGGATAGAGGTCGGCCTTGCCGCTGGCCACCGTGCAGAACTTCAGCGAACTGCCGCAGGACACCCGGTCCTTGACGGTGAATTGGCCGAGGAACTCGTCCAGTACCGACCCGCTGCCATGGGAGCGGCTGGCGACGACGGTCAGCCCGTCGGCCGGCGGGTTGCGGACGGAGATGGCATGGTCATGCCGTCCCTCGGCGCAATGGACCGCCGTGCCGGGGCCGGCCGCGGTATACATGTCGCCGGTGGCCGGGGCATAGACGACGCCGAGCACCGGCACGCCATTCTCGATCAGGGCGATGTTCACCGTGAACTCGCCGTTGCGGGAAATGAACTCCTTGGTGCCGTCGAGCGGATCGACCAGCCAGAAGCGTCCGCCGGAGACGTCGGGCCGATGGCCGGCGGCCACCGCCTCCTCCGCGACCACCGGCACGCCGGGCAGAAGATGGTGCAGGGCCGGGATGATCACCGCCTCCGCCGCGTGATCGGCCTGCGTGACAGGGCTGCCGTCAACCTTGGTGGCGACGTCGATGCCGTCGTTGTAAAAGCGCAGGATGACCTGACCGGCCTCATGGGCGATGGTGCGGACCGTCGGCAGCAGGCTCGCCACAGCGGCATCGGGCATGGGGTGAACTCCCTTTGGTATGAACGGTCAGCATACCGTGCCCGCCAGCGGGCCGGAAGCTTTTGAACGGGTGTGGAACGGAGAAGGCGGATGACGGTGGGGGAGCGGTCGGAGGGTGGGCGGGTGGTCGGTGCAGGCGCATCGGCCCTATGGCGTGCTATGACCGCGGCCGATCTGGACCGGCTGCTTGCCATTGCGGACATCGTGCATCCGGCCTACCCGGAGGACCGCAACGTGTTCGAGGAGAGGCTCGCGCTTTATCCTGACGGCTGCCGCGTGGCGGAATGCCGCGGCGAGGCGATCGGCTACGGCGTCATGCATCCCGGCAAGCTGGGGGTGCCGCCGCCGCTCGACACGCCGCTGGGGGAATTGCCGGCGGATGCGGATTGCCTGTACCTGCACGACATCGCGCTGCTGCCGGAGGCCCGCGGAACGGGGTTGGGGGCGGTGGTGCTGGCCTTTGCACATGGGCTGGCGGCGCGCGAGGGGTGGCGGTGGCTGGCCCTGACCTCGACGCCGGGCGCGCGCAGCTATTGGGACCGGGTCGGCTTCACGCCCTATGCGGATGGCGGGCCGGCACTGGCGGCCAAGCTTGAGAGTTACGGCGGCGGGATGAGCTACATGACGGCGCCGGTGAAGGCTCCGGGCTGACGGATCAGGCGGCGAGCGCCGCCATTTCCGGTTCCGTCACCACCGCCTCGAATGCCGGCTTGGCGAACAGGTAGCCCTGCATGAGGGTGACGCCGAGATCGCGCAGGGTCTTGGCCTCGTCCGCCGTCTCGATGCCTTCGGCGATGGGGGTGATGGCGAGATCGTCGCACACCGCCAGGATCGCCTTGACGATGCTGCGCCGCGCCCGTTCGGTGTCGATGTTGCGGGTCAGTTCCATGTCCAGCTTGATGATGTCCGGCTGGAATTCCGCCAACAGGTTCAGGCCGGAATAGCCGGAGCCGAAATCGTCGATGGCGGTCAGGAAGCCCTGGCGCTTGTATTCGTTGAAGATGCTCTTCAGGTGGTCGTGGTCCACCACCCGCTCGTTCTCCGTCACCTCGAAGATGATGCGGTCGGTGGGGAAGCCGGTGCGGCGCGCGGCGGCCAGCGTCGCGCGGATGCAGGCCTCCGCCTTGTAGACGGCGTTCGGCAGGAAGTTGATCGACAGCCGGGCGCCATTCATCGGCAGGGTCGAGGCAAGCTCGATCGCCTTGATGCGGCAGGACTGGTCGAAGGCATAGCGCGTGGCGTCGGTCACCTGCCCCAGAACCCAGCCGGCACCCTGGCCGGCGGTGCCGCGGACCAGCGCCTCATGCGCCCATACGGCACCACCCGCGACATCGACGATGGGCTGGAACGCCATCGTGAAGTCCAGATCGAGCCTGTCCGCGCACTGGCCGCCGCACCCGCCGTCCCCAAACGCCATCGCATTACCCCTGTCAGATCAAGAACCCCACCTTCAGGTAAGCGACAATGCCATGGATTTCATCCGACGGAGGTGTGGCAAGTACCACACCTTCCGACTAGGACTTTCCCCTACGCCTCCGGTAAGAACTGCCAGCCTACTCTGCCGCGATGCGCGTTTCGGCGTGTCGTATTGCCGCCCACACGGCTTCCGGCGTCGCCGGCATGTCGATGTGGGTGATGCCGAGGTCCGACAGCGCATCGACCACCGCATTGATGATGGCCGGCGGCGCGCCGATGGCCCCGGCCTCGCCGGCGCCCTTCATGCCCAGCATGTTGGTGGTGCTGGGAACGCTGTTCAGCTTCACCTCGATCGGCGGCATGTCGACCGCCCGCGGCATCTGGTAGTCCATGAAGGACCCGGAGAGCAGCTGCCCGCTGTCCGGATCGAACACCACCCGTTCCTGCAAGGCCTGGCCCAGCCCCTGGGCCACGCCGCCGTGGATTTGGCCGATCACCAGCATCGGGTTGATGACCGTGCCGAAATCGTCGACGACGCTGTAGCGCACCACCTCGATCACGCCGGTGGCGGGGTCGATCTCCACCTCCGCGACGTGGCAGCCGTTGGGGAAGGTGCTGGCCGGCGGGGTCCAGCGCGCCATCTCGGAGAAGGCGATGCCGGCGCCACCCTCGGCAGCCTTGGCGGCCACCTCCCTCAGCGACACTGCGCGGTCGGTGCCGACGACGGTGAAGCGGCCGTCGGCGAACTCGACGTCGACCTCGGCGGTCTCCAGCAGGTCGGCGGCGACCGTGGTCGCGGCCTTCACCACCTTGGCCGCCCCCTCCGCCAGCGCCGAGCCGCCTACGGGCACGGAGCGCGAGCCGCCGGTGCCGGCGCCCCAGCTGACACGGTCGGTGTCGCCCTGGACCACCTCGACATCCTCCGGCGGCACGCCCAGCCGGTCGGCGAGGATCTGCTTGTAGGCGGTCTCGTGGCCCTGACCGTTGGTCTGGGTGCCGATCAGCAGAACCACCTTTCCGTCGCCGTTGACCTGGACGGTCGCCTGCTCCGGCCCGCCGCCCGAGCACGCCTCGATATAGGTGGCCAAGCCGGCGCCGCGCAGCTTGCCGCGGGACTTGGCCTCCGCCTTGCGGGCGGACAGGCCGACCATGTCGGCGAGAACAAGTCCGTCCTCCAGATTCTGGACGAAGTCGCCGGTGTCGTAGACCTGCCCCATCGGCGTGGCGTAGGGCATGGCGGACGGCGGGATGAAGTTGCGCCGCCGGATCTCCGCCGGGCCGAGGCCGGTGACCCGTCCGGCATGGTCGATCAGCCGTTCCAGAAGATAGGCCGCTTCCGGCCGGCCGGCGCCGCGATAGGCATCCACCGGCTGGGTGTTGGTGAACACGCCCTTCACCCGCACATAGACCGCCGGTGTCCGGTAGGACCCGACCAGCATCGCCGATCCGGCATCGGTCGGGATGAAGGGGCCGTAGTTCGACAGGTAGGCGCCCAGATTGGCGACGGTGTCCACCCGCAGCCCCAGGAAGCGGCCATCGGCGTCGAGCGCCAGACGCGCCTTGCTGACATGGTCGCGGCCATGGTCGTCGCTGATGAAGCCCTCGATGCGGTCGGCCGCCCATTTCACCGCGCGGTTCAGCCGGCGGGCGGCGAACAGGCAGGCGACATATTCCGGGTAGTTGAACAGCTTCATGCCGAATCCGCCGCCGACGTCGGTGGTCAGCACGCGGATGCGGGAGTCCGGCTCGTTCAGGATCTTGGCGAACTGCTTTTGCAGGCCGTGGACGCCCTGGCTGGTGACGTAGATCAGCAGGCGGCCGGGCGCGCCGTCGGCGCCGGACTCGACACCGGCGACGCAGGCGCGGCCCTCCATCGGGTTGGCGACGACGCGGTTGTTGACCAGTTCCAGCTCCACCACGCGGTGGGCGCCGGCGAGCGCCGCCTCCACCGCCGCCTCGTCGCCGGTGTCCCAGTCGAAGCAGAGGTTGTTGGGCGCCGCGTCCCACACCAGCGGACGGCCGGGCTCCAGCGCCTCCAGCGTGCCGGTGACGGAATCGCGGTCCTCGTAATCGACCATCACCAGTTCGGCCGCCTCGCGCGCGGCCTCCAGCGTCTCCGCCACCACCATCGCGACCGGATCGCCGACATGGCGGGCGAAGCCGCGGGCCAGCGCCGGGCGCGGCGTGCGGACATAGTTCGATCCGTCGCGCTGCTTCAGCACCGCCTGGCAGGGGATCATGCCGACATTCTCGGCATCCAGGTCGGCGACGGTGTAGACCGCCAGCACGCCGGGCTGCGCCAGCGCGTCCGACGCATCGACCGAGCCGATGGCGGCGAAGGCATGGGGGGAGCGGACGAAGGCCGCATAGGCCTGGCCGGGAAGAGACACGTCGTCGGTGTAGCGGCCGCCGCCGGTCAGCAGCCGGGCGTCTTCGGTGCGCGGAACCGCCTGTCCGATGCCGAACTTCATGGGTGAACTCCCGACTTCCGGTTCGATGCGATTGTTGTGCTCCGCGAAGATAGGCCGGCTGAAGCGTGAGGGAAACCCCCGGCGGTGGCTAGCAGCGCGCGCCATTGCGGACTGGCGCCCACTGCCCGCAGCGACCATATTCCTGGGCATGTGTGGACGCATGCTACTCACCACCCCGGTCAGCGAGGTCCAGCGCCTGTTCGGCGTGCCCGAGCGGCCGAACCTGATGCCGCGCTGGAACATCGCCCCGACGCAGGACATTCCCGTGATCCGGCGCGATGAGGACGGCCGCCATCTGTCGATGGTCCGCTGGGGGCTGGTGCCGCCCTGGGCCGACGATCCGTCCATCGGCGGGCGGATGATCAACGCGCGCGGCGAATCGGTGGCGGACAAGCCGGCCTTCCGCGACGCCTTCCGCAAGCGCCGCTGCCTGATCCCGCTGGACGGGTTCTATGAATGGACCAGCGTGGGGGAGGGGGCGAAACCGCGCAAGCAGGGGCACGTCATCCGCCGCCGACACCGCGGCCTGTTCGCTCTGGCCGGCTTGTGGGAGCGTTGGCGCGGTCCGAAGGGCGCCGCACCGCTGGACCCGCCGCTGGAAACCGCGACGGTGGTGACGACGGCGACCAACGCCACCCTGTCCTTCCTGCACGACCGCATGCCGGTGGTGCTGGATCCCGCCGACTGGGACGCCTGGCTCGACCCGGCGACCCCGCTGCCGGTGGTGGAAGGGCTGATCCGTTCGGCGCCGGACGACTGGCTAGACGTGGTCCCGGTGGGGCCGCGGGTGAACAGCGTGCGCAACGACGACTGTTCCTGCCTGGATCCGCCGGAAGAGGCGGCGGCCGTCACGGAAAAGCCGGTCGAGGGGAAGCAGGTCGAGGGGAAGCCGGCCAAAGGAAAGCCCGACGACAAACAGCCCAGCCTGTTCTGAGCCGATGAGGGTGGGGAGACTTACACTGGTCGTGCTCTGCGGTCTGGTCCTTGCCGGTCCCGCCGCGGCGCAGACCAACCAGGCTGCCAAAGGGCGCGGCCCCATCGCCAACACGCCGGACCAGACCGTGACGGGCTCCGCCATGGCGGTGGAAGGGGATTTGCTGACCGTCAACGGCATGGCGGTGCGGCTGATGGGCATCGACGCGCCGGATCCGGGGCAGAAGTGCAAGAACCGCTACGGCCATGAACTCGACTGCTTCAAGGTCGCCACCGCCGTGCTCGCCAACATGGTGAAGGGCGAGGAGGTGACCTGCACCATTACCGAACAGGACCGTACCGGTGAGAAGAAGGGCGAATGCCGGGTGCGCGGGGTCGATCTGGGGGCGGCGATGGTGTCGCGCGGCTGGGCCTTTCAGTATGCCAGCCTGTCGCCCGCCTACCAGAAGGGCGAGGCCTATGCCCAGAGCAAGCGGATGGGGCTGTGGGCCGGGCAGGTGGAGAAGCCGTGGCAATGGCGCTCGCGCCAGTTGCGCGAGAAGGCAAAGTGAGCGAACCGCCTTTTGGGCAGCCTGGGCTTGTCGTTCGGGTCTGGCCCTTTGGCAGTGACTGACGGGCTGTGGCCGTACGTTGGCGTGCCGCACCCCCATTTCCCATTCGACCGCCCCGAATGGCATGATAAGATTCCGACAAGATGAATAACGACCTCCACAGGCCGGCAGGTTTGCCTGGCGAACGATCGGAGAGGCTGAATCCCAGAGCGGTAACTCCCGGCAGGGAGCGGAGTCACGGGTATGCTCGTTTACGAATGTGAACTGTTCGAGGTGGTGCCGATCCTGCGCCGCTATGCGCGGGCGCTGACGGGTGCCACCGACCGTGGCGACGCGCTGGTGACGCGCTGTGTCGAAGCGGCGGTGATGGCACCGTCCCGGTTTGGCCTGGACCGCGGCGGCGATGGGTCGCGGCTGTCGATGTACGCCCTGCTGAACCTGCTGTTCGACCGCTCTCCGGAAGAGTTCGGCCCACCCGGCCGGCCGCTGCCATCGCCCCATCCCATCGAGCGCGCGCTGGCCGAACTGCCGGAGGCCGAGCGCCGCTTGTATCTGCTGACCGCGCTGGAAGGATTGAGCATCCGGCAGGCGGCGAAGGTGCTGCAGCTGCCGGCGGGGGAGTCCATCGACCGGTTGAAGGCGGCCCGTGCCCGCGTGCGCGCCGCGATGGTCCAGCGGGTCATGGTGGTCGAGGACAACGCCCTGCTGGCGATGGAGCTGGGGGAATTGGTGGCCGACATGGGCCATGTCGTCTGCGGCACCGCCGGCAACGAGACGGAGGCATTGGCCCTGCTGAAGGCGGAGAAGCCGACGCTGGCCCTGCTGGATGTCCGGCTGGCGGATGGCGGCAGCGGGATCGAGATCGCCCGCCGGCTGAAGCGCGTGCGCGACCTGCGCACCATCTTCGTCACCGCCTTCGATGACGACATTCGCGCCCTGGACGCCCGCCATCTGGGGCAGATCGTGCGCAAGCCCTTCACCAACGCCGGCATCCAGGCGGCCATTTCGCGCGCCATCTTCATGCCGCAGCCGGTGGCGCTGGCCTGACGACTTTCGACGGTCAAGCCAATGAAAAAAGGGACCGCCGGCGATCCGGTGGTCCCTTTTTTCGTAAGGCGGCTTTCAGGCAAGCCGCCTTCAAACAGCGCCCGCTATACCGTGTGCCGGCGACCGGCGATCATGCGGTAGATGGCCAGGATGATGATCGCGCCGACGATGGCGCCGATGAATCCCGCTCCTTCACCCGGCCGGTACCAGCCGACGGCGGCCCCCAGATATGTCGCGACGAAGGCGCCTGCGATGCCCAGCAGCGTGGTGATGATAAAGCCGCCCGGATCGCGACCCGGCATCAGGAACTTGGCGACGATGCCGGCGATGAAGCCGATGATGATCGTCCAGAGAATGCCCATGGTTGTTTTCCCTTCCGTTGCGGGACCGTCTTCCCATGCCCAATAACGGGCAAAGAGGCGATTGGTTCTCCTTCCCGGCGGATCTTTTGGCCCGATGCTCTTTTGGGCAGCCGGAACTTTTTGCATAGGCACCATGTTCTCCGCAGCACATGACCGCCGTCGCGCTTCGGTGCTGACGCGGTGGACCGGGACGCCTCCAGGCCCTGCCGGCCGGGCCGTTCCGCAAGGAAAGCTGGGAGAATTCTAATGACCAGGACGTTCATTTTCACCGCCATGGGCGCGGTTCTGCTGTCGACCACCGCGATGGCCCAGGTGGGCGGCGCGACCTCGCCGCAGGCCGGATCGAGCTACACCATGGGCACGCCGTCGGGCGGCATCCCGCCGCTGGACGCACCGGCCCGCGGCCTGCCGGTCACCGACACGCCGCAGGGCGGCAAGGTGGTGGTGCTGGGCGAAGGCATCGGCGCCCGCCGGCTTGCCGAAGAGCGCCGCATGGAACAGCAGATGGCGACCGGCATCGCCGGGTCCACCGCCGGTGCAGGCGCGGCGATGACCGGCAGCAGCATCGCCGGCGGCAGCACGGCCGACCAGGACCGCGCCGCCCGCATGGCGCCGGTGGCCAGCGCAGCCGACTTCGTGAACCGCGCTTCGCAGAGCGACCTGTTCGAGATCGCGTCGAGCCGCATGGCCGTCGACCGCGCCACCACCGAGCCGGTGCGCCAGTTCGCCCGCCACATGATCATGGACCACACCACCACCAGCGAACTGGTGAAGACCCAGGCCCGCGCCAGCGGCCTTGAGCCGCCTGCCCAGCCGGATCTCGACCAGCAGCAGAAGCTGAGCCAGCTGCAGGGCCTTCGCGGTGTCGCCTTCGACCGCATGTATGTGAACCAGCAGGTGCTGGCGCACCGCGAGGCGGTTGACCTGTACGGCACCGTCGCCCGCAGCACCGATCCTGACCTGCAGCCCTACCGCAGCCTGGCACAGCAGACGCTGCCGAAGCTGCAGCAGCACCTGAACCAGATCGAAGGCATCGCGGCCAGCGCCCCGCTCGCCAGCTCCCGCTGATCCGGCGAACCTGAGAGGCCGATAATGGAAACGGCCCCGTACCGCTCCCCCTTGGGGGCGGCGCGGGGCCGTTCCTGTTCTCAGGTGCCGATCAGCGCAGGGCGCTGATGTTGGCGGCGTACTGCTCCGGACCACCGGTGAAGGTGGCGGTGCCGGCGACCAGAACGTCGGCACCGGCCTCGATCGCCAAGCGGGCGGTTTCTGGGTTGATGCCGCCATCGACCTCCAGGTCGATCTGCTTGCCCAGCGCATCGATGCGGGCGCGCAGGTCGCGGATCTTCGGCAGCTGGCTCTTGATGAAGCTTTGGCCGCCGAAGCCGGGGTTGACCGTCATCACCAGCACGAGGTCGATGTCCTCCAGCACATGCTGGATGGCGTCCACCGGCGTCGCCGGGTTCAGCGACACGCCAGCCTTCTTGCCGAGCGACTTGATCAGCTGGATCGTGCGGTGAAGGTGCGGCCCGGCTTCCGGATGGACGGTGATGATGTCGGCGCCGGCCTTGGCGAATTCCGGAACGAAGAGGTCCACCGGCGAGATCATCAGATGCACGTCGAAGACCTTGGCGGAATGCGGCCGCAGCGCCTTCACCACGCCCGGCCCGATGGTGAGGTTCGGGACGAAATGCCCGTCCATCACATCGATGTGGATGTAGTCGGCGCCGGCGGCGTCGACCGCGCGGACCTCCTCGCCCAGCCGGGCGAAGTCGGCGGAGAGAATCGAGGGGGAAATCTTCACGGCGCGCATGGGAAGTTCCTGAAGCAGAGGGAGGGCTGGGACCGGGTCCGATTCGCCGCACTTCCTATCACGGGCCGGCGCGGCAAGTCATGACATGATGTGAATTCCGCAAGGCCGCGGGAAGGACCCCTGCCGGGCTCCCACAGCGCGAGCCCGGCCGTTTGCCCTTTACCGCCATCGCGAAGCGTTGTATCCATCTGGATATAGGTGCAGCATCAGGCATGGCAGGAGATGACGATGGTCGGTGTGCGTTCGATCCTGGGAAGGAGCGGGTTCAGACTTGCGATGTCGGCGGCGGTGCTGGGCTTCAGCCTCACCCTCGCGGCCCCGGCGGCAATGGCGCAGGACGTGCTTGTTCTGGCCGCCGCCTCCACCAAGAATGCGGTGGACAAGCTCGCGTCCCAGTTCAAGGCGAAGACCGGCCTGTCGGTGACTGCATCCTTCGCCGCGTCGTCCGCCCTGGCAAAGCAGATCGAGAACGATGCGCCGGCCGACATCTTCATCTCGGCCGATCTCGACTGGATGGATTATTTGCAGAAGCGTAATCTGATCAAGACCGACAGCCGGACGAACCTGCTGGGGAACGAGTTGGTGGTGGTGGTGCCGAAGGGAACGGCGCTGAAGCCGGACCTGTCGAAGGGCGGCAAGTTGGCCGAGCAGCTGGGCGACGGGCGGCTCGCCACCGGCGACCCATCGAACGTTCCGGTCGGGAAGTACGCCAAGGCGGCACTGGAGTCTCTTGGCCAGTGGAAGGCGGTCGAGCCGAAGCTCGCGCGGGCCGACAGCGTGCGGGCGGCGCTGGTGCTGGTCAGCCGGGGCGAGGTGCCGATGGGCATCGTCTATCGCACCGACGCCGCCATCGATCCGGGGGTGGAGGTCGCCGCCGTGTTTCCGCCGGACAGCTACCCGCCCATCGTCTATCCGGCAGCGCTGGTCGCGGCATCCAAAAGCGCCGGCGCCGCCGCTTTCCTCGACCACATGAAGTCGCCGGAGGGCATGGCGGTGTGGACGGAATTCGGCTTCGTTCCGGCGCCCAAAGCACCGTAAGCTCTGCGGCATGGATATCCTGACGCCGATGGAGACCACCGCGTTGCTGTTGAGCCTGCGTGTCGCGGGCGTCGCCATCGCGTTGGGGTTGCCGGTTGCCGTGCTCGCCGCCTGGGTGCTCGGGCGCTATTCCTTTCCGGGCAAGACGCTGGTCGATGGGCTGGTCCATCTGCCGCTGGTTCTGCCGCCGGTGGTCACCGGTTATATCCTGCTGGTGACGATGGGGACCAAGGGGGTGGTCGGCGGCTGGCTGTACCAGACCTTCGGCATCAAGCTGATCTTCACAGCGGAAGGTGCGTCGCTGGCGGTCGCCGTGACGTCCTTCCCGCTGATGGTGCGGGCGATCCGCCTGTCGGTGGAGGCGATCGACGGCGGGCTGGAGGCGGCGGCGCGCACGCTTGGCGCCGGTCCGGTCGACCGCTTCTTCACCATCCTGCTGCCGCTGATGGCCCCCGGCCTGCTGTCCGGCGCCATCGTCGCTTTTGCGGCGGCGATGGGCGAGTTCGGGGCGGTCATCACCTTCGTCTCCAACATTCCCGGCCAGACGCAGACCCTGCCGCTGGCGATCTATGCCGCCACCCAGGAACCCGGGGGTGACGCGGTGGCGGCGCGGCTCGCGGCCATATCCTTCGGCGTCGCCCTGATCGCACTGATGCTGTCGGAGTTCCTGGCGCACCGTGTTCGGCGGCTGATCGGGCAGACTTGACCATGCTTGACCTTTCGATCCGCCAGACGCTGGGCGCCTTTGCGCTCGACATCGCCTTCACCGCGGAAGAGCGCGGGGTGACGGCCCTGTTCGGCCGTTCGGGGTCCGGCAAGACCTCCGTCATCAACGCCATCGCCGGGCTGACGCGGCCCGATGCCGGCCATATCCGCATCGGCGATACGGTGTTCTTCGACAGTGCGCTGCGCATCGACGTGCCGGTGGAAAGGCGGCGCATCGGCTATGTCTTCCAGGATGCGCGCCTGTTCCCGCACATGACCGTGCGCAGCAATCTGGAATTCGGCCTGCGCCGGGTGCCGGCCGCGGATCGCCGCATCGCCTTCGGCCCGGTCGTGGAACTGCTGGGGCTGGGCCATCTGCTGGACCGCCGTCCGCGCGGGCTTTCGGGCGGGGAGAAGCAGCGGGTAGCCTTCGGGCGCGCCCTGCTGGCTCAGCCGCGCCTGCTGCTGATGGACGAGCCGATGGCCTCGCTCGACGCCGCCCGCAAGGCGGAGATCATGCCCTACATCGAGCGTCTGCGCGACGAGATGAACATCCCCATCGTCATGGTCAGCCACGCGCTGGACGAGGTTGTGCGCCTCGCCACGACGATGGTGCTGATCGGGGAGGGCAGGGTGCGCGCCGTCGGGCCGGTGGGCACGGTGATGGGCAGGCTCGACCTGTCGGCGGTGACCGGTGCGCAGGATGCCGGCGCCGTGCTGGACCTGACGGTGGAGCGCCATATCCCCGAAGACGGCCTGACCGTGCTGGCCTTCGACGGCGGGCATCTGACCGTGCCGCGGGTGGAGCGTGCGCCAGGCGCCTCGGTGCGCCTGCACATCCATGCCCGTGACGTCATCGTCGCCTTGCAGCAGCCGGTCGGCGTGAGCGTGCGCAACGCGCTGGCGGCGACGGTTGTGGAAGTCGCCGAGTCGGGACCATCCTCCGCCGACGTGCGGCTGGCGGTCGGCGGTTCATTCCTGATCGCGCGCATCACCCGCGCGGCCGTCCGGGAGTTGGACCTGACGCCAGGCCGCCCCGTGGTGGCGCTGGTAAAGGGCATCGCCTTCGAACCGGGCAGCACCGGTGCCCCCGCGGAAGGGCGGCGGGTCGTCGATGTGTGACTCTGTCCGGCAATCGGAACATCCCCTCTCCCGCAGTGGGAGAGGGGATGTTCCGCAGGCGTGCTGACCTGACCTCCGGAGCTTACTGGCCGCCGGACGGGGTTGCCGAGCCACCGGTGCTGGCGCCGCCGCCGGCAGACCCGCCGGCCGTGGAGCCACCCGGCACCGTGGTGGTGGCACCGCTGCTGTCGTTCATCGAGTTGCCGGAGGTTCCGCCTTGAACCGGAACGCCGGTGGAGGGCGGCGGAACCGTCGTTGAACCGCTGCTGGACCCGCTGCTGGTGGTCGGGCTGGTCTGGTTCGCCGCGTTGGAGTTCTGGGCGTTTTGGTCGTCGCAAGCCGCCAGCCCCAGAAGCAGGGCGGGAAGGGCCGCGATCAGAATCTTGCTGCGCATGGAGTGCGTCTCCTCAGCCATTGGGCGGCGCCGCCCCGGAAGCCGGCAACCGGAAGCGCATTCGCTGACCCGGTACGGCTCCGGCAACGCCGTGTGGGTCCAAACACGCCACCGCCGGTTTCATTCCATCCGTCCTTAGCACTATGTCGAGTGGGTGCCGTGCGACGGTGGGGCAGGGCCACCGGCGGAGCGCCCGGAATATCCTACCGGGGCGCGCGGAGAACTTTCACGGAACGTTCTGACAACTTGTGGCGCAGGCGTGGCCGGTACCCATTACTGGGTTGCGCAAAGAACACGACACTTTTGCGACTTGGCTGTTCCATCTTTTTCGTTTGACCGGTGGAAAGTCGCTGTGATTCCATCCAACCACCATGACGATGATCGCCGACTTCACCGACACGCTCGCCCGCGCTGCCAAGAGCGCGATCCGCCAAGCCATCATGCCGGCGCTGTGCGCCTGCGTGGTCGCCTACTTCGCCTACTACGCGATCCATGGCGATCGCGGGCTGGTGGCGATGAAGCAGATCCAGGGGGAGATCGCCCAGGCCGAAGAGGTCCTGAACCAGCTCCGCACCGAAAGGGAGGAGATGGAACGGCGCGCCCAGCTTCTGCGCGGCGACGGGCTCGACCGCGACATGCTGGAGGAGAGGGCGCGGCTGATGCTGAACTTCTCCAACCCGCGCGACGTCATCGTCAAGCTGCCCAAGGTCGCCGAACCTCAGGGGGCGGTCCCGCAGAAGTAAGGGGAAATCAGCTGATTAACCGAAATGCGGTTAATCGAAAATAGCGCTGCAAAAACAGGCATTTGCGCGGGCCAAAAAGCTCGTGTAGTGTGCGCGCCATATTCGCTTCCGGTGCGGGCTCTCGCATGCCCGCAACGCGTGGCGGCAAGGGTTGTTTAAGGCCCATTGCCGCGTGAACCCTGGGGAGGAATCATGGCCGCGTCCCGACGCCGTCCGACCAAGGCGCAGACCGACACCGCGCCCGCTCAAGCCGTCTCTTCCGAAGAGCTTCTTCATTACTATCGCGAGATGCTGCTGATCCGCCGCTTCGAAGAGAAGGCGGGCCAGCTGTACGGCATGGGCCTGATCGGCGGCTTCTGCCATCTGTATATCGGCCAGGAAGCCGTCGTGGTCGGCGTGCAGGCCGCCCTGAAGCAGGGTGACACCGTCATCACCAGCTACCGTGACCACGGCCACATGCTGGCCTGCGGCATGGAGGCCAATGGCGTGATGGCCGAGTTGACCGGCCGCATCGGAGGCTACTCCAAGGGCAAGGGCGGCTCGATGCACATGTTCAGCCGCGAGAAGAACTTCTACGGCGGCCACGGCATCGTCGGCGGCCAGGTTCCGCTCGGCACCGGTCTGGCCTTCGCGCACAAGTACCTCAATGACGGCGGCGTCTCCGCGGTCTATTGCGGCGACGGCGCCATCAACCAGGGCCAGGTGTACGAGAGCTTCAACATGGCGGCTCTTTGGAAGCTGCCGGTGCTGTTCGTCATCGAGAACAACAAGTACGCCATGGGCACCTCGCAGGAGCGCGCCTCGGCCGGTGAACTGCACCAGCGCGGCGCCGCCTACGGCATCCCCGGCTATCAGGTCAACGGGATGGACGTGCTCGAGGTGAAGGCCGCCGCCGACCAGTGGGTGAACTACATCCGCGAAGGCAACGGCCCGGTCATCCTTGAGATGAAGACCTACCGCTACCGCGGCCACTCCATGTCCGATCCGGCCAAGTACCGGACGAAGGAGGAGGTCGAGAAGATGCGGTCGGAATCCGATCCCATCGACCAGCTGAAGGCCAAGCTGCTGGGCGGCGGCCATGCCGACGAGGACAAGCTGAAGGAGATCGATCGCGCGGTGAAGGCGATCGTCACCGAATCGGCCGAGTTCGCGCAGCAGAGCCCCGAGCCCGATCCGTCGGAACTGTGGACCGACATCCTGGTCGAGACCTGATCGTCGAATCCACCGTCTGGTCCTGACGTCAACGAAAAGCAGGAGCGGCGCCGACCGGAACAGGTTGCCCCCAGATTGGGAGCGGCAACCGGGTTCCCCCGCGCCGCCGGAGGTTGAGGAATGCCGATCGAAGTGCTGATGCCGGCCCTGTCGCCCACCATGACCGAGGGCAAGCTGGCGAAATGGCTCAAGAAGGAAGGCGACGCGGTGAAGTCCGGCGACGTGCTCGCCGAGATCGAGACCGACAAGGCCACCATGGAAGTCGAAGCGGTCGATGAAGGCCGCGTCGGCAAGATCCTGGTGCCGGAAGGCACCGACAACGTCGCGGTGAACACTCCCATCGCCATGCTGCTGGAAGAGGGCGAGGACGAGAGCGCGCTGCGCGAAGGCGGCAACAAGCCGACCGTCGCCGGCCCGACCAACGCCGTCCCCGCTTCCGAAGAGACCAAGGCCGCCCCGTCGGCGGTGCAGGCCGCTGCGCCGGCCCCGGCTCCGACCGTGCCGGCCGCCCCGGTGTCGGCTCCGGACTCCGACGAGGACAAGTTCTTCGCCAAGACGGTGAAGAAGACGGTCCGCGAGGCCCTGCGCGACGCGATGGCCGAGGAAATGCGCCGTGACGAGAAGGTCTTCGTCATGGGCGAGGAGGTCGCGCAGTATCAGGGCGCCTACAAGGTGACCCAGGGCCTGCTGCAGGAGTTCGGCGAGCGTCGCGTCATCGACACGCCCATCACAGAGATCGGCTTCGCCGGTCTGGGCGTCGGCGCCTCCTTCAAGGGGCTGAAGCCGATCGTCGAGTTCATGACCTTCAACTTCGCCATGCAGGCGATTGACCACATCATCAACTCCGCCGCCAAGACGCTGTACATGTCCGGCGGCCAGATGGGCAGCCCGATCGTCTTCCGCGGCCCGAACGGCGCCGCCGCCCGCGTCGCCGCCCAGCATTCGCAGTGCTATGCCTCCTGGTATGCCCACTGCCCGGGCCTGAAGGTCGTCTCCCCCTGGTCGGCGTCCGACGCCAAGGGCCTGCTGAAGGCGGCGATCCGCGACCCGAACCCGGTGGTCTTCCTGGAGAACGAGATTCTCTACGGCCAGAGCTTCGAGGTTCCGGAGGACGAGGAATTCGTCCTGCCGATCGGCAAGGCCAAGATCGAACGCGCCGGCAAGGACGTGACGATCACCGCCTTCTCGATCATGGTCGGGCATGCGCTGGCCGCCGCCGAGGAGCTGGCGAAGGAAGGCATCGACGCGGAGGTCATCAACCTGCGCACGATCCGTCCGCTGGACACCGCCACCATCGTCAACAGCGTCAAGAAGACCAACCGCCTCGTCTCCGTCGAGGAAGGCTGGCCCTTCGCCGGCATCGGGTCGGAAATGTGCGCGCTGATGATGGAGCAGGCCTTCGACTATCTCGACGCGCCGGTGGCCCGCGTGGCCGGCCTGGACGTGCCGATGCCCTACGCCGCCAACCTGGAAAAGCTGGCGCTGCCGCAGGTCGCCGACATCGTCAAGGCCGCGAAGCAAGCCTGCTATCGCTGAGAGGAGGGCTGATAGGATGACCGTTCAGATTCTGATGCCCGCCCTCTCTCCCACGATGACCGAGGGCAACCTCGCCAAGTGGCTGAAGAAGGAAGGCGACACGGTGAAGTCCGGCGACGTGCTCGCCGAGATCGAGACCGACAAGGCCACCATGGAAGTCGAAGCGGTCGATGAAGGCCGCATCGGCAAGATCCTGATGCCGGCCGGCAGCCAGGGCGTGGCGGTGAACACCCCCATCGCCATCCTGCTGGAAGAGGGCGAGGACGAGAGCGCGCTGGCCTCGGCCGGCTCCGCTCCCGCCCCGGCAGCTGCCGCCGCTCCGGCGGCGGCTCCCGCTCCGACCGCTGCGGCTCCGGCTGTGGCTCCGGCTCCCGCCGCCGCTCCGGCGCAGGCGGCTTCCGGTGAGCGCGTGTTCGCCAGCCCGCTGGCCCGCCGCATCGCCGAACAGGTCGGCGTCGACCTGAAGACCGTCAAGGGCACCGGCCCGCACGGCCGCATCGTCAAGGCCGACGTCGAAGCCGCCAAGGCCGCCGGTCCGGCCAAGGCCGCTGCCGCTCCCGCGGCGGCTCCCGCGCCGGCCGCCGCCGCTCCGGCTCCCGCCGCAGCTCCGGCCCCGGCCCCGGCGAAGGCCGAGGGTGTGGACGCCAAGGCGCTCGCCGACAAGCTGGGCATGGCCTACACCGCCGTGCCGAACAGCGGCATGCGCAAGACCATCGCCAAGCGTCTGGGCGAGGTGAAGCGCACGGTTCCCGACTACTTCCTGACGGTGGATGTCGAGATCGACGCGCTGATGAAGGTCCGCGCCGAGCTGAACGGCCGGTCCGACGCCTACAAGCTGTCGGTGAACGACTTCATCATCCGCGCCGTGGCGTTGGCGCTGAAGAAGGTTCCGGCGCTGAACGCCGCCTGGACCGACGAAGCGATGCTGCAGTTCCAGCATGCCGACATCTCGGTCGCCGTCGCCACCCCGACCGGGCTGATCACTCCGATCGTCAAGAAGGCGGAAACCAAGGGTCTGGCCGACATCTCCAACGAGATGAAAGCACTGGCCAAGAAGGCGCGCGACAACGCGCTGAAGCCGGAAGAGTATCAGGGCGGCACGATTTCCATCTCCAACCTGGGCATGATGGGGATCAAGCAGTTCCAGGCGATCATCAACCCGCCGCAGGCCTGCATCCTGGCGATCGGCGCCAGCGAGCAGCGCCCGGTGGTGAAGGACGGCGCGCTGGCCATCGCCACGGTGATGAGCCTGACCGGCACCTTCGACCACCGCGTGGCCGATGGCGCCGTCGGTGCGGAATTCCTCGGAGCGGTGAAGAAGCTGCTCGAGGATCCGCTCTCGATGCTGCTCTGACGGTTTGAGGACCGGTTCCATGTCGAAAAGCCTTGCCCCGCTCCGCGCCGAAATCGACGCCATCGACGACGAGATCGTCGCGCTGCTGGGCAAGCGCCTGTCCGTCGTCCACCGCGTAGCATCGGTGAAGATGGCGGAAAACCTGCCGGCCGTCCTGCCCGACCGCGTCGAAGCGGTGAAACGGCGGGCGGCCGAGGCGGGCTTGGCTTACGGCCTGGATCCGGACTTCATGGCCACCCTGTACCAGACGATCATCGACGAGGCGTGCCGGGTCGAGGAAGGCATCTTTGCCGCCGGCCGCGAGGATGCGCCTCGCTCCTGAATGGGGAGAACACCCTTGGCCGACATGAATTACGACGTCATCGTCATCGGCGGCGGGCCGGGCGGTTACGTGGCGGCGATCCGCGCCGCGCAGCTGGGCCTGCACACCGCGGTCATCGAGCGTGAGAACCTGGGCGGCATCTGCCTGAACTGGGGCTGCATCCCGACCAAGGCGCTGCTGCGCTCGGCCGAGGTGCTGCATCTCGCCAAGCATGCGTCCGACTACGGGCTGGTCATCCAGAACCCGTCCTTCGACCTGGACAAGGTCGTCGCCCGCTCGCGCAAGGTTGCCGGTCAGCTCAACGGCGGCGTAAAGCACCTGCTGAAGAAGAACAAGGTCGCGGTGATCGAAGGCTCCGCCAAGCTGATCGGCAAGGGTCAGGTGGCGGTCACTAAGGGCGACGCCCCGGTCGGCACCTTCGGCGCCAAGCACATCATCATCGCCACCGGCGCGCGCGCCCGCACGCTGCCGGGCCTGGAGGATGACGGCAAGCTGGTCTGGACCTACCGCAAGGCGATGACGCCGGACGCCATGCCGAAGTCGCTGCTGGTCATCGGGTCCGGTGCCATCGGCATTGAATTCGCAAGCTTCTACAATGCCTTGGGCGCCAAGGTTACAGTGGTCGAGGTGATGGACCGCATCCTTCCGGTGGAGGATGAGGAAATCTCCGCAATGGCCCGGAAAGCCTTCGAAAAGCAGGGCATGCGCATCATCACCGGCGCCAAGGCCGGCAACCTGCGCAAGGCCGCCGACAGCGTGACCGTGGCCGTGGAGGCCGGCGGCAAGACCGAGGACATCACGGTCGACCGCGTCATCGTCGCCGTCGGCATCAGCCCGAACACCGAGGGGCTGGGGCTGGAGAACACCAAGGTCAAGACCGACCGCGGCCACATCCAGACCAACCCGATGTGCGAGACGGACGAGCCGGGCGTGTACGCCATCGGCGACGTGACCGGCGCCCCCTGGCTCGCCCACAAGGCCAGCCACGAGGGCGTGATCGTGGCCGAGCACATCGCCGGCAAGCATCCGCATGCGCTGAACGTCCGCAACATCCCGGGCTGCACCTACTCGCACCCGCAGATCGCGTCGGTCGGCCTGACGGAGAAGAAGGCGAAGGAAGCCGGCTACGAGATCAAGGTCGGCCGCTTCCCCTTCGTCGGCAATGGCAAGGCCATCGCGCTCGGGGAGCCGGAGGGCCTGATCAAGACCATCTTCGACGCCAAGACCGGCGAGATGCTGGGCGCCCATATGATCGGCGCGGAAGTGACCGAGCTGATCCAGGGCTACGGCATCGCCAAGTCGTCGGAGCTGACCGAGGCCGAGCTGATGCATACGGTGTTCCCGCATCCGACCCTGTCGGAAATGATGCATGAGTCGGTCCTTGATGCCTATGGCCGGGCGATCCACTTTTAAATAAGATTTTCCGAGGTGACGTTTTTCCCCTTTGGACGGAGCCATGGACCGCAGCAGCGCCGCCTATGACGAGGATTTCTACGCCTGGACCCAAGCCCAGGCGCAGGAGCTTCGCCGTGCCGGCGCCGAGCGGAACAATGCCCCGGTCGACTGGGAGAACGTCGCCGAGGAGATCGAGTGCATGGGCCGCAGCCAGAAATCCGAGATCGACAGTCGCCTTGGCGTTCTGCTGGTCCATTTGCTGAAATGGATGTTCTGTCCCGACCTGCGTGAGCGCTGCGCGCGTGGCTGGCGCCTGACCGTCCGGGAGCAGCGCAAGAAGCTGATCCGGGAAATCAAGGAAAGCCCCAGCCTTCGGCCCTACATTGCCGAGGTCTTCGCCGACGTTTACTCGGACGCCCGGCTGCGGGCAGCCGTCGAGGCGGATACCCCTGACGGCCATTTCCCGGTCGAGCCGCCTTTCACGCTTGACCAGGCGCTCGATCCAGCCTATCCGGCCGAGCTGTTTCCGCCGGAATGGCGGGTTTAACACCCTCATCGCACCTATTGTCGGGGCCGGGGCATCGCGTCGGCCATCGGGAGCTTTAGACCATGACCCTCGTCGACCAGACCGAGAAGCTGCGCCACCCCGAGAAGGCCCATAAGCCCGACAACCCGATCCAGCGCAAACCGGCTTGGATCCGGGTCAAGGCGCCGATGAGCCAGGAATACAACGAGACCCGCCAGTTGATGCGCGGGCTGAAGCTGAACACCGTGTGCGAAGAGGCCGCCTGCCCGAACATCGGGGAGTGCTGGAAGCACAAGCACGCCACCTTCATGATCCTGGGCTCTATCTGCACGCGCGGCTGCGCCTTCTGCAACGTCGAGACCGGGCGCCCGGACCTGCTGGACCCGCATGAGCCCGACAATGTGGCCGAGGCGGTCGGCAAGCTGAAGCTGAGCCACGTTGTCATCACCTCCGTCGACCGCGACGATCTGGCCGACGGCGGTGCCGAGCATTTCGCCCGCACCATCCGCGCCGTCCGTGCCGCGTCGCCGACGACGACCATCGAAATCCTGACCCCCGACTTCCAGAAGAAGAAGGGTGCGGTCGAGGTGGTGGTGGAGGCCAAGCCCGACGTCTTCAACCACAATCTGGAGACGGTTCCGCGCCTGTACCCCAACATCCGTCCGGGTGCCCGCTATTTCGCCTCGCTGCAGTTGCTGGCGCGGGTGAAGGAACTGGATCCGACGATCTTCACCAAGTCCGGCCTGATGGTCGGGCTGGGGGAGACCAAGGAGGAGATCGGACAGGTGATGGACGATCTGCGCTCCGCCGATGTGGACTTTCTGACGATTGGGCAGTATCTCCAGCCCACGCCCAAGCATGCGGCGGTGGATCGCTTCGTGACTCCCGAGGAGTTCGACGGTTATTCCACTGTCGGCCGCGGCAAGGGCTTCCTGCTGGTGGCCTCGTCGCCGCTGACGCGCTCGTCCTATCATGCGGGCGCCGATTTCGAGAAGCTGCGCGAAGCCCGGCTGCGCAAGCTGGGGGTCGCGGCCGCCTGATGCAGGCGGCTCAATAAGAAAGGATATGGTACGGGCATGCCCACGCACGCGGAAAAGAAGGTTCTTCCCTACACCCCCCGGCAGATGTACGACCTTGTCGCCGATGTGGAGAAGTATCCGGAGTTTCTGCCCTGGTGCCTGGCGGCCCGCATCCGCAAGCGCGAAGGCAACGTCATGTTCGCGGACCTGATCATCGGGTTCAAGATGGTCCGCGAACGCTTCACCTCGCGGGTGGAACTGAGCGAATCCGCTTGCCGGATCGACGTGCAATACACCGACGGTCCGTTCCAGTACCTGAACAACCACTGGATCTTCAGAGAACATCCCGGCGGCTGCTGCGTCGACTTCTTCGTCGATTTCGAATTCCGCTCGAAGATGCTGCAGAAGATCATGGGCCTGCTGTTCAACGAGGCGGTGCGCCGCATGGTACAGGCCTTCGAGACGCGGGCGGCACAGCTTTATGGACCGGGCAGGGCGACGCAACCGGCGTGACGCCCTGCGGGCCAGATGGTAGAAGGTTGGGTCAGGGCAGGCGGGTCAGGTCTTGTCCGACCACAACTCCCCGCCGCTGGCCCAGTCGCTCTTCTTCACGTCCTGGAAGATGATGTCCACCGCCGAGGGCGAGCAGCCGAGCACCTTGACGGTGGCCTCGGTCAGCGCCTTGGCGTATTCGCGCTTCTGCTCGATCGTGCGGCCTTCGAAAAGCTGGATATTGATGGTCGGCATCGAACCTTTTCCCTTTGTGTGAAAAGCTTGCAGACGTTTCTTCAGCGCAGGCTTCCGTTCGGGCGGGCCAGCCGCAACCGCTCCAACGCCGCTTGAACGGTCGCCATCCGCACGGCGTCGCGGTCGCCGGGGAAGGTGTATTCCTTGGCCTTGGCCGCACCGCCGCGGACCGCGGTGGCGATATAGACGCGGCCGACCGGCTTGGTCTCGGTGGCGCCGCCGGGGCCGGCGATCCCCGTCACCGCCACCGTCACGTCCGCCCGCGACTTCGCCAGCGCGCCCACCGCCATCGCGACCGCCACCTCCGGGCTGACGGCGCCATGGGCATGCAGCAGGCTGGCCGGAACGCCCAGCAACTCAGTCTTGGCGATGTTGGTGTAGGTGACGAATCCGCGGTCAACCACCTTGGACGACCCGGCGATGTCGGTCAGCGCGCCGGCGATCAGCCCGCCGGTGCAGGACTCGGCTGTCGCGATCATGTAGCCGGCAAGTCCGTATTCAGCCAGCGTCTGGGCGGCAAGCTCGCGGATGGATTCGGGAAACATGACGGCCTCTCCCGGTTGGTGGTGTCGGCGTGGGGATCTTATCCGGGAAGCCGGACGGTCGCCACCGCCTGCGCGGCGATGCCCTCCCGGCGGCCGGTGAAGCCCAGCTGTTCGGTGGTGGTCGCCTTGACGCTGACCCGCCCGACCTCGATGCCCAGGATTTCGGCAATCCGCTCCGCCATCGCGGCGCGGTGGGGACCGACCTTGGGCCGCTCACAGATGATGGTCACGTCGGCATGGGCGATGACGCCGCCGCGCTCCGCCACCAGATCGGCGGCATGGCGGAGGAACTTGGCGCTGTCCGCCCCGCGCCAGCGCGGATCGGTCGGCGGAAAGTGGCTGCCGATGTCGCCGGCGGCCAGCGCGCCAAGGATCGCATCGGTCAGCGCATGCAGGCCGACATCGGCATCGGAATGGCCTTCCAGCCCGTGGTCGTGCGGCACGCGCAGGCCGCAGAGCGTCACGAAGTCGCCGTCGGTGAAGCGGTGGACATCGAATCCGCTGCCGGTGCGGATATCCCACAGGCTGCTCAAGATCGCGCGGGTGGCACGGGTCAGGTCGTCGGGGGTGGTCACCTTGAAATTGTCCTCCTTGGACGGCACTAGGGCGACGGCCAGCCCGGCGCGCTCCGCCACCGCCGCATCGTCGGTCAGCGACAGGCCGGCGGCGGCGCGGTGCGCCTCCAGGATGGCGGGGAAGTGGAAGCCCTGAGGGGTCTGCGCCCGCCACAGCCCGTCACGGTCCACCGTCGCGCCGATTGCACCGTCCTTGCCACGCTTCAGCGTGTCGGCCACCGGCACCGCGGCGATGGCGCCGGGCTGCTCGTCCAGCGCGGCGACCACCGCGCCGATGGTGGCCTCATCGATCAGGGGGCGGGCGGCATCATGGATCAGGACAAGGTTGGGGGCGCCGTCGGCGGCCAGCGCCTCCAGCCCGTTGCGCACCGAGTCCTGCCGGCTGGCTCCGCCGGCGACCGGATCGGGCAGGCCGAGCCCCGCGACCGCGGCGTCATAGACGTCGCGCCAGGCGGGGTCGATGACGACACGGACGCCGTCGACCTGCGGATGGCGCAGGAAGGCCTCAACCGTGCGGCGCAGCACCGGCTTCCCGGCAAGGTCGATATATTGCTTCGGCCGTTCGGCTCCGAACCGCTGGCCGGATCCGCCGGCGACGATCAGTGCGATGCAGGTGGGCGCGATGCAGGTGGGCATGAGGCAAACCGTAAGATATGATAGCCACTTGACGGAAACGTCGCGGAGCCTAGCCTGTCGCCGTGGTTCCGCCAAGTGCCGAGCCTGCCTGTTTCATCGCCGGACGGTTCCCGGCGGGCCAATGGTCACGTGACGGGGCCACATGAAGGGGCCACATGACAGGGCGGCATGTCGGGGCGGAAAGACGGGAGTGCGTTCGGGTCCATGTCGCAGAACATCCTCTTGAGCCTGACGGCGCTGGTGACCCTGGTGCCGGCCGCCTTCTATCCTTACCGGCGCATCGCAGGGCAGGGGGCGGACGGGCGCGGCTGGTCCTTCTGGGGCGCCCTGCTGCTGGCCGCCGCCGGCCCCGGAATCTGGGCACTCCTGCAGGTCGCGGGGCAGTGGCACACCGGCTTTTCCACCGCCCTCTGGGTGACCACCGCCGCCTGCATGGCGCTGTTCATCGGGCTCAGCCTGTTCCATGGCACGGCCTGGAGGCTTGCGCCGCTGCTGCTGCCCTATCTGCTGGTCGTCTGCCTGTTCGCCACCCTGACGGAGGATGCGCCGGCTCCGGTCATGCGCGGCAACGCCCCCGGCGTTTGGATCGATCTGCACATCGCGGTGTCGGTCTTCACCTATGCCCTGCTGACGCTCAGCGCCGTGGCGTCGCTGGCCGCGGTGCTGCAGACGAGGGCGTTGAAGACCAAGCGGCCGACCCCGCTCAGCCGCTTCCTGCCACCGGTGGCCGAGAGCGAGCGGCTGCAGCTGCGCCTGCTGATCGCGTCGGAAGTGGTGCTGGGCGCCGGCCTCGCCACCGGCATGGCGGTTCTGTATTTCGAGCAGGGACAGCTGTTCCGCACCGATCACAAGAGCCTGCTGTCGCTGGCGACCTTCGTGGTGATCGGCATCCTGCTGCTGGCGGAATACCGTACCGGTGTGCGCGGGCGGACGGCGGCGCGGACGATGCTGATCGTCTATCTGCTGGCGACGCTCGCCTATCCCGGCGTGAAGTTCGTGTCCAACGTGCTGATCGGGCAATGGACTTGGTAAAAGGGCGGACTTGGTAAAGGCTGCCTGACCGTTGCCGTGGGCTTCGCCCTTGCACCGCGCCGTACCTGCGTGATAACTTGCTTAAAATGTTGGCACTTTGTTGTTTTGCCCATCAATCGGGCAGGTGAGAATGACCATACAAATCGGCCCCATCACGCTCGCCGGACCGGTGATCCTGGCGCCCATGTCGGGCGTGTCCGACCTGCCGTTCCGCCGGCTGGTGAAGCGCGCGGGCTGCGGTCTCGTGGTGTCGGAGATGATCGCCAGCCAAGCGATGATCCGCGAGAACCGCCAAACCCTGCGCATGGTGGAGACCGAGCCCGAGGAATTTCCGATGGCCGTCCAGCTCGCCGGCTGCGAGCCCGAGGTTATGGCCGAGGCGGCGAAGCTGAACGAGGATCGCGGCGCCGCAGTCGTCGACATCAATTTCGGCTGCCCAGTGAAGAAGGTGGTCAATGGCCATGCGGGCTCCTCCCTGATGCGGGACGAGGTTTTGGCCGGCCGCATTCTGGAGGCGGTGGTGAAGGCCGTCGGCATCCCGGTGACGCTGAAGATGCGGCTGGGCTGGGACGAGACCAACCGCAACGCCCCTAATCTGGCCCGTATCGCCGAACAGTGCGGCATCAGGATGGTGACGGTCCATGGCCGCACCCGCATGCAGTTCTACACCGGCACCGCCGACTGGACCTATGTCCGCCACGTCAAGGAGGCGGTGTCGATCCCCGTCGTGGTCAATGGCGACATCACCAACTTCGAGGCGGTGGACCAGGCATTGGCGGAATCCGGCGCCGACGGCGTGATGATCGGCCGCGGCAGCTACGGCCGCCCCTGGTTCCCCTCCCAGGTCATGCACTACCTGCGCACAGGCGAAAGGCTTCCCGATCCGCCGCTGCATGAGCAGATGGACACGCTGCTGGAGCATTTCGACAGCATGCTGAGCCATTACGGCACGGACGGCGGCATCAAGGTCGCCCGCAAGCATGTGTCCTGGTATTCGACCGGTCTGCGCGACTCCAACGAGTTCCGGCAGGAGGTCAACCGGCTGGGCGATCCCAACGCGGTGCGTGACCGCATCCGTGCCTTTTACGAACCGGCAATCGAAAGGATGGCCGCTTGATGGATCCCGTACCGATGACCGCCCCGGGCCAGCGTGGCCGCAGCCGGACGGGTGCCTCGCGGGCGCCGAGGCTGGACTCGCTGGTGGTGCTGAACAGCCTGCCCGATCCGGTGCTGGTGGTGGACGGCAATGGGGAAATCCGCTTCGTCAACCTGGAAGGGCAGGAGTTCTTCGATCTGTCCGCCAACGCCATGGAAGGCATGCCGCTGCCCGATTTGCTGCCGCCTGACAGCCCGGTGATGGGGTTGATCGAGCAGGTGCGCCGCGGCAGCCGCCGGGTGTCGCAGGACGGCGTCGTCATCGATACGCCCCGCATCGGCCCGCACCATGTGACGGTGCAGGTGGCGGCCATGGGCGATCCGCCCGACCATGTGGTGCTGACCATCCATGAGCGCTCGCTGGCCCGCAAGATCGACCATTCGCTGACCCATCGCCACGCCGCGCGCTCCGTCACCGCCATGGCGGCGATGCTGGCGCATGAGGTGAAGAACCCGCTGTCGGGCATCCGCGGCGCCGCCCAGCTGCTGGAGGAGAATGCCGGCGACCAGGACCGCGTGCTGACCCGCCTGATCTGCGACGAGGCCGACCGCATCGTGGCGCTGGTCAACCGGATGGAGGTGTTCTCCGACGAACGGCCGCTGGAACGGGCCGCGGTGAACATCCACACCGTGCTGGAGCATGTGCGCAAGGTCGCCCAGAGCGGGTTTGCCCGAAAAATACGCTTTGTCGAGCGTTACGACCCGTCACTGCCTCCCGTTTACGGCAATCGCGATCAACTTGTGCAGGTTTTCCTGAATCTGATCAAAAATGCGGCAGAGGCTGCACCGGAATCAGGCGGCGAGATCACGCTGACGACCTCCTACCAGCATGGTGTGCGCATGGCCCTGCCGGGTGGCGACACGCGCAGGCATCTGCCGCTGCTGGTGACGGTTCAGGATAATGGCGACGGCATTCCGGAAGACCTGCAGTCGAACCTGTTTGATCCCTTCGTGACCAGCAAGGTGAACGGGACTGGCCTTGGTCTTGCATTGGTGGCGAAACTCATAGGCGACCATGGCGGAACCATCGAGTTCGACAGCCAGCCTCGCCGGACAGTCTTCAAGGTGTCGCTGCCGATGTACGATGATTCGAAATACGAAGACTCGAAACTTACCGGGAATTCGAAGATTTCTGACGCTGGCTCGCAGTCCAAGGGCGGCCGGGGGAGTCGTTGATGAGCGCGGCGACCATTCTCATCGCGGATGACGACCGCGCCATCCGCACCGTCCTGACGCAAGCCCTCGCCCGCCTGGGGCACGAGGTGCGCACCACCGGCAACGCCGCGACCCTGTGGCGCTGGGTTGCGGACGGGCAGGGGGATCTGGTCATCACCGACGTGGTGATGCCGGACGAAAACGGCCTGGACCTGATCCCGCGCATCAAGAAGCTGCGGCCGGAATTGCGCGTCGTCGTCATGAGCGCGCAGAACACGCTGATCACGGCGGTGAAGGCGGCGGAGCGGGGAGCCTTCGAATATCTGCCCAAGCCCTTCGACCTGAAGGAGCTGGTGTCGGTCGTCGAACGCGCGCTGAACGCCAACAACGCGCCCGCCGCCATGCCCGGCGGCGATCAGGAGAGCGAGGAACAGCTTCCCCTGATCGGCCGGTCGCCGGCGATGCAGGAAATCTACCGGGTGCTGGCGCGCCTGATGGGCACCGACCTGACGGTGATGATCACCGGCGAGTCCGGCACCGGCAAGGAACTGGTTGCCCGCGCGCTGCACGATTACGGCAAGCGGCGCAACGGCGCCTTCGTCGCCATCAATATGGCGGCCATCCCGCGCGAACTGATCGAATCCGAACTGTTCGGCCACGAGAAGGGGGCCTTCACCGGTGCAACCAACCGGTCGACCGGCCGGTTCGAGCAGGCCCAGGGCGGCACCCTGTTCCTGGACGAGATCGGCGACATGCCGCTCGACGCCCAGACCCGCCTGCTGCGCGTGCTGCAGGAGGGCGAATACACAACGGTCGGCGGGCGCACCGCGATCAAGACCGACGTCCGCATCATCGCAGCCACCCACCGCGATCTGCGCACGCTGATCCGCCAGGGCCTGTTCCGCGAGGATCTGTTCTACCGCCTATGCGTGGTGCCGATCCGCCTGCCGCCGCTGCGCGAGCGCACCGAAGACATCCCGCTGCTGGTCCGCCATTTCCTGAACATCGGCATCGCCCAAGGGCTTCCGGCCAAGAGCATCGACCAGGCGGCGATGGACCGGCTGAAGCGTTACCGCTGGCCGGGCAATGTCCGCGAACTGGAAAACCTCGTCCGCCGGTTGGCCGCCCTCTATTCGCAGGAAGTCATCGGCCTCGACGTGGTGGAGGCGGAGCTTGCCGACGCCACCCCCGCCGCCCAGCCGGTGGAAGAGCCGCAAAGCGAGGGGCTGTCGTCGGCGGTCGAACGCCATCTGAAGGACTATTTCGCCGCGCACAAGGACGGCATGCCGTCCAACGGCCTGTATGACCGCGTGCTGCGCGAAATCGAACGGCCGCTGATCTCGCTGAGCCTGTCGGCGACCCGCGGGAACCAGATCAAGGCCGCCCAACTGCTGGGTCTGAACCGCAATACCCTGCGCAAGAAGATCCGCGATCTCGATATTCAGGTGATGCGCGGGATCAAGTAGCGGTTCCGCCACGCCGCCGCAACCCGTCCGTGCCAAAATTGTGACACGTCCCAGGCACGGACGGATGCGCTCCCCAAGGCACATGTCCGTCCCTGCACCCCATATCGGCCGGCATATCGACGCCCTGTCCGAAAGACAGAGCCATTGCATCTTGGCAGGGCCGCAACAGAGGTGTATCTTTCCGGCAACAGATTAGCGCCGGACCATGCCCCTGACAACCGACACCCCTGCAGCCGGCCCGATGCCGGTTTGGCAGAAATTCCTTCAATGGTCCCGGCGGGTCGGCCTGGGCAAGCGGCTGGCCTTTGCGCTGTCGCTGGCGGCGCTCGCCGCCGGGTTCGCCACCTACGCGGCGATGACCGAAAGCGCGCCCTTCGGGCAGTCCAATCCGCGCACGGTCACGCTTCTGCTGACGCTCGACCTTGCGATCCTGCTGACTCTGGGCGTGCTGATCGCGCGGCGGATCGTGGCGATCATGATCGGCCGGCGGCGCGGGCTTGCCGGATCGCGGCTGCACACCCGGCTGGTCCTGGTGTTCAGCGTGCTGGCGGTGGCGCCGGCCATCATCATGACCGTCTTCTCGACCCTGTTCTTCTATGCCGGTGTGCAGAGCTGGTTCAGCGACCGCGTCCGCACGGCGGTGAACGAATCACTGGTGGTCGCCAGCGCCTATCTGCACGAGCACCAGCAGAACATCCGCGCCGACGCGCTCGCCATGGCCAACGACCTGTCGCAGGAGGCGCGCTTCTCCAGCGATCCGCAGCGGTTCGAGCAGGTCGTCGCCACGCAGGCGATGCTGCGCGCCCTGTCGGAGGCCATCGTCTTCAACGGCACCACCGGCGCCATCGTCGCCCGCGTCGGCTACACCTTCACCCTGGAATTCGAACCGATCCCGGAAGAGAAGCTCCAGCAGGCCCGCAACGGCGAGGTCGCGCTGATCGTCAAGGAATCCGACGACCGCGTGCGCGCGCTGGTCAGCCTGGACCGGATGTCCGACACCTTCCTCTATGTCGGCCGCATGGTGGAGCCGCGGGTCCTGCAGCACATGGCGGCCGCCGAGGGGGCGGTTAAGGAATACAGCGCGCTGGAGAACCAGCGCGGCAGCCTGCAGATCACCTTCACCCTGATCTTCCTTATGGTGGCGATGCTGCTGCTGCTGGCGGCGGTGTGGGCCGGGCTGAACTTCGCCACCCGGCTGGTCCGCCCCATCAGCGCGCTGATCGGCGCCGCCGAACGGGTGCGTGCCGGCGACCTGACCGTCCGCGTTTCGGAGCCGCCCGGAGAGGACGAGTTCGTCCTGCTGTCGCGCGCCTTCAACCGCATGACGACCGAGATCGAGGGGCAGCGGCGGGAACTTCTGTCGACCAACCGCCTGCTGGACGAACGCCGCCGCTTCACCGAGACGGTGCTGTCCGGCGTGTCGGCCGGCGTGCTGGGCCTGGATGCCGACGGCGTCATCAACCTGCCGAACCTGTCCGCCGCGCGCCTGCTGGGCGAGGACGATCCGGAGCGGCTGGTCGGTCTGCCGCTGGTCGAGCTGCTGCCGGACATGGGCGAATTGCTGGAGAACGCGCCGAAGAAGCCGGGCCGTGTCGTGCAGGACCAGATCCATGTCCGCCGGCCGGGCAAGCCGATGCTGACCCTGCTGGTCCGCATCGCCGCCGAGGTGCGTGACGGCAACGTCCGCGGCTATGTCGTCACCTTCGACGACATCACCGAACTGGTGTCGGCACAGCGCAAGGCGGCCTGGGCCGACGTGGCCCGCCGCATCGCGCATGAGATCAAGAACCCGCTGACGCCGATCCAGCTTTCGGCCGAACGGTTGCGCCGCAAGTACCTGAAGGAGATCTCCAGCGATACGGAGGTCTTCACCATGTGCACCGACACCATCGTCCGGCAGGTGGACGACATCCGCCGCATGGTGGACGAGTTCTCCGCCTTCGCGCGGATGCCGCAGCCGGTGATGAAGCCGGTCAACATCAACGATCTGGTCCGGCAGGCGGTGTTCCTGCAATCCAGCGCGCACAGCGGCAAGATTCGGTTCGAGACGCGGCTGCCGGCGGGACCGCTGACGGTGGCCTGCGACAGCCGCCAGATCTCCCAGGCGCTGACCAACCTGCTGCAGAACGCGGCGGACGCCATCGAAGGGCGCGGCCAACCCGCCGATGGGTCGGAACTGCCGCCCGGCGAGGTATCGATCGCGGTGGAGGATGACGGCGAGAAGGTCGTCGTCACCGTCGAGGACAACGGCAAGGGCCTTCCCGGCGGCGAGCAGCGCGACCGGCTGACCGAACCTTATGTGACGACGCGGGCCAAGGGCACCGGGCTGGGGCTCGCCATCGTCAAGAAGATCATGGAGGACCATGGCGGCGTGCTGACCCTGGAGGACCGCGATGGCGGGACCGGGGCGCGCGTGACCCTGGTCGTTCCACACCCGGTTGCGGCCGCGAACGACGCGGGCGGCCGTAACGACAGGCCGGCGGAGACCGGCGGAGAGTTGAGGCACGAAGCCCATGGCGCATGACATTCTGATCGTCGACGACGAAGCTGATATCCGGATGCTGATCGCCGGCATCCTGAACGACGAAGGCATCAAGACCCGCGAGGCCGCCGACGCCGATCAGGCCTTCGCCCAGGTGGCGGCGCGCCGGCCGAGCCTCGTCGTGCTCGACATCTGGCTGCAGGGCAGCAGGCTGGACGGCCTGCAAATCCTGGAACAGCTGATGCGCGACCATGCGAACCTGCCGGTCATCATGATCTCCGGTCACGGCAACATCGAAACCGCGGTGCAGGCGATCAAAGTCGGCGCCTACGACTTCATCGAGAAGCCGTTCAAGGCCGACCGCCTGCTGCTGATGGTGGACCGCGCCATCGAGGCGGCGCGGCTGAAGCGCGAGAACCAGGAACTGAAGCTGCGCGCCGGCGGCGACGCCGAACTGATCGGCCGGTCATCGGCGGTCAACCAGGTGCGCCAGTCGATCGACAAGGTCGCGCCCACCGGCAGCCGCGTGCTGATCTCCGGCCCGCCCGGCGCCGGCAAGGAGGTGGTCGCCCGCCTGATCCATGCCCGTTCCCGCCGGGCCGGTGGCCCCTTCGTCGGGCTGAACTGCGCCACCATGCGGCCGGAACGGCTGGAGATGGAGCTGTTCGGCACCGAGGCCGGCGTCGACGGCCCCGGCCGCAAGATCGGCACCTTCGAGCAGGCCCATGGCGGCACGCTGCTGCTGGACGAGGTCGCCGACATGCCGCTGGAAACCCAAGGCAAAATCGTCCGCGCCCTGCAGGAGCAGGTGTTCGAGCGCGTCGGTGGCGGCCAGCGGGTCGAGGTGGACGTGCGCGTCATCGCCACCTCCAACCGCGACCTACAGGCGGAAATCGAGCAGGGCCGCTTCCGCCAGGACCTGTTCTACCGCCTGTCGGTGGTGCCGATCCGCGTGCCTTCGCTGGCAGAGCGGCGGGAGGACATCCCGGTGCTGGCCCGCCACTTCATGCAGCGCTCCGCCGAGGCGTCGGGCCTGCCGATCCGCGAGTTTGGCGAGGATGCGATGGCGGCCCTCCAGGCCTATGACTGGCCGGGCAATGTCCGCCAGCTGCGCAACGTGGTGGATTGGCTGCTGATCATGGCGCATGGCGACCCGAAGGAGCCGATCCGCGCCGACACCCTGCCGCCGGAAATCGGCGCCATCACGCCGACCGTCCTGAAATGGGACAAGGGCGGCGAGATCATGGGCCTGCCGCTGCGCGAGGCACGCGAGGTGTTCGAGCGCGAATATCTGCTGGCCCAGGTCACCCGCTTCGGCGGCAATATCTCCCGCACCGCGTCCTTCGTCGGCATGGAGCGCTCCGCCCTTCACCGCAAGCTGAAGTCGCTCGGCGTCCATGGCAGCGAGAAGGGGAAGATGTTCATCGAGTGAGTGGTGCAATCACTTGAGGCCGACCACTTCTCACTCCGGCCGTCATTCCCGCGAAGGCGGGAATCCAGCGTTCGCATAGGAGTTACTGTCGGATAGCCTGGATCCCCGCCTTCGCGGGGATGACCTCCGCGTGAGGGGGGCCTTGCGCCGACCATATCCACGGTTACCGGAGCTCCCCTTTGTCCGCCCCCATCACCCTGCCGCGCGCCGTCATCTATGACTGGGACAACACCCTGGTCAGCAATTGGGACACCGTGCGCGAGGCGTTGAACCATGCGCTGGTGTCCTTCGGCCTCGCCCCCTGGAGTGCGGAGGAGGCGCGCGAGCGGATCAAGGCGTCGCTGCGCGACAGCTTTCCGAGAATCTTCGGCGACAGCTGGACCGATGCGCGCGACCTCTTCTACGGCTATTTCGCAGCACATCACCTGGACGGGCTGAAGCCGTTGCCCGGCGCGGAGACCCTTCTGCGCCATTTCCACGAGCAGGGCGTCTATCAGGCTGTCGTCTCCAACAAGAACGGCAAGTTCCTGCGGGCGGAAGCCGATGCGCTGGGCTGGACCCGCTATTTCGGCAAGCTTGTCGGCGCCCAGGACGCGGAGTTCGACAAGCCGCACCTCGCCCCGGTGCGGATGGCGCTGGAGCCGGCGGGGATCGAACCCGGGCCCGACGTCTGGTTTCTCGGCGATGCCGACATAGACATGGAATGCGCCCATGGCGCCGGTCTCGTTCCGGTGCTAATAGGGCTCGGCGAGGGGAGCGGCTTCGACCGTTTTCCTCCCGCCCATCGCCACACCGACTGCACGGCGCTGCAGAGCGTCCTGTGTGGCTTGGTGGATGGCAATGGTGATACCATATCCCTCCATACGGCTGTCGAGACGGTACCTGCGCGCACCAAACCTACACCGTGAAACGGGGAGCGGACCGCCTTTAGACAAGGGGTCCCAAGAACATTGAAGAAGGGGGCATGAAAAATGTCTGAAAAAAGCCAGAACGTGCAGGATGTGTTTCTGAACCACGTCCGCAAGAACAAGACTCCCGTAACCGTCTTTCTCGTGAACGGCGTGAAACTCCAGGGCATCATTACTTGGTTCGACAACTTCTCGGTACTGCTGCGGCGCGACGCGCACTCCCAGCTCGTTTACAAGCACGCAATCTCGACGGTCATGCCGGCCCATCCCATTCAACTTTTCGAGCCGCCCAAGGAAGGTGAAAGCGTCTGATCCCTTGACCAATGGTAACGGCGCGGCCCCGGAAGGCGCCGCGCGGGCCATCGTGGTCCACCCCGTCCTCCGCAACGAGGCGGACGGGGACTTGCGCCCTCCCGAATCACGGCTTGATGAGGCGATCGGTCTTGCCCAGGCGATTCAGCTGGAAGTGATCCATGCCGAATGCGCCAAGGTGAACCGGCCGCAGCCATCGACCCTGCTCGGCTCCGGCACGGTGGAGCATCTGGCACAGGTCGTGGAGGAGAACGAGGCGACGCTGGTCATCCTCGACCATGCCCTGTCGCCGGTGCAGCAGCGCAACCTCGAACGGGCATTGAAGGCCAAGGTCATCGACCGGACTGGCCTGATCCTGGAGATCTTCGGCGCCCGCGCCCGCACGCGGGAAGGCATGCTGCAGGTCGAGTTGGCTTCGCTGACCTACCAGAAGTCGCGGCTCGTCCGGTCCTGGACCCACCTGGAACGGCAGCGCGGCGGCTTCGGCTTCCTCGGCGGTCCCGGTGAATCCCAGCTCGAACTCGACCGTCGTCTGATCGGCGACCGGATCATCAAGATCAAGAAGGAACTGGAGGAGGTGCGGCGTACCCGCGGCCTGCACCGCAAGGCGCGCGCCAAGGTGCCGTACCCGGTGGTGGCGCTGGTCGGCTACACCAACGCCGGCAAATCGACGCTGTTCAACCGGCTGGCGAATGCCGACGTCTTCGCCCAGAACCTGCTGTTCGCCACGCTCGATCCCACCATGCGGCAGGTGACTCTGCCTTCCGGGCGCAAGGTGATCCTGTCGGACACGGTCGGTTTCATCTCCGACCTGCCGCACGGCCTCGTCGCCGCCTTCCGCGCCACGCTGGAGGAGGTGGATGCCGCCGACATCATCCTGCATGTCCGCGACATCGCCCACATCGACAGCGACGCCCAGAAGGCCGACGTCCATGAGGTGCTGTCCGATATGGACATCGATCCGGAAACGGACGACCGGGTGATCGAGGTGCTGAACAAGATCGACGCGCTGGACGGCGAAAGCCGCGCGGCGATCCTGGCCCAGACCGGCCGCAACCCGCGCGCGGTTGCGGTTTCCGCCTTGTCCGGCGAGGGGATCGACGACCTCGACCGCCTGCTGGACCGGCGGATGAACGTCAACCGGCAGGTGGTCGACCTGTCGGTCGAGTTGGGCGACGGTGCGGCGCTCGCCTGGCTCTATGCCAAGGGCGAGGTGCTGGAACGCCGGGACGACGAGGAACGGGCGCATCTGCACGTCTCCCTCGATCCGGCCGACCTCGCACGCTTCGAGAAGCGGTTCCAGCCGCACTCTCAGGCCTGACGGTACGGTACGACCCATGCGGCTGGGGCAACCTTAAGCGGTGCCCCGCTGCACTGGCCAAACGGAATGGGTGCAACCATCGGCTATGACCTGTTGCACCCCACTCCGGTCTTACGACGAATGCGGCGTGGTCATTTCCCCGTTGGGGTCCGATTATGGGAACGGAGCAACGCGCTCCCCCAGGAGGAGGACTGCCAATGCGGTTGCAAACCGATCCGTCGTGTTTTTCGATCACGGCTTTCCTCGCCGATCAGGTGGCTCTCGTGGCCCGTGAGGAGAAATTGCCGCCGGGTGCGGCGCTGCTGCGGTTGCAGGAGTTGTCGCGCACCCCCGAAGGACGTGCCAAGCTGATCCGCCTGATCGATGCTGCCGCGCAGCGGGAGCCGAATGCCGACGAGGCCGCGAAGATCGCCGCGATCTGCCGCGAACTGTCGGCCTGGGGCTATGGCGAGGGGCGGCGGTCCGCCGGCTTCCCCGAAGGGAACCACCGCGCCGCCGCATGATGGTGATTTGACACACGCTTGATGGATGACTGCGCGGGTGATGGCGGGCCATAATGGGCCGTTCGCCATCGCCGCGGTCTTGTCGTGCTCCGTTGCTCCTCCCGTTCCGTCCTGACCGGTGCCGGTCGCCTGCTGCCGGCCTTGCCGGTGCTTCTGGCGCTCGCCCTGCCGTCTGCGGCGCCGTATGCGGCGGAGCCCTTGCGGCCCGGAACGCCCCTTCCGCCCGGCTATGTCGAAGAGCCGGACGTCCCGCCGGAAGACCCGCTTCCGCCCCCGCCGCAACCACTTCCCCTCGCCCCCGACGAACCGCTGGTCATCGCACCGGATGCCGTCGAATTGCTGAAGGAGTGCAAGCAGCCGGCCTTCACCGACTGTTTCCGCCTCTGGCAGCCGCCGCCTCCACCGCCGGAGCCCGAGAAGGAAACCGCCGGCCCCCCGCCAACTCCACCGCCGCCACCGCGGATCGACCCCAATGCGCCGCGACAACCGGCACAGGGCGGTCCGATGCCGCCGCCGCCGCCCGATCAGGCCAAGGAGGCCGCGGCTGCAGCAGCCGACCGCGCCACGCTCGACGCGCTGTCGAAGGCGCTGAAGGACAGCGGACTGGACGGCAAGGTGCTGCTGACCAACCCCAGCGGCGGCGATCCGACATTGAAGCTGGACAGCCATCCGGCCAAGCCGGCGGCAAAGCCGTGACGGCCCAACACCACGAATGCAGTGAGAGCGTCCAACCATGACGGATTTCCCGCTTCCCGACCTCGACCGCGTATCCGACCTGATCCGTTCCGTCGCCCGGACGGAGATCATGCCTTACTTCCAGAAACTGGACGCCTCCGGCATCCGGCAGAAGACCGGGCCGACCGACCTCGTCACCCTGGCGGATGAAGCGGCGGAACGCGCGCTGACCCCCGCGTTGTCGGCCCTGCTGCCCGGCAGCCGCGTGATCGGCGAGGAGGCGGCGTCGGAGGACGAGCGCGTGCTCGACCGCATCCATGGCGACGATCCGGTCTGGATCATCGATCCGGTGGACGGCACCATCAACTTCGCCCAGGGCCGGCCCATGTTTGCGGTGATCGTGGCGCTCGCCTGCAAGGGCGAGACGGTCGCCGGTTGGATCCACGACCCGGTGGACGGGCGGATGGCGACGGCGGCGAAAGGGCAGGGGGCATGGCTCGACGGCCACCAGGTCCACGTCGCGCCGGCGGTGCCGCTGCCGCAGATGGTCGGCGCGCTGTCCACCCGATTCTGCGCCGAAGAGATGAGCCGGCAGTTGGAAGAGCGGAGCGCGGGCCTCGGCGAGCGCGCCTGCCTGTCGAGTGCCGCGCAGGAGTATCTCCGCCTGCTGGAGGGGCGGGCGCACTATTCGCTCTACCACCGCCTGATGCCGTGGGATCACGCGGCCGGCGTGCTCCTGCACGCCGAGGCCGGCGGCTATTCTGCGCTGATCGACGGCACGCCTTATCGGCCGGGGCTGCTGCGGGGCAGCATCCTGCTGGCGCCCGACCGCGACAGTTGGCGGGCATTGCATGGGCAGCTGTTTGGGTGAGTGCTGAGCGGGGCGAGCGTTTTGCCCCCACCCTATCCCTCTCCCGCGTTCCGCGGGAGAGGGGATTGGATGCTCGTCAGCGTGATGTTGCCCAAAAGCGCAGCGGAGTTCCCTCTCCCGCAAAGCGGGGGAGGGATAGGGAGGGGGCTCTTCGAACTCCCCCTCAATGCGTCATCAACGCTGGCAGCGTCAGCTCCTCCAGCACCGTGCGGGTGGCGCCGCCCAGGACCAGTTCGCGGAGGCGGGAGTGGCCGTAGGCACCCATCACCAGCAGGTCGGCGCCCTGGTCGGTGCAGCAGGACAGGATCATCTCGCCGACCTCGCCGCCGGACGCGATGACCGATTGCGGGCGGGCGGCGATGCCGTGGCGGTGCAGCCAGTCGACCAGCACGGCCGCCTCGTCGCTGCGTTGGCCGGGCGGCTCCACCGTCAGGACAGTGACGGATTGCGCCGTCTCCAGAAAGGGCATGGCGGCGCGGACGGCACGGGCCGATTCGCGGCTGTTCTTCCAGGCGACCAGCACATGCCGGCCGATGGCGGCGGTCGCCGGCTGGCCCGGCGGCAGGACCAGCACCGGGGTGGCGGTCTCCAGGGGGAGGCGGTCGGGGATGTTGTGAAGGGACACGCGTTCCCCCGCCCGGACTGCCGCCGATTGCGCCACCACGACCAGATCGGCGTAGGAAGCCCGTTCGGCCAGCAATTCGACGTGATCGCCTTCCTCGACCGTCCAGTCAAAGGACAGGCCGTTCAGCGCCTGCCGCACCTCCCGCTCGATCCGCTCGGCATTCTCGTGGGCGACGGCGGTGGCTTCCGCCATGAAGACGTATGACGCAGCCCGGCCGGTGGCGCCCGCCGGCATCGACACCGGGGTGGCGACGTAGAGCGCTTGGATATGGGCGGAGAATTGCTTGGCCAGCGCTGCGGCAACGGCCATCCGGCCGGCGTGGGCGTCGTCGTTGGCCATGTGCAGCAGGATGGTCTTGATCGGCATACCCTTGCATCTCCCGATTTATGCTGTCGCCGATCATTGGGCGGCGGAGCGGTTTTCCTCTAGGTAACGCGCCGCCGGCCCGGAAGGCAATCTCGTCAAGCTGCTGATTACTTCACCACCACCGCATACTGGTCGACCGGCGCCACCTCCTTGATCATGCCGCGCGCCTTCAGGAACTCGGCGAAGCGTGTGTAGCGCTCGGCATCCAGGGCGGCCGGGCTGTGAGAGAAGCGCGGCAGCGTGTCGGCCCAGGCGCGGCGGTTCAGTTCGTCGTTCAACTCCGGCCGGCCCTTGACGAAGGCGGCCTGCGATTCCTCCGGATGGTTCAGGATGTAGAGCGTCGCCCGCTCCACCGCCGCCAGGAAGCGCTTGAAGCGCGGATCGTTGGCCTTGGCCTTGTGGGCGACCAGGATCAGCTCGTCATAGGGCGGCACCCCTTCCTCCTCCGGATAGAAGGCGCGGCCGGGATGCTTCTCGATGTCCAGCTGGTTCAGTTCGAAGTTCCGGAAGGCGCCGACCACCGCATCGACCTGCCCCGACAACAGCGACGGCGACAGCGAGAAGTTGACGTTCACCAACTCCACGTCCTTCAGGCTCAGCCCGTGCTTTTCCAGCATGGCGCCCAGCAGCGCATCCTCGAAGCCCGCGATGGAGAAGCCGATCTTGCGGCCCTTGAGGTCCTTCAGCGTCTTCACCGGCCCGTCGCGCAGCACGACGACGGAGTTCAGCGGAGTCGAGACCAGGGTGCCGACACGGACCAGCGGCAGCCCTTCGGCCACCTGCAGGATCAACTGCGGCTGGTAGGATACGGCAAGGTCGGTACCGCCGGCGGCGACCAGCTTCGGCGGGTCGTTGGGATCGGCCGGGGCGGTCAGGGTCACCTCAAGACCGGCATCCTTGAAGAAGCCCTTCTCCTGCGCCACCACCAGCGGGGCGTGGTCCGGGTTGACGAACCAGTCCAGCATCACGGACAGTTTGTCCTGGGCCAGCGCGGGAAGCGCGGTCATCAGGCCGGCCGCCATCAGGCCGGCGGCGAACAGGTGCTTCATCGGGTCATTCTCCCCTTCAAGGATTGGTGTCTTCGGCCGGTTGGGTATCGGGTTGCCAGGGCAGGGCGCGGCGGGCCAGCGCGTCGACGGCGGCATAGAGCGTCACCGCGAACAGCCCCAGCACCAGCACCGCGGCGAACAGAAGGTCGATCTGCATGCGGGCGTTGGCGTGCAGCATCAGGTAGCCGAGGCCGGAGGACGACCCGACCCACTCGCCGATCACCGCGCCGATGGGCGCCACCGCCGCGGCCACCCGCACGCCCGACCAGAAGGCGGGCAGGGCGGCCGGCAGGCGGATGTTCCACAGGATCGCGGCGGGCGAGGCGCCCATGGTGCGGGCAAGGTCGAGCCAGCCGGGATCGGTGCGGCGCAGCCCGTCGAACAGCGCGGTCGTCACCGGGAAATAGATGACCAGCACGGCCATGGCGATCTTGGACGCCATGCCGTAGCCCAGCCAAAGCACCAGCAGCGGCGCCAACGCAAAAACCGGGATCGCCTGGCTGACCAACAGCAGCGGCATCAGCCAGCGCCGCGCCGTGCGGAACCGCGCCAGCAGCAGCGCGCTGACGCCGCCCAGGGCCACCCCGGCCACCAGCCCGATCAGGATCTCGGACAGGGTGGTCAGCCCATGGCTCCACAGCAGGGGTGCCTGCCGCCGCATTGCATCGGCCACGGCCAACGGACCGGGCAGCAGATAGCGCGGCAGCCCGGTGGCCCAGACCAGCGCCTGCCAGCCGGCGACCAGCACGGCGAGCGTGACCAGGGCGCGCAGCAGCGCCCTCATTCGGCCAGCCTCCGCAGCAGCTCCGCCTGCAGCGCCAGCAATCCGGGATCGTCGACCCGGCGCGGCACCGGACCGGACGGCTCCAGCGCCGATCCCATGACGGCGGGGCGGCCGGTCATCACATGCAGGCGGTCGCCGATGCGTAGCGCCTCCAGCGGGTCGTGGGTGACCATCAGGACGGTGCGGCCGGCCAGCGTTTCCGCCGCCGTCTCCTGCAGCCGCAGCCGCGTGATGGCGTCGAGCGCGGAGAAGGGCTCGTCCATCAGGACCAGCGGCTTGTCCTCCATCAGCGTGCGGGCAAGCGCCACCCGCTGCCGCTGCCCACCGGACAGGGCGGCCGGACGGTCGCGCTCCCGCCCCGCCAGACCGACGCGGTCGAGCAGCGCACGGGCACGCTCCACCCGCGCGGCATCAGGGCGGCGGTGACGCAGCCGGTCGCCGAGCAGGACATTGTCCAGAACCGTCAGCCAGGGCAGCAGCAGATCCTGCTGCGCCATGTAGGCGATGCGGCCGGCCAGGGGTTGCCCGTCGCCGGTGGCGACGCAGGTCGGCGGCTCCGGTTCGGCCAGCCCGGCGAGGATGCGCAGCAGCGTGGTCTTGCCGACGCCGCTCGGCCCCAACAGGCAGGTGGTTCGCCCCGCCGGCAGATCCAGCGTCAGATCGGAGAACAGCAGCGTACCGCCATAGGTCAGCCGCGCCTGCGAGACGGTCACCGAAAGCGGCGGAATCGCCGGCATTTGGGCCATCATCGCGGCAAGCCTGGCGGAAGGGCGGAGAGGGTGCGCGTGCGGTCTGGCATCACTGATCCCTACGCCGGCATGAACCGGATCAGGTTCCAGGGGTCGTCCCGCAACGGGACCTCTCAGCCGCCCATCGGCTCCCCCCAGTGAAGGCGGCGACTATAGGCGCGGACGATCCGTGACCGCAAGCATTGCCGCTGGCCCTTCCAAAGCGCGGAAGCGGCGGGGTGCCGCTTGACCGGCGCGCAGCTCCGCCTAGTTTCTGGCGGGACCGATGGAGATCATCCCCTGACCACGCCTCTCCGCACCCCTCTGTTCATCGGCGGCGACATCTATCGCGGCTCGACCTATGGCCCGAAGCATCCGCTGGCGATCCCGCGCGTATCGACCGTCATCGACCTCAGCCGCACCATGGGGTGGCTGCCCGACAAGGTCTATCTCGACACCCATGTGGCGAGCGAACGCGAACTGGCCCGCTTCCACACGGCGGACTACATCGCCGCGCTGAAGCGGGCGGAGGCGGAGCAGCGGGTGGACGAGGCGACGGCGGCCCGCCACAATCTCGGCAAGCTGGAGAATCCCGTGTTCGCCGAAATGTACCGGCGGCCGGCCCACAGCAGCGGGTCGGCCCTGCAGGCGGCGCGCATCCTGGGCGACCGTCCGGCCGGGCTGGTCTATGCGCCGGCGGCCGGCACGCACCATGCGCGCCGCGACCGGGCCAGCGGCTTCTGCTATTTCAACGCGCCGGTGCTGGGCATCCTGGAACTGCTCGACCATGGGCTGGAGCGGGTTCTCTATGTCGACCTCGACGCCCACCATGGCGACGGGGTGGAGGAGGCCTTCGCCGACGACGACCGGGTGCTGACCATCTCCATCCACGAGGACGGACGCTGGCCCTACACCGGCAAGGCGGAGGACCGGGCCGGCGGCATGGCCCGCAACCTGCCGGTCCCGCCGGGCTTCAACGACAGCGAGATGGAGCATGTGATGGAGGCCGCGGTGCTGCCGCTGGCCCGTGCCTTCCGTCCGCAGGCGATGGTGATCCAGACCGGCGCCGACGCCCTGGCCGAAGATCCCCTGAGCCGGCTGGAACTGTCCAACCATGCGCTGTGGGAGGCGGTGGCGGCCCTGCTGCCGCTGGCGCCGCGGGTGCTGGTGGTCGGCGGCGGCGGTTACAACCCCTGGACGGTCGGGCGCTGCTGGGCCGGCATCTGGGCGGTGATGAACGGGATCGACCCTGCCGTGCCGCCGACGGCGGAGGCGGAAGCGGTGCTGCGCGCCCTAACCTGGAACCGCGCCGCCGGTCGCAACCCGCCGGAGCACTGGTTCACCACCCTGGCGGACGAACGCCGGCCGGGACCGGTGCGCGATGCGGTGAGGCGGGTGGCGGAGATGGCGGCATCCTGACTCATTTCCGACGAATTTGGAGCGAAGCCGAGACGATTCGTTGACGGGGTTGGATTGTTCGTTGATCCTCGAAGTTCCGCACCGATGCTGATCGCGCCCAGTCCGGCAGGTCGGGCGGTGCGGATTACCGGAGGAGAACGGGCGGGCGGATGTCGAACACGACGCTGTTCCTGATCGCCATCGTCATCATCATGCTGGCCGCCGTCCCGGTCGCCATGATGCTGAAGGATTTCCTGCCGAACATCCTGGAAAAGAGCAGCGGTCTGGAGCAGATCGAGAACCGCGTCTACGTGCTGCATGCCGAGGCGCACGAGCTTCAGAACCGCGTCAATCAACTGGTCCAGCGCCGCAACAGCCAGTCTTCCGAACGCCACCGGCTGGAAACCGACATCCGCAAGGCGGAAAAGCAGATCAGGGATCTGGCGGAACAGCCGCCGCTGTTCGTGCATGAGGTCGGCGATCCGCAGGCCGGCCTGATGAAGTTCGTCGCGACCGTCACGCAGGAGAAGGCATCGGCCGCCGCGCGGGCCGCCGGTGACCGCGGGCCGGTCAACCCGATCTGGCGCTGCGCCAATGTGGCGGAGGTGTGGGCGTCCAGCTTCGACGAGGCCAAGCAGATGGTCGACGTCGCCTTTCCCTTCAAGCTGGGCTTCCAGAAGTCGTTCATGCGCGGCGACGCGCGGACCGGCGGCGGTAAGGGGGGTGCGAAGGGCGGCGCACCCCAGCCCCCGGCGACGGCGCGGGCCAAGGCCGCTTCCGCCATATCCGGCGCCGTCACATCCGGCGCAGCCACATGATGATCAACTTCATCATCGTTCTGGGGATCATCGCCATCGGCGCATGGCTCGGCAACGTGCTGCTGTCGGTCGAACAGCGGGTGTCGCAGGCCCGGCAGCGCGTCCGCGGCGTCCGCGGTACGCTGGACAAGCTGGACGCGACCATCCATCGCTTGCACCGGGAGGAGGAGAACCTCCATGGCGAGATCGAAGAGCTGGTCCGCGACATGGTGGAACTGCGCAAGAAGCAGGTCGAGGTGCATCAGCGCCTGACCGAGGCGCAGAACCGCCGCCGTCCGCAAATCCTGATCCTGACCGACCGCCGCAACCCCGGCGACAAGGAATGGCTGGTCACCATGGTGAACCAGCAGATCGGCGAGATCGACGCCGCCCACCCGCTGGCCGTCGAATGGGCGCGCGGACGCGATTATCTGGTTTGGGCGGAATCGGAACGCGAGGCCGCCGAACGCGCCACCCGCCGGTTCAGCGCAAGGCCGGGCTATCAGGTGAAATCGGTGACGGCGGTGAAGGAAGACCTCTACAGCGCAAGCGCCGCCCGCAACGCTGCGGCCTGACCGGCAAAGAGAAAGCCCTTCTCCCGCGGGGGAAGAAGGGCTTCGAAGAGCGGACCGGTGAGGTCGTAAGTCTCAGCGTGCCTTGGCGGTCGCCGGGGTCTGGCGGAAGGCGTCGTGCAGGTAGGGCGACAGCGCCTGACGCATGTTGCGCAGCCATTCATGGATGATGATCAGCGAGCGGGAGGCGACGGGCGGGGTCATGCCCAGCTTCACCAGGTCCTCGCGGGTCATCGTCGCCACCTGATCCAGCCGGTGGCCGGTCAGGCGGGCCCAGGCGGGGGCGGCGCAGGGCGACATGGAGATGACCTGCAGCCCCTCGCGCTCCACCATCTCCGCCTTGCGGCGGGCATACTGGCTGTCCTCGAGCTGCGAGAAGGGGCCGGAGAAGCCGTTCTCCACCAGGACGCGCTTGGCCTTCGGCGCGATGGTTGCCACCCGCTCCAGCGTGGTCATGCCGGTGGACAGCGAGGCGAGATCGACGGTCACCGGCACCATGAAGGTCAGCCGCTCGCCGTCGCCGACGTAATAGTCGAAGCCCGACACCTCGGCCCAGTTGAAGAACCACTGCGAGATGTTACCGCCGAAATCATACAGGCGGCCACCGCGCTGCAGCTCCGGCCCGATCAGGTCCCAGAACTCGTAGAAGCCGTCGCCCGACCCCATCATGTTCATGAAGTCCTGAGTGATGCGGCGGTGTTCGACCACGTCCGGGCCGAACAGGCGGGCGAGTCGCTCGTTCACCTCGTACTCGACGACCTTCAGTTGCAGGCCTTCCAGCATGGCGGTCGCCATCAGGTGATGGGACAGCAGCGTCTTGCCGACGCCGCCGCGGTCATTGAGGACGAAGATCGTGCCCAGCATGCGATCGCCTTTCCAGTGTACGTTTGTTGAGTCGTCTTGGAGCATCGGGGGGGACATCAAGGAGCCGGTGTTCTGCGCGGCCGCCGTGGACGTCGGTTGGGGAGCCGGCCGCGCGGCCGGCTCGGGGGTCGGTTCAGGTACAGGTTCGGGGGCCGGTGCCTCTTCCGCGTCGCTCTCTACAGCGGCTTCCGGTTCCGGGGCACTGGTCTCCGCGCCCGTTTCACCGTCCGCCGCCGGTTGATCCTCAGCCTCCTTCGCAGCCGGAGCCAGCAGGCTCGGGGCAGGGGAGGCGGGTTCGGATTCGGGTTCGGGTTCGGGGACGGAGTCGGCCGATTCCATGTCGGCTTCAGGGTCGGCTTCAGGCGTCTTCGCCGGCGGCGGGACGGGAGCAGCGTCGACGGACACTGCGGCGGCCTCGTCGGCATGATCGGAGCCGGCGATCAGGGCGGTCTCCGGGGGCTCTTCGTCCTCGCCCATCAGCCCGGCCGACAGCGCAGCCTCGTGGACGGCGGCAAGCGTTTCCGCCGGCATTGCCGCGGCGGCACCGCCATGGTCGCCGACCGCCTCACCACGTCCCTCGTTCCCGACCAGGAAGAAAGCGGAGCGCAGGGTGACCGGCGAGATCGGTTGGCTGTCGCGGGCGGTAATGCCCAGCTTCGCCAGCAGATCGGAGATTTCGGCCCAGGACAGACCGCGTTCGCGCATCAGTCCGATATCGGCATAGCTTTCGCGCACCGCCTGCATGGCGCTGCGGTTGCCAGCCGGGCGATCGGCAAGGAGCCGTTCAAGTTCCGAGCGGTCGATCGACACCGTATGGGATTCCGGCAAGATGAAATGGCGGCGGGGAGGCGCCGGGACGTTGGATCACAAGGAATCCTTTCCCCTGGGGCCGAAAAAATAGTACAAGCGGCCATCACGCGCAAACGGTTTCCAAACGACTTCAACGGCGCTAAACATCGCTCTCCGATTGGGGGCGCCGGCCGTGACGTGCGGCAACTTCGCCGACGCTCCGGCTGACCGCGCCATGACGTCGGCTTTTGGAACCGCTGTCCGGTTGCGCGGTTTGCAGTACGCACGTCCGGCTGTATTCGTCGCGACGTCTGTTTTCACTGGGCTGGGCTTGGAACCGGGGTTGGGCAGGATGCCTCACGATTTTGGTTCGTCACGGGACCGGCGATCCGCATCCGCACCGGGGGCGGGAATTGGTTTCCACGAGTTGCGGCAGGCCTGCGAGATCTCTGCGTTGCGCGAGGATCTAGAACGGCTGGCCCACGAGGCCGGCGCGTTGCGTGACGGTGTGGAACAGGCAGTGGAGGATGTCCGCGACCGATTCGCCGCCCTGAGTGCGGAGGAAATGGCCGATCCCATGGTCCTGGCCCCACTGCTGCAACTCGCGGTAACCACCTTGCTGGAGATTCGCGAGCAGGCGCGGCAGCTCAACACCAGCACCGGCCCGCTGGCCGACGACGAGCGTCCCTCCTGGATGGGGGCCGCGGAGGCGCCACGCCTGCGCCCCTCTGCGCCGCCGCCCGCCTGGGGCGAGGCATGGGATGAGGAAACGCCTCCGTCCCGGCCTCACCCCGTGGCCCACGTTCCGCCATCCGTCCAGCCGGCCGCATCACCGGGCGACCTGCCGGCAGATCTGCCGGCCCGGCCGGCGCAAAAGGCATTGGCGGCACCGACCGCGCAGGCTCCGGTGGCCGAGCCGTTCCGTCCGGCAGCGGGCTCATCCACGCCGACCACCGCCGAACCGGTCTCGCCTTTCCCACCTGCCCAGACGCCGGCAGCTTTGCCCGCGGCCCCCACTTCGCCTGCCGATGCCCAGGCCGCCTGGCTCTCCGGCGAGCCTGTTCCGCCGCCGCCGCCGTCAAGGGCGGCGACGGCGCGCAGCAATGGAACCGGCAGACCACGCCCGCCCGGCGGCATCGACTGGCTCGGCCCGGCAGGACGCTGACCATCTTTCCGGCATTGCTGCTGCTGTCCGAGGCCATCCGACTCGAGGTGATGTGTTTCTGCACCGATTGGCGAAAAAGGTCAGATCCTGAACGATTGATCTTGCAAATTCGGGGTGGTGTAGTACAAACGGCGTAGCATTAAGCGCAATTTTGCCAAAATTCGTCGCTTGTCGCTCAACGCCCTGTCTCCCGGAGGTCGGTCGCATGCTCAGGATCGACGCCATCGCCAAAACGCAGTCAACCTACCGCGCCCGCGCGCCCGGCCAACCGCTGCGCGTGATGGTGGTGGAGCATGACGAGACAGCCGCCGATGCCCTGGCGGTGGTGGTCAGCGACCTTGGCCATACCGTCTGCGGTGTCGCCCGAACCGAGGCGGAAGCAGCGGATTTCGCTCTGCGCGAACGGCCGGATCTGGCGCTGCTTGATGTCCGGCTCGGCGGCGGTGACGGCATCGCGGTGGCCCGGCGGCTGAACCTGGACCATGGCCTGCGCTGCATCTTTCTGTCCGGCAACAGCGACCACGGCACCATGGCCCGCATCACCGAGACCTATCCGCTCGGCGTCGTCCACAGGCCCTTCTCCCATGCGCAGCTGAAAGTCGCACTGGATCTGGCGGCGCGGCGTCTGCGCTGACCGGTTACCGGCGCTACTTCGAAGGAAACGGTTTTCCGGCGCCTGCTGCTCTGCTATATTTGTTCATGGAGTGTTCTGGTCCGGAACGGCAGGGCGAGTGCGCCAGTCCGGGGATCGCCAGTGCATTTCCGACGGCGGTTGACCGGCGTCGGTCCCTCGTGCTTCGTTGCGCGGGACCGGGGGGATGGTCGCCATTGAACAGCCGGCCCTGCGAATGGGAACCCTCGGCATCTGGGTGCCTCCGCCGGGCATCCTGACGGGTCGGCATGGATGCTGGGACACTCGCGCTTAGGAGCAACGAGCGATGAATGTTTGGACGTTTACGGGACGCTTGGGCGCGGACGGCGAATTGCGCACGACCCAGAGCGGGGAGAAGGTGCTGGGTTTCCGCGTCGCCAATGACGTCGGTTTCGGTGATCGCAAGACGACCCAATGGGTCGATTGCTCCATCTGGGGCCGCCGCGCCGAGTCGCTCGCTCCGCACCTGACCAAGGGCAAGAGCGTCGTCGTGTCGGGCGAGGTGACCCTGCGCGAGTACGAGAAGCGCGATGGCACCCGCGGCGCCGGCCTGTCGGTCCGCGTCGCCGAGATCGACTTCACCGGCGGCGCCCGTGAAGAGGGCGGCGGCAGCAGCTTCGGCGGCGGTGGTGGCGGCTACGAATCGCGTGGCGGTGGAAGCGGCGGTGGAAGCGGCGGCTATGGTGGTGGCAGCGGCGGCGGCAACTATGGCGGCGGTTCGTCGGGCGGCCGCAGCGGCGGCGGCGGCGGCGCTCCGCCCCGTCACGAGGACCTCGACGACGAAATCCCGTTCTGAGGCTGAACGCTTCAACGGCACACCTCATCGGCCGGATGCCTGTCATCCGGCCGATGTCGTTTTCGGGAAACGGGAACTGTTCCGCGGTCACTCCGCCAAGCGCGACCGCAGACGCGGTGCCATGTGGTCCAGGAAGGCGCGGACACGGCGCGGAGCGCGGTCGCGGCCGGTGTACACGGCGTGGATTTCCTCCATGTCCACCAGCACATCGTCCAGCACCGCCACCAGCCGCCCGTCGCGCAGATCGTCGCGCACGTGATAGTCGGCCAGCCGCGCCAGCCCCAGGCCCAGCAGCGCCATGTGCCGGACCGTCTCGCCATTGTTCGCCAGGATGCGTGTCGGCACTTCCCGGTCGACCAGCCGCCCTCCGGACTTCAGCGGCCAGACCGCGGCTGCACGGCGGAAGTTGAAGCCCAGGCAGTCGTGCGCCTCCAGGTCGGCCGCGGTCTGCGGCACGCCCCGCCGCTCCAGATAGGCGGGAGAGGCGACGATCCGCCGGCGCACCACGCCAAGCCTCTGGACCAGCAGCGCCGAATCGCTCAAAGGACCGGCGCGGAAGGCGACGTCCACCCGGGCGGCATAGAGGTCCACCACCTCGTCAGTCATCGTCACATCCATCGTGATGCCGGGATGATCGCGTAGAAATTCCGGCAACAGCGGCAGCAGGCAATGCTGGCCGAAAGGGACTGAGGCGTTCACACGGATCAGTCCGGTCGGCGTACGCGCGCCACCGCCGATCTCGGCGTCCAGCGCGTCCATCTCCCCCAGCAGAGCCTCGGCCCGTTCGCGGTAAAGCTCACCTTCCGCGGTCAGGCGAAGTTTCCGGGTCGACCGCTCCACCAGCCGCACGCCCAGTCGCTCCTCCAGCCGGGTGATCAGCTTTGCGGTGGAGGAGGGCGTCATGCCGACATCGCGACCGGCCGCGCTGAAACTGCCATGGGCGGCCACCCGCAGGAACACCCGCATTTCCCAGGCACGAGGATCGCTCATCGAACCATCTTTCACCAACCTTGTCACTGGACGACAAGATCATGGGAACACAGCGGGCATTCCCGTTCCAGACCTTATGACGCACATGGTCTCCCCAGAGCAGTCCCTGCCGGGACAGTCCTTCGAATGGAGACTTTTGAAATGCCTCTCGCACTGCTGGCGCTGGCGATCAGCGCCTATGCGATCGGGACGACCGAGTTCGTCGTCGTCGGCCTTCTGCCCACGGTGGCGGGCGACCTGGACGTCAGCCTGCCGCTGGCGGGGATGGTGGTCAGCGTCTATGCCCTCGGCGTCACCTTCGGCGCGCCGGTCCTGACCGCCCTAACCGGGAGAATCCGGCGCAAGCCGCTGCTGCTCGGGCTGATGGGCGTCTTCGTCGCCGGCAACCTGCTGGCCGGCGTCAGTCCGAATTACGAGACCCTGCTGGTGGCGCGGGTGCTGAGCGCCTTCGCCCATGGCGTCTTCTTCTCCGTCGGGTCGACCATCGCGGCCGATCTGGTGCCGGAGGACAAGCGCGCCTCCGCCATCGCCATGATGTTCTCCGGCCTGACCATCGCCATCGTCACCGGCGTGCCCCTGGGCACCTGGATCGGCCAGACCTTCGGCTGGCGCGCCACCTTCCTGGCGGTTTCGGCCCTGGGCGTCATCGGCGGCCTGGGTGTCGCGGCCCTGGTTCCCGCCCGCCTCAGCCAGCCTCCGGCCGCCGGGCTGGGTGCGCAGGTAGCGGTTCTGGCGAAGCCGCGGCTTCTGCTGGCCTTCGCGATCACCGCACTCGGCTATGGCGGCACCTTCGTCGCCTTCACCTTCCTGGCGCCGATCCTGGAGACGATCACCGGATTCTCCAGCGCCACCGTCAGCCTCGTGCTGGTTCTGTATGGTGCCGCCATCGCCGTCGGCAACGTCATTGGCGGCCGGCTCGCCAACCGCCGGCCGGTGCGGGCGCTGGCCTGGCTGTTCGCCCTGCAAGCGCTGGTGCTGATCGTCTTCACCTTCACCGCCGACGCCAAGATCCCGGCGCTGATCACGCTCGCCGGCATGGGCGCGCTGGCCTTCGCCAACGTCCCCGGGCTTCAGCTCTATGTCGTGCAGTTGGCGCAGCGCCATGCGCCGGGCGCCGTGGACGTGGCATCCGCGCTCAACATCGCTGCCTTCAACCTGGGTATTGCCGCGGGGGCCTTTTTCGGCGGACAAGTGGTGTCGTCGCCGCTCGGCCTCGGCGCCACACCCTGGATCGGCGGACTGTTCGTGCTGGGCGGGCTGGTCCTGACGCTGGCGAGCGGCGCGCTCGACCGGCGTGAACGGGCCGAGCCGGCTGTCTGCTGATAGCGCAGGCCGGCAGTCACGACTTTGAAAAACCGGAGGGAAAGTTGGCTGGGGCGCCAGGATTCGAACCTGGGAATGGCGGTACCAAAAACCGCTGCCTTACCACTTGGCGACGCCCCAACCGGCGCGGCGATCAACTCATATCGCCGGAAGGAGCGGCACCATAATCGGAAGCCCGGCCGAACGCAACAGGCTGTTTTCGAAAAATTTTCGCCGCGAAAACAGCCTCCCGGCAGGTCACCTCCCGACCGATCAGCGTCCCTCCCGGCGCCACGCCATCAACAGGCCGCCCAACACCAGGGCCAGAACCGCACCGACCGGTAGCAGCGGCACTTCGGTGACACCGGTCACCGTATAGTCGCCGTTGGCCCGCAGGCCGATCCAGCCGGAACCGCTCTGGCTGCGGTCGGCCTGGGTGCGGCGCACGTCGATGCCGGGGTTGGGCCCACTGTCGGTGTCGGTGATCCAGTGGATGCCGCCGCCGGTCGCCTCGGCCACCGGCTGCATCCGGTCACCGGTGGAGCGCACGTCGGCCAGTTCGGGCGTGTTGACCGCGCCCACCACGGCCAGCGTCGTCCGCTCCCCGTCTGATATGCGGTAGATGCCGGGCGCGCTGGCCGTCACCGTGGCGATGGCGCGGCCGGTCTTGTCGTCGGCCAGTTGCAGCGTGCTTGTTTGGTCGGACGGATCGGTGAGGGTGACAGAGCGCGGATCCGGGGTGAGGGAACGGCGTTCCACCGTGATGCGGTTGCCGTCCACGCGGGCGCGCAGGTCGTTCTCCTCCAGTTCCGGTTCCTTCATCAGCCAGTGGGCGAGACGGCGCAAAAGCTCCGCCTGCGGACCGCCGCCTTCGAAGCCGCGGCTCCACAGCCAGATCTGGTCGGAGGCAAGCTGCGCCACCCGGCCCTTGCCGACGCGGTCCAGCAGCAGAAGCGGGCGGTTGTCGGCCCCCTGCATGACCACGGTGCCGCCATTTGGGGCGACATCGACCTGATGGAACCAGCGGCCCCAGGTCGGCGGGGCATCGATGCGGTCACCTGGCAGTCCGGCGGTCACCGGATGGCGGCGGCCGACATCGGTGACGGTCGGCAGGAAGGGGCGGTCCACCGTCTGCCCATTGGGGGCGGCGGGGAGAATGGCGCCCAGGGGCGTGCGGTAGAGCGACAGCGGGGAGGCATAGCCCTGGCCCGACGCCTCCAGCAGGGCGCCGCCCTTGCGGACATAGTCGGCGATGTTCTCCAGATACATCTGGGGCAGCACGCCGCGGCGGCGGTAGCGGTCGAAGATGATCAGGTCGAACTCGTCGAGCTTCACCTCGAACAGCTCGCGGATCGGAAAGGCGATCAGCGACAACTCGCGGATCGGCGTGCCGTCCTGCTTCTCGGGCGGGCGCAGGATGGTAAAATGGACCAGATCGACCGCCGGGTCGGCCTTCAGCAGATTGCGCCAGGTGCGCTCGCCGGCATGGGGCTCGCCGGAGACCAGCAGAACGCGCAGCCGGTCGCGGACGCCGTTCACCACCACTGCGGCGCGGTTGTTGGCGAGCGTCAGCTCCTGCTTCGCCGCCTCCACCTCCAGTTCCAGAACATTCTGCCCGCCATGGGTGACCGGCAGGTCGATCCGTACGTCCTGTCCCACCGGAACGCGGATGGTGCCGGGCGCGCCGCCGTCCTGGCGCAGGGTCACCGCGGCGTCGGGGGACTGTCGTCCGGGCATGTCGTCGACGCGGATGGTCAATTCCACCGACTTGCCGACAAGGCCGTAGTTGGGCGCCTGCACGATGGCGATGCGGCGGTCGCCCTCGTTGCGGTCGCCGGTCAGCAGGGTGTGGACGGGGCCGATGTCGGCCAGCTTGCCCGGCACCTGCGGAACGTCGTGCACCTGACCGTCGGTGATGAAGACCGCACCGGCCATGCGGCGGCGCGGAACGTCGGCCATCGCGCGGTTCAGCGCGTCGAACAGATGCGTCTCGTTGATCGTGCCGCCGGTCTCGGCTCCTTCGCCGGTGCGCGCCACGCGCACCTCCAGGTCGTCGAAGCGCTTCAGCCGTTCGGTCAGTTGTTCCACCGCCCGGTCGGTGCGGGCGCGGCGGTCGCCGATGGCCTGGCTGGGCGAATCGTCGACCACGACCACCGCGACATCCTTGATCGGGTCACGCTTCTCCTGCACCAGCGACGGGTTGATCAGGGCCAGCGCCAGCACGATGACGGCCAGCAGGCGAAGCAGCGTGCCGCGCGCCCGGCGCAAGGCGGCGACCAGCACCACCAGCAGGGCGAAGCCGACCAGGGCGCCCAGCACCGGCCAGGGCAGCAGCGGCGCCAGAGCCACCGAAAGTCCGGAGAGCAGATCGACGGGCATTACTGGCCGAACCTTTCCAGGATGGCGGGCACATGGACCTGATCGGCCTTGTAGTTGCCGGTCAGGGCGTACATCACGACATTCACGCCGAAGCGATAGGCCATCTCGCGCTGGCGCTCGCCGCCGGGGATGACCGCGTACATCGGCTGGCCGTTGCGGCTGACCGCCCAGGCGGAGGCCCAGTCGTTGCCGCCGATCACGACGGAGGAGACGCCGTCATTCGCCGGCCCCTCCCGCGCCTCGATCCACAGTTGGCCGCCGGCCTGCCGTCCGGGGAAGTCGGTCAGCAGATAGAAGGACTTGCGCAGCACATGGTCCTGCGGCACCGGCGCCAGCGGCGGGATGTCCAGCCCCTGGACCAGACGCTGCAGAATGCCGGAACCGCCGCCCGGCGCCTGGTCGCGGGTGTCGAACAGGATGGTGCCGCCGCTGCGCATGTATTCGTTCACCCGCTGGCGCGCCTGATCCGACAGCGGCCTCTGCCGGTCGGAGACGGGCCAATAGAGCAGGGGATAGAAGGCCAGCTCGTCCCGCTCGGGATCGACGCCGACCGCTCCCGCCGCCTCCACCGCGGTGCGCAGGCCAAGAACGCTGACCAGCCCCTCCAGCCCGGCGCGCGAGGTGTCGTCGACGCCGCTGTCGCCGGTCTGGACATAGGCGAGATAGGTCTCCGCCGTCACTTTCACGGCATTGTCCTGGTCCTGCGCCCGGACCGGCTGAGGTGCGGCGGTTAGTGCGGCCGCCAGCAGCAGCGCGGCCGCCGCGCCGCCGGCCCCGCGGCGGAGGCGGGGAGCGCGCAGCAGGCCGCGAAGCGCCAGCGCGATCAGCAGGTCAATGGAGAGCAGGGCGAGCGCCGCCGCCAGCAGCGACGGCTTCAACGGCACCTCTCCGCGGCCGCCATAGCCGTCGCGCCCGACACCGGCCGGCAGGGGCGGCAGCGGGTCGATCGTGGTGACGGCGGAGGACAGGTTCAGGGCGCGGCGGGCATCATCGGTCCCGTAGAAGCCCGGCGGATGTCGCGGTCCGATCACGTCGGCGCCGGCATTGCCGGGAATCGGGAAGGCGGTGGGCGGCGGCGGCACCAGCCGTCCGGTGCCGTCCAGCACCTCGACCGGGTCGAGCGAGGTGGTCGCCGCGGTGCCCGTCACGCCGCCGCTGAGCGCCACCAGCCGGCGCAGCATGTCGACATACAGGCCCGACAGCGGCAGGTTCGACCAGTCCGGATTTGCCGTGGTGTGGACCAGCACGATCCAGCCGTCGCCGCGCTTCTGCGAGGTCACCAGCGGCGTGCCGTCGGCCAGACGCGCCCAGGTGCGGTCGGCCAGATCCAGCGCCGGTTCGGCCAGAACCTGACGGTTGACCTGAACGTCGGCGGGGATCGTCAGCCCTTCGAAGGGCGACTTGGCCGGGAAGGGCTGCAGCCGCGCCGGCTCCGACCAGGACAGGGCGCCGCCCAGGGCACGGTCGCCGATGCGCAGGCGGACCGGCACCAGCGTGTCGGCATGCTGGGCCAGACGCGGCCCGGCGAAGCGCAGCAGAACGCCGCCCTTCTTCACCCAATCCTCGATGTCCTGCACCTCGCTGCCGGTCAGGGCGCCGATGTCGGACAGGATCAGCACGGCAAGATCGCGCTTCAGCAGGTCCAGCGTGTCGCCGCGCCGCACCTCGTTGTAGGGCGACAATGCGCGCTCGAGGTAATAGAGGTCCGACAGCAGCGGCTGGCTTTCCCCCTCCGACCGGCCGGAAACCAGCCCGACCGGACGGCGGCGCCAGCGCTCATCCAGCAGCACGGTGGCGCCGGCGGTGGTGTCGCCCTCCACCCGCAGGGCGGCGGCGTCGTTGCGCAGCTCGGTGGGCACGTCCAGACGCACCTCCCGCGTCTTCTGGCCGGGCTCGAAAGCCACGGTCTGCCGGGTCAGCAGGCGGCCATCGGCGGCGGTGAGGCGGACGGTCACCGGCTCCGGCCGGGACGGGTCGGCGCGGACGATGCGGGCGGTCAGCACCGTCCCCTCGCTCGACGGCGGAAGCAGCAGGTGAGGGGGGCGCTCTGCCGAATCGTCGAGCACATCGGCGGAGCCCAGCCGCTGCAGCCCGGCGGCCAACGCCGCGGCGCGCCCGTCGCCGACACCGTCGCTGAGCCAGACCGCGTGGATGGAGCCGCTGCCGTTCGCCTGGGCGGCGACCGCCTTCAGCGCCTCCAGCGCCGCGGCGCGGTCGGTCGGCCAGGGCAGGGGGGCCAGCGCCTGGGCCAGACGGCGGGCCTCGGTGGCGGGCAGGACGGCGCTGGCATGGATCGGCTGGCCATCGGCCGGCGGGGCGGTCGGCAGCAGGATGACCGGGCGTTGTTGGCGCTCGGCCTGGGCGATCATCTCGTCCATCGTGCGCTTGCGCGTCGGCCAGTCGCGGCCGGCGGCCCAGCCATTGTCGACGACCAGCAACAGCGGTCCGCCGCCCGGCAGCGCCGCGCGCGGGTTCAGCAGCGGCCCGGCCAGCGCCAGGATGATCAGCGCCGCCACGATCAGCCGCAGAAGCAGGAGCCACCAGGGCGTGCGGGCCGGCGTCTCCTCCTGCGCGGTCAGGTCGCGCAGGAGGCGGATGGCGGGAAACTGGATGGCGCGCGGCGCCGGCGGCGTGACGCGCAACAGCCACCACAGGACCGGCAAGGCGGCCAGTGCGGTCAAGACCCAGGGGGCGGCGAAGGCGATCGGTCCGAGACCCAGCATTGGCGCGTCTTCAAGAGGGGGAGGGGATCGGCCGCACAAGCCATACGGGCCTGCGGCTGTAAGCGACCGTCATCTCCGCGCAGGCGGGGATCCGGACCTTGGGCTGCGTGGCGCCGCAGGGAGGCCTGGATCCCCGCCTGCGCGGAGATGACGGTGAATGCGGGGGAGGGGACTCCGGCCGCCGCTTCACACCGCCTCCATCGCCATCGCACCCCAGAGGGTGAGCAGCGCGGATTGCGGGGAACGGTCGGTGCGGTGGACGGCGAAGCTCCATCCTGCGGTGCGTGCCAGGGCGGCCAGACCATCCTGCTGCGCCTTCAGGCGTTCGCGGTAGGCCTCGCGCACCGCCTCCACCCGTGGGACCAGCAGGTTCTGCTCGCCCTCCATCCCGTAGAAATCGACGCGGCCGTCATAGGGCAGCGTCTCTTCCGCCGGGTCGAGGATCTGGACCAGATGGCCGCGCAGACCGCGGCCGGTCAGGCCGGCGACGGCGGCATGGATTTCTTGCAAGGGGGACAGCAGGTCGCCGAACAGCACGGTCTGGGCATGGCGGGGCAGGGGCTCCACCCGCGGCAGGGGATCCGGCGACGCGACGGCGCGCGGGTCGGTCATCAGCCGGGCGATGCGGTCGATGGCGGTCTTGCCATGATCGGGGCGCACGCCGCTGTTCAGCAGCGCCACCCGCTCGCCGCCGCGCGCCAGCAGGACGGCGGTGGCGAGCGTCAGCAGGTCGGCCCGCTCGCGCTTGGTCGGCAGGCCGGGGGCGGAGCGGAAATCCATGGAAGGCGAGCGGTCGCGCCACAGCCAGACGCTCTGCGCCGCCTCCCATTCATTCTCGCGCACATAGACCGGCTGGGTCTTGGCCGACTGGCGCCAGTCGATCATCGACGGCGCGTCGCCGGGCTGGTAGCGGCGGAACTGCCAGAAGGTTTCGCCCAGCCCGACGCGGCGCCGGCCGTGCACGCCCTGGGCAACTGTGGCGGCCACCCGCTCCGCCGCGACCAGAAGCGGGGGGAGGGCCGAGGCCAGCTCCTCCGCACGATGGCGGGCGAGCAGCGTCGTTGCCACCGGGGTCTTGGCCGGGGTCTTCGGCTGTGGGGCTGGGCTGCGCGGCATCGCGGCTCCGCTCTGGAGGGGTCACATCAGGGGGGCACAGAGGCGGTCGATGACGTCGTCCAGCGTCACCCCGTCCGCCCGCGCGGCGAAATTCAGCGCCATGCGGTGCTTCAGGATCGGCTTGGCCAGCGCCACCACATCGTCCAGCGAGGGCGACAGCCGGCCGTCCAGAACCGCGCGGGCACGGGCGGCGAGCATCAGCGATTGGCTGGCGCGCGGGCCGGGACCCCAGGCGACGTGCTGGCGCACCTCCATCAGCTCCGACATTTCCGGCCGGCCGCGGCGCACGAGGTCGAGGATGCCGTCGACCACCCCTTCGCCCACCGGAACGCGGCGGACGAGGCGCTGCGCCGCCTGCAGGTCGGCGGCGGACAGCACCGTCACCGCGCGCTCGTCGGCGGAACCCGTGGTGGCGATCATCATCCGGCGTTCCGCCTCGCGGTCCGGGTATTCGACGTCGATCTGCATCAGGAAGCGGTCGAGCTGGGCTTCCGGCAGCGGGTAGGTGCCTTCCTGCTCCAGCGGATTCTGGGTGGCCAGGACGTGGAAGGGCTGGGGCAGCGGATGGTACTGGCCGGCGACCGACACGCGATGCTCCTGCATCGCCTGCAGCAACGCCGACTGGGTGCGCGGGCTGGCGCGGTTGATCTCGTCAGCCATCAGCAATTGGCTGAACACCGGGCCGGGGAGGAAGCGGAAGGACCGGCGGCCGTTGTCGCCCTCCTCCAGCACTTCGGAGCCGAGGATGTCGGCGGGCATCAGGTCGGGCGTGCACTGGATGCGCTTTTCGGCGAGGCCCAGCACGATGCCCAGCGTTTCCACCAGCCGCGTCTTGGCAAGGCCGGGAACGCCGATCAGCAGCACATGGCCGCCAGCCAGCAGCGTGACCAGCGTGCGATCGATCACCTCCTGCTGGCCGAAGATCACGCGGCCGATACGGTCGCGGACGGACGCCAGACGATCGCCCAGCGCCTCGATCTCCTCCATCAGCCGTTGCGGGTCCTCCGGCACGGGAGGCTGCCCCCTCAGGATGTCCTGTGCGCTCAAGGTCTGCTGCTCCCCCGATGATGAGCTGGCCCCGAGATGGGCCGGTTCGGCGTGGCAGTCGCGGTCGTCCGCGACGGGAAACACGGGATCCGCATGGTTGGCCCTGTTCCTGCGCGTTGTCGACACCCATTTTCCGGATCCTGCTGCCGGACCGGGTAGGGCCGACGGACCATTGGAGTGGACCTAACGGTCGAGTGTGGCGAAAATACGCATGTTCGGGGACAAAACGGTTCCCAATTCCATGAAGGTCGGTAACGCGATGGCGAAAGACAAGCGCGCAGATGGGCCAACCGCTTCGGAAACGCCGCCGGATGTTCCGTCCGTGCTGGGCCGGACTCCGACATTGGAGCAGTACGACATCCGCATTGCGCGTGACGGCACCTGGTTCCACAATGGCGATCCGATCCGCCGGATCGAACTGGCAAAGCTGTTTTCCACCGTTCTGCAGCGCGATGACGAGGGCGATTACTGGCTGATCACGCCGGTCGAACGCGGCCGGATCGTGGTGGAGGATGCACCCTTCGTCGCCGTGGAGATGACGGTGGCGGGCAGCGGGGCCGATCAGGTCCTGTCATTCCGCACCAACCTCGACCATTGGGTGGAGGCCGGCCCCGACCATCCGATCCGTGTAGCCGTGAACCCTGAAACCGGGGAGCCGGCACCCTACATCCAGATCAGAAGCCGGCTGGAGGCGCGAATCCTGCGGCCCGTGTTTTACGACATGGTGGAGCGCAGCGAGGCGCGCCGCACCGAAACCGGCGAGTCCGAGGTGGGTCTATGGAGCAACAAGGTCTTCTTCGCGCTGGGCAGGCTGCCTGGCGACTGAGCCTGGAGGAGGTCCGCCGGCGCTTTCCGGCGATGAGCCCCGATGAGACGCCCGTTGAGGCGATTGATGCGGCGGTGGAGAACGCGGTCCGGTCCAACCGGACGGCGCCCCGGCACGCGGCCAAAATCCGCGGCGATCACGATCTGAACCCGGAGATGGGACCGCCGGATAGTTTGCGCGAGGCGGCGGTGCTGGTCCCCCTGGTCGACCGGCCGGAGGAACTGACCGTCATCTTCACCCAGCGCACCGCGACGCTGAGCTCCCATGCCGGCCAGATCAGCTTTCCCGGCGGCCGGATGGAGCCGGAGGATGACGGCCCCGAGGATACCGCGCTGCGCGAAACGGCGGAGGAAATCGGGCTGGAGCGCGGCCGGATCGAAATCGTCGGCCGGCTGGACACCTATGTCACCCGCACCGGTTTCCGGGTGACGCCGGTGGTGGGGGTGGTGACTCCGCCCTTCATCCTGACGCCCGACCCGACCGAGGTGGCGGAGGTGTTCGAGGTGCCGCTGTCCTTCATCCTCGACCCGTCCAACCCGCAGCGCCACAGCCGCGAATTCCTGGGCAAGCCGCGCTGGTTCTACGCCTTTCCATATCCGCAGCGCTACATCTGGGGCGCGACCGCCGGCATGCTGGTGAACCTGCGCGACGTGCTGGGTGCCGCCGCGCGCGAAGCCGGGGAGGGCGGGGCATCCTCCGGTCCGCTCTGACGGCGGTGGAACGGCCATCGGGAATCGGATAGCGTCGCGCACCATGACCGTTGCCGCACGCCTGTCGCCCCAGCCCTGGATGACCGCGCCCGAAAGCCGGGCGGTATTCGCCGCCCTCGACGCGGGCGGCGCCGATGCGCGCTTCGTCGGTGGCTGCGTGCGGGACGCGTGGCTCGGCCGGCCGGTCAAGGACATCGACATCGCCACCCACGCGCCGCCGGAGCGGGTGATTGAACTGCTGGAGGCCGCCGGCATCCGCGTCATCCCGACCGGCATCGCCCATGGCACCGTCACCGCGCTGTGCGGCGGCAAGCCCTACGAGATCACCACGCTGCGGCGCGATGTTGAGACGGATGGCCGCCATGCCCGCGTAGAGTTCACGGACGATTGGGTGGAGGACGCCGCCCGCCGCGACCTGACGATGAATGCCCTGAGCTGCACGCCGGACGGCGCGATGTTCGACCCGTTCGGCGGTCTGGCCGATCTTGCCGCCGGCCGCGTCCGTTTCGTCGGCGAGGCGCGGCGGCGGATCGAGGAGGATGTGCTGCGCCTGCTGCGCTTCTTCCGCTTCCACGCCCATTACGGCCGCGGCGAACCCGATGCCGAGGCTATGGCCGCCTGCCGCGAGTTGGCGCCGCGCCTGCCGACGCTGTCCGGCGAACGGGTGCGGGGAGAGCTGTTCCGCCTGCTGACGGCAGCTTGCGCAGCGGCGGTCTGGCGGCTGATGATGGGGCAGGGGATCATGGTCCACTTGCTGCCGGAGGCGATGGATACCGACCGACTGGATCGGCTGATCGCGGTGGAGCGCGACTTGGGCATCATGCCCGATCCGACCCGCCGGCTGGCCGCGGTGCTGGACAGCGACCGACCGGGAGCGTTGCGCGCGGCGGAAGCGCTCCGGCTGTCCAACCATGAGCGCGACCGGATGCTGGCGCTTGTCGAACCGCCGATGGTTCTGATGCCGTCCGACGACCGCAAGGCGCTGCGCCAGGGGCTTTACCGCATCGGCGATGGCGACCTGTTCTGCGACCTGCTCCTGGTTGCCGCCGCCGTCCATGACGGCCCGCTCGACCTCACCGCGTTGCGCGCGGCGATGTCCGTGGCCGGCGACCTGCCGAACCTTCGCCTGCCGATAGCCGGCCGCGACCTGCTGGAGCTCGGCATCCCGCGCGGCCCGGCGGTCGGCGAAATGCTGAAACGTGTTGAGGGCTGGTGGATCGCCGAGGATTTCCAGCCGGGCCGGGAAGTTTGCCTGGAGATTGCACGCGGTCTGACCGGCGAGCAGCAAACTTGAGCTTGGCCGAAAGGGGGGGCAATGTTGCAACCGGATAGAAATGTCAGTGGTTTGCGCAAAGTAGGACTGTCAGTAGGTCAGGCTTAGGCTTGACGGTGTGTCGGGGGGGGGCGGCCTTTTTCGGCATATCTGGCATGGATGCGTTTGGGATCGGCTCGGCGGCGCGGTCAAGCCCCATCGCCGCTTCGCGGTGCGCCGCAGGCGCAGGGCTTGACGGCGGCGACGATCGCCGAGCCATCATCCT
>NZ_DASPIS010000143.1:0-68704 GCF_035628975.1 Azospirillum sp. | reverse complement strand
CTGGGCGAATTGCGGCTGCACGCCCAGCTGCTCGAAGGCATCGCGGGCGAAGGGCAGTTCCGCCGACAGGCCGGTGATGCCCAGCGTGCCCAGCGGCTGCAGCCACACCTCGTCGAAGGCGCTGGCCAGCAGGTAGGAGCGATTGCCCGGCCCGCCCCCGCCATACTCCTCCGCGAAGGCGACGGCGAAGCGGCCCGAGGCGCGGAAGCGCTCGATGGCTGCCCGCAGCTCCTGCGTCTGGGCGAATCCGATGCTGTCGTCGCTGAAGCGGGCCAGTACGCCCTTCACCTTGGGGTCGCGCCGGCCGCCGTCCAGCGCGTCGAGCACCTCGCGCAGAGTCGTCTGGTGCTCGAAGAAGCTGCCGATCCTGCCGCTTTCGCTTTCGGCCAGCGGCTTGGTCAGGTCGAGTTCCAGCACCACCGCGTCGGGCAGGGCCGGTTCGTGGCGGACGGCCAGCACCACCACCGCGACCGCCCCGGCCACCAGCAGGAAGCCGATGACGGCGAACAGTCGCACGAAGAAGCGGACGATCCTCATGATTCCAACCCTGTGTGGCCTCGGTGGTGCCGGACGACCGGCGCTGAAAATCCAGCCTCAACGGTCCTGGCTGTGGTACTCGCGGTTGGGGATCATGTCCACCGCGGTCGCGACACGGTTGGACATGTTGTAGAAGCCGACCGTATCGGCAATGTCGAAGATGTCCTCCGCGCTGAATCCGACGGCGCGCAGGGCCTCGCGGTCGGGCTCGCCCACCGACATCGGTTCCTTCGTCAGCTTCCAGGCGAAGTCGAGCATGGCGCGCTGGCGCGGTTCCAGCGGGGCGACGCGATAGTTCGCAACCAGCATCTCGCCCAGTTCAGGGTCGCCCGACAGCTTGCGCACCGCCTGCCCATGGGCGACGAGGCAGTAGTAGCAGTGGTTGGCCGAAGACACGACGACCGCGATCATCTCGCGTTCCAGCTTGCTGAGTCCGCTCTCGCCCAGCATCAGCTCGTTATAGACCATGGCGAAGTTGCGCAGCTTTTTCGGCCGCAGGCTGTAGGCCTGGAGCACATTTGGAACGAAGCCCAGCTTTTCCACGCATTTGTCGAACAGCACCTGCATGTCGGGGTCGAGGTCCGGCTTTTCCGGCAGGGGCAGGGCCATGACGTGATCGGGCTGCGGCATCGGGCGAATCCTCTCGTTGTTGGTTGGTGCGTCTGTTTGCCCGGCGGAGGGTAACCGCGGCGGCGGCTCCTGTCTCGTGTGGCCTGAATCCGGCGGGTTGTCCCGTGCGCTTGTCTCTCGCCAAAGCGGCGTGGCTGTGCAAGAAGAAGGGGTACTGAATGCGGGGATATGGCCCGCTTTACCAATCAGATGGCGCCAAGCAGATGGCGATGACCCAGCCGAAGCTCGATCTTCTGTCCGTCCTTGTGGTGGAGGACAGCGGCTTCATCCGCGCGGTCCTGACCGCCACCCTGCGCACCATCGGCATCGGCCGGGTGGAGGGGGTGGCGAGCGGCGCCGACGCCATCCGCTGGCTGGAGGAGCGGCGGGCCGCCCTGCCGCCGGGGACCGCCCCGGTCGACCTGATCCTGTCCGATCTGGTGATGCCCGAGGTCAACGGGCTGATGCTGCTGCGCTGGATCCGCTACAGCCCGAAGAGCCCCGACAAGTTCCTGCCGGTCCTGATGCTGTCGGGGGCCGCCGACCGCCAGTATGTTGAGCAGGCCCGCGATCTCGGCGCCACCGACTTCATCGCCAAGCCCTTTTCGGCGCACACCATCGCCAGCCGGCTGCTGTTCGCCATCGCCCGGCCGCGCCGTTTCGTTCTGGCCAAGGGCTACTTCGGGCCGGACCGCCGCCGCGCCGACAAGCCGGTCGCCATGGACTGCCGGACCACCGCGCCGTCGGAAATCCTGGTGGTGCGCAGCGCGTCGAAGGCGCGCGGAATCGACCGCTTCCCGGTGATCTATTTCGACCTGCCCAACCGGCTGGGCGCCAAGGTCGGCCTCGCCCCGCGCGACCCGGTTCCCACCCTGCCGCCGGAGGTGCTGGCCGCCGCGGAGGAGGAGATCCTGAACCGGGCCGGCGACTATGCCGTCTGGATCGGGGCGGAGGTGGAGGAGATGGGCCGCCGCGTCGACCGCCTGCCGCGCGAACCGGACGCCGTGTCCGGCCTGCTGGCCCAGGTCAACCGCTCCGCCCACGAGATGCGCGGGCAGGGTGGCATCTTCGGCTATCCGCTGATCACCCACATCGCCAAGTCGCTCTACGAGGCCACCCGCGGCGGCCTGACCACGGTGACCGCCAACGAGCACCTGCTGTTCAAGGCCCATGTCGACGCGATCAAGGCGGTGATGACCGGCCGCGTCAGCGGGGACGGGGGCGCGACCGGTCAGCAGCTTCTGGCGTCGCTGGAGGTGGCGAAGCGGAAATACGCCAAGGCGACGGAGGTGGGGCGGGGGTGAGGTCGTCCTAATCCTGCATGATCCGGGGCAAGTCGCGTGCACCGTGAATAATCCGGATCACGATCACCCGATGCGGTTCGGTGTGGCTGTAGACGATGACATAAGGCTGTAAAGCCAAGCTGCGCAGGTTTGGACCCAGTTCCGGACGGGCGCGGCCGATGCCGGGAACCGCAGCAATCTTCCGGCAATGTTCTCGAATGTCCAACACCAGACGAACGGCGGCGAGAGGATTCTCATGCGCGATGTAATCGGCGATCTGCTCCAGATCGGCTTCCGCCGCCGCTGTGAGTTCCAGTCTCGCCATGCCGGGCGATCAATCCCGATCGGGGTGTCTTGCCCCTGCGTACTTCGCGATCAACCGTTCGAAAACCTGCTCGCCGTCGATCGTTCGGCCTGACACGGCATCGTCCAACCCCACGGCGATGTCGTCCTGCAACGCCTGAACGCGCTCGTCCTCGCTTTCCTCGACGGGCTCCACCGTCACGCGGAAGCGTGTCCCCGCCTGCGGGCGGAAGGGCAGCGCGGCGGCAATCGCGCGCGGCAGCTCCTCCGCGAGAATGGTGGTTGTCACCTGCCGTGGGTGTGGCGGCGGCATTCGGGAAACTGGCATCGCAGAAGCCTCCGGGGCGGGAGCGGGGCAGGGCGTCGTCAGGATACACGCCTCACCATGGGGTGAACAGCGAGGACGCCTGCCCCTTCCCCTCACGCCGTCCGGATCTGCCCGATGAAGTTCGTCACGTCGCTGCGCAGGCTGTCGGCGTTCTGCTTGAGGGCGTCAGCCATCTGCAGCACCTCCTTAGCCATGCTTCCGGCGCGGCCGGCCTCTGTGCTGACCAGGGCGGCGTTGTGGGAGACCTGGTCGGTGCCGTCCGCGGCCTGACGGACGTTGCGGCCAATTTCAGCGGTTGCGGCGTTCTGCTCCTCCACCGCGGCGGCGACGGCGGAGATGTTTTCCTCGATGCGGGTGACGATGGTGCCGATGCCGCCGATGGCCTGGACGGTCTGGCTGGTGGCGGACTGGATTTCGGCGACCTTCGCGGTGATGTCGTCCGTCGCCTTGGCCGTCTGGCTGGCCAGCTGCTTCACCTCGCTCGCCACAACGGCGAAGCCCTTGCCGGCCTCGCCGGCCCGTGCGGCCTCAATGGTGGCGTTGAGGGCGAGAAGGTTGGTCTGGCTGGCGATGTCGGTGATCATCCGCACGATCTCGCCAACCTGCTGCGCGGCATCGCTGAGATCGGCGATCACGCCGGCGGTGTGGCGCACGTCGGTTACCGCGCGTTCCGCCATGTCGGTGGAACCCGCCATCTGGCGCCCGATCTCGGCGATGGAGGCGGTCAGTTCCTCCGTCGCGGCGGCCACGGCCTGGACGTTGCTGGACGCCCCTTCGGACGCGCGTGCGACCGACAGCACGTGATCTTCGGTGTCGGAGGCGATGCGGCTCATCTGCTCGGCATTGCCGCGCAGGCCGGTGGCCGCGCCGGCCAGCCGTTCGGCCACCGATTCGATGTGGCGGTCGAACTCCTCCACCAGCCGTTCCAGCCGCTCCGCCTCGCGCAGGCGCTCCTGCTGCTGCCGTTGCTGTTCGGCGGCGAGCCGGTCGGCCTCGGCGAGGCTGAGGCGGAACTGGTCCAGGCGGCGGGCCATGGCGCCCAGCTCGTCCGCGCGTTCGGCCCCGGCGACGGTCAATTCGCGCTCGCCCGCTTCCATCCGCGCCATGTCCGAGTTCAGGCGGGCGATCGGACGGGTGATATTGCGGGCGACCAGCACCGCGATCAGCGTCATCATCACCAGCAGCACGGCCACCCCGATGACGACGCCGGTGAGGCGGGTCATCGAATCCCGGACGTCCCGGCTGGCAAGCGCGATCAGGTTGTCGGCCACCCGCATTTCGACGGTGCGCAGCATGTCGATGGTGACGGTGATGGTGTCGAACCACTTGCCGGCATCCACGCCCTGGTTTCCGGCGCCATAGGCGGACGCGACGCCGATGCGGCGCATCCGCTCCACCTCCTCAACGACGCCGCCGGTGAAGGTCCTGTCGAAGAAGGCGGCTTCCTCGGCCGTCATCTTGGCCTTCAGGCCGGCCATCAGCGCCTTGTATTCGCCGTTCAGTTCGATGAAGCGTTCATGCGCGTCGGCCGGGAACCGGTCCTTGCGGAAGGCGGCGCCGCCGACCGCCCGCTGCTGGCCCAAGCGTTCCTTCGCCTCCGACAGGGAGACCATGGCATCGGCGGCGCGCAGCTGGTCGCTGTCGTCGGACATGCTGCGGGCCTGGCCGGCGGCGTCCAGCAGCTTGCGGATCATGACGGTGTAGCTCGCCACCGTTTCCAAGGGCGACTGGGTCATGGCGTTCACGCCGCTACGCAGGCCGGACAGCTGCGACAATGCGTCACGGGCGCTTGCCATCGCCGCAGCCACATGGGGGTCGCGGATGCGGGCGGCGGCGAATTGCGGCATCAGGTCCGCCAGCTTGCCGTCCGATGCGGTCCGCACCGTCTCCATCCGCCGGCGGTCCTCGTCCAGCTTTCCGCTGAGGAACACCGACGACGACCCGCGCTCCTTCTGCAGTTCGTGCACGAGGCTGGTCATGCCGACCGACAGGCGGGTGACGGATGCCAGATCGTCGGCGCGGCGGCTCGCCTGGAGCTGGTCCCACACCAGCAGCGACGATGTGATGACCACGCCCGCCATCGGAATGGACAGGGCGAGCGCCAGCTTCCGCATGACGCGCATATTGCCGAGGAGGCCGTCGGCGGCCTTCAAAAGCGAAACCATCTCACATCTCCAGCAGACGGGACCGTCTGGTCGCGTTTGGGCGCTTCTGCGACGCACCCGACCTTAGTAATATGAAGGCTAATGAGTTAAGGCACAGTTAGGTTTAACCACGACATAGTTGAGGGAATTGATTGGTCGCTCTTCCGTGCCGCCTTTCCGGCGCTTGCGCGGCGGCTTGCGGCGAAAGCACCGTCCCTGCCGCGCATCCCGCGAAATTTGCCTCGCTTCCGTCGCGTCAGGGCGGTAGAACGTCAGTCCCGGTCCGCAGGTCTCTTGGGTTCGTGGCGTGACCGGAGCGGTCTTCCGGAGCGTCCATGTCGAACAACGAATTCCATCGCATCAAGCGCCTGCCGCCCTACGTCTTCGCCGAAGTGAACGCGATGAAGGCGCGAGCTAGGGCCAACGGCGCCGACATCATCGACCTCGGCATGGGCAATCCCGACCAGGCGACCCCGCAGCACATCGTCGACAAGCTGGTCGAGGCCGTGCGCGATCCGAAGACGCACCGCTACTCGAATTCCCGCGGCATCCCCGGCCTGCGCAAGGCCCATGCCGCCTATTACAAGCGCCGCTTCAACGTTGACATCGACCCCGAGACCGAGTGCATCGTCACAATCGGCTCGAAGGAAGGGCTGGCGAACCTCGCCCAGGCGATCACCAGCCCGGGCGACATCATCCTGGTGCCGAACCCCAGCTATCCGATCCACCCCTTCGGCTTCATCCTGGCCGGCGCCTCGGTGCGCCACCTGCCGGTGGGGATGGAGAACGGGGCGTCGACCGACATCGACAGCTTCATGATCATGCTGGAGCGCGCCGTGCGCCACAGCGTGCCGAAGCCGCTGGCGCTCGTGCTGAACTACCCGTCGAACCCGACGGCCGAGGTGGTCGGGCTCGACTTCTACCGCCCGATCGTGGAGTTCTGCCGCAAGCACGGCATCTACATTCTGTCCGATCTGGCCTATGCCGAGATCTTCTTCGACAACGACCCGCCGCCCTCGATCCTGGAGATCCCGGAAGCGCGCGAGATCGCGGTCGAGTTCACCTCGATGTCGAAGACCTATTCGATGGCCGGCTGGCGCATCGGCTTCGCGACCGGCAACAAGACGCTGATCACCGCGCTGGCCCGCATCAAGTCGTATCTCGACTACGGCGCCTTCACGCCGATCCAGGTCGCCGCCGCCGCCGCACTGAACGGTCCGCAGGACTGCGTGCAGCAGGTCCGCGACATGTACAAGCAGCGCCGCGACGTGATGATCGAGGGTCTGGCCGCCGCCGGCTGGGAGGTTCCCAGCCCGAAGGCGTCGATGTTCGCCTGGGCGCCGATCCCGCCGCAGTTCGCCCATCTGGGCTCGCTGGAATTCTCCAAGCTGCTGCTGCAGCAGGCGGAGGTCGCTGTGGCGCCCGGCATCGGCTTCGGCGAATACGGCGACGGCCATGTCCGTCTGGCGATGGTGGAGAACGTCCACCGCATCCGTCAGGCGACCCGCAACATCAAGGAGTTCTTCCGCTCCAACGCCGGCGGCGTTGCGGCGAGCAAGGACCCGGTGGCCCGTGCCGCCCTTTTGGAATCCGAGAAAGCGAAAGCCTGATGCCGAACGCCCAGCAAGCCCCCCTGAAAATCGCCGTCGCCGGCCTTGGTACGGTCGGCGCCGGTGTCCTGAAGCTGCTGGACACGCAAGGTTCGCTGATCGAACAGCGCTGCGGCCGCCGGATCGAGGTGGTCGCGGTCAGCGCGCGGTCCAAGGGCAAGGATCGCGGCGTCGACCTGTCGCGGGTCCAGTGGTTCGACGATCCCGTCGTCATGGCCGCGCAATCTGGTGCCGATCTGGTGGTGGAGCTGATCGGCGGCTCGGAAGGTCCGGCGCGCGACACCGTCGCCACGGCGCTGGAGACCGGCAAGCACGTCGTCACCGCCAACAAGGCGCTGCTGGCCGTCCATGGCACCGAGATCGCCCGGAAGGCCGAATCCAACGGCCTGACCGTCGCCTTCGAGGCGGCGGTGGCCGGCGGCATCCCGATCATCAAGGGGCTGCGCGAAGGTCTGGCCGCCAACGGCGTGTCTGAAATCCACGGCATCCTGAACGGCACCTGCAACTACATCCTGACGGAGATGCGGACGACCGGCCGCGACTTCGCCGATGTGCTGGCCGATGCCCAGGCTCTCGGCTATGCCGAGGCCGATCCCAGCTTCGACATCGACGGCGTCGATGCCGCGCACAAGCTGGCGATCCTCGCCTCCGTCGCCTTCGGCACTCCGGTCGACTTTTCTTCCGTCTACATCGAAGGCATCCGGCAGGTCTCGGCGGTCGATTTCGACTATGCCGACCAGTTGGGCTTCCGCATCAAGCTGCTGGGCATCGCACGTCGCACCGATGCGGGTGTCGAGCAGCGCGTCCATCCCTGCATGGTGCCGAAGACCGCGCCGATCGCGTCGGTGGACGGCGTGTTCAATGCGGTGGTGGCCCAGGCGGACTTCGCCGACCGGGTGCTGTTCGTCGGTCGCGGGGCCGGTGCCGGGCCGACTGCGTCGGCGGTGGTCGCCGACCTGATCGACATTGCCCGCGGGCGGTCTACGCCCACCTTCGGCGTTCCGGCCGATCGGCTGGGCGCGGCAACTCCCTCGCCGATGGAGGCGCGCCGCGGGTCGTACTACGTCCGCCTGATGGTGGTGGACCGCCCCGGTGTGATAGCGGATATCGCAGCGGCGATGCGTGACCAGAACGTCTCCATGGAGCAGTTCCTGCAGCGCGGCCGTTCGCCGGGCGAAGGCGTTCCGGTGGTCCTCACCACCCATGACACCGACGAGGCGGCCATGCAGCGCGCGCTTGCGACCATCGCGGCCAGCGACAACGTGCTGGAGCCGCCGCGGATGATCCGGATCGAGCAGTTCTGATCTGCCCCGTTTCCCAGAATAACCAAACACAGCCTTATACGACCGAAGAGTCGGGGGGAGCACACGATGTCTACGCCGTCTACGCATGTCGATCTGTCCCACATGGACCGCAACCTCGCGCTGGAGGCCGTCCGCGTGACCGAGGCCGCCGCCCTGTCGGCCTCGCTGCTGATGGGCCGCGGCGACGAGAAGCTGGCCGACCAGGCCGCGGTCGACGCCATGCGCCAGGCGCTCAACACGCTCTACATCGACGGCACCGTCGTGATCGGCGAGGGTGAGCGCGACGAGGCCCCGATGCTGTACATCGGCGAGAAGGTCGGTGCCGGCATCGGTTCCGGTCCGAAGGTCGACATCGCGCTCGACCCGCTGGAAGGCACCACCATCTGCGCCACCGGCGGTCCGAACTCGCTGGCCGTGATCGCCATGGCGGAGGAGGGCGGCTTCCTGAACGCCCCCGACGTGTACATGGACAAGATCGCCGTCGGCGCCGGCCTGCCGGACAACATCGTCGACCTGGACGAGACGCCGGCCAACAACCTGAAGGCGCTGGCCAAGGCCAAGGGCACCGAGATCGAGGAACTGCTGGTCTGCATCCTGAACCGTCCGCGCCATGCCGAGCTGATCGCCCGCGTCCGTGAAGCCGGCGCCCGCATCATGCTGATCAACGACGGCGATGTGTCGGGCGTCATCGCCACCAGCCAAGCCGGCACCGGTGTCGACATGTATGTCGGTTCCGGCGGTGCGCCGGAAGGCGTGCTGGCCGCCGCGGCCCTGCGCTGCATCGGCGGCCAGTTCCAGGGCCGTCTGCTGTTCCGCAACGACGACGAGCGCGCCCGCGCCGCCAAGTGGGGCGTAACCGACCTGGACAAGAAGTACAGCCTGCACGAGCTGGCGCGCGGCAACGTCATGTTCGCCGCCACCGGTGTCACCGACGGCGCCATGCTGAAGGGTGTCCGTCGGGTTCCGGGCGGCGCCTATACCCATTCGGTCATCATGCGCTCCAAGTCGGGCACGGTCCGCTACATCGAGGCGCACCACAACCTGTCGCGCAAGCCGGCCGTCAAGTAAGCCTGACAGCACCAGGGCTTTGTTTTTGAAGACGCGCGGGGGGAGACCTCCGCGCGTTTTTTCGTGTCCGCTTTGATCTGGCTCCATTTGCCTACGAAGGTTCTATCGAATTCGCGCAGGTCTGCCGCCGCCGCGCCGCAGAGGGTCGGTCATTGATTTCGCGGCTGCAAAAGGCAAAATAGGTTCATGTAATCGAGCGCCAAGCGCAGGAGATCATCATGGCCTACTCTTCGATGCAGTCTACGTCCGGTGAATTGTTTGGCGCCGGAACAAAGGGCAGCACTGTCATTCAACGTGTCGTTCATTGGGTCCGCGAACGGATTGAACTTCGCCGCGCGGAAAGTGAGCTGAACCACATGTCCGACGCCGAACTGTCCGACATCGGTCTGACCCGGGGCGAGATCCACAACGCGGTTCGTCGCGGCTATTGATAGCGGGACTATCGAAGGGCTTGCCCAAAGCGTCTGGCGCCGAACGGCCCATCTGAGTCCCGAATGCGGAAAGCCCCGGAAAATTGCCGGGGCTTTCGCATATGCACAGGCATTAACCATTTCTTCATGGACCCTGCCCATGCGGCACATATGCCTGGGAGGGGTTGCGCGCTGCAGCAGAGTTATGGTTAATGCAGTTTAACATTAACCCCGGTTCTGTTCTAAAATGGAAACGGGGCGCCTTCGGGAACCCCAATCCTCCGTGAGAGCCGTGGTCGCATGAGTCTCATACATCGCCTTCAGTCGCTGGAAGCGGAGCGCGACGCCGCCCGGGAGGAAGCCGAGCGCGCCAATCTCGCCAAGGCGAAGTTCCTCGCCGCCGCCAGCCACGATCTCCGCCAACCCCTGCAAGCCCTGTTCTTCCTGTCCGCGGCCCTGGCCCGCCATGTCGGCGACCATAACGGGCGCGACCTGCTGTCCCGGCTCGACCAGGGGCTGGACACCATGAAGGGGCTGCTGGACGGCCTGCTGGAGGTTTCCCGGCTGGAGGCGGGCGTGGTGACGCCGGTGCTGGACACGTTCGCCGCCAGCGAGATCACCGACGCGCTCGATGCCGCCTATGCCGAGCAGGCCACCGCCAAGGGGCTGGTCTGGCGGGTGGAGGGCTGCGAGGCCGTTCTGCGGACCGACCGTGGCCTGTTGATGCAGCTGTTGCGCAACCTGGTCGACAACGCCCTGCGCTATACCGAGGCCGGCGCCATCCGCATCCGCTGCCGGGTCGATGGCGAGAGGCTGGCCATCGAGGTGCAGGACACCGGAATCGGCATTCCGCCCGAACATCTCGACCGCATCTTCGAGGAGTTCCATCAGGTCGGCAATCCGGAACGCGACCGGCTGCGCGGACTGGGGCTGGGGCTTGCCATCGTGCGGCGGCTGTCGCAGCTGCTCGACCATCCGGTTCAGGTGCGCTCGGTGCAGGGGCAGGGCTCCGCCTTCCGGGTGCTGGTGCCGCTGGCTCCCGCCCGCCTCATCCCCACCCGCGCGGGCGGGGTGGACCGCCGGCCGGTGATCGACCGGCCACGGCTGGCGGTGTTGGTGGACGACGATGCGGTGGTGCTGCTGGGTCTGCAGACGGTGCTGACCGAATGGGGGTTCCGCGTGGTCGCGGCGGACGGCCCCGACCGGGCGATGGACCGGCTGGAGGCTCTGGACCGGGCGCCGGACATCGTCATCGCCGATTACCGGCTGCGCGAGGGGCGTGTCGGTACGGAAGTGATCCGCCGCGTGCGCGAACGCTATGGGGAGGAGATCCCCGCCATGATCCTGACCGGCGAGACGGGCATCGATACGCTGGCCGACGTCTCCGCCCATGGCGTGGCCGTGCTGCATAAGCCGGTGACCCCGCGCCAGCTGCAGGCCGAGGTAGACAGGCTGCTTCGGATCAAGCGCGTCGACGGCGTCGCCCAAGTCGCCCAGTGACGGGGTCGCCCGGTAACCGGAGCGTCCCGCAAGGGCAGAGGCGTTCCTGCCGTCGCGCCATGAGTTGACCTCAGATCAGCGCACCTTGGCGCGCATCATCCTCCGCCCCGTCGGCCGGGACTTCCTCGTTGCAGCCCTGTCCATTCAGCGCGACGCGCCCGGCTTCGGTCAGGCGGCAGACCAGCCAGTCCGGCTTCAGCGGATTGTCGAACCAGCGTTCCGCCCAGCCGGCTTTCAGGCACGCCTCGACCGTCGCCTTCTTCACGCGCTGCCCCCTCTCGTCGAACAGCGGCAGCTTGCCGCCCGGCTGGTCCAGACCGCGGCGCAGCCAAGCCCCCTGGACGTCTGACGGGGCGCTGCGGGACGGGGAACGGCGGGGCTTGGCCATGGACGGGCGACTCTTGCGGAAACGGGATGGGACAGGGGGTGCCGGCCCTGGTGGGGGCTGTGGCAAAGTGGGGGCATCCTACGCGAAAGCTCATCGCAGGTGCATCGAAAAGGAGGAGCCCTTCCATGCTTGAGACCGGGACCGACCTGCTGGTCTTCGCCTACATCACCGCCGGCTCCAAGGAGGAAGCGCTCCGCATCGGCCGCACCCTGGTGGAGGAGCGCCTGGCCGCCTGCGCCAACATTCTGGACGGCATGACCTCCGTCTATCGATGGAACGACGCCATCGAACAGGCGGAGGAGGCGGTGCTGATCGCCAAGACCCGATCCTCGCTGTTCGACCGGCTCACCGCCCGCGTGCGCGACCTGCACAGCTACGAGACGCCTTGCGTGGTGGAGCTTGCGGTCGGGCGCGGCAATCCCGCCTATCTGGACTGGTTGCGGGCGGAGACAGCCTGACCGGCCGGGAGGCGGAAGGGGCGCGCAACCGGCACATGCCGAAACAGGATCTTGACGTCGATCAAGGTCGCGCGCTGCAGTTGGCGCTACCGATCGCGCGACTTGGCCGCTCCTTCGGGCGAGCGCGATAGCCGACCGGCGCGTCGCTGGACACCTTATCGAGGACATCGAGACCATGGACGATTGCTCCGCACACGGCCCCACCCCCCTGTCGCTGGACGAGGCGGTCGCGCGCGTCGCGCAGGGTTATGGCGCCGTGACAGGGACGGAGGAAGTGCCGCTGCGCCAGGCGCTCGGCCGCGTGCTGGCGGAGGAGGTGGTGGCTCCGGTCAATGTGCCGCCGGCGGACGTGTCCGCCATGGACGGCTGGGCCTATGCCGCCGATGCCGGGGAGGGGTTCCGGCGCCTCGACATCGTGGGGCGCGTGCCGGCTGGCTCCAAGTTCGAGGGAACCGTCGGGCCGGGGCAGGCGGTGCGCATCTTCACCGGCGCGCCGGTCCCGGCCGGCGTCGATACCGTGGCGATGCAGGAGGATTGCCGGACCGACGGCGACGCCGTCCTGGTCCCGGCCTCGCTGAAACGGGGCTCCAATATCCGTTCGGCGGGAGAGGACATGACGGCCGGCGCCGTCGTGCTGCACCCCGGCCAGCGGATGCGCGCGCAGGAGGTTGGGCTTGCTGCCGCGGTCGGCCGTTCAAGCCTGACGGTGCGCAAGCGGCTGACGGTCGTGCTGTTCTCCACCGGTGACGAACTGCGGGAGCCGGGGGTGCCGAAGCCCGACCATGCCATCTATGACGCCAACCGCTACACGTTGGCCGCTCAGCTCGATGCGCTGGGGGTGGAGGTGCGCGACCTCGGCATCCTGCCCGACCGGCCGGACGCCACCCGTGCCGCGCTGGCCGAGGCCGCCGGCACCGCCGACCTGATCGTTACCAGCGGCGGCGTGTCGGTGGGCGAGGAGGACCATGTCAAGGCGGCGGTCAACGCACTGGGCTCCATCGACCTGTGGACGCTGGCGATCAAGCCGGGCAAGCCGCTGGCGCTGGGCCGGGTCGGGGATACGCCCTTCCTGGGGCTGCCCGGCAACCCGGTGTCGGCGATGGTCACCTTCCTGCTGGTCGGCCGGCCGCTGGTTCTGCGCCTGTCGGGGGCATCCAGCATCGCCACGCCGCGCAGTCTGGTGGTCGCCGACTTCACCTTCACCAAGAAGCCGGGCCGTCGCGAGTTCCTGCGTGCCCGGCTGGAGCGTGGGGCCGATGGCCGTCCGGTCGCCGTGAAGTTCCCCAGCAACAGCTCCGGCGTGCTGACCTCGATGGTGGAGGCCGACGGGCTGGTCGACGTGCCGGCGGAGGCCACCGCCGTGCGGCCGGGCGATCTGGTGGACTTCCTGCCCTTCACCGGCCTGTTCGCGTGACTCTGGAGCAGCTGCGCATCTTCGCCACGGTGGCGGAGATGCTGCACTTCACCCGTGCCGCCGAGGTGCTGCACCTGTCGCAGCCGGCAGTCAGCGCCGCCATCGCCGCGCTGGAGGCGGAGCATGGCCTGCGCCTGTTCGACCGCATCGGCCGGCGGGTGGAACTGACCGCCGCCGGCCAGCTGCTCCACAGTCAGGCCCGCGCCATCCTGGCGAAGGTGGAAGAGGCCGGCACCATGCTGGCCGAGCTGTCGGGCCTGTCGCGCGGCGCATTGCGGCTGGCGGCCAGCCAGACGGTCGGCAACCACTGGCTGCCGCCGCGCCTGTTGCGCTTCGCCGAGGCCTATCCGGGCATCCGCGTGGACCTGTCCATCGGCAACACCGAACAGGTCGCGGAGGCCGTGCGCGACGGGCGCGCCGAACTGGGCATTGCCGAGGGCGCGGTGTCCGATTCGGCGCTGGTCAGCGAACCGATCGAGGGCGACCGCCTGCGGCTGGTGGTGGGCGGCTCGCACCCTTGGGCCGGGCAGGGACGGGTCAGTCGGGAGGAGATGGCCGCTGGACGCTGGATCCTGCGCGAACCCGGTTCCGGCACCCGCGCGCTGTTCGAGGCGGCGATGCGCGGTGTGGGGGTGGACCCGGACGGGCTGGATGTCGCGATGACGCTGCCCGGCGGCGGGGTGATCCGCGCGGCCCTGCTGGCCGGGGTGGGGGCGAGCGTGCTCTCGGACCTGATCGTCGCGGAGGATCTGGCCGCCGGACGGATCGTGGCGCTGGAGGGGCTGGACCTGCCGGCCCGGCCCTTCCATCTGCTGCGCCACCGCGACCGCTACCGCAGCATCGCCGAGCGGGCGTTCGTGCGCTTGGCGGTGGGGGATATTCCCTCTCCCCCCCGGGGAGAGGGTTAGGGTGAGGGGGACGCGGCGCGGCCCTTTCCCGAGAATCCAACCTGTGCATCCCTCTCACCCCGACCCTCTCCCCAGGGGGAGAGGTAGAGTCCAGCAAGCTATCGGGAAGTGGCATCGGCACTTCGGCTTATCGCCATAGCCCGATTATCGGCGCTATAACCGGGCATTCCCGCTTCCGGTTGTAAGGCGACATGATGGTACGGCTGCTGACGCTGCTCTGGGTCCTTTTGGTGATGGCCTTTGCGGCGGGTCCGGTCCGCGCCGACTACACGCCGCCGGGGGCGCTGTCCGATGCCACCGCCTATGCCAACGGGCTGCTGCTGAAATCGCCGCCGCAGCCGAAGCCGCAGGTGATCGCCGACCTGCTGAAGCAGGCGCGCGCCGCCCGCGACCGCAAGGACATGGCCGGCGCTATCCAGGCCTATGAGAAGACCATCACCCAGGGCGGCGGCTCGCCATCGGTCTGGCTGGAACTGAGTGCCGCCTGGATGGCCACCACCCCGCCCAACAAGGACCGCGCGCTGCAGAGCGCCGTGATGGCCGGCCAATTCAACCCGAAGGACGAGGAACGCGTCGCCATCCTCTGGCGCATCGCCACGCTGATGGACGAGGCCTTCGGCAAGCCGGACGAGGCTGTCAAGGCGCTGAAGGCCATCCGTGAGCTGGCGCCGAAGCTGGAAGCGGCGACCCTCGATACCCAGGCGCCGAAGCTGGAGGAGCGGTTCGTCGCCATGCGCCGCAAGGCCGGGCTGGCGATGACCGGCGTCACCGTCAACGCCGAAGGCACCAGCCCGCGCGTCTGCTTCCAGTTCTCCGACCGGCTGACCGGCAAGCCGGGCGTGCGTTTCGACGATTACGTCCGGGTGGAGCCGCCGACCAAGACCGCGCTCGAAGCGCGGGAGAACAGCCTGTGCCTGCGTGGCGTCACCCATGGCAACGGCTACACCGTCACCCTGCGCCAGGGGCTGCCCGGCGAGGACGGCGTGGCGCTGAAGGCCGACGAGACCCAGCGCGTGCGCGTGCCCGACCGGCCCTCCATGGCGGCCTTCCGCGGATCCGCCTACATCCTGCCGCGCAAGGGTGCCGACGGCATTCCGGTGGTCAGCGTCAACACCGACCGGCTGGACGTGTCGGTCTACCGCATCGTCGACCGTGCGCTTGTCTCCAACAAATATGACGCCAGCCTGTTCAGCGAACTGACCGGCTATGCCGCGGACCGGCTGGCCCAGGAGAATGGCGAGCTGGTTTGGACCGGCACGTTGGACGTGAAGGGGGAGCGCAATCGCGACGTCACCGCCGCCATCCCGTTCCGGCAGGCGGTGGGCGACGATCCCAAGGCCGGCCTCTATGTCGTCACCGCCCGTCCTCATGACATGGAGGATAGCGACCGCTGGGATGCGTTGGCGACCCAATGGGTGCTGCTGTCCGACATCGGTCTGACCAGCTTCCGCGGGGCTGACGGGCTGACCGTGTTCGCCCGCTCCTTCGGCTCGGCCAAGCCGCTGCCGGGGGTGGATGTGGCGCTGGTCGCCCGCAACAACGCCGAACTGGCCCGCGCCAAGACCGACGAGTTCGGCCGCGCCCGCTTCGCGCCCGGCCTGCTGAAGACCGGCGGCAATGCGCCCGAGATGGTGATGGCCTATCTCGGCACCGACTTCGCCATGCAGGATTTGACCGGCGCCGCCTTCGACCTCAGCGACCGCGGAGTCGGCGGGCGTCCGGCGCCGGGGCCGATGGACGCCTTCGTCTATGCGGACCGCGGCGTCTACCGCCAGGGCGAGACGGTGAACCTGTCGATCCTGCTGCGCGACGACAAGACCGAGGCGGTCGACAACTTCCCGCTGACCGTGAAGGTCATGCGCCCAAGCGGCACCGAATATTACAGCGGCGCCCTGAAGGGCCGGGAAGCCGGCGGCTTCTTCCTGCCGCTGAGCCTGACCCGCACCGCGCCGCTCGGCGGCTGGGAGGTGCTGGTCTACAGCGACCCGAAGGGTGAGCCGATCGGCCGTGGCGAGTTCCAGGTCGAGGACTTCGTGCCGATCAAGCTGGCGCTCGACCTTACCGCCAGCGCGCCGATCCTGGTGCCGGGCCAGCCCTTCGAGGTGGCGGCGCAGGGCCGCTTCCTCTACGGCCCGCCGGCCGCCGGGCTGGACGGCACCGCCGAGGTGGCGCTGAAGCCCGACCCGATGCCCTATCCGGCCTTCAAGGATTATCGCTTCGGCCGGGTGCAGGACAACCCGACCGAGCGGCTCGACCCGCTGGAATTCCCGACCACCGACGATCAGGGCGTCTCGCGTGTCGAGGTGACGCTGCCGGAGGTGCCCGACACCAGCAAGCCGCTGCGCGCCGACATCCGCGTCACCCTGGCCGAGCCGGGCGGGCGCCCGGTGCACAAGTCGGTGAGCGTGCCGGTGCGGCCGAAGACCCATGCGCTGGGCCTGCGCCCGCGCTTCTCCGATGGCCGTATCGGCGAGGGGGCGGAGGCCGCCTTCGATCTCGTCGCCGTGGCGCCGGACGGCAGCGCCATCGCCAAGCCCGGCATCAAGTGGGAACTGGTGGAGGAACGGGTTTCCTTCGTCTGGTTCCGCCGCGATGGCCGCTACAGCTACAACGCCACCGTGCGCGACGTGCCGCTGGCGTCCGGCACCGTCGATGTCGCCGCCGACAAGCCGGCACAGATGGCGCTCGGCAAGCGCGACTTCGGCCGCTACCGGCTGGAGGTGACGGACAAGGCGGCGGGCGTCGCCAGTTCCTACCGCTTCTATTCCGGCTGGGCGAGCGGCGACGAGACCGCCGACATCCCGGACAAGCTGGAGGTCTCCACCGACAAGCAGTCCTACAAGCCGGGTGAGACCGCCCGCATCCGCGTGGCGCCGCCCTTCGCCGGCGAACTGCTGGTGACGGTGGCGACCGATCGCATCTTCGACGTGCGCACCATCTCGGTTCCGGCCGAGGGAGCGACGGTGGAGATCCCGGTCGATGCCGCCTGGGGTCCCGGCGCCTATGTCACCGCCACCGCCTACCGTCCGCCGGTCAAGGGCCGGGAGCGCCAGCCGGTGCGCGCCATGGGCGTCGCCTGGGTCGGCGTCGATCCGTCGGTGCGCACGCTGGCCGTCGCGCTGGACGCGCCGCCGGTGCTGCGCCCGCGCAGCCGGCTGGAGGTCGGCGTGAAGGTCGCTGCCGCCGATGGCGGGTCGATTGAGGACACCTATGTCACGCTGGCCGCGGTGGACGAGGGCATCCTGCGCCTGACCGACTTCGCCAGCCCGCAGCCGGAGAAGCATTATTTCGGCAAGCGCCGGCTGGGCTTGGACATCCGTGACGATTACGGCCGGCTGATCGACCCGCTGGACGGTCCCTACGGCGCCATGCGCCAGGGCGGCGATTCCAGCGGCGCCGGACTGCCGGTGGTGCCCTTCACCGTGGTCTCGCTGTTCCAGGGGCCGGTGAAGGTGGGGGCCGACGGCACCGCCCGCATCGGCTTCGACGTGCCGGACTTCAACGGCGAGCTTCGCGTCATGGCGGTGGCCTACAGCCGTGGTCGGGTCGGTTCCGCCGCCGGGCCGGTGACGGTGCGCGATCCGCTGGTCGCCGACGCCATCCTGCCGCGCTTCCTTGCCCCCGGCGACGACAGCCGGGTGACGCTGTCGCTTCACAATGTGGAGGCGGCGGCCGGCACCTATGAGGTGGCGGTCACCGCGCAGGATGCGGTGTCGGTGGAGGGCGGCAACCTGTCGGTTCCGCTGGCGAAGGGCGAGCGCAAGACGCTGGTCGTGCCGCTGAAGGGCGTCGCCGCCGGCATCGGCCATGTCGCCGTGGCGGTGAAGGGGCCGGAGAATCTGACGCTGAGCCACGAGTACGGCATCACCGTGCGCCCGGCGCGGGCGGTGGAGACGCAGTTCGTCACCCGCCAGATCGCGCCCGGCGAGAGCGTCCGCTTCGACGGGGCGGAACTGGCAACCTATATGCCGGGGACGACCAACTGGTCGGCCAGCTTCACCACCGCGCCGCCCTTCGATGTCGGCGGCATCCTGCGGGCGCTCGACCGCTATCCCTTCGGCTGCCTGGAACAGACGGTCAGCCGTGCCCTGCCGCTGCTGGTGGTGCGCGACGTCGAGCTGGCGCTGGGCAAGGACCGCAAGCCGGACGATGGGCTGGAGGCCCGCGTCCAGCAGGCGATCTCCCGCACGATGGACAAGCAGCGCTTCGACGGCGCCTTCGGCCTGTGGGGCGCCCATGACGAGGCCGACGGCTGGCTGACCGCCTATGCCACCGAGTTCCTGGTGCGCGCCAAGCAGAAGGGCGAGGCGGTACCGGACAAGCCGCTGACCGATGCTCTGACTTGGCTGCGCCAGCGCGCCATCGCCAGCGCGACGGAACCGGCGGATCTGACGGTGCGCGCCTATGCCCTGCACACGCTGGCGCTGGCCGGCGTGTCGCTGCCGGGGCCGGCGCGCTACCTGCACGACACCGCGCTGGAGAAGCTGCCGACGCCGCTAGCCAAGGGGCAGCTGGGGGCGGCTCTGGCCCGCATGGGCGACCAGGAGCGGGCGGCCAGCGCCTTCGATAGCGCCGTCGGCCATCTGGCGCGTGAGGAATGGCACGTCGATTACGGCTCCACCGTCCGCGACGCCGCGGCGCTGGTGGCGCTGATGACCGAGGTCAACATGTCCGGCAACCGCATCCCGGCGCTGATCGACCGGCTTCCGGCCTCGGCCACCGCCGCCAACCGCACCAACACGCAGGAAAAGGCATGGTCGGTGCTGGCCGCCGACGCGCTGCTGCGCGGTTCGCCGGCCAAGGTGGAGGTGACGCTGGGCGGTGCGAAGCGGGATGGCGCGCGGGTCGATTTGACCCCGACGCTGGCCCAGCTGAAGGCCGGCATCCCGGTCGCCAATTCCGGCAAGGCGGCGGTCTGGCAGGCGGTGTCGCTGTCCGGCGTGCCGGTGGCGCCCCAGCCGGCCGCGCGCGAAGGGCTGCGCATCAAGCGCAACTTCTTCACCCGCAAGGGCGAGGTGCTGAACCTCGACACCATCAAGCAGAACGACGTCTTCGTCGTCGTGCTGGAGGGCGAGGCGAACACCAAGCTGTTCCACCAGGGCATGGTGACCCATGCGCTGCCCGCCGGCTGGGAGATCGAGAACGCCAAGCTGGGGGGCGGCACGCCGGAGGAGATGCAGTGGCTGGGCGACCTCAGCTACACCCGCACGACCGAGGCGCGCGACGACCGCTATGTCGCCGCGGTGGACCTGACGGAGGATCAGCAGACCTTCAAGCTTGCCTTCATCGTCCGCGCCATCACCCCCGGCACCTATGAACTACCGGGCGCGTCGGTGGAGGACATGTACAAGCCGCGCTTCTTCGCCCGCCAGAACACCGGGCGGATCACGGTCCGTCCGGCGGAGTGACGATTGCGAAGGTGGTTCCGGCGGGCCGGAGCGGCGGCGGCGGGCATTGCCATCCTGATGGGCACGGCGCTGGCGCTCGACCGGTTGTTCCCGCCGCCGCTGGACCGGCTGGCCGATCTGTCGGTGACGGTCACCGACCGCAAGGGCCAGCCGTTGCGCGTCTTCACCAACGGGGCGGGGGCGTGGCGGTTGCCGGCGACGGCCGAGGACGTGTCGCCCCTGTTCGTCGAGCTGCTGCTGGCCTATGAGGACCGGCGGTTCGAGAGCCATGCCGGCGTCGACCCGCTGGCGGTGCTTCGCGCGGCGGCGCAGAATCTGGGGGCCGGGCGGGTGGTCTCCGGCGCCTCCACCATCACCATGCAGGTCGCCCGCCTGCTGGAGCCGCGGCCTCGCACCTTTACGGCCAAGCTGATCGAGGCGGCGCGGGCGGCGCAGTTGGAATGGCGCTACGACAAGCGCGATATCCTCGGCATGTACCTGACGCTCGCCCCCTATGGCGGCAACATCGAAGGCATCCGGGCGGCCTCGCTGATGCTGCTCGGCAAGCCGCCGGTGGAACTGGATGCGGCGGAGGCGGCGTTGCTGGTCTCGCTGCCGCAATCGCCGTCCCGGCTGCGGCCCGACCGTTATCCGGAGCGGGCGCAGGCGGCGCGCGACAAGGTGCTGGACCGGGTGGCGGAGGCGAGCGCCTTGTCGCCCAGGGCGGTGGCGGAGGCGAAGTCGCTGCCGGTGCCGTCGGCGCGCCTTCCCCTGCCGGCCTCCGCCCCGCATCTTGCCGACCGGCTGCGCAGCGCCAACCCCGGCCGGGCGGAAATCGCCACCACCATCGACGGCACGCTGCAGCAGGCGGTCGAGGCGCTTGGCCGCCGGGCGGCGGAGACGCTGAACCCGCAGGCCGGGCTGGCGGTGCTGGTGGTGGACAACCGCGACCGTTCGGTGCTCGCCTATCTCGGCAGTCCCAATGCGCTTGACGAGACGCGGCAGGGGCCCATCGACATGGTGCGGGCGGTCCGCTCGCCGGGATCGGCGCTGAAGCCCTTCATCTATGGGCTGGGTTTCGACGACGGCATCATTCACCCGCTGACCCAGATCGCCGACGTCTCCACCCGCTTCGGCGACTGGGCGCCGCGCAATTTCGACCGCAGCTTCACCGGAGACCTGACGGTGATGGAGGCGCTGCAGCGCTCGCTGAATGTGCCGGCGGTTTTGGTGCTCGACCGGGTGGGGCCGCTGCGATTTGCCGATGCGTTGCGGCGGGCCGGCGCGCGGCTCGTGCTTCCCCATGGCACGGCGCTGCCGGGCCTGCCGGTGGCCCTGGGCGGGGCGTCGATCAGCCTGTGGGACATGACGGCGCTCTACAGCGGGCTTGCCCGCGACGGGCTCGTCGCACCGTTGCGCGCGACCAGGGAGGAAGTCAATGGGGCGGAACACCGGCTGCTGTCGGCCACGGCGGCGCAGCAGGTTCGGGCGATCCTGGAAGGCTCTCCGCCGCCGCCTGGCGTGGTTCAGGCGCAGGAACTGCGCGGCAGCGGGCCGGTGGCGCTGAAGACCGGCACCAGCTATGGCTTCCGCGACGCCTGGGCCTTCGGCGTGACCGGGCGCTATACGGTCGGCGTGTGGGTAGGCCGGCCGGACGGTACGCCCAGTCCCGACCATTACGGCCGCAACACGGCGGCGCCGCTGCTGTTCGAGGTGTTCGACCGGCTTCCGGCCGACCGTGGAAGGCCCGCCGGCCTGGTCCGCAACGAGACGCCGCCGGAACTGCTGCGCCGCCTGCGGCCCGGCGACGCCGAGGTGGCCGGTCCCCGCCAGACCGACCGGCTTCGCCTGACCTTCCCGGTCAGCGACATGGTGCTGGAAGCGCTGGGGCCGGACGGGAAGGGGGAGCCGATGACCATGACCGCCACCGGCGGGCGGAGGCCGCTGTCCTGGCTGATCGACGGGCGCCGCATCGCCCAGTCGCCCATCGCACGCGAGGTGGTGTGGCGACCGGACGGTCCGGGGCTGGTCCGCGTCACGGTGCTCGACGCGGACGGCCGCAGCGACAGCGCGACCGTCGAGATCCGCTGAGAATTTTTCGGACTAGGACGCGCGCCGCAGACCGAACGGAGCGTCGTCGCGCTGGCTCCACACCCGCGTGCGGACCCGCATCTGCTTCTGGCAATCCACCGAGCAATAGAGCGGTGCCGGCCCCCGCGTCGACGGACGGACGAATGGACGGCCGCAGCAGGCGCAATGCAGCTGACGGGTCGCGATGTGCGGGGTGTTGGCCGGACGGGCGGAGGCGGACATGGTCACGACGAAGGTGGGTTGTTTCGGGTGAGCGCGAATATAGGGGAGCTGTGTTGCAGTTCCATGCTCGGGAAAGCTCTTAGGACTGAATGGGTAATGGGGCTGTCCGGCGGCCGGCGGCGATTGACCGCATCGGCCCGACGGCCTATCTGAAATGGCTGGGTAACAAGCGGGAGCGTTGCGGTGCCGATCTGCGTCACCGACTGGCTGCGGCGGTTGACGGGCATAGCGGGGGCGATAGCCCTGGCTATGCTCGTCCTGCTGCTGTGGCAAGGTACCGCCGTCGCCGCATGCCCGCATGACGGCGACAGCCCTTCGCCCGCGGCCACGGCGCAGCAACACCTGCAATCGGCGGCAAAGACCGACCATATCCGGCCGATTCCGGCCCAGTCGCAAGGATCAGGCCGTCAGGAAGCAGCTCACCATGGTGTGCTGCAGCCCTGCTGCGGCGGCATGGCATGCGCTGCCGTGGCGGCGTCCGCGCCGGGGGAGGAGTTGGTCGTTCCGGTCGTGCTGGCGAGGTCGACGCCGGGTTGGCCCGCCGGACCGTTGCGCGAGGGGCAGGGAGTGCGCCCGGACCTTCCGCCACCGCGGCTGGGATGAAGCGTCCGCGTCGTCCGCGTCCGCTCGGGGCGTGACGGCGCCTTCCGCACTTTCCCCCAATTCGAATTTCCGGTGTCCGCAATGACTCTCGCGCTTTCGCGCCGCCGTCTGCTGTCGACGGCCATGGCCGGCGGCTGTGCCGCGCTGCTGCCCGCCTTTCCCCGCTCCACCCTGGCCGCCGCGCCGGTCGCGGATCAGCCCGTCCGCCTGACCCCCGTCGGTTTGACCCCGGTCGGTTTGACCATTGAGCGCCGCACGCTGGACGTGAACGGCAAGGCGGCGAGCGTGTTCGGCATCCGCCAGCCCAACGGCACGCATGGACTCGTCCTCGATCCCGGACGGCGGTTTCTGGTCGATCTCGCCAATCGGGCGGGAGAAGAGGCAGTGATCCACTGGCATGGCCAGACTCCTCCCTATGCCCAGGACGGCGTGGCGGACATCAACCGCCCGACCATCCGCGACGGCGGCTCTGCGAGCTACGACTTCGCGCCGCGGACGGGCACGCACTGGATGCACTCCCACCACGGCCTGCAGGAACAATTGCTGATGGCGGCTCCGCTGGTGGTCCGCAGCCCCGATGACCTCCGCGCCGACGAGCAGGAGATGACCATCCTGCTGCACGACTTCACCTTCCGCGATCCGGCGGAGGTGCTGGCGGCGCTGACTGGTCCGGCCGGCGAGATGGGGCATGGCAGCCACGGCCAGACGGGACATGGCCAAACGGGGCATGGCCAAACGGGGCATGGCTCACACGGATCCATGGGGCACGGTGCCATGAATCACGGTGGAATGGCTCATGGTTCCGCAGGACATGCCATGTCCGGCGGCATGGCGATGGACCTCAACGACGTCGAGTATGACGCCTATCTCGCCAACGACCGCACGCTTGCGGATCCCGAGGTCGTGCGGGTGGAGCGGAGCGGCCGGGTGCGGCTGCGGGTGATCAACGGCGCCACCTCCACCGCTTTCCATCTCGATCTCGGGCGCCTGACCGGGGAGGTGGTCGCGGCGGACGGCAACCCCGTGCACCCGGTCGCCGGCAACCGCTTCGGGATCAGCATGGGGCAGCGCCTCGACATCCGGCTGACGCTTCCCTCCGAAGGCGGTGCCTTTCCGATCCTTGCCCTGCGCGAGGGAGCGGTGCAGCGGACCGGAATCGTGCTCGCCACGCCCGGCGCCACCGTGCAGCGGTTGGCGGAACGGGGAGACGCCGCGACCGAAGCGCTCGACCTGTCGCTGGAGCGGCGGCTGGTGGCCGGGCAGTCCCTTCCAACCCGCGCAGCGGACCTGTCGACGCGGGTGCGGCTGACCGGGTCGATGGCGCCCTATGTCTGGAGCCTGGACGACCGGATCTTCGGTGCTCATATGCCGCTGATGGTGCGCCAGGGCCAGCGGGTGGAACTGACCTTCGAGAACCCGTCGATGATGGCTCACCCGATGCACCTGCACGGCCATCATTTCCAGGTGGTGGCGATCAATGGCCGTCCGGTGGTGGGGGCGGTGCGCGACACCGTGCTGGTGCCGACGATGGGCAGCGTGACGGTGGCCTTCGACGCCGACAACCCCGGCCGCTGGCCGCTGCACTGCCACAACCTGCTGCACATGGCGACGGGGATGATGACGGAGGTGGTGGTCGAGGGGGTGGGGTGAGCGGCTGCGTTAGACCCCCACCTATCCTCCCCCGCTGGGCGGGGGAGGGACTGCCGCCACTCTCCCGAACAAGCATTTGGTCCCCCCCGCCCAGCTCTCGCACAAAGCATAGCTTTGTGCTGACGCGGCAGGCGGACCATAGGTCCGCTGAGAGCGGGGGAGGGTTAGGGTGGGGGTCTAACGCGGCACGGAAATGCCTCCACCCCTCAATAATGCGGCGGAGGCCGGTCATCCTGCGGCGAGGCGATCGCGTATTCGGCCGCCTCGACCCGGTCGCGCATGCGCTTCAGCTGTGCGGTCAGGCGGTCGATGGTCTGGCCCTGGGCGAAGATGACCTCGGACATCTCCTCCGCCATGCGCTCGTGGTGGGCGAGGCGGCTTTCCAAGTCGGCCAGACGCTCTTCGATAGGACGCTGTTCGAGGACGGGATCCATGGGGCACCGGTCAGACAGTGAGGAACGGGGAGGGGCCGCAAGATGGACCATTCCCCGTTCCGGGTCGAGGTGCCTTTCCGCTCACGCCATCGCCGTGGTGCCGGCCAGCCAGCCGGACAGGCCGGTCAGCAGCAGCACCGTCAAGCTCGCCAGCCGCAGGGTCGACGGCGCCATCGCCAGCCCACCCATCAGCTTGTCGTTGCGCAGCAGCAACAGCATCGGGATCAGGATGAAGGGCAGGGTCAAGGCCAGAACCACCTGGCTCAAGACCAGCAGTTCATCCACCGCGCCGTCGCCGGCACTGCCCAGAACCGCCAGCGCCGGGATCAGCGAGGCGCCGCGGGTGATCAGCGCACGGGTGACGGGGCGCAGGCGCAGGTTCAGGAAGCCTTCCGTCACCATCTGGCCGGCCATGGTGCCGGTGGTGGTGGAGCTCTGTCCGGCGGCCAGCAGGGCGATGGCGAAGATCAGCGCGGCGGCCCCGCCGATGCTGCTGCCCAGCAGGGCGTGCGCATCCTCGATGCCGGGGGTGCTGCCGGTGGTGACGCCCTGGAAGGCGACGGCGGCGACCGCCAGGATGGAGCCGTTGACCAGACCGGCAAGCGCCAGCGCGGTCGACAGGTCGATGGTCAGCCAGCGGGCGGCCTGCCGGCGCTCCTCCGCCGTCTTCACCTCGGCCAGCCGCGAGCGGACCAGTCCGGAGTGCAGGAACAGATTGTGCGGCATGACGGTGGCGCCGATGATGCCCAGCGACAGGTACAGCATCTCCGGATCGCGGGCCAATTCGATGCTCGGGACCAGCCCGGCCAGCAGGGCTCCGGGATCGGGGCGGGCGATCACCAGCTCCCAGGCGAAGCAGACCACGACCACGCTCATCAGCGCGCCGACCACCAGTTCGGGCGCACGGCCCCTCGCACCCGGCAGGGCCAGGATGCCGAAGGTCAGCACGGCGGAGATCACCACGCCGGCCATGATCGGGATGCCGAACAGCAGCTTCAGCGCGATGGCGCTGCCCAGCAACTCGGCTAGATCGGTGGCGATCATCGCCAATTCCGACACGGCCCACACCGCCATCGCCACCGGGCGGGGGAAGCGGTCGCGGATCAGCCGGGCCAGATCCTTGCCGGTCGCCAGCGTCAGCCGGACGATCAGCCCTTGCAGGAAGATGCCGGCCAGGCTGGCGATCAGCACCGCCGACAGCAGCGCGAATCCGAAGCTGGACCCTGCCGCGATGTCCGTCGCCCAGTTGCCCGGGTCCATATAGCCGACCGCCACCACGAAGCCGGGGCCGAGCATGGTCCAGAACCGGCGCCCCGGTGCGGGCAGGCGGGACGAGGTGTCGGTGGCGATGGTGGGGGATGCGGTCTTCACGCCGGTTGCTCCTGAACGGTCCTTGGCGGCCAGAGACTTGACCGCTGATGCAAGAATGGCCGGCCGGTTCGATAGTGTCCAATCGATGTTCCTGAGCATCGCAATAGGACGCATCTATCGATATGGGGGCACTGCCGGAGCAGGTCCAGTTCAGAACAGCGGGAAGGTCACTTCGTTCGCAGTGCAGCAGTGCCATGCGGACGAATTCTGCCGGGAACCAATCGCGCCCCTCACCGTCGGCGCGGACCGAAGCGCTTGCGCGGGGCGCCGCGGAAGCCGGCGGCGGGCGGCGGTTCGCGGCGGCGGGCGCGGGAGGCGAGGGCTTCCGACAGGCGTTGCCCGATGGCGTCGCGGGCGCTGCGCACGCGGTCGCGGTCCGGCAGGGCATCGGGGAATTTGCGGGACGCCCAGAAATAGAGGTCGCAGGTCCGGGACGCCGCTTCCAGCACATCGGCGGTCAGCCCATCGAGCCGGGCCGGGATCAGGCGCGCGAGCGGCAGGCTTTCCCCCGCCTCCACCGCGTCGAGGATGGCGGCGAAGACCTTGGCGTCCTCCGGCTCCTCCAGATCGGCGGGGGCGAGCAGCAACTCCAGCTTGGCAGTCAAGGTCAGCCGTCGGGCGTCCAGCATCGGCGCTGCGCGGCGCAGGGCGGACAGATCGGCCAGCCGGAAGGGGGAGCCGGCAGTAGCCGCGGTGCCGAAGCATTCCACCAGCAGGCGCGTCTCGTCGCTGTCGATGTGGGACGCGAGGCGGGCCAGCATGGCGCGGGTCGGGCGGACGGGCAGGGGGGCTTCGGCGCGCAGGCGGCGGTCGGGCGCCTCCAGCAGGCGTTTCAGGGTGGCGGGGGTGCCGCGGGCGATGACGCCGAAATGTCCCTCCTCGAACTGGCCGAAGCGCCCGGCGCGGCCGGCGATCTGCTTCACCTCCGTCGCGGTCAGCGGGCGGACGGCGCTGCCGTCGAACTTCTCCAGTGCGGTGAACAGCACGCGGCGGCAGGGCAGGTTGAGACCCATGCCGATGGCATCCGTCGCCACCACCACGTCGGCCTCGCCGGAGAGGAAACGCGCCGCTTCGCGCCGCCGCACCGCCGGGGCCAGCGCGCCATAGATGGCCGCGACCGACAGGCCCTGCGCCAGCAGCGTGTCGCGGACGCTGTGCACCTCGCGGCGTGAGAAGGCGATCAGGGCGTCGCCGCGTTCCACCTCCGCCCACTCCAGCCGGCGGTCGAGCATCGACAGCGGGGTCTTGCGGTCGAGTTCCACCACCTCCAGAGCTTCGCCGAGATGGGCGGCGGCGCGCTCCACCAGCGGGCGTACCTCCGGTGCGCCGAGGATGTAGACGGTCTCCGCCGGTACACCCATCAGCGCGGCGGTCCAGGCCCAGCCGCGCGCCGGATCGGCAAGCATCTGGATCTCGTCGATCACCGCGACTTCCACCGGGCGGTCGGGGTCCATCACCTCGATGGTGGAGGCGGTGTGGCGGGCGCCGGGGGTGCGGATCTCCTCCTCGCCGGTGACGAGCGTGGTCGGGGTGCCCTCGGCGTTCAGCCGCTCCATTACCTCCAGAGCCAGCAGGCGCAGCGGCGCGAGATAGACGCCGTCGCGCGCCTCGCGGAGCGCGGTGATGGCGCGGTGGGTCTTGCCGGAATTGGTCGGGCCGATCACCAGCACCAGCCGGCGGTTCATGCCGCGCGCCACCGGGAAAAGCCGCTCGAAGCGGGAGAAGTCAAAATGGCGGTCGACATAGGCCCGGCCGCGCGCCTCCGCCCGGTCGCGGCGCCACTGGTCGTACTCGCGGTCCCAGCGGTCGAGTAGCTCGTCGGCATCGGTGCGGTTGCGGGCGGCCTTGCCCAACCGGTCGGCGAGGCTGGCGAATCCCCAGTCGGGATCGTCGCCGGCCCGCTGCGCCAGATCGCGCAGCCGGGCGGCGACGCGGGATAGCGCGTCGTCCAAGGCGGCGCGCAATGCCGGGTCATGGTCGAGCCGCGCCGACAGTTCGGCATCGGACAGGTCCGACAGGTCCAGCGCGTTGAAGGTCCGCGACACCTGCAGCCGGATCGCCGGGGACAGGCCGGGCCAGGGCAGCTCGTCGCCGCGCACGGCGCGGACACGGGTGCGGTCTTCGCAGGACAGCAACGCGGTATGGCTGCCGGCGAGCGCGCGGCGCCCCTGGGCCAGCAGCGCGTCGCGCCGGTGGGCGCGGTCGATGCGGCCGGTGATCTCCAGCAGGATGGCCTCGCGCCGCTCCGCCGGGACCAGCAGGTCGCGCTTTCCCTTGGGCAGCGGCAGGCCGAGCGGCACCAGTCCGCGGGCCTCGGCGTCAGGCATCCGCAGCACGCCGGCGGCGCCCAGCGTCGTCACCTCCGGATGGGCGACGGCGAGGTCGTGGACCAGATGCGGGTCGGCCGGCAGCTTGGGAATCTCGTCGGTCATTGGGCCTGTCCGGAGGCGATATGGTGCAGCACGATGCCGCTGGTGGTCGCCACGTTGAGCGAATCGAAGCTGCCCGCCATCGGAATGCGCACACTGCGGGCGCGGGCAAGCAATGCCGGCGGCAGGCCCGGCCCCTCCGACCCGAACAGCAGGGCGGCGCGGTGGGGTGGCGCCAGAGCGGCCAGCGTCTCGGCGCCGGCGGGGCTCAGCGCCACCGCCTCCAAGCCGAAGCGGTCGAGCAGGGCGAGCGGGTCCTCATCGGCGGCGAGCTTCGCGGTCGGTACCAGCAGGGTCGCCCCGACCGACACGCGAATCGCCTTGCGATAGAGTGGGTCGCAGCAGCCGGGATCGAGGATCACCGCGTCGGCGCCGAAAGCGGCGGCATTGCGGAAGATGCCGCCCATGTTGTCGTGATTGCCGATGCCAAACAGCATCACCACGCGGGCAACCGGGCCGCAGGCGGCCAGCAAATCAGCCGCGGTGGGCACTTCGGTCTTCTCCCCCAACGCCAGGATGCCGCGATGCAGGGGAAAACCGGCGATGCGGTCGAGCACGGGCTGGGTTGCGGTGTAGACGGGTGTGCCGACGGGCAGGGCCGCCAGCATCGGCTGCAGCGCTTCCATCCGCTTGTCGGCGATCAGCAGCGAGCGGGCGCGGTAGCGTGTGGACTGCACGAGACTGCGCACCACCACCGCGCCTTCGGCGATGAACAGCCCGTCACGGCCGACGAGATCGCGTTCGCGCACGTCGCGGTAGGGTTCGATGCGCGGATCCTCGGGGTCGGTGATGGGGATGACTTGGTACGGAGGGGTGGGCAAAGGGGGCACTCGGCAACTGGGGTGTGTGCCTACTTAGTGCATATGGAGGCGGCTTTCCAATGCCGGGGCGGATAGAGCGGTGCCAATCCTCCCCTTCCGTGGGCATACCCCCTTGCCGATGCTCAAGGTCCTGCTCATGTTGCGATGCAGCATAGCTGAGCGAGGACGTGCCGACCATGACCATGATCCGCAAGCTGTGGAACCGCGTTTGCGGCAAGCCCGCGACCAGCCGGCAGGTCACGCCGGCGGAGCCGCTGGAGCTGTCGGGGCCAGGGTCCATGCTGGCCCTGCCGCCGCCGAAGCCCACGCTGGCGCTGGCGTTGCAGGGCGGCGGGGCGCATGGGGCCTTCACCTGGGGCGTGCTCGACCGGCTGCTGGAGGAGGATATCCGGCTGGTCGGCGTCAGCGGCGCCAGCGCCGGGGCGATGAACGCGGCGATGCTGGTGCAGGGCTGGGCGCGGGGCGGATGCGCAGGCGCGCGGGCGGAACTGGCCAATTTCTGGGAGCGGGTGAGTGCCGCCGGCCGGCTGGGGCCGATCCGGCCCAGCGTGACCGACCGGCTGCTCGGCCGCTGGAACGTCGACCATGCGCCGGGATCGCATCTGGTGGATTGGGCGAAGCGCTGGATCACCCCCTATCAGACGCAGTCGGCGGATTTCCACCCCCTGCGCGGGCTGCTGGCCGAGATGGTGGAGCCGGAGCTGATCCGGCGGAGCGGCCTGCGGCTGTTCGTCAGCGCCACCAATGTGCGCAGCGGTGCCCTGCGCCTGTTCGACGAGACGGAGGTCGAAGTCGATCATCTGCTGGCATCGGCCTGCCTGCCACACCTGTTCCGCGCGGTGCGGATCGACGGGCAGGATTACTGGGACGGCGGCTATCTCGCCAATCCGCCGCTGTCGCCGCTGGCGGGGGCCTGTCCCGGCGCCGACCTGCTGGTGGTTGCGATCAATCCCCTCACCTGCGCCACCACCCCGGAGGATCCGGCCGGCATCGCCGCCCGCCTGAACCAGATCACCTTCAACGCCGCCCTGCTGCAGGAACTGCGCGGCCTGTCCGCACGCACCGATGCCCCGCGCCTGCACCTGATCGATGCCGACGAGCATCTTCAGGATCTGGGCGTCTATTCCAAGCTGATGACCGACTGGACCTTCCTGAACTGGCTGCGCGACGCCGGGCGCGAGGCCGCGGGCCGCTGGGTGGAGCAGAATCTGGGCCGCGTCGGCGTGGAAAGCTCCGCCCGGTCGCCGGCCCTCGTCTGACGCTCACTCCGCCGGGTGCTGCTGCGCGTCGGGATTGGTGTGGGCGAACCAGCGCTTCATCCGGCGCGACAGGGTGTCGAGATAGGTCAGCGCCACCGGCACCACCAGCAGTGTCAGGATGGTGGAGGACAACAGGCCGCCGATCACCGCATGGGCCATCGGGGCACGCTGCTGCGCGCCCTCGCCGATGCCGAGCGCCAGCGGGATCATGCCGAAGATCATCGCGGCGGTTGTCATCACGATGGGACGCAGGCGGATGATCCCGGCCTCCACCAGCGCGTCGTGCAGGTCGGCGCCGCGCTTGCGCGCCTGGTTGGCGAAATCGACCAGCAGGATGGCGTTCTTGGTCACCAGACCCATCAGCATGATGAAGCCGATGGCGCTGAAGATGTTCAGCGTCGATCCCGCCACCAGAAGCCCCAGGAACACGCCGACCAGCGACAGGGGTAGCGAGGCCATGATGGCGAGCGGCTGCAGGAAGCTGCCGAACTGCGACGCCAGGATCAGGTAGATCAGGATGACGGCAAGCGCCAGCGCCTGTGCCGCGTAGCTGCTGGTCTCCGCGATGTCCTTGGTGGAACCGCCGAAGACGATGCGGTAGCCGGGCGGCAACTCGATCTTCGCCAATGCCGCCTGCAGCTCTCGCCCGGCGTCGCCGGCGGCACGGCCCTGGGCGTTGGCCTGGACATTCACCTCGCGCTGCAGGTCGCGACGGTTGATCTGCGAAGCGCCGAGCGTCGTCACCACCTCCGCCACCTGGGACAGCGGGATCATGCGCGGTGTGCCGTTGGCGTCTTTCCCACCGGAGAAATAGATGCGGTCGAGGTCGGCGCGGCCGGCGCGGTCGCCTTCGGGCAAGCGGACCAGCACGTCGTAGCTCTCGCCGTCCTGCGCCTTCCAACTCGACACCGTGTCGCCGGCGAACAGCGGGCGCAGGGTGTCGGCCACCTTGGCGGTGCCGATGCCGAGGTCGCTGGCGATATCGCGCTCCAGCCGCACGGCCAACGTCGGCTTGGCCGCCTTCAGGGTGCTGTCGACATCGACGAAGCCGGGGATGGCGCGCATGGCGCCGATGACCGTCTGCGACAGCCGGTCCAGCTCGGCGATGTCGCGGCCCTGCACCGAGACCTGGATCTGTTTCTGCACACCGCCGACGCCGGGAATGGCGATGCCGATGGTGACGCCGGGGATCGCCGACAGCCGTTCGCGCAGCAACGGGGCGAGATCGTTGGGAGACCGCTTGCGCTGCTCGATCGGGGTGTATCGCAGATAGATGCTGCCGCGGTTGTGGCCGAAGGACACGCCGGTGTTGACGGTGCTGTAGGTGTAGGCGATCTCCGGGAATTCGCGAATCGCCGCCTCGACTTGGCGGGTCTTCGCCGTGGTGGTAGCGAGCGAGGAGCCGACGGGGGTCTCCACCTCCACGATCTGCTCGCCGAGGTCGGCAGCCGGCACGAACTCCACGCCGATGCGCGGCACCAGCAGGAAGCTGCCGAAGAAGATCGCCAGCGCCACGATCGCCACCAGCAAGCGGCGGCGCAGGCCCCAGCGCAGCAGCCGGCCATAACCGTGCGAGACGGCATTGAACCCGCGCTCGAACCAAGCCGCGAAGCGGCCGAAGAGGGAGCGGCCATGTTTGCCGTGCGCCGCCGGGTCGTACCACACGCTGGACAGCATGGGATCGAGTGTGAAGGACACGAACAGCGAGATCAGCACAGCCGCCGAGACGGTGATGCCGAATTGCAGGAAGAAGCGGCCGATGATGCCGCCCATGAAGGCGACCGGCAGGAACACCGCGACGATGGTCAGCGTCGTCGCCAGCACCGCCAGCCCGATCTCCGCCGTGCCGTCGAGTGCCGCCTGCCGGTGGCCCTGGCCGCGGGCGAGGTGGCGCATGATGTTCTCGCGCACCACGATGGCGTCGTCGATCAGGATGCCGATGGCGAGCGACAGCGCCATCAGCGTCATCATGTTCAGCGTGAAGCCCATCGCCGCCAGCATGCCGAAGGTGCCCAGCACGGCGACCGGCAGGGTCAGCGCGGTGATGACCGTGCTGCGCCAGGACCCGAGGAACACCATGACGATCAGGATCGTCAGGATGCCGCCCTCGACCAGGGTCTTCTGCACGTTGCTGAGCGAGTTGGTGATCCCGCGGGAGCTGTCGCGCACCACCGCCAGCGTCACGTCGGGCGGCAGCGAGCCGTTGGTGCGCAGATCCTGGATCGCCGCATGCAGGCCGCGCGCGACCTCGACCGTGTTGGCGCCCTGGACCTTCACCACATCGACCGCCAGCGCCGGGTTGCCGTTCAGCATGGCGGCGGAGTCCTGCTCCTCCTGCCCGTCGATCACCTCGGCGACCTGACCGAGACGAACGGGGCTGTCGCCGCGGCGGGCGACGATCAGGTCCAGCAGGTCGCGCGGGTTGCGCACGCGCCCTTCCACCTGGATCACGCGCTCCCGTCCCTGGCCGGTGACGGTTCCGGCGGGCACGTCCTGGTTCTCGCCGGTGACGGTGGCGATCACCTCGTCGACGCCGATGGTCAGGGCCTCCAGCTTCTCCGGCTTCAGGCGGACCAGGATCTGGCGTTTCACCCCGCCGGCGATGGTGGCCTTGCCGACGCCGCGGACATTCTGCAGGCGCTTCAGGATGATCTGGTCGGTCAGCGTGGTCAGGTCGCGCAAGGACCGCAGGTCCGATGTCACCGCGATGGACAGGATCGGCTGGTCGTCCGGGTTGAAGCGGGTGATCTGCGGGTCCTTCACCTCGTCCCGGAAGGTGGCGCGGATGGCCGAGACCTTTTCGCGCACGTCCTGCAGCGCCTGAACCGAGGAGGTCTTCAGGTCGAACTCCGCGATCACCACCGACTGGCCCTCGTAGGATTGGGAGGTCAGCGTCTTGATGCCGGCGATGGTGTTGATCGCATCCTCGACCGGGCGGGTGATGTCGGTCTCCACTGTCTCCGGGCTGGCGCCGGGATAGCTGGTGCTGACCACCACCACCGGGAAATCGACGTCGGGAAACAGGTCGACGCCCAGCCGATTGTAGGAGAAAAGGCCGAGCACCATCAGCGCCACCATCATCATGGTGGCGAAGACCGGATTGTCGACGCTGATGCGGGTGATCGGCATGGGGCTGTCCGGTCCTCAGGAGCCGGTGGCCGTGCCGACGACAGCGACGGCGCGGCCGGCGGTCAGGCCGGGCAGGTTGCCGGTGACGACCCGGTCGCCCGGCGCCAGCCCCTCCACCTGCACCAGATCGCCGCGCGCCCATTGCGCGACCCGCGTTACCGGGCGGCGCACGGTGCGGCCGTCGGCGATCACCAGAACGAACTCTCCCTCGTCGTCATGGCGGATGGAGACCGGCGGCACCGCGATTGCGCCCGCCGCCTCCGCCACCAGAACCTCGCCGCTGGCGAACATGCCGCCGCGAAGCGCACCGTCCCTGTTGTCGACCGTCACATAGACCGGGACGGCGCGCGATCCCGCCCGCGTCATCGGATTGATACGGACGACGCGGCCGGCGAACTCCCGCTCTCCAAAACCCTCCACCCGCAGCCGGGCCGTCTGGCCGACTGCGAGCCTCGCCACTTGTTCCGCCGGGACGGTCGCCTCCACCTCGACCCGCGACAGGTCGACGATGGTGAACATCGCGGCATTTACCGCCAGATTTTCACCCGGATTGACCGAGCGGGTGGCGACCATCCCGTCGATCGGGCTGACCACCACCGCGTCGCGCAGGGCCTTGCGCGCCAGCTCCACCTGGGCGGCCAGCGCGTCCACCTGCGCCCGCTGGAAACCGAAGCTGCTTTCCGCCTGATCCAGGCTGGTGTCGGAGACGATGTTGTTGCGGTTCAGCGTGCGGTTCTTGGCCAGCGTCTTTTCAGCCAGGACCAGCTGGGCACGGGCGCCCTCCAGATTGGCCTGCTTCTCGTTCAGGCGGGCTGCAAGTTCCACGGTCTCGAAGCGCGCCAGCACCTCGCCGCGGCGCACCGCCTGCCCCTCGCGCACCGGCACCTCGGCCAGCCTGGCCGCCACCTCCGCCTTGACCGCCGACTGCTCCATCGGAGAGACGGAGCCGCTGAGGCGGACGGTCTCGGTCAGCGCGCGTGGGGCGACGGCCGTCACCTCCAGCGCCGACAGTTCCACGGGACGCCCGCCGGCGGGCACGGGCGGGGCGGCGGGTGTCGCTGCCGGGCCCTGGGCCCGCCACAGCGCCAGCCCACCGACAGCCACCAGCAGGACGACGAGCCAGCCGAGCCAGCGGAAGCGCCGCGGGCGGGGCGGGGGAAGGGCATCGTCTTGCGGTGAAGGTCGTTGCGGCTTGAGCGGCTGAGGGGGCGGGGGAACTGTCCGTTGCGGGGCGGTCATCATGCTCGATCCAGTTCGGCCGTGCCTGCGCGGTCTTCGTTGTCGGCGCCGGCAATATCGGAGCGGGTTGAGGGCGCGGCCGTCGCCCTCCATTAAGGGTGGCGCCGATGTTCCGTCAAGGTTCCCATTGTCGCGGCTTGTGACGGAACTGTCCTGTTCGAAGGGACAGCGAACATAGGCATACAGACATTTGCCGAAAATCCTAGTTGCCCACTCCAGAACAAGGGATCAATAGGGCTTTTTTGGGGCATCTTCGGGACAGGATTCGGAAAACGGTCGCGTTGTCGCTTGACAGGCGTGGGCTATACATTGAAAAGCGAGCCATCTCTTGTCCTGCCGCGCCAACAGCACGGAAATCCCCTCGTGGTCAAACTGAACCTTGCGACGATCAACGCCGCCGGAGCTATGCTGTGCCTCGCGCTCGGCCTTGCCGGCTGTGCCACCGAAGCGCCGCAGGTGCAGACGGCACCTCCTGTCGAAGCAGTCTACGTCCCCGACCCGAACGATCCGCTTTCGCGCTGGGTCCCGCTGATCCGCGAGGCGTCCCAGCGCTACGATATGCCGGAGAAATGGATCCGCGCGGTGATGATGCGGGAGAGCAACGGCCGCGCCACCAACCGCAACGGCAAGGTTCTGACCAGCTCCGCCGGGGCCATCGGCCTGATGCAGGTGATGCCCGGCACCTATGAGCTGATGCGGGCGCAATATGGCCTCGGTTCCGATCCGTCCGATCCGCGCGACAACATCATGGCCGGCACCGCCTATCTGCGCGAGATGTACGACCTGTTCGGCGCGCCGGGATTCCTTGCCGCCTACAATTGCGGACCGGGCTGCTATGCCCAGCATCTGGCCGGCAAGCAGCGCCTGCCGCGCGAGACCAAGCTGTATCTGGCCGCGCTGACCCCTGTGCTGCGCGGCTCCGCCCCCCGTGAGCCGTCGCTGGCGACCGGCGCCGGCGCCATCGAAATCGCGGTGGTGCCGGACGACGCGCCGAAGCCGCACGGCGGGCAGCCAGCGGTCCCGGCTCCGCAGCTGTCCGAACCGCCGCCCGTCGTGGTCGCATCCGCCGAGGTTCCGCCCTCCCGCGCGGTCGAGCCGCGCCGGATGGAACCGCGCCCGGCCGAACAGAAGGCTGCGGAGCCGGTTGCGGCTCCGGTCCCGGCGGCTGCGCCGGTCGTCGTCGCGTCGCTGCCGCAACCGGCCGCCGCACCCGCCATGCCGGTCCAGGTCGCCAGTGCCGAGCCGCGCCCGGCCTCGTCGACTCACCGTGTCAGCCCGCAATTCACCACCCAAGTCGCCGAAGCCCTGCTGCCTCCGCAATCGGTCGGCAAGGGGGAGCGCGTGGTGATGCGCTTCGTCTCGCAGCGGGCAGACGGCTGCGGCAGCCTCGCCGGCCGCGACCGCGCATGTGTGGCGTTGGCGGACGCACAGTAACGGGGACGGACATAGCAAGGGCGGGCGTGCAGCCCCGTCCTGCGGTCAGGAGAGGGCGGATCGCGCATGCGATTCCGCCCTCAACCTTGAGCGGAACATTTTTTTTGCCCTCTTGCGGTCGGATTTGATCCGCATCACTTACGGGTCGCCTCGTCACTGGCATAACGGTGTGATGGACCGGTCCGAACACACATCCAGCCCATATCCACCTTGCAGCTGCTGCGGGGAAGAGGTTCTGCTCGGCGAGCCCATGTACTGGACGCCGGAGCGGCCGGGACATGTCTGGCACGATCTCTGCGCCCAAAGGGAGGGGCTGCTTCCGGCCAGCCCAAAGCCTGTCCGCGGCAGGCGGCGCGGCATGAAGCCGGGCACCCGGTCACAGGCCGCCGAGCCGCTGTTCTGAAGTGGGCCTGCGTGACAGGATTTTTGCTCAGGTTTGCAAGCGCGCGATGATCCTCGGCAAAATGCCGGTGAGAGCCAGAGATTCGTATGCCCAGTTCAGATGGGCCTCGCGCAGTTTCTCACGGTGGCCGGGATCGCTTGCCAGCTTTTCAAGGACCCGTACCGCGTCGAATTCTTCGGTGAAGGTAAGGTCCTGCTCATACGGGCCGAAAAGTTGCGCGGCATCTGTGTGCCGCCAGCCGACCAGCAGCCCATTCCGTTTGATGATCTCCAGTGTTCTGGGAAAGACCGCGGTGTCATAGGCGAGACTGCCGAAATCCAGGCAGGCGGCTGCCGTGCCGTAAGCGTTCCTCAGAGCCGAGGACACGGGGCCTGCATCGATACCAAGGCGCTCCCAGCCATTGCCCCAGAGGGTGAATGTCTCCCCGAAGGCGTGGCGGAGGGCGGTGGCAAATCTGCGGCGGTTCTCCACCGCAAATGCAATGGTGAAGGCCCGGTTGAAACGGAGTGTCCAGCCCGGATCCGCAGACCGCTCGGCCAATCCGCACAGATCCATCGCCTGAATCCGATTCAACTCCGGCCTTTCCATCATGATGCCGGCAACGGACGCGGCTGCGGTGGAGATTGCCGGGTCGGAGAGCTCGGGTCCGGTCGGGATGTGGTCCGGCCAGCCTTGTCCCAGATAGAGGAAGCGGTTCCGGACCAGAGCCTCGCCTTCTGCGGCATCGGCCTCACCCCTCATGGCCGCATAGGGGTGGCGGACCAGTTCCGTATCGTTCAGAGACATCCAGCGCTTGTAGAGATCGGATGTGCCGTCCGCCGATCGTGCGATGTAGATCCAGCGATGGACGCCGAGCGGCTCGTAAAATACGCGCGACAAACCCATCCGGTTCGCCTGCTGCGCCGCCGCCGGACACATGCACCACATGAAGACATTCTGCCGATCCATCCACTGATCGGCTTCCCTGACCTCCTCCACCGTTTGGGCGCCGATCTCCTCGACCGGGTGGTTCAGGCAGAGGTGGACCACCGCGGGCCGCTTGCCGAAGCTTGCGACATACGCCAGCAGCATCTCGATGGTGTCGCGCGGAATCTGGAAGAGGTTCAGTACGAACAGGGCATCGATGGGACGATCGATGATGTCCTGCGAGATGTCCGGCAGGGCCAGCACCGATTCATGACCAAGGTCGATCAGTGCAGCATGGGTTGACCACAGGACTTCGGAGGTGCCGTGGCCACACAGGAGGAAACGCACTGGTTCAGCTCCTCAGCCGGTACAGGTCGACCGCCTCGTTCATGTAGACGGGGAGTTGGGTCGGGTCGGACTCTTCCTGCTTCACCGTGGCGAAGCGATTGCGTGCGTCTTCGCGGCTTCTTGACAGCAGGGCAGGGTCGACGGCCAGCGCAACCGCGCGTTCAAGGAAGCTGTCACTGTCGCCCACGACGAACCCAGGCCCGGCGATGCTTGCCACGTCGCCGCTGTCGAAGGCTAGGATCGGCAGCCCGGATGCCAGCGCATGGGCCGCACTGCCGCCACCGCCGGTGCGGCGGGGATTGAGGAAGAGGTCGCACAGAGGTAGGAGCGCGCCGATGCGCTCGACATGGCCGAGGTAACGGAGCCGCGCCGCGTGACGCGAGGCGGCGAGACGCCTGGGCAGCGTATCGACGGTTCCGGCGAACAGAACCTCGCCCTGCGGGACCGCATCCAGCACACGTTCCAGCAGGGCGATGAACGCGGCATCAACCTCCGCGTCCAGCCGGTTGCCGACGACCACGAACAGGAAGGAACCGTCCGCCGCACCGAATTCCGACCGCGTCGCTGCACCGTCTTCCTGTCGCAGTGCCATGCCCAGCCGGAATGGCCGCCAGGAGCGGGACAGTCGCCCCTCGCCCGGAGGAGCCGTCCTGCCGCCGTAGTCCAGAACGATGTCGGCGAGCGAGATGGTCTGGCCGGTGGTTGTCGGAATGCACAGCAGCGGCCGTGCGGAGGCCAGCAGATCGGCGACGATCACCGATCCTCCGAAGGCGATCACCAGATCGGGGTCGAACTCCTCCACCGCGGAGAAAAAGCCGTTGAGCTTCTCGGCGGTGATGCCGCGCGCGGTGGAGGACAGGAGACGGCCGGTGTCGTTGCCGAACCGGATCGTCCGATCGCCGGACAGACTCTCTTCCACTGCGGCGGCGAAGGGCGGGATGAAGGGGCTGTAATAGCGGTCCGGCATCATATTGGTGTTCAGCGCCAGGACCGTGCGGCCCAGGTCCCGCTGCAACCGGACCATCTGGGTCAGCAGGTCGCGCGACGGTTGGTGCTGGTCGGACAGGAACTGGTTGGTGACCATGACGACCCGGCCGGTCGCCGGTTTGCCCGCCGGTCTCGCTGCCGGTGCCAGCCCCAGGCGAAGGGACATCTGCTTCAGGAAGCGCTCGTAGAACGGCAACACCCGCCCGGCCACGAAGTCCGGGACGGACCCCATGTCCATGCGCATCAGGAACAACTGGCGCTGCATACTCCAGTAGATCTGGTTGATGCCCTCCAGCGGCGCCAGATCGAGCACATTGTCCAGCATATCGAGAATGCGCAGGTACCGGCGCAAATCGCCCGAAACATAGGCCAGCGCCGATTCACGGAGGATGGGGTCCAGATCGGCCGTCGCACGGTCCAGTGCCGCCATCGCCTCCACGTCGCTGCCGAGGCCGGCGGCACGCGCGGTTTCGCAGGCTTCGGAGATGTCCCTCAGCGCTTCACCGGTTCCGGCCGGCCCGCGCAGGCGGGCGATCAGTTCGCTCAGGATGGCGGTGTGTAAACCGGGCTCTTCCATCTGGCGCTCCTTGGACATGCGCACCGAAGCGTCGGCTTGGCGGGCAAAGGCGGCACCGGCCGACCTGCGGCACCGCCCGGACAGCATGACGGCCCGGCGGGTGGATCCGCCGGGCCGGTGTCAGTGCCTTACCCGCCTTATTCCCACTCGATCGTGCCGGGCGGCTTCGACGTGATGTCGTAGACCACGCGGTTGACGCCGCGGACTTCGTTGACGATGCGGTTGGACACGCGCGCCAGGAAGTCGTGGGGGAAGGGATACCAGTCGGCGGTCATGCCGTCGGTGGAGGTCACGGCGCGCAGAGCCAGCACATGGTCGTAGGTGCGGCCGTCGCCCATCACGCCGACGGTGCGGACCGGCAGCAGCACGGCGAAAGCCTGCCAGATCGCGTCATAGAGGCCGGCGTTGCGGATTTCCTCAAGATAGACGGTGTCGGCCTTGCGCAGGATCTCCAGCTTCTCCGGGGTGATCTCGCCGGGGACGCGGATGGCGAGGCCCGGGCCGGGGAAGGGGTGGCGGCCGATGAAGGCCGGCGGCAGGCCGAGTTCGCGGCCCAGAGCGCGCACCTCGTCCTTGAACAGTTCGCGCAGCGGCTCCACCAGCTTCAGCTTCATCCGCTCCGGCAGGCCGCCCACATTGTGGTGCGACTTGATGGTGACCGACGGGCCGCCGGTGAAGGACACGCTCTCGATCACGTCGGGATAGAGGGTGCCCTGTGCCAGGAACTCCGCACCGCCGATCTTGGCGCTCTCCTCGTCGAAGACGTCGATGAACAGGCCGCCGATGATCTTGCGCTTCTGCTCCGGGTCGGTGACGCCTGCCAGCTTGCCCAGGAACAGGTCGGACGCTTCGCGGTGGACCAGCGGGATGTTGTAGTGATCGCGGAACAGCCGCACGACCTCTTCCGACTCGCCGGCGCGCATCAGGCCGGTGTCGACGAAGATGCAGGTCAGCTGGTCGCCGATGGCCTCGTGGATCAGCACGGCCGCGACCGACGAATCGACGCCGCCCGACAGGCCGCAGATCACCTTGCCGGTGCCGACCTGGGCGCGGATCTTCTCGATGGCCTGCTGCTTGAAGGCGGCCATGGTCCAGTCGCCCTTGATGCCGGCGACGCGGTGGACGAAGTTCGCCAGCAGCTGGGCGCCGTGCGGGGTGTGGACCACCTCCGGGTGGAACTGCACGCCGTACATGCGGCGCTGGTCGTCGGCGATGGCGGCGAAGGGCGCGCCGTCGCTGACCGCCACGGCGCGGAAGCCGTCGGGCAGCGCCGTGACGCGGTCGCCGTGGCTCATCCACACCTGCTCCTTCGACCCGATTTCCCACAGGCCGTCGAACAGGGCGCAGGGCTCCTTGATCTCGATGAAGGCGCGGCCGAACTCGCGATGGTCGGAACCGGAGACGTTGCCGCCCAGCTGGTGGCACATCGTCTGCTGGCCATAGCAGATGCCGAGCACCGGCACCTTCAGGTCGAACACCGCCTGCGGCGCCCGCGGGCCGTTCGCCTCGGTGACGGAGGCCGGGCTGCCGGACAGGATGATCGCCTTCGGGTCATACTCGCGGATACGCTCGTCGCTCATGCCGAAGGGGTGGATCTCGCAATAGACACCGCTCTCGCGCACGCGGCGGGCGATGAGCTGGGTGACCTGCGACCCGAAATCGAGAATGAGGACGCGTTCGGCGGAAAGGGAAGCGGCGCTGGACATCGGCGAATCCTGATGCGTGGGGACTCAAGTCCCCTCACTACCGCACCTCCGGCCCCGCCGACAAGCGTGCAAGCGGCGTCAGGTCGCGCCAGCCATAGGCGATTTCCACCAGATCGGTGTCGGCGAAGCGGATCGGCCGTTCCGCCACCTTGATCCCGCCCAGCCGCTCGTAGAACCAGCGCGACGGGTTGTCGCGCAGGCACCACACCGCGGCGGAGCGGATACCTGCGGCCAGGAAGCGGTCCGCCATCGCCGCCATCAGCCGCCGCCCGATGCCGTAACCCTTTGCGTCGTCAAGAAGATAGAGCGCATGGAACTCCCCCGCATGGCCCTGCACCGCGACCCGCCGCGTGCCGAAGGAGGCGATGCCGATGATGGTACCGGGTGCCGCGATCAGGCCGGCGACGTCCACCGCGACGAAGGCACCCTGGCCGGGGCCGCGCGTTTCGGCGATGGCTGCCCAGCGTTGCGCGGCGGGCGGTTCGGAAAGGTTGACCAGGAACTGCGCCGGGATCAGGCCCGGATAGGTGGACCGCCAGCTCTGCACATGGACGCGGGCCATGCCGGCGGCGTCCGTTGCGCGTGCCTGGCGGATTGCGACCGTGGTGTCCGTCATCGACCGACCCTCCCGTGCAGCATCTGTATCAACAGTTTGGATTGCCGATGCAGGAAGTCCAGCCGGAAAAGGAGGCAGGAAATTGACGCTGCAGATGCAGCCCTGCGGTGGTTGTCGTCCCCGCCCAGTTGTCATCGCTGTGCAACGGGGGTAAACAGCCGGAACCTGTTCCGGCGGGTGCCGCGCCCGACCCCATCGGCCGCGGTGGCCCGCCAGTCCGTCCCAAGCGCCATGCCGGCGCACCGGGCGGGGCTCCGGAGACCGGACACCGCATGTATTCCTCGCCTACGCTTTCCCGTTACATCGGGCGGCAGTTCATCGTCTGGTTCTGCCTGCTGATGGTGATCCTGCTCGCCATCGTGCTGCTGCTCGATACGGTCGAACTGCTGCGCCGTGCCGGCAGCAAGCCCAACGTCACCTTCGGGCTGGTGATCCAGATGGCTCTGCTGAAGCTGCCTGAGATCGGCCAGCAGATCTTTCCCTTCGTCATCCTGTTCGCGGGCATGTTCACCTTCTGGCGGCTGACCCGCAGCGCCGAACTGGTGGTGGCGCGCGCGGTCGGCGTGTCGGCCTGGCAGTTCCTGATGCCGGTGATGTTCGCCGCCGCCGCCATCGGCGTGGTGAAGGTGACGCTGATCAACCCGGTCGGCGCGGTGTTCGTCGCAAAGTACGAACAGCTGCAGGACCGATACCTCAAGCTTCAGTCCAGCACGCTGAACATCTCCCGATCCGGCCTGTGGCTGCGCCAGACCAACGAGAAGGAGCAGTTCTTCATCCATTCGGAACTGGTGAACCCGGTGACCTTCGAGCTGTCGAACGTCATCGTCTTCCTGTTCGATGCCGACCAGACCTATCTGGGCCGCATCGATGCCCACAGCGCCGTCCTGAGGGACCGCAAGTGGGAATTGCAGGACGCCATCCTGAATCGGGCCAAGAAGGATCCGGAACTGCTGGACACCTACACCATCCCGACCGAACTGGACATGACGACCATCGAGGAGAGCTTCGCCCCGCCGGAGACGATCTCCTTCTGGGAGCTGCCGCGCTTCATCCACACGCTGGAGACCACCGGTTTCCCCGCCGTGCGCCACCGGCTGCATTACCAGTCGCTGCTCGCCCAGCCCTTCCTGTTCCTGGCGATGGTGCTGTTCGCCGCTGCCTTCTCGCTGCGGCTGCCGCGGCGGGGCGGGACGATGGCGATGGTCACCGGCGGGGTGCTGACCGGCTTCGTGCTGTTCGTGATGACCGACGTGGTGCGCACCTTCGGCATGTCGGAAACGATCCCCATCGTCATGGCTGCCTGGAGTCCGGCCGGAATCAGCCTGCTGCTGGGCACCGCGGCGCTGCTGCATCTGGAGGATGGCTGAGACGCGGGTCCATGGATCCCATGCCGGGAAGGGTGGGTCCATTCGCCGCAAAGCGCGGGATTATCCCTGTCGGTCATAATTCCGCCCCGTTGGTTTTGCACTGAAAGGGCGAGGTCCGATTCCGTTTGCATGGGGCACCGGCCCCACCGTAATAACGGGCGACCCGTTTTTGGAGCTTGAGCACCATGTCGAGTTTGCGAGCCGTCCGGACCACCGTCGCCGTGGCGACCGCCTGCGCGCTTCTGGCCCTGCCCGCTGCGGCGCAGTCCAGCAAGGCCGCCGCCGGCGCCGCGGCGCCGAGGACGGGCGACGATTCCGCCCGCCCGGCACGGGCGCCGGGGGCGGAGGGCATCGCCGCGGTCGTGAACGACGAGGTGGTCTCGGTCTCCGACGTCAATGCCCGCATCCGCATGGCCCTGCTGAATGCCGGCACCGCCGGCAACGCCGACACGATCCAGCGCCTGACGCCGCAGGTCATGCGCCTGCTGATCGACGAGCGGCTGCAGATGCAGGAGGCCAAGCGCCTTGGCATCACCGTTTCGCCCGCCGAGATCGACGAGGCGATCAAACGCATCGCCGAACAGAACCGCCTGAACGGCCAGCAGCTTCAGGACATGCTGAAGCGGCAGAACGTGCCCGTGTCCACCCTGAAGGACCAGATCCGCTCGCTGCTGGCCTGGCAGAAGGTGATGCAGCGCCGCATCCGCCAGGAGGTCGTCGTCGGCGAGGACGAGATCGACGCGGCGATGGAGCGGCTGAAGGCCAACATCGGCAAGCCCGAATATCTGGTCGCCGAGATCTTCCTGGCGGTGGACAGCCCCGACCAGGACGACGAGGTGCGCCGCAACGCCGAGCGTCTGGTGGAGGAGGTGAAGCGCGGCGGCAACTTCGCGGCGCTGGCCCGCCAGTTCTCGCAGTCCGCCGGTGCCGCGTCGGGCGGCGATCTCGGCTGGGTGCGCAGCGGCGAACTGTCGCCGGAAGTCGACAAGGCGCTGTCCGGCATGCGCGGCGGCCAGCTTTCGACGCCCATCCGCACGGCCACCGGCTATCACATCCTGCTGGTGCGTGGCCAGCGGCCGTTCGGCAGCAGCGGCGGCGAGGTGCCGATGCCCGCCGCCCAGCCGGCGGCCCCCCGTCCGCAGCCTCGGCCCGACGTGGCCAAGGCGACGGTTAACATGAAGCAGATCATCATCCCGATCGAATCCAAGGAACAGGCCAAGGCCGTCAAGGAACAGGCGGAAAAGCTGCGGAAGTCGATCAAGAGCTGCGCCGATTTCCAGGCCCGCGCCAAGGAAACCGGCATGCCGGAATCCGGCGACATGGGCACCATGCGCGTCAAGGACATGGCGCCCGGCCTGCAGAACCTCGCCCTCGGCATCCCGCTGGGTCAGGCCAGCCCGGTCCTGATGAGCCAGGCCGCCGCGGTGATCCTGATCGTCTGCAAGCGCGACGTGCCGATGATCCAGCCGCCGCCGGAAGCCCAGCCCGCCCCGCCGCCGCCGCCCGCGCCGACTCCGATCCAGGAGGCCAAGCTGCCGGGCCGCGAGGAGGTGGAGCGCGACCTTATCAGCGAGCGGGCCGAACTGCTGTCGCGCCGGTACCTGCGCGATCTGCGCCGCACCGCCTTCATCGAGACGCGCCTGTGACGGCCGCCCTGCCGGATAGCCTGCCGCTGGCCCTCACCATGGGTGAGCCGGCAGGCGTCGGCGGGGACATCACCCTGAAGGCCTGGGCGGCACGCCATGAAGCGGCGGTGCCGCCCTTCGTCGTCCTGGACGATCCCGACCGGCTGAGCGCGCTGGCGGCGAAGCTGGGAACGGCCGTACCGGTCCGGGAGATCGCAGACCCCGGCGACGCGGTGGCGCTGTTCGACCAAGCCTTGCCGGTCCTGCCGGTGCGCCTCGGCAACCCGGTTGTCGCCGGCACTCCCGACCCGGCGAACGGTGCCGCGGTGATCGCCAGCATCGACCGCGCGGTCGCCCTGGTGCAGGCGGGGCAGGCGGCAGCCGTGGTCACCAACCCCATTCAGAAATCATCGCTCTATGCCGCCGGCTTCCGCCATCCCGGCCATACCGAATATCTCGCGCATCTTGCCGGCCTGACCGAGGAGCCGATCATGATGCTGGCCGCCGCCGACCTGCGGGTGGTGCCCGTCACCATCCATGTGTCGGTGCGCGACGCGGTCGATCTGCTGACCACGGACGCTATCGTCCATGCGGGCCGCATCACCGCGGCGGCGCTTGCGCGCGATTTCGGCATCGTGCGGCCGCGGCTGGCGGTGGCCGGCCTCAATCCCCATGCGGGGGAGGGTGGGGCGATGGGCCGCGAGGAGATCGACGTCATCGCGCCTGCCATCGCGGCGTTGCGCGCCGACGGCATCGACGTGTCCGGTCCGCGTCCGCCCGACACCATGTTCCACGCCGCCGCCCGCCGAAGCTATGACGCCGCATTGTGCATGTACCACGATCAGGCGTTGATTCCGGTGAAGACGGTGGATTTCGACAGCGGCGTGAACATCACGCTGGGCCTGACCTTCGTCCGCACCTCGCCCGACCACGGGACGGCGCTGGACATCGCCGGAACCGGGGCGGCGAACGCGACGAGCCTGATCGCGGCGCTGAAAACCGCGGAGGAAATGGTGCGGAACCGGCAGCGGCCGGCCGCCCTCTGAGCACACTCTACTCCCGCAAACGGAAAAGGAGCGCCGGTGCGCTCCTTTTTTCATGCCGTTTTCGGTATCCGTATCAGCCGCGGTCGTCCGGATCGTACATCGTCGGACCGCTCTGGTGGTCGTGGTGCGAGGGCGCCTGTTCGCGGTGATGATGGGTGCGGGCGATGAACGGCGCCAACTCCTGCAGTTCGATGAAGTTGTCGGCCTGACGGCGCAGTTCGTCGGCAACCATCGGCGGTTGCGAGCGCACCGTGCTGACGACGCTGAAGCGCACGCCCTTGCGCTGCACCGCCTCCACCAGCCGGCGGAAATCGCCGTCGCCGGAGAAGAGCAGGATATGATCGACATGGTCGGCCATCTCCATCACGTCGATGGCCAGCTCGATATCCATGTTGCCCTTGATCTTGCGCCGGCCGGAGGCGTCGGTGAACTCCTTGGTCGGCTTGGTCACCATGGTGTAGCCGTTGTAGTCGAGCCAGTCGACCAGCGGACGAATCGGGGAATACTCCTGATCCTCGACGAGAGCGGTGTAGTAGAAGGCGCGCACGAGTCGGCCTTCCCCGGCAAAGCCGTCACGCAACCGCTTGTAATCAATGTCAAACCCCAATGATCGCGCGGCGGCATAAAGGTTCGCGCCGTCTATGAAAAGAGCGAGGCGCTCTTCCTTGTAAAACAACTTGCTGACATCACGCGGCAAAGTCGAGTTGCGCTCCAATGCCATAATCCTTTCATCGCTGATTGTAGAAAATTGACGGAACTTGCGCAAAAAGCTCGCGTTCCAATTTTGAAATCTAGTGTATCATGCGCAAACATACAAGGGGGCAACGCCTGCCGACTGTGGCTACCGATCGTATCGGCAGCGTGAAAGGCCGGTTCACCATCGCTCTCCTGACGCAATGCAGCAACGCTGTCGTTCGCGCTTGCACCTATCGGGCCACATCCATATAGTCTAGAGCTTCCTATGAATCCGGAGTTCGTCTGGCATGGCCCGCGTTACCGTTGAAGATTGCGTCCTGAAGGTTCCGAACCGTTTCGAGCTGGTCATGATGGCTGCCCAGCGCGCCCGCGAGGTCGCGAGCGGCGCTCCGCTGTCGATCGACCGCGACAACGACAAGAACCCGGTCGTGGCGCTCCGCGAGATCGCGGACGAGACGGTGTCGCTCGAATATCTGAAGAACGCCCTGATCAAGGGCCATCAGAAGCATGTTGAGCCGGACGAGCCGGAGGAAGAGATCGTCGAGCTGATGGCCGGCGAGAACGACTGGGCCGCCCGCGGCAACAATTCGCTGGGCGATGAAGACGGCATGAGCGAGAGCGACGGCGAGGAGTTGGGCGAGGACGACGACGTCGCCGCCGACATGGACGCCGAGCCGGGCGCCGGTTTCGCCATGACCGAGGATCCCGACGGAGACCTCTGATTCTGGACAACGACCGCAGGACCAGGAGGGGGCGCCACGTCCCCTCCCCGAAGAGAAAGGCGGGGAGCATCCGGCTCCCCTTCGGTTCGAACAGAACCACCACGAACACTTATAAGGCGCCGCGCGCGCCGGGTCGGGCCGCATGATCCGGCAGTACGAGCTTGTCGAGCGCGTCAAGGCGTATGATCCCAACGCCGACGAGGATCTCCTCAACCGCGCCTACGTCTATTCCATGAAGGCGCATGGATCGCAGACGCGCGCGTCGGGCGATCCCTATTTCCTCCATCCGCTGGAGGTCGCCGGCATCCTGACGCAGATGAAGCTGGACGCCGGCACCATCGCCACGGCGCTGCTTCACGATACGGTCGAGGACACCGTCGCCACGCTCGAGGACATCGAGCGGGTGTTCGGCAAGGAAATCGCCCGGCTGGTCGATGGCGTCACCAAGCTGTCGCGGCTGGAGCTGAACAGCGAGCAGGCCAAGCAGGCGGAGAATTTCCGCAAGCTGGTCATCGCCATGTCGGAGGACATCCGTGTCCTTCTGGTGAAGCTGGCCGACCGGCTTCACAACATGCGCACGCTGTTCCACCTGAAAAAGCCGGAAAAGCGCAAGCGCATCGCTCGCGAAACCATCGAAATCTACTCGCCCTTGGCCGAGCGCATCGGCATGCACAAGATCAAGGACGAGCTGGACGACCTTGCCTTCGCGGAACTGAACCCGGACGCGCGCGACAGCATCCTGGCCCAGCTGGCCCGCCTGCGCAGCGAAGGCGAGAACCGCGTCCAGACCATCATCACCGAACTGCGCGAGTTGCTGGCCTCCGAAGGGCTGCCGGACGCGACGGTGTCGGGGCGCGAGAAGTCGGCCTATTCGATTTGGCGCAAGCTGCAGCGCAAGAACGTCAGTTTCGAGCAGCTGTCCGACATCATGGCCTTCCGCATCACGGTCGGTTCGGTCGGCGAGTGCTATCAGGCGCTGGGCGTCGTCCACGCGCACTATCCGGTCGTGCCCGGGCGCTTCAAGGACTACATCTCCACGCCCAAGCCCAACGGTTACCGCAGCCTGCACACCGGCGTGATCGGTCCCGGCCGCAACCGGATCGAGGTGCAGATCCGCACCCAGGACATGCACGAGATCGCCGAGCTGGGTGTCGCCGCCCACTGGGCCTACAAGCAGGACCACCAGCCGCGCCCGAACGGCGGCGAGTACCGCTGGCTGCGCGAGCTTCTGGACATCCTGGAGCATGCGCAGAAGCCGGAAGAGTTCCTGGAGCACACCAAGCTGGAGCTGTTCCAGGACCAGGTCTTCTGCTTCACGCCGAAGGGCGACCTGATCGCGCTGCCGCGCGGAGCGACGCCGGTCGACTTCGCCTATGCCGTCCACTCGCAGGTCGGCGACCATTGCGTCGGCGCCAAGATCAACGGCCGCATGCTGCCGCTGCGCACCCAGCTGCAGAACGGCGATCAGGTCGACATCGTCACCTCGAAGGCGCAGACGCCGGTTCCGGGCTGGGAACGCTTCGTCGTCACCGGCAAGGCCCGCGCCCGCATCCGCAAGTTCCTGCGCACCCAGCAGCGCACCCAGTACATGGAACTGGGCCGCGGCATGCTGATGCGGCAGTTCAAGGCGGAAGGCTACGAGTTCACCGAGAAGGCTCTGGAGGCCGCCACCAAGATCTTCCAGCAGCCGACGGTGGACGACCTGATGGCGGGTGTCGGCTCCGGCCTGCATTCCGTTCGCGAGGTCTTCCACGCCGTCTTCCCCGGCCACAAGGCCCAGACCGCCCCCGTCGTCCGCGAGACGGAGGACAGCGCGCCGAAGCCGAAGCCCAAGGGGCGCAAGGAATCGGCCCTGCCGATCCGCGGCCTGATCCCCGGCATGGCCGTGCATTACGCCCGCTGCTGCCACCCGCTACCCGGCGACCGCATCGTCGGCATCGTCACCACCGGCAAGGGCGTGACGATCCACACCATCGACTGCGAAACGCTGGAAAGCTTCCACGAATCGCCGGAACGCTGGATCGACGTGTCGTGGGAAACCGGCCCCGATTCGCCGGAGGAGCATGTCGGCCGCATCAGCGTCGTCATCGGCAATGAACAGGGCTCGCTCGGCACGCTGTTCACGGTGATCGGCAAGAACCAGGGCAACGTCATCCACCAGAAGATCACGAATCGCAGCACGGATTATTTCGAGCTGCTGATCGATATCGACGTGAAGGATGCCAAGCACCTGACCAATATCATGGCCGCCCTGCGCGCCACCCCCGTCATCCATTCGGTGGAGCGGGCACGGGGACGCTGAACACTCCGTCATTCGACGGTGAAATCCCTGTCATCCGCAGGTGCATCGGTCGGTTCGGCGTGACGGAAGGCCGGAGCACCGCTATATAGACGGAATCGCTCCCGCCCGTTCCGGTGGGCGGCGACGCTTTGGAGTCCGTGCATGTCCCGTTTCCTGCGCCTCGGCGTGAACATCGACCATGTGGCGACCGTCCGCAACGCACGCGGCGGGGCGCATCCCGATCCCGTGCGTGCGGCAAGGCTCGCCATCGAGGCCGGGGCCGACGGGATCACCGCCCACCTGCGCGAGGACCGGCGCCACATCGTGGATCGCGACATCGAGCGGCTGATCGCCGAGATCGACCGTCCGCTGAACTTCGAGATGGCGGCGACCGACGAGATGCTGGCGATCGCGCTGCGGCACAAGCCGCACGCCGCCTGCCTCGTCCCGGAAAAGCGCACGGAGGTGACGACCGAGGGCGGGCTGGACGTGATCGGCCAGTACGACCATCTGGTGCGGCCGGTGGGCGAACTCGGTTCCGCCGGCATCCGCGTCTCGCTGTTCATCGATCCGGAGCCGGCGCAACTCAACGCCGCCAAGCGGCTGGGTGCCCCGGTGGTCGAACTGCACACCGGAGCCTATTGCGACGCCCACACTCCGGCAGAGCGCGAGGCGGAACTGGCGCGCATCGTCCGCGCCGCCGCCCATGCCGAGGCGATCGGGCTCGAATGCCATGCCGGCCATGGCCTGAGCTATGACACGGTCGGCCCGGTGGCGGCGATCCAGACCATCGTGGAGCTGAACATCGGCCATTTCCTGGTCGGCGAGGCGATCTTCGTCGGTCTGACCAACTCGATCGCCCGCATGCGCAAGGCGACGGATACGGCGCGAAACGCCGCGGCGTCCGCATGATGATGTCCGGCACCATCCTCGGCATCGGCAACGACCTGATCGACATCCGGCGGGTCGAGAAGTCGCTGGAGCGCTTCGGACAGCGTTTCATCGACCGCATCTTCACCGAGGTCGAGCAGGCGAAGTCCGAACGCCGCGCCGGTTCGGCCGCCAAGAACAACGCCCGCGCCTCGACCTACGCCAAGCGCTTCGCCGCCAAGGAGGCCTGCTCAAAGGCGCTCGGCACCGGCTTCCGCGACGGGGTGTTCTGGCGCGACATGGGGGTAGTCAACCTGCCGTCCGGCCAGCCGACCATGCGCCTGACCGGCGGGGCGCTGGCCCGGCTGGAGGCGATCACGCCGCCGGGCATGCGCGCCCGCATCCATGTGACACTGACCGACGAATACCCGATGGCCGAGGCCTTTGTCGTCATCAGCGCCGAACCGATCGAGTCCGCCCCCACCGAGGCCACAATGCCCACCAATACGGCGACCCCAGAATGACCTTTCAGAAAGAAACGGCGTCCAACGCCAAGGACAAGGAATCCGGGTTCGTCGAAACCGTGAAGACGGTGTTCTTCGCGGTTCTGATCGCTTTCGGCGTGCGGACTTTCGCGTTCGAGCCCTTCAACATCCCGTCGGGATCGATGATCCCGACCTTGCTGATCGGCGATTACCTGTTCGTGTCGAAATTCAGCTACGGTTATAGCAAATACACGGTCGGCTTCGGCCTGCCGCTGTTCGAGGGCCGGATCCTGGGCTCTCATCCGGAGCGGGGCGACGTGGCGGTGTTCAAGCTGCCGCGCGACAACAAGACCGACTACATCAAGCGGGTCGTCGGATTGCCCGGCGACAGCATCCAGATGATCGGCGGCATCCTGCACATCAACGGCCAGCCGGTGAAGCGCGAGCGGATCGAGGACTATGTGACCACGGACTCGCTGGGCCGCAGCATCCGCACCGCTCAGTTCGTCGAAACCCTGCCCAACGGCCGCAGCCACCGCATCATCGAGGAGTCGGACAACGGTCCGCTCGACAACACGCCGGTGTTCAAGGTGCCGGCCGGCAATCTGTTCATGATGGGCGACAACCGCGACAACTCGCTGGACAGCCGCGTGCCGTCGCAGGTCGGGTTCGTTCCCATCGAGAACATGGTCGGCCGCGCCGAATTCCTGTTCTTCTCGCTCGACGAGGGCACGCGCTTCTACGAGATCTGGCGCTGGCCGGTCGATCTGCGCTTCAGCCGCCTGTTCAACGGAGTCCGGTAAGTGTCCACCGTCACCAGGGCGCCCGCCGATGCGGGTGCCGGCTCCGAAACCGAGACCGATGGTGCCGTCCAGTCCGCCGATGTCGCGGAACTGGCGCGCGCGCTGGGTCATGACTTCGCCGACCTGTCGCTTCTGCGCGACGCGGTCACCCACCCCAGCCTGATGGGGCTGGAGCGGGCCGGCCGCAAGTCGCACAAGGGGCCGGGCATCGCCTATGAGCGGTTGGAATTCCTGGGCGACCGCGTCGTCGGGCTGGTCGTCGCGCAGTGGCTGCTGGAACGCTATCCCAACGAACGCGAGGGCGCGCTCGCCAAGCGCCATGCTGCGCTGGTGCGCCGGGAATCGCTGGGCCGGGTCGCCGACACCATCGGGCTGGGCGCCTATCTGCGCCTGTCCCCGGCGGAAGCATCGAGCGGCGGGCGGGAGAACCGGACCATACTGGGCGACGCCTGCGAGGCGGTGCTGGGCGCCATGTATCTTGACGGCGGGCTGGAGCCGGTGACGCGCTTCGTCCGCCAAGCCCTGGCCGGCGAGATCGACAAGGCGACGCCGCCGCCGCTGGACAGCAAGACCACGCTGCAGGAATGGGCGCAGGGGCGCGGCAAGCCGCTGCCCCGTTATGAACTGATCGAACGCAGCGGCCCGGCGCACGAGCCGCTGTTCGTTGTTGCTGTGCATGTGGCGGGCATGGATCCGGTCTCCGGGTCCGGTTCGTCCAAGCGCATCGCGGAAAAGAAGGCTGCCAGCACATTGCTGCGCCAGGTGGGAGTGCAAGTCGATGACTGACGGTCGCGACGACATCGACAAGACGAAGATCGAGACGCCCGGTTCCGAAGCCGCGGAGCCGAAGCCGGAATCCCAGGAGCCGAAGTCCGTGAAGGACGACGAGGCGCTGGAGCATGAAGACGGCGGCGCCGAGGGTGAGGACGCCGAAGAGGGCGACTTCGAAGACGACGAGTATGAGGACGGCGACTATGAGGACGACGATGAGGATGCCCCGCGCGGGCAGCCCATCTCCGTCCTGCCGCCTCTGCTGACGATGCCGGAGCATCCGCGCTGCGGCTTCATCGCCCTGGTCGGCGCGCCGAATGCCGGAAAGTCCACGCTGCTGAACGCGATGATCGGCAGCAAGGTGTCGATCGTCAGCCCGAAGGTGCAGACCACGCGCACCCGTGTGCTGGGCATCACCATCCAGGGCGACGCCCAGATGATCTTCGTCGACACCCCCGGCATCTTCAAGCCGAAGCGCCGGCTGGACCGCGCCATGGTGGCGGCGGCTTGGCAGGGGGCGGAGGACGCCGATGTCATCGGTGTGCTCTACGACGTGTCGCGCCGGTCGATTGACGAAGACACCCGCAGCATCGTCGCCCGCCTGAAGGAGCAGGGGCGCGAGGCGATCCTGATCCTGAACAAGATCGATCTGGTGAAGCGCGACGTCCTGCTGGGCATCGCCGATGCCTTCCGGCAGGAGGGAATCTTCTCCGACATCTTCATGGTGTCGGCCTTCACCGAGGACGGCGTCGCCGACCTCAAGCAGTTCCTGGCCGACCGGCTGCCGGAAGGGCCGTGGCACTTCCCGGAGGACCAGATCTCCGACATGCCCATGCGTCTGCTGGCGGCGGAGATCACCCGCGAGAAGCTGTTCCTGCAGCTTCACCAGGAGCTTCCCTATTCCGCCACGGTCGAGACCGAAGTGTGGGAGGAGTTCGAGGACGGATCGGTCAAGATCTCGCAGGTCATCTTCGTGCAGCGCGAAAGTCAGAAGGCCATCGTGCTGGGCAAGGGCGGCCAGCGGATCAAGGCTCTCGGCTCCGCCGCGCGCGGCGAGTTGCAGGGAATGCTGGAGCGCCGCGTCCACCTGATCCTGTTCGTGAAGGTGCGCGAGGGCTGGGTCGACGATCCGGAACGCTACTCGGCCTGGGGCCTGGACTTCGGGGCTTCGTAATGAAAAAGGCCCTCTCCCGACCGGGAGAGGGCCTTTTCCTTTTGGTCGGCTGCGGCCGGTGGTCTGGTCGGTAGCCTCAAGCGGCCAGCAGGCGCAGATGGCCGTCGAAATCGTCGAGCGCGCGCATGAGGTCCATCATCGCCTGATCGGCCTGGGCACGGGCGAAAGGCCATGCGTCGTCATCGGCCAGGTGAGCGGCCTCGATGCGGGCGATGGCGCGGTTGTTCAGGCCGCGGAGACGGTCGAGCGTACGCTCCCACGTCTCGCGCCGGTCGCTGTCCGCGCGCTCCACCATCGACCGGAGGGTCTCCATCCGGTCGGTGGCACGAAGGACGAGATCGCGGCTCAACGTGTCGAAGGCGTGCCGGTTGCGGCGGCTCATGAAAATCCTCCCTTGATCCTCAACCGTTTCAGACGTCCCGGTCGGACAGAACGATAGCGCCGGACCAATGCTGCGAAAACGCACCGGAAGCGCAGTCGGCACAGCCCGTTTGGGAGATGGCCGTGATGCGATTGCGAAATACGTGAGCAGTTGCGGAACGGCGTCCTGAATCCAAATCCCGCCGGGTTGCCCGATCCTTTACGGACAAGGCAAACCCGGTGGCCGAGGAAGTCTTCCTGGTTGGATTGCGTTTCCTCCTGGGCCGGTTTCATCCGGCCCATTCGATTTTTTATACGCCATCATTTTGACGACGTTCTTTTGTTTTCGTGACGCTTTTGTGCCGGATTGGGGGTGCCGGGTCAATCCGCCCAAAAATCATAGTCGGGGCACATTCTGTCGCAGCCGAAAGGCGAGGTTGTAGACCCGATATCGACCGGAAAGTCGGAAGTGGTAGAGCTTGCGATAACGCAGCTTGCCCAGTGGCAGTCACTCAACAGTAATTATTCGGCTGCGATCGCATAGGCGGGAACGGCTTCGGCATTGGCCGGCTCGGGCACCGCCGCGCCGCAGCAGGGGGCCGGAACGGCGGTCGCGGCGATGGTGGCGGCTTGCTGGGCCATGGCGGCGCGATGCTCGCTGGCCATGCTGCGCATCATCGGCACGCATTTGCCGCACTGGACCTGGCAATTGTGATGGCGGAACACCGAGGCCGGGTTGGTAGCGCCATTGTCCAGCGCAGCCTTGACCTTCTTATCGTTCAACGCGTGGCAGATGCAGACGTACATAAGCCCTCGGCGATCGGCGGTGTGAGAAGATTGTCCTGAACCCAGGAGTACCTGAGACTGAGAATCGTTGTCAACACCCACTTTGCGAACCAGTCGCATATAAGAAGGTTCGGGACGCTTTGTCACAGCCCCCTTCGCGTCACCGCGAAAGTGTCATGCCGCATCCTTGCGCTTGCATTCGCCGGCCGGCGGCGGTAGCCCCTGGGGCATGGACGACAGCACCCCCCAAGACACCTCCGCTTCCCTGCCGCAGCCCGCTCCCGGTGAGACCGCTCCCGGCGCGGTGGTGACCCCGCTCGGCCAGACGGTGTATCTGGCGGCCGACGGCTTCCTCGACGATCTGGTGGCGGAGCTGGGGGAGGTCGCGTCGGTCGACGGCCGGCTGGTCTTCGTCGACGGCCCTGCAAGGCCGGCGGCCTGGGCGCAGAACATCTGGTACGATCCGGTGCGCATCGAATTCGCCTCGATCAAGAGCGGGGCGAAGGCATTGCGCGGCATCCAGCGTAACTGGGCGCTGTGGTCGCAGCGGAACCACCGCCGCGCCGCCCTGATCCAGGAAAACCTGCCGCACGTCTCAGCCAAGCCGGTGGTCTTCCCGTCGCCGCTGCCGACGGCGCCGCTGGGGTCCTGGACGTTGACCGACGAGTCCACCATCATCGCGGCGGCGCATTGCTCCAGCCCGTTCCGCAACGGCGAGGTCACCTTCGTCGAGAACCGCACCGCTCCCCCCAACCGCGCCTATCTGAAGCTGTGGGAAGCGCTGACCCTGTTCGGGGAACAGCCGGGGCCGGGAGACCGCTGCCTCGATCTGGGCGCCTGTCCCGGCGGCTGGACCTGGGTGCTGCACGAGTTGGGGACATCGGTGGTCAGCGTCGACAAGGCGCCGCTCGACCCCGCCATCGCCGCCCTGCCGCGGGTGGAGATCCGCCAGGAAAGCGCTTTCGGCCTGAAGCCGGCGACGGTCGGCCCGGTCGACTGGCTGTGCTGCGACGTGATCTGCTATCCGACCCGCCTCTTGCGGCTGGTAAAGGAGTGGATGGACAGCGGGCTGGCCAAGCGCTTCGTCTGCACGCTGAAGTTCCAGGCGGAAACCGACCATGAGACCGCCCGCGCCTTCGCCGCGATTCCCGGCGGTCGGGTGCTCCACCTGCACCACAACAAGCACGAGCTGACCTGGATGTGGCCGGCGAAATAGGCGCCGGCGCTCACGCCAGCGCCCGCCCCTCGGTGAAGCCATAGCTGACGTAATGCTGCTTGGCGCCGGCGATGCTGCCGCTCACGGCGGAGTTGACGTCGGGGTTGGCAGCCAGATAGGCGGGGGCATTGAATCCGGCGAGGGAGCGGCCCTCGAAGCGACCATTGACGATGTAGTGCAGTTCCGCCGCCTCTCGGTTGTCGCCGTAGGCGGCGATCAGGTCGCGGTTGCCGGCCTGATAGGACAGCGTGTCGAACAGGGTGGAACTGCGGCCCTCGCGGTTTCCGACCTCGATGTAATGGCGGGTCGCGGCACCGACATCGCTGCCGAAGGCGTTCAGCAGGTCGCCGTAGCCTGCCAGGTAATTGTAGGGATTGAACCCGGTCAGGCTGCGCCCCTCAAAGACGCCGGCACCGGTGAGATGCTGCGTCGCGGCGGCGGCATCGGTGCGGATGGCGGCGATCAGGTCGGCGTTGGACGCGATGTAGCGCAGGGGATCGAAATTGCCGGACACGCTGGCCGACAGGGCGGTGCCGGTGTCGGAGAAGCGGAGGTATTCGATGTTGCTCAGCAGGTCGACGCCGTCGGCGCCGCTGACGACGTAGCGGCTGGCATCAAGCTGTTGGACGCGATATCGCGACCGGCTGCCGCTGAACACCACCGTGTCGGTGCCGCCGCCGCCGTCCAGGATATTCCCCAGCGTGTTGACGGTGATGATGTCGTCGCCGCTCCCGCCGACCGCCAGCTGGACCGTGGTGCCATAGGCCAGTGCCAGGAAGGTCGTGCCTCCTGCACTGCTGAACCCACCCGTGCGCAAGTCCAGCGACAGCGACGCCGTCTGCGTGCCGCCGTTCAGCGTGTTGCGGCCGTTCGGGTCCCATAAGGTGGTGAAACTGCCGGTGTTCAGCGTGTAACTGCTATCGCCGGCACCGGTGGACAGGTTGGCGCCGTAGAGATACTGGATCGCCGCGATGTCGTAGAGGCTCGGACCGGTCAGGTAGGTCCCCGACGGCAGGGCATCGTTGCCGTTGTAGGACATGATGCTGTATGCATAATTGTCCGTCGTGGCCGGAAGGAAGGGTCCCTCGGTTCCGTCGGTGCTGCCGGCGTCATAGTTGCCGGGGTGTTTCAGGCCCAGCGCATGGCCGATCTCGTGGATGACCGTCATGTAGGCATAGCTTCCGGCCGTGGGATTGACGTTGCCGGCGCTGTCGTTGGCAAGGAAGACGTCGCCGCCCTGCGACGCGGCGGATGGGTAGTAGGCATAGGCGGCGGTGACGCCGTTCTGCCGGTTGGTGCCGAACAGCATCGTGGCGCCGGAAACGTCGGCCGTTTCGACGAAGGTGATGTTGGCCACGGCGCTCCAGGCCGCCAATGCCTGACGGACCACGGCGCGCTGCTCGTTGTTCATCGTCGCGAAGCCGGTGGCGTCGGCGCCGGCCACCTGACGCGAACTGGTCGCGAAGGCATAGGTGACGGTGACCGCACCTCCGACGGAGGTGCCGTCCAGCACCGTCCCGCCGGAACCCCAATGCGGCGCTCCGCTGGTCAGAAGGGCGGAGATGTAATCGGTCAGCGCGGACTGGCTCATGGAAGCTGGGCTCTCGCGGGGATCGGGGATGTATGACGGGGGCGGGGCCCGTCGACAGAGATGTTGCGCGGAACCGGGCGCCGGTCAGGCGCGGCGCAGGGCCAGTTCGATCGATGGGCGGAGCATGGACGCCGCCGCATAACCGATCTCCACCGCCTCCGCCGCGCGGTCGAACTCCAGGATGCCGATATGGGCCAGCCTCGGCGCGATCAGAACGTCCGGCGGCTCGCCGGCCAGACGGGAGCGGGTGATGCGGTCCTGCATGATGTCGATGGAGCCGGCCATCACCTCCAGCGCATTCGGCATCGGCTTCTGGGCATGGGCGTCGTCGATCTGGTCGGCTATGAAGCGGGTGCGACTGCTGGGCTTGCGGCCGAGCCATGTAGAGATCTGGCTGGTCAGATGCGACAGCGCCGGGGAGCCGGCATCGCCGCCGGCCACCACCGCCTCCGGCACAGAGGCCGGGGCTTTGGCGACGGCAGGCTTGCCGTTCACGCGCCCCCCGCTGCCGCGTCCATTCGGGCGGCCGAGCGGGGACAGTTCGCTGTTCAGGTTCACCGCCACCACCACGTCGGCCCCGAGCGCCCGGCAGAGCGACACCGGCACCGGGTTGACCAGCGCGCCGTCCACCAGCAGGTGATGGTCGCGCCGCACGGCCGGGAACAGGCCGGGCATGGCGGCCGACGCCATTACCGCCGACATCAGCGGCCCGTCACGCAGCCAGATCTCGCGCCCCGTCGACAGGTCGGTGGCAACCGTGGCGAAAGGCAGCCGCAAATTCTCGATCAGGATGTTGCTGCGGTCGTTGTCGAAGCGGCCGAACGCCTTTTCGGCGGCGACCAGCCCGCCGCGCCGGAAGGTGAGATCGATGATGCCCAGCATGCCGAGCCAGCCCATCTTCTGCGCCCAGGCCTGAAGCTCGTCCATCTGGCCGGTCAGATAGGCGGCTCCGACGGCGGCGCCGATGGAGGTGCCGCAGATGATGTCCGGTTCGAGCCCGATCTCCTCCAGCGCGCGCAGGACGCCGATATGCGCCCAGCCCCGGGCGGCCCCGCTGCCCAGCGCAAGCCCGATCTTCAGGTCGGTTCCCTTCGCCATCCGCATCCCCTGTCGGTGCCGCCCGGCCGACCCCGGCGGCTTGGTCTAGAGCGTATCATCTAGGCATTGCCGGCCGGTTACGGAAGCGGCCGTAAGAGGCACGCCGCCGGCGCACCGGCCATCGCCGCGCGGGTGCTGGGCAATGCCGAGAATTTGACCGATCTTTGACCTGCATCATCGGTTCGGACGCGGTGACTGTGGCATTTCTGTGCCAGTTCGGTTGGAAGAATGCTTCTGTGCTGGGTGTTAACCATGCGTCAACTGGACCCGGCGCAGTTTCGTTGCGTTGCAGTGTAGTTCTCGAAACCGGAAGGTCTGTCATGGCCGACGAACTGAAAAGCTTCAGGAAGGACTGGAAACGCTGGTCTCCGGCGGAACGGCTGGTTGCCGTCACCATCCTGGTCCTGATCGCCCTGCTGGGCGCGCCGGCCGCCGCCGGCCTGTTCTGATCACCCTCTCTGCCCACCCGCTGCGGTCGCACTCCGGTCGATCACGGGTGGATCACACTGTGGCGAACGGGCCACGGCTGCGCTCCGGCAGGGTCGTCTTTACGGGCTCTTAACCCTCGCGCCATAGGCTTGGTCGGCTCGGACAGTTCCTGGGACGGTTGGGCGCCACAAGCGGTCGGAGCGTTGCACCTCCGCCCTGCGGCACCGACGGGCGCTCGCTGGAGGGCGCCGACCGGGGAGGATCCGGCATATTCCGCCAAGGCCCTGGCCCCTCTCGCTGGACACGCCCGATGACCTTCTCCGCCCATTCCGCCGTGACGGAACAGAAGCTTCTGAGACAGCGCCTCGACGCCGCCTTCGCCGAGGCCGCCAAGCCCCTGTCGCGGGACGAGGTGACGGACATCCTCCGGACCATCCTGGGCAGCATGGACGGCGACATCTCTGCCACCGACCTGCGCCTCTACAAGGAGGTCGTCGACCTCGCCAAATACATCGAGACGGCCAAGCAGGAGATCGCGGCGCTCCAGCCAGCGGAAATCCGCGACGAGCATATCCGCACCGCCACGGACGAACTGGACGCGGTGATCGGCGCGACGGAGAAGGCGACCTTTGCCATATTCGACGCCTGCGACGCCATCGGCGCCATCGCGGGGCAGTCGGATGCCGAAACCGCCGCCAAGCTGAACGACCAGATCACCGCGATCTACGAGGCCTGCAACTTCCAGGACATCACCGGCCAGCGCATCAGCAAGGTGGTGCGGACGCTGAAGCACATCGAATCGAAAGTGGACATGATCGTCGCCGCCTTCGGCAGCGAGGTGCGCCAGAACCACGCCCCCCGTCTGGCCAAGCTGGCGGCGGAGGACGCCGAGACCGCCGTCCATTTCGAACCGATGAGCGCGGAGGAGGCGGACCAGCAGCTTCTGCATGGGCCGCAGTTGCCGGGCAACGCCATGGACCAGGACGAAATCGACCGCCTGCTCGCCAGCTTCGACTGACGCCATGCTGGCCGGCAAACCCACCAGCGGGCTCAACAGCGGCCGGTCGACCCAAGGCCGCGGACCGGGTCCGGCCGGCGCCGGGCTTCTGACGATGCGGGCCGGCCGTGGGGGCGGGGAGGAACATGCCAATCCCAACAACGGCAGCATCCTGCTTCTGCTGTCGCTGTTCCTGCTGCTGCTGGTCTTCTTCATCGTGCTGAACGCCCATTCCGTGCAGACCGTGCAGAAGGTGAAGGCGGTCGCCGCCTCGCTGGAGCGGACCTTCCCGAGCTTCGTCATCGATCCGCGCCTGCGCGATGGGACGGAGCCGGTGGCCTCGCGCGCCGGGACGGTCTTTGCGGTGCAGCGGCTAGACGGTGTCGGCACGCTGTTCGCCACCGAGATCGCGGTCGCGAAGGTGGAGGTGGTCGCTCCCGGCAAGCTGCTGGAGGTGCGTCTGCCCGCCGACGACCTGTTCGTCCCCGGCACCATGATGCTGCGGCCGGACCGCCAGGGCCTGATCGACCGGATCGCCGACGCGCTGCGCCAGTCGCGCCATGGCGAGCGGGTGGAACTGGACGCGCTGTTGGGCATCGGCCCGACGGGAACGCCCAGCCAGCCGCCGGGGCCGGTCGCGCGCGCCGGGGCCTTCGCCCGTGCGCTGATCGCCGATGGCGCACCGGCCCGCAACGTCACCGTCGGCATCGAGCGGGGCGAGCCGGGTGGTGTGCGTCTGCTGTTCTCCCTGCGCTGGGACGAGGATGGGACGACCAGGCGCAGGCCGGAGGTGCGGAAATGATCCGCGTTCCCAACATATCCGGCAAGTCGGGAGCCGAGGATCGCGGCGGTCAGCGCAAGACTCTGTGGCTGATCAGCTTCACGGACCTGATCTCATTGATGCTCGCCTTCTTCGTTCTGATGTATTCGATGAGCGAGCCGGAGGCCGAACGCTGGACCCGTCTGGCGAAGGGCGTGGCGGACTCGATCCCCGCCGCGCGGTCCACCGCCGCCGCACCGTCCGACCGGCCGGCCGATCCGTCGGCAGCCTTCAATGCGCAGGCGGTGGAGCAGCGCGCGGCCATCGACCTGCATTATCTGGCGGCCCTGCTGGGCAGCCAACTGCGGTCGAACGCCGAGTTGTCGGTGGTCGATGTCCGGCGCGAGGACGACCGCGTCGTCATCCGCCTGCCGGGGGAACGGATGTTCGATCCGACCGGCGCCGCCTTTACCGAGGAGGGGCGGCGGGTGCTGTTCCTGCTGGGCGCCGTCATCGGCCGCATCGGCAACCGGATCGAGCTGGTCGGCCATGCGGAGCGCGAGGATCCGGCCGGTGGTGTGGCCTGGGAACGGGCGCTGACCAGGGCGGTCGCCGTCTCCGCCGCGTTGCGGGAAACCGGCTATCGCCGGGATCTGGTGGCGCGGGCTGTGATGATGCCGGTTGAAGGGGCTGGCGGCGGACGCCTGCCGGTGGATATCGTGGTGCGAGAAGAAGGAGCGGATTGAGGTGACTGACCGGTCGGCATATCGGAGAAAGCGCTGGCTGCGCGGCTGTGCCGCCGCGGTGGCGCTGTTGACCGTGCCGGTCCTGCTGTCCCCTCTGCCGTCCGATGCCGCCACCGTGCCGGTGCGCGGCGGCACCCACAGGGAATTCGGGCGGCTGGTCTTCGACTGGCCGGGCAAGGTGGACTACACCGCGTCGGTGGAGGGCGACCGGCTGGTCGTCACCTTCACCGAACCGATCGACGCGCAATTGGATCGTCTGGTTCGGGCACTGCCGGATTATCTGGCCGGCGGCCGGGTGGAGCCGGACGGCAAGACGGTCTCCTTCGACCTGAAGCGTCCGATCTCGCTGAAGAGCTTCCGCAATGGCAACGCCGTCGCCATCGACCTGTCACCCGCTGCGGCGCAATCCACTGCGACGGCATCGGCAACGACGGAACCCGCGAAGGCGGAGCCCGCCAAGCCGGTGCCGTCCGCCGGCCGGGTTCGGGTGCGGGCTGCGGACCAGCCGGACCAGAGCCGGCTGACCTTCGACTGGCCGTCGCCGGTCGGTTATTCGGTCAAGCGCGACGGGGCGGCCGTGACCGTCTCCTTCGACAAGGGCGGCACCGCCGACCTGTCGGCAGTGGCCAAGGCGAAGCTGCGCAACATCCAGAACGTGGAGTCCTACCGCCAGCCGGACGGGTCGCTGGCCATCACCCTGGCCGTGCCGCAGGATGCCGAGGTGAGCGACAGCGCGCAGGGCAAATCCGTGATTCTGTCCGTCGGCAACCCCGGATCGCGTGCCGGGCTGCCGAAGACCGAAGCCGCGCCCACGGTCGCCGGATCGCAAGGGACGATGCCGCCGCAGGGCGGCCAGGGGAGCAGTCAGGCGCCGGCCACCGACGGGCCGACCGTTGCGTCGACGACGACCAGCCGCTCCGCCACCGCCGCCAATGCGGCGACCGCGACACCGGCTGCCGCACCGGCCGCTGCTGCCCAGCCGGCTCCTCCGGTTGAAGCCAAGGCGGCACCCGCGACGCCCACCGATGCCAAGACTCAGCCGGTAGCCGGACCCAAGGGACCGGTTCTGACCTTCGACACCGGCGGACCGTCGTCGATCGCAGTCTATCCGCGGGCCGGCCAGCTCTACGTCGTGTTCGACCGGCCCATGCCCATCGGTGCCGGCAAGCTCAGCGGTCCCGGATCCGAGCTGATGGGCGCGGTGGAGCCGGTGCCGGCGACCGGCGGCAGCGTGTTCCGCACCAAGATCGGTCCGATGGTCTGGCCGACGGTGGAGCGGCAGGGCACCAGCTGGCGCATCCTGTCCTCCGGTCGTCCCGCCAACATCGGCAGCGCCGGCGACCTGCGGGTGGAACCCGATCCCGATTTCCTGCTGGGCGCCCGGCTGCTGGTTCGCGCCCCGGACGCCGCCAACGTCGTGCAGTTTGCCGATCCCGACGTCGGCGACCGCATTCAAGTGGTGCCGCTGCCCAGCCCGGGGCGTGGCCTGCCCGAGCCCCACCGCTATCCGGATCTGGAGGTCATGCCCTCCTACCAGGGCGTTGTGGTGCGGCCGATCTCCGACAATGTGACGGTTCGTGCGATCAAGGAGGGGGTGGAACTGACCACCGCCGGGGGGCTGCACCTGTCGCCGGCTGCCGATGCCGGCAATCCGGCCGTGGCACCGACACCCGGCGCCATGCCCGCCCCGGCACAGCAGACGGCACCGCAGCCGGTCCCGGCCCAGCTTGCCGCCGCCCCGCAGCCCGTTCCGCCGACCGGCGGCGCGTCGTCCATGGAGCCGCCGAAGGCGCAGCCGGCCCAGGCACAGGCCCAGGCGCAGGGTCGCCGCCTGTTCAACCTGCCGGCCTGGAAGCACGGCGACCTCGACAATTTCACCCAGGCACGCCAGGACCTCCAGCTCGCCGTCGTCAATGCTCCGGAATCGGAGCGGGCGAAGGCGCAGCTCGACCTCGCACGCTTCTATTTCGCCAACGGTTTCGGTCAGGAGACGCTGGGCCTGCTGGATGTTCTGCAGCAGAATCAGCCGGACCTGGAAGGCTGGCCGGAATTCCGCGCGCTGCGCGGGGCGGCCCGCGTGCTGGCCGGCGATCTGGAGGGCGGCGAGGCCGACCTGTCGATTCCGTCGCTGGCCAACAACCCGGAAGCCAACCTATGGCGTGCCGCCATCGCCGCCGACCGGCGCGACTGGCCGAAGGCGATGGCCGGTTTCAAGGCGTCGGGTCAGATCCTGAACGGCTATCCGGAACCGATGATCGGCAAGCTCGGCCTGCGTGCGGCGGAGGCGGCGCTGGAGACGCGCGACACCGCCACCGCCAAGCGGCTGTTCGACCGCGTGATCGAACACAGCGGCCCGGAGCAGGAGGAGAACCCGCAGACACAGTACCTGCGCGGCCTGCTCTATGCCCAGACCGGCGAGACCGATCAGGCGCGCCAGCAGCTGACCGCCGCCTTCAACAGCTACGACCGCTTCTATCGCGCCAAGGCCGGGCTGGCGCTGACCAACCTGGAGCTTTCCGAAGGCAAGATGTCGCCGACTGCGGCGGCGGAGCAACTGGCCGGCCTGACCTTCACCTGGCGCGGCGACGACCTGGAGATGCAGATCCGCTCGCGCATGGGCGAGGTGCTGATTGCCGGCGGCGAATATGCCAAGGGCTTCAACACAATGAAGGAAACGGCGGCACTGGTCGCCGACACGCCGCGGGCGGAGGCGATCACCAGGGAGATGTCGCGCATCTTCGCCGACCTGTTCAAGGACGGTGCGCAGCGCCTACCGACGCTCGATGCGCTGCAGCTCTACGACCAATTCCGCGAATTGACCCCGGTGGGCGAGGCCGGCGACGAGATCATCCGGCAGTTGGCGGAACGGCTGATCTCCATCGACTTGCTGAACCGGGCCGCCGACCTGCTGCAGCATCAGGTGGAATTCCGCCTTTCCGGCCTGGACAAGGCGCGGATCGGCACGCGTCTCGCCTCCGTCCGTCTGCTCGACAACAAGCCGGAAGAGGCGCTGAAGGCGCTGGAACTGTCGAACATCGCCGGCCTGCCGGCCGATCTGGCGGCCGAACGGCGGCTGATGCAGGCCAAGGCGCTGGCCGAACTCAATCGCGGCGACGAGGCGATGCAGTTGCTGGCGCAGGACGACAGCGGCAACGCCAACCTGCTGCGCGTCGACATCGCCTGGAAGGGCCAGAAGTGGGATGCCGCGGCGCTGGCGCTGAACAAGGTGATCGGACCGCCGCCTGCGCCCGGCAAGCCGCTGGATCCCAACATGTCGCAGCTGGTGCTGAACCGGGCGGTCGCGCTGGCTCTGGCCGGCGACGGCAACGGGTTGAATCTGCTGAAGAAGGATTTCGAAGGGTCGATGAAGGGCGGGCCGAACGAGGACGCCTTCCGCATCCTGACCCGCCCCGAACAGGCGATGGGACTGATCGACGTGGGGACCATCCGCTCCCGCGTGGCGGAAGTAGATATGTTCAAGAAGTTCCTGAAGGAATATCGCGGCGGCAAGCAGCCCGCGGACAAGCCGACGTCCTGATAGACGTCCTGACAGGGTCCTGAGGCGGCGGGACGCACCCTGCGGGGGGAACGGACCCGTCCCGCCGCCCCTTCCGCGCCGTTACTTCGGCAGCAGAACCTTGTCGATGACGTGGACCACGCCGTTCGACTGCTGGACGTCGGCGATGGTCACACGGGCCATGTTGCCGGATGCATCGGCGACCATCACGGCATCGCCGGTCTGGGTGAAGGTCAGCGGCATGCCTTCCACCGTCTTCAGCATCGCCTTGCCGTTGCCCTTCTTGATGTCGGCCACGAGGTCCTTGGCGTCCAGCTTGCCCGGCACGACGTGATAGGTCAGCACCTTGGTCAGCTGGCCCTTGTTCTCCGGCTTCAGCAGCGTGTCGACGGTGCCGGCGGGCAAGGCCGCGAAGGCGTCGTTGGTGGGGGCGAAGACGGTGAAGGGACCCTTGCCGTTCAGCGTGTCGACCAGCCCGGCGGCCTTCACGGCAGCGACCAGCGTGGTGTGGTCCTTCGACTGGGACGCGTTCTCCACGATGGTCTTGTTGGGGTACATCGGCGCGCCGCCGACCATCTTCTCCATGGCGGCATTGGCGCAACCGGCAAAAAGAAGGGTGGCGATCGCCACGGTGGCAACCTTCTTCATAGCATTCCCTCTTATCGGTGAAGGTCCGCTTCCCGCGGACACACCACCGTTACGGGGGAGGCTTCCGGGCAGATCACAGGTATTTGCCGAGGGGGCGTCGATTTTATTTGGCCGATGGGGGTAGGTCTTTCGGGTTGCTGTCGCCCCCTGTTCAGCGAGCAGGACAGGGGGCAGACCGCCTTGCCGGCCCTACAGCTGCACCTGGGTGCCCAACTCCACCACGCGGTTGGGCGGCAGCTTGAAGAAGTCGGTGGCGCTGACCGATGTGCGGGACATCACCACGAACAGCTTCTCGCGCCACAGCGCCATCTGCGAGTTCATCTGCGGGATCAGCGTCTCGCGGCCGAGGAAGAAGGAGGTCGCCATCACGTCGAACTCCAGCCCGAACGCCTTGCACAGCCGCAGCGCCTTCGGGATGTTCGGTTCCTGCGAGAAGCCGTAGCGCACTGTGATGCGGTAGAAGCCCTCGGCCAGCCCCTCCACCACCACGCGGTCCTTGGCGGGAACGCGGGGCACGTCCTCCACCACCACGGTGACGAAGACGACGCGCTCGTGCAGAACCTGATTGTGCTTCAGGTTGTGCAGCAGCGCGATCGGCACGGTGTTGGAACTGGAGGTCATGAAGACCGCCGTGCCCTTCACCCGAAGGATGTCGGAGGACTTCGCCTGCCGCTTGATGAAGGCGTCGAGCGGCAGCGATTCCTCGGCCAGCCGCATGGTCAGGACGGCCCGGCCGCGACGCCAAGTGGCCATCAGGCCGAGCGTGAGGACCGCGATCACCAGAGGCACCCAGCCGCCATGGGGGATCTTCACCGCATTGGCGGCGAAGAAGGAGATCTCGATCGTCAGGAACACCGCCCCGACACCGAGGCAGAGCGGCAGGCTCCAGTTCCAGCGGCGCCGCGCCACCACGAGGAACAGGGTGGTGGTGATGATCATGTCGCCGGTCACCGCGATGCCATAGGCCGCCGCCAGCCGGCTGGAGGACTGGAACAGCACCACCAGCCCAAGCACCGCGGCCAGCAGGCCCCAATTGGCACGGGGGATGTAGATCTGCCCTTCCTCCTCGTTGGAGGTGTGGCGAATGTCAAGCCGCGGGCAGAGGCCCAGCTGCACGGCCTGCCGGGTCAGGGAGAAGACGCCGGAGATGACAGCCTGGCTGGCGATGACGGTGGCGGCCGTGGACAGGCCGATCAGGGGATAGAGCCCCCATTCCGGCGCCAGCAGATAGAAGGGACTGCGCACCGCCGACGGATCGCTCAGCAGAAGGGCGCATTGACCGAGATAGTTCAGCAGGAGCGCCGGCAGCACCACGGCCAGCCAGGCCACCTGGATCGGGCGGCGGCCGAAATGGCCCATGTCGGCATAGAGCGCCTCGCCGCCGGTCACCGCCAGAACCACGGCGCCCAGCACCAGGAAGCCGGCCACGCCGTGGTTGGCGAAGAATGACAGGGCGTAGAGCGGGTTGAAGGCGACCAGGACGCCCGGTTGCTGGACCACCTCGACCAGCCCCAGGATGCCGAGCGTCGAGAACCACGCCAGCATGATCGGGCCGAACAGCGCGCCGACGCGCGAGGTGCCGTGGCTTTGGATGGCGAACAGGGCGATCAGGATGGCGACCGTCAGCGGCACCACGACCGACTCCAGCGCCGGCTCCGCCACCTCCAGGCCTTCGACCGCGGACAACACGGACATCGCCGGGGTGATCATGCCGTCGCCGTAGAACAGCGCGGCGCCGAACAGGCCCAGTGCGGTCAGCAGGGTCAGACGGCCCGACGCATCCGGCCGCGTCTTCGACGCCAGCGCCAGCAGGGACAGGATGCCGCCCTCGCCCTTGTTGTCGGCCCGCATGACGAAGCCCACATACTTCACGGTGACGACCATCACCAGGGCCCAGAACACCAGCGACATGATGCCGAGGATGTTGTCGGGGGTCAGTGCCAGCCCGTGCTCGCCGCCGAAGCATTCGCGAAGCGTGTAGAGCGGGCTGGTGCCGATGTCGCCGAAAACGACCCCGAGCGCGCCCAGGGTCAGCGTCGCGAGCTTGCCGGTGTCTGGCGGCGCGGCCTTCAAAGCGGTGTCAGTCATGCAGTGGTTGCGGTCCGAGGTTGGTCCGTCGTTGCGATGGCGCCCGGTGCGACGGTGACGGCACCGACTGTCGAACCCCGGTCCGGCGATCGCGACAGGTCGGAGCCATCCGGCGGTCCGGCCTCCTTGCCGGTCCCCCGCCTGCGCTCATCGGCTTCCTCATACGCGTTTACGGCGGCGGACGCCAGCGCGCGCTTGCGCGGCGAAGCCCAAGCGCGGGGGATGCGACGAAGTGCGCAGGGTATTTCGCGCTAAGCGTGCAATTTCAGCCCGCACCTATTTTCAAAGCGTGCCGAAACTGCGCGCCAGCGATCCGGCGATCAGGTACCACCCGTCGACCAGCACGAAGAAGATGATCTTGAACGGGATGGCGACCATGGTCGGCGGCAGCATCATCATGCCCATCGACATCAGGATCGACGACACCACCATGTCGATGATCAGGAAGGGCAGGAACAGCAGGAAGCCGATTTCGAACCCGCGCTTGATCTCCGAGATCATGAAGGCGGGGACCAGGACGTGCAGCGGCATGTCGGAGGGCTCCGGCACCGACTGGATACGCGCCATGTCCATGAACAGCCGCAAATCCTTCTCGCTGGTGTGGTTCAGCATGAACTCGCGCAGCGGCGCCACCGTGCGGCGGAACGCCTCCATCTCGTCGATTTCCTGGTTGATCAGCGGCTGGATGCCCTGGTTGTAGCTGCGCTCGAACACCGGGGCCATGACGAAGAAGGTCAGGAACAGGGCCAGCG
>NZ_DASPIS010000142.1:0-33113 GCF_035628975.1 Azospirillum sp. | reverse complement strand
CCCGGAAGCGGTGGAGGCGCTGGGCCGCCACCGCTGGCCCGGCAATGTGCGCGAGCTGCGCAACGTCCTGGAGCGGGCCTGCCTGCTGACAGACAACCGCCGCCTGACCGCCGCCGACCTCGCGGAGGCGCTGCCGGATCTGGCGGTCGCTGAACCGGCGGAGTCGGTGCGTCCGGCGCCGGTCCAGGGGCTGGCCCCTGCGGAACCGCAACCCCTGCCGGGCTATGACGAGGCGTTCGACGAGTTCGAGCGCGGGCTGCTCGGCCGCGCGCTCGCTGCCCATGGTGGTAAGGTGACGGAGGCGGCACGGGCGCTCGGCATCTCCCGCGCCGCCTTCTACAAGAAACTGGCTCGGCTGGGGATGCGGGGAGGTCGGTAGAATCCCCCTCTCCCCCCCGGGGAGAGGGTCGGGGTGAGGGGGATGCACAGCGTGCCTTCCCGAGAATCCTCGCCGCGCTTCCCCCTCACCCTAACCCTCTCCCCGGGGGGGAGAGGGGATCACGGAAACGCTCCCCACTCACACCGGCAGCTGTTTCATCGCCGCGACGGCGGTCATCACGCCGCGGATCTCGGCCAGACCGCGCAGGCGGCCGATCATCGGGTAGCCGGGGTGGGTCGGCTTGCCGATGTCGTCCAGCAGCTCGTGGCCGTGGTCGGGGCGGAAGGGCAGGCGCCAGTTGTCGTTGCCGGCGTCCTGGCGGCGCTTCTGCTCCTCCAGCAGGGTGGTGACGACCGACACCATGTCGACATCGCCGCCGAGATGGTCGGCTTCCTCGAAGGACCCGTCCGGCTCCTTGGCGACGTTGCGCAGGTGGACGAAGTGGATGTCCTCGACGAAGCGCTTGGCCATCGCCGGCACGTCGTTGGTCTGGCCGGCCCCCAGCGAGCCGGTGCAGAAGGTCAGGCCGTTGTTGGGCGACTTCACCGCGTCGATCAGGTGGGCGAGGTCGTCCTCGGTGCTGACGATGCGGGGCAGGCCGAACAGCGGGCGGGGCGGGTCGTCGGGGTGGATAGCCATGCGGATGCCGACCTCTTCCGCCGTCGGGATCACCTCGCGCAGGAAGCGGGCCAGCGTCTCGCGCAGGCCGTCGGCGGACATGCCGTTGAAGCGCGCGATCATCTTGCGCAGGCCGGGGATGTCGTAGCGGTCATAGGCGCCCGGCAGCCCGGCCATGATGTTCGTCAGGAGCTTCGCCCGGTCGCTTTCGGAAGAGCGGTCGAACCACTCCTTCGCCTTGGCCATCACCTCCGGGGAGTGATCCTCCTCCGCACCCGGGCGCTCCAGCATGTAGACGTCGAAGGCCGCATGCTCGTAAGCGTTGAAGCGCAGCGAGGTGCCGCCGCCCGGCAGCGCCGCCGCCAGTTCCGTCCGCGTCCAGTCCAGCACCGGCATGAAGTTGTAGCAGATGGTGGTCACGCCGCAGGCGGCGAGATTGCGCATCGACTGGCGGTAGTTGTCGAACAGCTCCGTCAGGTCGCCTTCGCCGATCTTGATCGCCTCGTGCACCGGCAGGCTTTCGGTGACGGTCCAGCTGAGGCCGAGTTCCTTGTCGGACTCGATCATCGCCTTGCGCTTCTGGATTTCCTCGACCGACCAGACCACGCCATAGGGGATGTGGTGCAGGGCGGTGACCACGCCGGTGGCGCCGGCTTGGCGGATGTGGTTCAGCTTGATGGCGTCTTCGGGGCCGAACCAGCGCCAGGATTGTTCCATGGCTTCGAACTCCTTGGAAAGAGGGGGGCTTTGGAATTTGGAAGATCAGCGGAAAAGCAGGCTCGGCAGCCAGAGCGACAGTGCCGGGATGTAGGAGACTAGGAACAGGATCAGTATGTTGCAGAGCAGGAAGGGCCAGATCGCCTTGGTGATCGCACCCAGCGAGATCTTTGCGATGTTCGCCGCGACGAACAGGCAGACGCCGACCGGCGGGGTGGTCAGGCCGATCATCAGGTTCAGCACGGCGAAGGTGGCGAAATGGATCGGGTCGATGCCGACCTGGGTCGCCACCGCCAGCAGCGGCGGGAACAGGATGATCAGCGCCGCGATCGTCTCCATGAAGGTGCCGACGAACAGCAGCAGGATGTTGATCATCAGGATGATCAGGTACTTGTCGGTGGTCAGCGCCAGCATCGAAGCGGCGATGGCCTGCGGAATCTGCTCGCTTGTCAGGATCCAGCCGAAGACGTTGGCGAGCCCCACCAGCAGGATCAGCCCGCCCGACCCGATGGCGCTTTCCAGCAGGATCGCCGGCAGCTGGCGCAGGGTGAAGCCCTTGTAGACGAACAGCCCGATGACGAAGGCGTAGAGCGCCGCGACGATCGACGCCTCGGTCGGGGTGAAATAGCCGCCGACGATGCCGAACAGGATGATCGCCGTCATCAGCAGCGCCCAGAAGGCGCCGCGGCTGGCCCGCAGCAGGGCGCCGAAGCCCTGCCACGGCTCCCTCGGGTAGTTGCGGGCGCGGGCCAGGATCCAGACCGTCAGCATCATGCCGAGGCCCAGCAGCAGGCCCGGAATGGCGCCGGCCATGAACATCTTGCCGACCGACAGGCCGGTCAGGGTGCCGACGATGATCATCGGCACGCTGGGCGGGATGATCGGCCCGACGGTGGAGGCGGCGGCGGTCACCGCGGCGGCGAAGGGCGCGTCGTAGCCGGACTTGCGCATCGCCGGAATCATAACCGCGCCGATGGAGGCGGTCTCCGCCACCGCGGTGCCGGAGATGCCGGCGAAGACCATTGAACCCGTGACGTTGGCAAGGCCGAGGCCGCCGCGGATGTGGCCGACCAGCCGGTTGCTGAACAGAACGATCTGGTCGGTGATGCCGCCGCCGTTCATCAGGTTCCCGGCCAGCACGAAGCCGGGGATGCAGAGCAGCACGAAGCTGTCCATGCCGGCATACATGAACTGCGGAACCACCGCGAGATCGATGTCGCTGCCGACCAGATAGACCGCCGAGGCGCCGCCCAGCGCGATGCCCACCGGCGCGCCCATGATCAGCAGCACGGCGAAGGTGACGAACAGTGCGGTGACCATCAGACGGTTTCCCCATGGCTGGGCGGCGCGGAATCGCGCCCAAGCCCGGCCAGCCGGGCGATCGAGAAGAAGGCGAGCGAGACCGGGATGATCAGAGTCACGACATAGACCCAGATCATCGGGACGTTGATGGAGCGTGCCCGCTCCCCCACGCTGCCGACGACATAGTCCCAGGCGCCGGGAATGATGGCGACGGCGAAGACCAGGATCGCCACGTCGACCAGCCGGGCGACCGCCCATTGTGCCGGCTTGGGCAGCAGCAGGATGAACATGTCCACGTTCACCAGCTCGCCGCGCAGCAGCGCCAGGCCGCAGGAGAAGGCGACGAGATGGACCAGCGCGAAGCGGGCCACCTCCTCCGTCCAGGCCGGAGAGGGAAAGCCGGGAACGCGGCCCAGCACCTGGATGGTCACGACGATGATGAGGACGCCGATTGCCGCCAGGGTACCCCAACGGCAAAGGGCGGATACGGCCGACACCGCGGCGGCAAAGGCTGTGCGCATGGAGAAGGCTCTTGCGGTTGGGGGGAGGCGAACCCGAAGGGTCCCCCTCTCCCCGGAGGGAGAGGGGATCTTCCCGGGACGGGAGAGGGCCTGACTCTCCCCCTCACTTCACCGCGAGGATTTCGTCGTAGATCGGCTTGATCTCCGGCGACAGGGCGGCGACCACGGCGGCGCGGCCCTTCTCCGCGAAGGCGGCCTTGTCGACCGTGACGAACTCCATGCCCTTGGCCTTCAGGTCGGCGGCCAGCTTGGCCTCGTCCTCGATGAACAGCTTGCGCTCGGCGGCCTGCGCCGCCTTGGCGGCTTCCATGATGGCGGTTCGCTGTTCCGCCGGCAGGCGGCCCATCCTCTTCGATCCGCCGACCAGATAAATCCAGCTGATCACGTGTTCCGTCTGGTTCACGTATTTCTGGACCTCGTAGAAGCTGGCCGACTTGATGAGGGCCAGCGGATTCTCCTGTGCCTCGATGGTGTCGTTCTGCAGGCCGGTGAAGACCTCCGAGAAGGCCATCGGCGTCGGCTTGGCACCCAGCCCCTGCCAGAAGGACACGAACAGCGGCACGTTGGGAACGCGCATCTTCAGGCCGTTCAGGTCGGCCGGCGTCTTGATCGGGCGCTTGCTGGTCAGGTTGCGCGGGCCGCGGGCGAAGTAGGTCAGCGGAACCAGCTGGGTCTTCTGCTCGATGGCCTCGGCGATCTTCTGGCCCGGCGCGCCGGTGACGACCTTGTCCAGATGGTCGAGGTCGCGGATGCCGTAGGGAACCGCCAGCAATGCCGCGGCCGGCGCCCAGTTCTGCAGGGATTCACCGGTGATGGTGAAGTCGATGGTGCCGAGCTGGATGCCCTTGATCAGGTCGGTTTCCTTGCCGAGCTGCTCGTTGGGGAACACCTTGACCTCGACCGCGCCGTTCGTGCGCTTGGCGACTTCCTCGGCGAAAACCAGCGAGGCCTTGTGCCAGACATTCTCCTCGTTGGCGAGGTGGCCCAGCTTCAGCGTCGTCTTGGCCTGGGCACGGACGATGGCCGGCGCGGCGATGCCGCCCAGCAGCGTCGCACCGGCGGCGAGACCGGCACCGAGGCCGATGCTCCGGGCGAGCGTACGGCGGGAGATCGGGGTCTTGCTGTTCATCTCGTGGCTCCTCCGTTTTCGGCGGATCAGGCCCGCCTTTATTTGCGCGATGGATAAACTGAGGCGATCAGAGGCTGTGAACCTTCAGGCTGCCTTCTCGGCCGTCATCCCCGCGAAGGCGGGGATCCAGGCTTCACAGGGAAAGCCTTCATTCGGCAGGTCTGGGCTCCCGCCTTCGCGGGAAAGACGGCCGAGAAAAGCTCACGAACTCTCAGCCTTCGAAGTCGAGCTGCACCTTGATTGTGCTGGACGGGTCGGTCTCGATCAGGGAGAAGGCGCTCGCCGCGTCCGCGATCGGGAAGACCTGGGTGATCATCGCCGCCGGCTGCAGCTTGCCGCTCTCCAGCCACTCGATCACCTGCGGCAGCAGGCGGCGGTTCAGGCGGGACCCGACCAGCGTCAGCTCCTTCTTCACGATCTCCTGCTGGCTGATGTTGCAGGGGCCAGGGGAGAAGCCCAGAAGCCCGATGCGCGCGGCCGGGCTGGCGAGGCGGCAGGCCTCCTCCAGCAGGGCCGGGACGCCGGCGCCGTCGATCACCACCGTGGGGCCGAGCCCGTCATTCTCGTCGCGCACCGCATCGGGAACCGACACGCGCGAGGAATTGAGGACGACGTCCGCACCGAACTCCTTCGCACGCTCCAGCCGCTTGTCGTCGAGGTCGGCGACGATGCAGCGGGCGCCGTGCAGCTTGGCGACCTGCACCACCGTCAGCCCGACGGTGCCGGCGCCATAGACGAGGACCGTGTCGTCGGCCGCGATGCCGGTGCGCGACAGCACGTTGGCGGCAATCGACAGCGGCTCCGCCAGGGCGGCAATCGAAATCGGCAGGTCGGAGCGCACCTTCACCGCATTGGCCGCCGGCACCACGACATGGTTGCGGAAGCCGCCGTCGCGATGGACGCCGAACACCTCCAGATTGGCGCAGACGTTGGTGCGCCCGGCCCGGCAGGCATAGCAGCGGCCGCAGGACACCACCGGATCGACCACCACATGATCGCCGGCCGCCACGCTGGTGACGCCGTCGCCGACCGCCTCGACCGTGCCGGCGAACTCGTGGCCGATCACGCGGGGATAGACCGCGAAGGGATTGGAGCCGTGGTAGATGTGCAGGTCCGACCCGCAGATCCCGGCGCGCTGGACGCGGACCAGCACCTCGCCAGCCTTGACCGGCCCGGCAGCCGGGGCGTTTTCGGGACGAAGGGCCAGCACATGCGGCTTTTCGACGGTCAGGGCAACCACGGGAACTCTCCCTAGAGAAGGTGATGCTGTGAAAGCGGGGTCAGGCTGTGGCGGCGACCACGGCGCGGGCACCCTCGGCGAACAGGCGCCTGAGCGCGGCGGTGACCGGTCCGGTGAAGCGCGGGTCGCGCGGCAGATCCTCGCCGAACACCGCGGTCAGGCCGAACAGCGCCTCCGCCAGCCGATCCGGGTTGCCGGCGCTGGATGCCGCGATCTCCGTCAGCTTGGCGGCCAGCGGATCGCGCACGTCGATGGGCTGGCCCTTCTCGTCGATGCCGGCGACGTAGCGCATCCAGGCGGCGACGGCCAAAACCATCCGGTCGATCGGTTCCCCGGCGGCCAGCCGCTCGCGGATCGGGTTCAACAGGCGCTGCGGCAGCTTCTGCGTGCCGTCCATGGCGATCTGCCAGGTGCGGTGGCGCAGCGCCGGATTGCGGAAGCGGGCGATCAGCGCATCCTTGTATTGCTCCAGGTCTGCACCGGGCGGCATGTGCAGGGTCGGGCCAGTCTCCAAATCCATCAGGTTGCGGACCAGCGTGGCGAAGGCGGGGTCGGCCATGGTGTCCGACACCGTCTCGTAGCCCGCCAGATAGCCCAGATAGGCGATGGTGGAGTGGCTGCCGTTCAGCAGCCGCAGCTTCATCGTCTCATAGGGATGGACGTCGGCGACCAGCTCGACGCCGACCTCCTCCCAGGCCGGCCGGCCGGCGGGGAAGCGGTCCTCCACCACCCACTGGGTGAAGGGCTCCGTCACCACCGGCCAGGCGTCCTGCAGGCCGAGAGCCTGGGACACGCGGGCGCGGTCGGCCTCCGTGGTGGCGGGGACGATGCGGTCGACCATGCTGTTCGGACAGGCGACGGTCTCCGCCACCCAGGCGCCGAAGCCCGGATCGCGCAGTTCGGCGAAACGGCGCAGGATGCGGACCACCGTGTCGCCGTTGCTCGGCAGGTTGTCGCAGCTCAGCACCGTGAAGGGCTTCAGCCCGGCGGCGCGGCGGCGGGCCAGCGCCTCGGCCAGGAAGCCGATTGCGGTGCGCGGGCTGCCGGGATTGTCCAGGTCGTGGCGGATGTCGGGATGGTCTTCGTTCAGCGCGCCGGTCGCCGGATCATGGCAATAGCCCTTCTCCGTCACCGTCAGGGTGATGATGCGCACCGACGGGCGGCACATCCGTTCCAGCACCGCCTGCGGGTCCTCATGCGCCACCAGCAGTTCCAGCAGGCAGCCGATCACCCGCAGCCGCTCCCCCGCCGCATCGCGCACCGCGACGGTGTAGAGCCCGTCCTGCGGTTCCAGCGCGCCGCGGGTGTCGGGGCTGCGCAGGCTGACGCCGGCAATGCCCCAGGGCCCGAAATGCTTTTCCAGCAATGCGTCGGTGTAGGCAGCCTGATGGGCACGCTGGAATGCGCCGACGCCGAGATGGACGACCCCGAGTTCCAGCGCCTTGCGGTCATAGGCCGGCCGCGCCACCGCCACCGGCAGGGTTGACAGGCCGGCGGCACCGAGACGGGGCAGGGAAGAGGTCGCAGGGGATTGCATGGGGGTTGGTTTCCTTCCCGGCGGAGCGATTGCGCGAGGCGTTGGCTCGCATTCTTGTATGGTAGTATGTCAAACACTGCGGGCGAGGGCAACCCGGATTGTTCCGCAGTTAAATGGTATGGCGTCCTGATAAGGAAACAGGCCGATGCTGCGCCGGTCAGCGCAGTCCGGCAACCTTCGAACGGCCGGCAGACCGGGAGGAAGCCTTGGGAGCGGGAGGCGGCACGCCATCCTCCTGCGTGAACAGGTCGGGGAACTTGCCTTCCAATTCGGGCAGAGACGTCAGAATCTCGCGCAGGTGCATGCCCATCGCCGCTTCGGCCTTGGCAGGATCGCGGGCGACGATCGCCTCCAGCACCGCCTGATGCTGGGAGATCAGCCGGCGGATCGGCGTGGCATAGGGCACGCTGAGATAGCGGACGCGGTCCATCTGGGCCTTCGTCTCCTCGACGATGCGCCAGGCGTAATCGCACTCCGCTCCGATGGCGATGGTGCGGTGGAAGGCCTCGTCCAGCTCCAGGAAGCGCACCGGCACCGGTTCGTCGGCGATGTCCCACTGAGCCTTCAGGTTGTCGCGCAATTCGGCGAGGCCGGCCGGCGTGATGGTCTCGCAAGCCTTGCGGACGACCGCGGTCTCCACCGCCTCGCGGACGAAGCGGGCATCGAGCACCTGCTTGACCGAGATCTTGACGACGAAGGTGCCGCGCTGCGGCCGGATGGTCAGCAGGCCGGACTCGCTCAGCTTGATGAAGGCCTCGCGCACCGGCTGGCGGCTGACGCCGAGCTGGTCGGCGATCTCCTGCTCGGACAGGGCTTGACCGGGGCGGAACTGCATCGTCACGATGGCTTGGCGCAGCACCCGGTACACGCGCCGAGCGATCGGCTCCCCGGAGTCCACGTCGATCTTGTTCAGCATCGCTTCGCCATCCCGTCAGTCCGCCCTTCTCCCCGCCGGCTTCGTCATACGGAGCATGGGCAGGAGGAAACAATCAGTCAAGCATACTACCATACTAGTTGGGAAGCAAGCGCCACGCTGCGGGCCGTTCATATGCGACGTCGCATTTCACAGCGCTGCGACTTATGGAAATCATTTCGCACCAGCACACGGACTGTTGAAACTTCCTGAGGAATCGGCATGCTGTCGCCGATGGTCTGACCACTTCGCGCGCAGGGGCTTACCCCTGCCCGGAATTTGATCATCCAAATTCATGTATCCGGCGCTCGCGCATCGACCCGTATCCGTCCCTCCTCGACCAGGAAACCGTCGCCCATGTCCGCCATCCTGCTGCAGGAAAGTTCCGAGACGAAGGACCAGCCGCTCCGCGAAGACATCCGCCTGCTGGGGCGCATCCTGGGCGACACCGTCCGCAGCCAGGAAGGGGAGGCGGTGTTCGACATCGTCGAGCGCATCCGCCAGACCTCCATCCGGTTCCACCGCGAAGAGGACCAGGGCGCCCGCAAGGAGCTGGAGGCGATCCTGAACAGCCTATCGCCCCCGCAGACGGCGCGGGTGGTGCGAGCCTACAGCTTCTTCTCGCACCTCGCCAACATCGCCGAGGATCAGCACCACATCCGCCGCACCCGCGCCCATGCGCTCGCCGGGTCGTCGCCGCGCGACGGCACCATGGCCCATGCGCTGGACGAGGCGACCAAGGCCGGCATCACCACCCAGCAGCTGAAGGAGTTCTTCGACGGCGCGCTGGTCAGCCCGGTGCTGACCGCCCATCCGACCGAGGTGCAGCGCAAGAGCATCCTGACCGTGCAGATGGCCGTCGCCAAGCTGCTGGCGGAGCGCGACCACGGCCCGATGACGCCGGAGGAGGAGGAAACCAACCTCGAATCCCTGCAGCGCGCCGTGCTGACCCTGTGGCAGACCGCGATCCTGCGCGCCACCAAGCTGGCGGTGACGGACGAGGTGGCGAACGGCCTGACCTTCTACGACTACACCTTCCTGCGCGAGATGCCGCGCTTCTACGCCCAGCTGGAAGACCATCTGCGGCGGATGGACCCGTCCTGGGCGACGACGGAACTGCCGTCCTTCCTGCGCATGGGCAGCTGGATCGGCGGCGACCGCGACGGCAACCCCTTCGTCACCGCCCCCGTGCTGCGCCAGGCGATGCGGATGCAGAGCACGCGCGCCCTGCAATTCTATCTGGACGAACTGCACGCGCTCGGCGCCGAGCTGTCGCTGAGCACCCGCGTCATCGACGTGTCGGAGCCGCTGCGCCAGCTGGCCGAGCGTTCTCCCGACCCGTCTCCGCACCGCAAGATGGAGCCCTACCGCCGCGCCATCTCCGGCATCTATGCGCGGGTCGCCGCGACGTTGCGGACGCTGGACGGGCTGGAGGCGCCGCGCCATGCCGTGGGAGACGCGCCGCCCTACCTGACGCCGGCCGAGTTCCGCGCCGATCTCGACATCATCGACCGGTCGCTGACCGTCAACGGCTCGGCCGCGCTCGCCAAGGGCCGGCTGCGCCACCTGCGCCGCGCGGTTGACCTGTTCGGCTTCCATCTGGCCAGCATCGACCTGCGCCAGAACTCCGACGTGCATGAACGGTCGGTCGCGGAGCTGCTGTCCTTCGCCGATGCCGGCATCGACTACACGTCGCTGTCGGAGGACGAGCGGATCGAGTTGCTGGTCCGCGAGTTGGAGACCAACCGGCCGCTGGCCTCGCGCTATGCCGATTATTCGGAAGAGACCGCGTCGGAACTCGACATCCTGCGCACCGCCGCCGATGCCCGCGCCCGCTTCGGGTCGGATGCGGTGGTGAACTGCGTCATCTCCAAGACCGACGGCGTGTCGGACATCCTGGAGGTCGCCGTCCTGCTGAAGGAAGCCGGGCTGCTGCGGCCGAAGGACAAGGCGCTGGACCTGAACATCGCCCCGCTGTTCGAGACCATCGGCGACCTGCGCAACTGCGCCGCCACCATGGACCGGCTGCTGTCGATCCCGACATACCGGCGCTTCCTGGAAAGCCGCGGCAACCTGCAGGAGGTGATGCTCGGCTATTCGGACAGCAACAAGGACGGCGGGTTCCTCACCTCCGGCTGGGAGCTGTACAAGGCGGAGATCGCGCTGGTCGAGGTGTTCGCCAGGCATGGCGTGCGGCTGCGGCTGTTCCACGGCCGCGGCGGCTCGGTCGGCCGCGGCGGCGGTCCCAGCTATCAGGCGATCCTGGCCCAGCCGGCCGGCGCCGTTCAGGGCGCCATCCGCATCACCGAACAGGGCGAGGTCATCGCCGGCAAATATTCGAACCCGGAGGTCGGCCGCCGCAACCTGGAAACGCTGGCGGCGGCGACGCTGGAAGCGACCCTGCTGCACCCGGAATCGGCGGAGCCCTGCACCGATGTGTTCCTCCAGACTATGGAAGAGCTGTCGGAGCATGCCTTCAAAGCCTATCGTGGGCTGGTCTACGAGACCGAGGGCTTCGAGAAGTATTTCTGGGAATCGACGGTGATCGGCGAGATCGCCAACCTCAACATCGGCAGCCGCCCGGCCTCGCGCAAGAAGTCGACCAGCATCGAGGATCTGCGCGCCATTCCCTGGGTGTTCAGCTGGGCGCAATGCCGCCTGATGCTGCCGGGCTGGTACGGCTTCGGCTCGGCGGTGAAGGCCTATCTGGCCCAGCATCCGGACGGCATGGAGCGGCTGCGCGCCATGCACCGCGACTGGGGCTTCTTCCGCACGCTGCTGTCCAACATGGACATGGTGCTGGCGAAGTCGAACATCGCCATCGCGTCCCGCTATGCCGGGCTGGTGTCGGACCCGGAGCTTCGCGACGCCATCTTCTCCCGCATCCGGGCGGAGTGGCAGGACTGCATCGAGGTCCTGCTGGCGATCACCGAGCAGTCGGCCCTGCTGGAGAAGAACCCGCTGCTGGCGCGGTCGATCCGCAACCGCTTCCCCTATCTGGACCCGCTCAACCATGTGCAGGTCGAACTGCTGAAACGCCACCGCACCAGCGACAGCGGGGAGCAGATCGCCCGCGGCATCCATCTGACCATCAACGGCATCGCCGCCGGATTGCGCAACAGCGGCTGATCCGCCGGCTTTTCTCCGCTGTCAGCAGCTGCGGCCGGACCTTTCGGAACGGGCCCCTCTTCCCCACGGGAGAGGGGCCTTTTTCGTTTGTGAGCAGATGCAAAATCAATTTGGCCAACAATCTTTCCCTGTTCTTGTGCAGTGCAGTTCAAGTCTTCGCCGCTGCAAAATGACGCAGGCATATTCGAATGGCTGAGCCGCAAAAAGTCATGGGTTCTTTCAAAAATCCGAATTGAAGGCAGACGAATAGTTTGATAGCTGTCGCGGCCTCACCAGGAGGATTGGTATGACCACTCAGTCGCAACAGCAGCAGATGGCCCAACCGGACGAGGTTCGGGCGCAAGGGACAGCCGGCGCCGCCAGCACCCAGCCGGGCGCCACCGCCGCCGGCGAGCAGGAAGAGCGTCTTGTCTGGGGCAGTGCCTGCGGCGCCGGTGCCGGGGCGGCGATCCTGTGGCAGCAGATCACCGTCCAGAGAAGCGGTCGGCAGTGACCGGTGCCGGGTCTATTGCAAAACTGGCTCTACCCCGCCGCTCCGCAGGTCGGACGACGGGGTAGGGCCAGCCGGTTTCCTGTCCTCCGTCTTGCCTTCAGCCCGCTCGCATACTGTTGACCAGACTGTCGACCTGAGAGCCCAGAGACCGCACCTCGTCCGCCACGGTGGAGGATGCCGTCAGCACGCGGGTGGCGGATTCGCCCGATTCCGCGGCGGCCCGGGCCACTGAATCGATGTTGCGGCGCACATGCTGGGTGCCATCGGCGGCCTCGCCGACATTGCGGGCGATCTCGCGGGTGGCCGCGCTCTGCTGCTCGACCGCTGCCGCGACGGTGGCGGCGATTTCGTTGATCTCGCGGATGGTGCCGGCGATGGAGCGGATGGCGTCCACCGCGTCCTGGGTCACCGACTGCATCGCCTGGATCTGGCTGGAAATCTCCTCCGTCGCCTTGCCGGTCTGGTTGGCGAGGCTCTTCACCTCCGAGGCCACCACTGCGAAGCCCTTGCCGGCCTCGCCCGCGCGCGCCGCCTCGATGGTGGCGTTCAGGGCCAGCAGGTTGGTCTGGCTGGCGATGTCGTTGATCAGTTGCACCACCTCGCCGATCTTGTTGGCGGACTGCGACAGCCCCTCCACCGTGCGGTCGGTGCGTTCGGCCTCGTTGGCCGCCTTGCGGGCGATCTGGCTGGAGGCGTGGACCTGGCTGCCGATCTCCTGGATGGAGGCCGACAGTTCCTCCGTCGCGGCGGCGACCGCCTTGACGCTGCCTTCGGCCTGCTGCGAGGTGCTGGCGGCGGTCGCGGCCTCTCCGGTGGTGGCCTCCGCATTGCGGCTCATGCGCTGGGCCATGTCCTGCATCTCGCCGGCCGCACGGGCGACGCGGTCCAGCACGCCGCGGACGCTGCTTTCGAAATTCTCCGCCATCTCGACCATGGCCCGGCGGCGCTCACCGGCGGCCCGGCTGCGTTCGGTCTCGGCGCGGGCATTGGCCGCATTGGCCTCGTTGGCGGTGTCGCGGAAGACCATCAGCGCGCGGGTCATGTCGCCGATCTCGTCGGAGCCGGCGGCGGGGATCGGGGCGTTGAGGTTGCCGGCGGCGATCGCACGCATGGCATCGGACAGCGCGCCGAGGCGGGCGACGATGTTGCGGCCGACCACGAACCAGGCCAGCGCGGCGGCGCCGACGAGGCTGGCGGCGGCGAACAGGATCAGCATCATGCGGCCGGCGGACAGCGCGTCGGTGGCGCCGGCAGCGGCGGAATCCGCCTCCTGCTTCATCGCCGCGATCTGCTCGTCGACCGTGCCGGCGAATTGCCGGGCGATCAGCCGGTTCTCCGCCAGAACCTTCTCGTTCTCCGCCGCGGCATCCAGTTCGGAACGGCGCAGCTTGAACAGGCTGTTTTCGCCCTTGCCGAAGCCGGCCAGCACCTCCGCGCTCTTGACCAGCTTCGGCAGGCCGTCGTCGCCCGCCTTCTGCAGCGCCTTCAGCCGCTCGTCCATCGCCTTGGCGGCGGCGGCATAGCGGGTCTCCAGCATCGCCAGCCGGTCGGTGCTGGGCGCCTGCGCCGCCTCGTTCAGCGCGCCGACGGTGGCGGCGGCGTAGGTCGACAGCTCCAGATATGTGCGGAAGCGGGCGAGCCCGTCACCCAGCAGATCCTGCATGGAATCGCGGGTCTGCGAGCGGACGTTGACGCTGGACAGCTTGATCTCGGCCTTCAGCCGCATCAGCGGCGATTCCATCTGCTCCAGCAGGGCGGCCTGACGGCGCGCGGCGTCGGCCAGCACGTCGGCCACCTTCTGGCGCAGCCCGTCGCGCTCCGCGCCGCCGGCCGGCAGTTCCAGGGCCTTGCGGCGCATGTCGAAGACGCCGGCGGCGCCGTCGCCCAGCAGGAAGAAGGCGTCCAGCCCGTCGGAGGTCTCCTTGCTCAGCCGGCCGCCGATCTGCGCGGTGGCGCTGACCATGCGGGCGGCGGCCTCCAGATAGGACTGCTGATGCTGGGTGACGGCGAAGGCGGTCTCGGCGCTGCCGGCGCGGGTCAGCGCTTCCGACGCGACGCTCAGGTCGCCGCGCACCTCATACATGGTGATCAGCGAACGGACGGCGTCGCCCAGCGCATTCATGTCGCGTTCGGTGCTGTTGTCCAGCGTGTCGCCCTTGTCGCGCAGGGTGGCGCCGGCCCGGTCGGTCAGCGGGGCGAGGCTGGCGAGGAAGGCGTCGTAGGACTTGGCCAACTCGACCGACATCGTCTCGCGCGTGCCGCGGACGGACAGGCGCAGGGTGGCGGCGGCGTTGCCGCGGTCCAGCGTGGCGATCAGCCCCTGGGTCTTGCCGCGCAGCTCCGCGATCCGCGGGTCGCCGGCCCGGCGGGTCGCCAGTTCCTCCACCAGGGCGCCCAGCGCCTTGCCGTTGCCCATGATCTCGCCATAGACGCGTTCGCGCTCGCTCTGGCTGTCCGCGGCGGCGAGCACCGGGGCGGCGGCGGCGATGCCGCTGCTTTCGCCGGACAGGCGCTTTGCCAGTTCCATTTCCGGCAGCCCGGTGCCGACGATCCGCGTCAGCGGCGCCTCCACGGCGGAAAAGGAGGTCAGCCCGACGATGCTGGCGGCGACCGTCATGCCGGCCATGCCGGCGAAGGCGAGCAGAAGCTTGCCGCGGACGCCCAGGCGGCGGGCGCGTGGCTCGCCGTCCTTGCGGTCCGGCATCATGCTGTCGTGGCGGACATCGATCGTCATGTTTCGTCCCTGCTCCCCCGGAATGATGTGACTGGCCGGGCTTGGCGCCCGTCTTGTTCGTTCCTGCCCCTGCGGCCGCCGGTTTCCGCTTGCGCGATTTGATCCCGACCTGCACTGCTTGGCAGACCAACCATACTGCAGTGTGGTTGACAGATCCTTACGGGGGAACTCTCATTTTCTGCCATTCGTAGGCATAGTCGCTTTCGGCGGCATGTTTGCGACCGGCCGTCTCGGCATGCGTCATTATGACCATCCGCATGCGACGAACGTTATAGAGGCTCTTCTCCCCCGCAACCGCCGTGTTAGTCTTCCGCGTGAGACGTCGATGATGGGGAGACGCATGCGGGTCTGGCAGACGGTGTTCGCGCCCTCGGCGGCGGAGGTGTCTCCGCAGCCCGTCCCGCAACAGGCCGATCTGGTGCTGGTCTTCGGCTCGGTCGCCCATTTCGACGCGCCGGGGTTCGCGACGAGGCTCGCCGATGCCTTTCCCGGTGCGGTGCTGGCCGGATGCAGCACCGCGGGCGAGATCGTCGGCGACGGCGTGCTCGACGACTCCTGCACCGTCACCGCCATCCGCTTCGACCGCGGCGCCGTCATCGCGGCGGAGGCCGGCATCGCGGTCATCGACGACAGCCAGCCGGCGGGGGAGGCGTTGGGAGAGGCGCTTGCCGCCCGGCCGGGACTGGCGGGGGTGCTGCTGTTCGCCCGTGGCGTGGCGGTGAACGGCAGCGCGTTGATCGATGGGCTGGTGTCGCGCCTGCCGGCCGGGGTGCCGGTGTCCGGCGGGCTGGCCGGCGACGGCGGCGCCTTCGTCCGCACGCTGGTGCTGGGACCGTCCGGCGTGTCCGACGCCCGTGCGGTGGCGGTGGGGCTCTATGGCGGCGGGCCGCATCTCGGGCTCGGCTCCGTCGGCGGGTGGGAACCGTTCGGGCCGGCACGCAAGGTGACGCGGGCCGTCGGCAACCTGCTGCTGCAGCTGGACGGGGAACCGGCGCTGAACGTCTACAAGCGTTATCTCGGCGACTATGCCCGCGACCTGCCGGCGTCGGGGCTGCTGTTCCCGTTCGAGCTTCTGAACGGAAACCATGATTCGGTCGGGTTGATCCGCACCATCCTGGGCATCGACGAGGCGGCGGGCGGCCTGATCCTGGCCGGCACGGTGGAGGAGGGCTTCTATCTCCGGCTGATGCATGCCAGCACGGACGGGCTGGTCGACGGGGCGGAGCAGGCAGGGGCCATCGCCGCCGCCAGCACGGAGTCGAATACCGGGAAGGCAGCCGAGGGGGACCGGCTCGCCCTGCTGGTCAGCTGCGTCGGGCGCAAGCTGGTGCTGGGCGACCGGGTGGAGGAGGAGGTGCAGGCGGTGGCCGACCGGCTGGGGGCCGGCACCCTGCTGACCGGCTTCTACTCCTATGGGGAGATCGGGCCGATGCGCGATCTGGTCGATTGCCGGCTGCACAACCAGACGATGACGGTCGCCTTGCTGACGGAACGCTGAGCGCATGCACCGCCTGCTGCAAAGCCAGTTCAAGCGCGTGCTGGGCCTGCAAAGCGCGGAGGCGGCGGAGTCCGTCCTGGCCAAGCTGAAGGCGCTTGCCGGCCAAACCGGCCTGTCGCCGGAGGCGGCGCGGATGCTGGACGGCTTGCCGGCCCTGTTCGGGCGCATCGGCCAGAGCTATGAGCAGGCGGACCGCGACCTGACCCTGCGGGCGCGCAGCCTTCAACTGAGTTCGGAGGAATTGGCGGACGCCAACGAGCGGCTGCGGCGGGAGGCGGCGACCCAGGCCCATGCGATCCGCCGGCTGCGCGGCGTCGCCAACAGCCTGCTGCGCGCCGACGGCCGCCCGGAGCTGCCGGATTCCGCCGAGAGCAGCCCGACAGACAGCCTGGAGCGGCTCAGTCAGCTGATGGCAGGGCTGGTGGAGGAGCGCTCCGCCGCCCAGCGGGCTCTGGAACAGCAGAAATTCGCGCTGGACCAGCATGCCATCGTCAGCATCACCGACCACCGCGGCATCATCACCTATGCCAACGACAAGTTCTGCCAGATCAGCGGCTTTTCCCGCGACGAACTGCTGGGCCGTTCGCACCGCATCGTGAATTCGGGCCGCCATCCGTCCGGCTTCTTCGCGGAGATGTGGCACACCATCATGGACGGGCAGGTCTGGCATGGCGAGATCTGCAACCGGACCAAGGCGGGCGAAGACTATTGGGTGGCCGCCACCATCGTGCCGCTGCTGACCGCCGACGGACAGCCGCACCAGTACATCGCGATCCGCACCGACATCACCGAACGCAAGCGGATGGAAGCGGAACTGGAGGAAAGCCGCCGCTTCCTGCAGAGCATCACCGACAGCATGGGCGAGGGCGTCTTCTCGCTGGACCGCAACGGCTTCTGCACCTTCCTGAACCCGGAAGCGGAACGGCTGCTCGGCTGGTCGCTGGAGGACCTACGCGGGCTGACCCTGCATGACGCGGTCCACTACAAGGATGCGCAAGGGCAGCCGGTCGACCGGAAGGACTGCGCCGTCCTGAACAGCGTCCGGCGCGGCGACTCCTATCGCTCCGAAACCGACCATTTCGTCCGGCGCGACGGCACCGTCTTTCCCATCGCCATCACGGCGGTGCCGTTGCGCGAGGAAGGGCGCATCGTCGGCTCCGTCACCGTCTTCCAGGACATCACCGAACGCCAGCGCATGCTGACCGCCCTGCAGGAGAGCGAGGAGCGGCTGACCGTGGCGCTGGACGCCTCCAACACCGGGCTGTGGGACTGGAACCCGGTGACCGACCACGCCTATTTCTCCGACCGCTGGCTCGGCATGCTGGGCTACGCCCCCGGCGAACTGCCGCCCTGCGGCGCCACTTGGCTGGGGCTGCTGCACGAGGACGACCGGGACCGGGTTCTCGCCATCCTGGAAGAGCATGTCGCCGGGCGCGTCGCGGTCTATGAGGTCGAGTTCCGCATGCACCACAAGTCCGGCGCCTGGGTCTGGATCCTGTCGGCCGGCAAGGTGACGGACCGCGACGCGGCGGGCCGGCCCACCCGCATCACCGGCATCCACAAGGACGTGACCGACCGCAAGCGCACCGAGGACGAGCTGGCGCGCGCCAAGGAGGAGGCCGACCGCGCCAACCGGCAGAAGAGCGATTTCCTGGCCAACATGAGCCACGAGATCCGCACGCCGATGAATGCGGTGATCGGTCTCAGCCACCTGATGATGAAGACCGACCTGACCCCGCGGCAGCGCGATTACCTCGACAAGATCCATGCGTCCTCGCGCAGCCTGCTCGGCATCATCAACGACATTCTCGACTTCTCCAAGGTCGAGGCCGGCAAGCTGACCATCGAGGCGATCCCCTTCCACGTCGGCGACGTCCTGCAGGAGGTGGCGACCGTCGTCCTGCCCAAGCTGCGGGAGAAGGGGCTGGAGCTGATCGTCGACCTGAACGGCGACGTGCCGGGCACGCTGGTGGGCGATCCGCTGCGGCTGGGGCAGGTGATCCTGAACCTCGTCTCCAACGCCGTGAAGTTCACGGAGCGGGGCGAGGTGGTGGTGACCGTGGCCGGCCGCATCGGCACCGGCGACGATTACCGGCTGGAGGTGGAAGTCTGCGACAGCGGGATCGGCATGTCGCCGGATCAGACCGCGGTGCTCTTCCGCCCCTTCACCCAGGCCGACAGCTCCACCACGCGGCGGTTCGGCGGAACCGGGCTGGGGCTGGCGATCTGCCGGCAACTGGTGGAACTGATGGGCGGCCGCGTTTCGGTGGAAAGCCGGCAGGGGGAGGGCAGCATCTTCCGCTTCTCCGTCCGTTGCCGCGTCGCGGCAGGAGAGACGGCCGCCGAACGGCTGCCGCGTCACCTGATGGACCGGCGCGTGCTGGTGGTCGACGACAGCGACGCCGTACGCTCCATCCTGACCGACATGCTGGAGCGCTTCGGCCTGACCGTGGAAGCGGTGGCGGATGGCCTGTCGGCGCTCCGCCGGCTGGAGGATGGGCAGGCAGGCAGCCAGCCGCCGGTGGAGCTGGTGGTGCTCGACTGGCGCATGCCCGACCTGGACGGGGTGGAGACGCTGCGCCGCCTGCGCGCCTTGCCGGGCGTCCAGCCGCCGGTGGTGATGACCACGGCCTATGGAGCCGACGGCGTGCAGGGCGCCCTTGAGGAAACGCTGCCCGGCGGCGGGCCGGTCACCGCCGTGCTGGAGAAGCCGGTGACGCCGTCGGCCATGTTCGATTCGGTGATGATGGCGCTCGGCGGCGCCGGTCCCCGCATGGCGGACGCCGTCCGCCGCATCCACGACCCGGCCCAATCGACGGAGCTGTCGGCGCTGGTCGGGCGCACCGTCCTGCTGGTGGAGGACAATCTGGTCAACCAGCAGGTCGCCTGCGGCCTTCTGGAACTGGTCGGCATCGAGGCGATGGTGGTCGGCAGCGGCGAGGAAGCCCTGCAATGCCTGCGCGAGGTCAAGTTCGACCTCGTGCTGATGGATGTGCAGATGCCGGGGCTGGACGGCTACGAGACCACCCGGCTGATCCGGCGCGAGTTGGAGCTGTCGGCCCTGCCCATCGTCGCCATGACCGCGCACGCCATGGCCGGCGACCGCGAGCGCTGCCTGGACGCGGGCATGAACGACCATGTCTCCAAGCCGATCGACCCGGAGGCGCTCTATGCGGCGCTCGCCCGCTGGCTGAAGCCGGTGCGCGGGTTGGGCTCCGGTCTGGGTGGCGGGGCTCCTGCCCGAACGGTTTCGGCGCCAGTGGCGGCCGCCGTCTCGGCCGCTCCGGCGCTGCCCGAAAGCCTGCCGGCGCTCGACCTTGCCGTCGCCCGGCGCAACGTGAACGGCAATCTTGCCCTGTTGCGCCGGATCCTGATCGATTTCGCCACCACCCATGCCGGGGAGGCGGTGCGACTGACCACCGCGGTGCGGGAGGAGCGGTGGAAGGATGTGTTGCGCCTGTCCCATACGCTGAAGGGCACCGCCGCCACCGTCGGGGCCATGGACCTGTCGGCCCTGGCGGGTGCGGTGGAGCGGGGGGCGATGACCTCGCCGCCCGTTCTGGAGGATGGGGTGCTCGACCGGCTTGCCGACGCGCTCGCACTGGTGGTGGACGGGATCGGCACCCTCGGCCGGCCGGCGGTGGAGGCCGCTGCAACGGCGGATGCGCCCGCCGCTCAGTCTTCCGCCACCCTGCCATCCGCCACCTTGCCGCGCGATACCCTGCGGGCGGCGCTGTCGCTCGCCGATCAACTGGGCGGCCTGCTGATCGCCGGCGACCCGGAGGCCGGCGACATGGCCGACGGGCTGGCCCGGCTGCTGGTCGGCAGCCCGGTCGCCGCGGCGGCCGACCGGGTTAACCGCCACGCCGGCGCCTTCGATTTCGAGGATGCCGCCACCGCGCTTGCCGAGTTGCGCGACCGGCTTCGCGACCTGAGGGAGACTGCGACATGAGCGTGCCGCTTCAGAACGGCGACAAGCCGCGGATCCTGATCGTCGACGACGAGCCGATCAACCTCAAGGTCATGGCCGACCTGCTGCGCGACAGCTATGGGCTGATCGTGGCGAAGGACGGGCCGCAGGCGCTCGCCCGGCTGGCCGGCGACCCGCTGCCGGACCTGATCCTGCTCGACGTGATGATGCCGGGCATGGACGGGGTGGAGGTGTGCAGACGGCTGAAGGAAGACGCCCGCACCCGCGACCTGCCGGTGATCTTCATCACCGCGATGGGGCAGGTCCACGACGAGACCCGCGGCTTCGAAGTGGGCGCGGTCGACTACATCACCAAGCCGATCTCCCCACCGGTGGTGCTGGCGCGTGTCCGCACCCACATCGCCCTGCGCGAGGCCAAGCGCGCGCTCGCCAACCAGAACCGACAGCTGGAAGACCGGGTGGCGGAGCGCACGCGCGACCTGCTGCGCGCCCAGGACGCCACCATCCGCGCCATGGCCTCGCTGGCGGAGACCCGCGACAACGAGACCGGCAACCACATCCGCCGCACCCAGAACTATGTGCTGGCGCTCGCCCTCCATCTCAGCCGCGACCCGCGCTATGCCGGTCAGCTGGACGAGGAAACCATCGAATTGCTGTACAAGTCGGCGCCGTTGCACGATGTCGGCAAGGTGGGCATCCCGGATTCCATCCTGCTGAAGCCGGGAAAGCTGACCGACGACGAATTCCAAATCATGAAGACCCACGCCGCGCTGGGCCACGACGCCATCTTCGCCGCCGAAGGGCAGGCGGACATTGCCACCGGCGAAAGGGCTGCCGGCGAAAGCTCCTTCCTGCGCATCGCGCGGGAGATCGCGCACGGCCACCACGAACGCTGGGACGGCGCCGGCTATCCCCAGGGGCTGGCGGGGGAGGCGATTCCGCTGTCGGCCCGCCTGATGGCGGTCGCCGACGTCTACGACGCCCTGATCAGCCGGCGCTGCTACAAGCCGCCCTTCCCGCACGAGAAAGCGGCAGCCATCATCCGCGAGGGCAGCGGCGGCCATTTCGACCCCGCCGTCGTCGCCGCCTTCACCGCGCTGGAGGACGAGTTCAAGGACATCGCCAACCGCTACAGCGACGAGGGGTGAGCCGTCAGGCGACGGTCAGATCCAGGAATCACCCCCGCCGTCGCTGCCGCCCTCATCGAAGGGCGCGTCGTCGAACGACGCATCGTCTGCCGGCGGCGGGCCCGGGTCGTAGGATGCATCCTGCACCGCGTCGGTTTGCGGTACCTGATCGCCGCCGTAGTTGTTGTTGATCACCGTCTCGTTGGTCGTCTCGCTGACCGGGGTCTGCGCCGCCGCCTCACCGAAGGGGCCGGGGGAATGGTGCAGGAGGGAGGAGATGGCGCTCGCCGCCAGCATGCCGCCGGCCACGCCCGCCGCCGTCTGTGCCGCCCCGGCGAAGAAGCCGCCGCCGCGCGGCGCGAGTCCAGGGGCCATTCCGGGCGCCATGCCGGCTTGCGGGAAAGGAGGCGGCGCATAGGGTTGCCGCGGGTAGGCCGCGCCGGGTCCGCCAGCCCACGGGCTGCGGCCGGCAGGCGGCTGAGGCTGCTGCGGAGCAGGGGCGGAGGGCGGCTCCGCACCCCGGCTCCACGGGCTGCGGCCGATGCCGAGCGCGTTCGACAGGAAGCTGCCGCCGGACGGCGCCGGCTGGGCCGGGCGGTCGCGCAGTTGCCGTTCAAGCTCCTCGATCCGGGTCTGCGCCGCAGTCAGCACCTGCTGCTGAACCAGGACGGTCTGCGCCATGTAGTAGGCGGACAGCGGCTGGTCCTGGACCGATCGGCGGATGAAGTCCTCCGCTTCGCCGTCGCGCGGTTGGGATTCTACCTCGCGCAGGCGGCGGAACAGATCGGACAGAAGGGTGCGTTCCTCAGGGGTCATCGCCATCTCCTCGCGCCATCTCCTCGCGCGGCATCCATCGCACAGGCGCCGTGCATGATGTGGAGTCGCCATCCCCCTGCAGACAAGTCCCCTGGGGGAAGCGCCGTGCGAGGGGCCCGTCGTCACTCCGAACAGCGGGCAAGCCAATTCATTACGGCTCTAAAGCAATATTGCGTTAGAGTGCCGATATGTTGCCGAACGTTCCGAACTCGGCGCATGAGTTGGTGGATCGTCGGGCTGACCATTGTGGGAATAGGGGCGGCTATATCGGCTATGGCGTCGCCGACTTAACATATGACATTGACGGGGGTGCCCTTTTCCCGGTCGATAGGCCACATTCGGGGTGCGACCGCCGGGCGGCGCCGGTTGTGAAGCCGAGACCAAGAATGAACAGGCGCCGAGAGATGGTGGAACTGACCGACCTGGAGCGCGATGCGCTGACCGAGTTGGTGAACATGGGGGTCGGCCGTGCCGCCACTCATCTCAGCCGCATGGTCAACGACCAGGTTCTGCTGTCCGTCCCGACCGTGGACATCGTCAGCCGGCAGGAAGCGTCCGATTTCCTGAGCGCGCGGGAACGCAGCGGCCTGGTGGCGGTGGAGCAGCAGTTCCAGGGCTCCTTCGACGGACGCGCCATGCTGATCTTTCCGGAGGCCAACAGCCTGGAACTGGCCCGCGCGGTGCTGGGCGGCGACCTGACCCTGGCGGAAATCGTCGATCTGGAACAGGATGCCCTGGCGGAGATCGGCAACATCATCCTGAACGGCTGCCTCGTCGTGGTCGCCAACGCGCTGAAGGACCGGCTGACCATCTCGCTGCCGGCGGTGCTGCGCGGCGACGGCGCCAACATCCTGAAGGACAAGGCGGGGGACTCCGATGAACTGGTGCTGTTCCTCTACATCGACTTCACGATCCGCAGCCGCAGCATCCGCGGTTACATCGCCTTGCTGATGGGGGTCTCCTCGCTGGAGTCGCTGCAGCTGCTGATCCACGCCTTCATCGAAGGCATCGCCTCCGAAGATCCCACATCCGCCGGAACGCCGCATGGTCCCCAGATTGCCTGAACAACCGATGTGGGCCTTGGACGTCCTCGGGGCGCTGGATGCAGGTATCCTGCTTCTCGACCGCCATTGCCGGGTCCTGTACTGGAACGGCTGGATGGAGCAGGCCTCCACCCTGACCGCCCGGGAAATCCTTGGGCATGACCTGTTCGATGCGCTGCCGAACCTGCGCGAATCGCGCCTGCACATCGCGGTGCGCGACACGCTGGCGACCGGGGCGCCCGGCGTGCTGTCCCACACCCTGAACCCGATGCTGTTCCCGCTGCGCCTGCCGGACGGGCGGCGGATGGTCCACAATGTCGTGATCCGTCCGCTGCCCGCCCACCCGCATGCAACCGGAGGAGAGGCGCGCTGCCTGATCCAGGTGACCGACGTCACCGCGTCGGTCAACCGCGAGCGCGTCCTGCGCGAGCAGCGCGACGCCCGCTACCGCGCCATCGTCGATACCGCTCCCGATGCCATCCTCACCACCGACACCCGCGGCATGGTGCAGTGGATGAACGGCGCCGCAACCCGCCAGTTCGACTATCGGCCGGAGGAGCTGATCGGGCAGAACGTGACGGTGCTGCTGGGCGACGACGCGCCCGACTGGATCGCCATGGCCGAGCACAGCGGCCCGGGCAGTTCCGGCAGCCTGGACGCCGTCACCCAGCCGGTTGAACTGTCCGGACGGCGCCGCGACGGCAGCCACATCGACCTGGAACTGTCGATGGCACGCTGGGAATCGGAAGGGCGCAGCTTCATCACCGGGATCCTGCGCGACATCACCGAACGCCGCCGCACCCGCGAGGAGCTGCGCGCCAGCGCGCTCGCCATGCGGCAGCTGGCCGAGCAGACCAAGGCGACGCTGGATGCGCTGCCCGCCTTCATCGCGGTGCTCGACCGGTCCGGCCACATCGTCTCGGTCAACCGTGCCTGGGCGGAGGCGGGGCCGGAGACGACCTTCCTCGGCCAGGGCTGCATCGTCGGCGACGATTACCTCGACCATTGCGGCAAGGGCCAGACCGCCGACCCGCGGGCGGACGACGTGATGGACGGCTTGCGCACGCTGCTGAGCGACGGCGGGCCGCCGGTGTCGGCGGAATATGTCACCAGCAACCAGCACTGGTTCCGCTGCCTTGCCGCCCCCATGCCGGCCGGCCCCTTCGGCGGCACGGTGCTGATGCACATCGACGTGACGGAGATCAAGTCGATGGAGGCGGCGCTGCGCAAGCTGGTCGGCCAGAAATCGACCCTGCTGCGCGAGGTCAACCACCGCGTCAAGAACAGCCTGCAACTGGTGTCCAGCCTCCTGACCCTGCAGACCCTCAGCCTGCCGGACGAGGCGGTGCGGGTGCATTTCCAGGACGCCCGCAGCCGCATCGAGGCGATCGCCCGCGTCCACAACCGGCTCTATCAGGCCGACCAGTTCCAGACCATCGAGTTCGGCACCTACCTGAACGAGCTGTGCGAGGATCTGGCCCGCGCCTCGGGCGGCGAGAGCATGTGCGACATCGTGGTGCGGTCCGAGGTCATCGATCTGCCGATCGACCACGCCGCACCGCTGGGCCTGATCGCGAACGAGCTGATCACCAACGCGGTGAAGCATCGCGGAGGCGGACCGGCACGGGTGACGGTGACCTTCCGGCGCGAGGGCGACGACCTGTCCCTGACCGTGTCGGACCGCGGTCCGGGGCTGCCGTCCAACTTCGACATCCGCAAGAGCCGCAGCCTGGGCATGCGCCTGGTTTCCAGCCTCGCCGGCCAGATCCGGGCCAGCGTGGACATCGACACCACCCCGCAGGGAACCACCTTCCGAATCGAGCTTCCGGTGCCGGACGCGGTGCCGCTGCTGGAAGCTTCCTCCGCCGAGGAGATTGACGGATGAAGATCCTGCTGGTGGAGGACGAGGTGCTGATCGCGCTGGAACAGCAGCTCTACCTTGAATCGGTCGGCCACGACGTCATCGGCCCCGCCGTCACCGCGATGGAGGCGGTGGAGATGGCCGAGGCCGACAAGCCGGACCTGGCGCTGGTCGACGTGCATCTGGGCTTAGGCACCAACGGCATAGACGCCGCGCGTGGTTTGAACGCGCTCGGCGTGCCGTGCCTGTTCATCACGTCGTTCCGCGACGAGCTGAAGAAGGACGGCCCGCTCACCGGAATCGGCTGCCTGCCCAAGCCCTTCACCGAAAGCGGCCTCCTCGCCGCCGTCGACGTCGCCCGCGCGGTCCTGGCGGGGGAGACGCCGCGCAACGTGCCGCAGACGATGGAACTGTTTGTTTGAGAGGGCGGGGGCTGTCTCAGCCCCCGATGCGCCGCACCGGCTCCGGCGCCGACTGCTGTTCGAACAGGCGGCGGTAGAGCCCACCCGTGCGGTGGAGCAGGGCGGCATGGCTGCCTTCCTCCACCACCCGGCCCTGATTGAAGACCAGGATGCGGTCCAGCGTGCGCACCGTGGACAGGCGGTGGGCGATGATGATCGCGGTGCGGCCCTGCATCAACCGTTCGATCGCCTCTTGGATCAGCGCCTCCGATTCCGAATCCAGGCTGGAGGTCGCCTCGTCCAGAATCAGGATCGGCGCATCGGCCAGGAAGGCGCGGGCCAGCGCCACCCGCTGACGCTCGCCGCCCGACAGCTTGACACCGCGTTCGCCTACCAGCGTTCCATAGCCCTTGGGCAGGCGGGCGATGAAGTCGTGGGCGTTGGCGAGCTTGGCCGCCCGCTCGATCTCCGCCATCGACGCGCCGGGGCGGCCATAGGCGATGTTCTCCGCCAACGTGCGGTGGAACAGGATCGGTTCCTGCGGGACAATGGCGATCTGCGAGCGCAGCGAATGCTGCGTCGCCCCCGCCACATCCTGTCCGTCGATCAGCACCCGGCCGTCGGTCACATCGTACAGCCGCTGGATCAGCTTGACGAAGGTGGTCTTGCCCGACCCCGACGGCCCGACCAGCCCGACCCGCTCCCCCGCCTTGATGGTCACGGACAGGTCCCGGTAGAGCGGCGTGGTGTGACCGCCATAGCGGAAGGTGACGTGGTCGAAGCGCACCTCGCCGTCGCGGATATGGATCGGGAGGGCGCCGGGCCGGTCCTCCACCCCAAGCGGCTCGGCATGGATCGCCACCAGTTCCTCCATCTCGTTGACGGAGCGCTGGAGATGGTTGATGTGCATGCCGATGTCGCGCAGATAGCCATGGACGACGAAATAGGTCGTCAGCACATAGGCCACGTCGCCCGGCGTCGCCTGTCCCCGCCACCACAGCCACAGCGCGGTCGCCACCACGCTGCTGCGGATCAACAGCAGAACCACCAGCTGCACGGTGCTGTGGCGGGTGTGGCGGGTCCAGGTGCGATGGGTGCGGCGGCTCCATTTGTCGACGACGCCGGCCAGCCGGTCATCCTCGCGCGGCTCGGCACCGAAGGCCTTGACCACGGCGTTGCAGCCGATGGCGTCGGCCAGCGTTCCGCCCAGCTTGGTGTCCCAGGCGTTGGAAAGCCGGGCGGCCGGCGCGATGTAGAGGGTGGAGAACAGCACGGTCATCGCGATGTAGACGGCGGTGCCGAGCGCGATCACCAGCCCCATCGCCGGCCAATGCAGCCCCAGCGTCACCATCGTGCCGATCAGAACGACCAGCGACGGCCACAGCGCCAGCAGCAGCGTGTCGTCGAGCGTGTCGAGCGCCCACATGCCGCGGGTGATCTTGCGCACCACTGATCCGGCGAAGCTGTTGGCGTGCCAGTCGGTGGAGAAGCGCTGGATGCGATGGAAGCTGTCCTGGCCGACATCTGCCATGATGCGCAGGGTGAAGGGGATGACGCCGCTCCAGGCGATGTGGCGCATCACCACCATGCCGACGCCCAGCGCCACCATGGCGCCGAAGGCGAACAACGCCTCGTGCAGGGCCGCGTCGCGGTCCCCCGGCAGCAAGGTCAGCGCGTCGACCAGCCGGCCGGCGAACAGCGGCATGAAGACGTCGGCGAGCGTCGACAGGGCGATTGCCCCGGCGATGCCGACGGCCAGCGGGGTCTGGCGGCGCCAGTGACGGAAGGTGAAGGCCAGGACGCTGCGGATGGCGTTCGGGCGAGGGGTGCGTTTCGACAGAGCCATGAGAATCCAACCGGGGCAGGGCCGGCCATGCAGGCGGCGCTAAAGGGGCCGTTGGGGGAAATGCGGTGCGCGGCTTGAAGCAGCCGGCGCAGAGGCATCAGGAGGCGATGATCGCCCTCTCTCCCCCGGGGAGAGGGAGGGGACCCACGAAGTGGGGAGGGTGAGGGGGATGCGCGGCGAGAATTCTCGCAAAGTCCCGCCGCGCATCCTCCTCACCCTGACCCTCTCCCCGCTTTCGGCGGACCAAAGGTCCGCCTGTCGCGTCAGCGCAAGCTTCGCTTGCGCGAGAGCGGGGGGAGAGGGGAATGTGGCGTGTACCCGTACCGTCACCGACCCTTCAAATTCGTCTGGCGCGGCTTCATGCCGGAGGGCTTGCCTCCAACCCCAGCCGGTTTCGCACCCGGCGGCTTGCCCACCGGCGGCACCACGCGGCGTCCCTGGCCTGCCTGCTGGGTGAGGAAGGTCTTGCCGTTCGGCCCCTTCTCCCGCGGCTTGGCGGTGGCGCCGACCGGCTGCCACACTGGGATCAGATGCTCCTCACCCGGTCCGATCAGGTCCTCGCGGCCCATGCGCTTCAGCGCCTCGCGCAGGATCGGCCAGTTCTCCGGATCGTGGTAGCGCAGGAAGGCCTTGTGCAGGCGGCGCTGCTTCAAGCCCTTCGCCGACGACACCATCTCCGACCCGACGCGGCGCACCGGGCGCAGGGGGTTGCGCTCGCTGTGGTACATGGCGGTCGCCAGCGACATCGGCGAGGGCAGGAAGGTCTGCACCTGATCCGCCTTGAAGCCGTTCCGCTTCAGCCACAGCGCGAGGTTCATCATGTCCTCGTCCGTGGTGCCGGGATGGGCGGCGATGAAGTAGGGAATCAGGTAGAGCTTCTTGCCCGCCTCCTTCGCCGCCTTGTCGAACATCCGCTTGAACTCGTCATAGGCGCCCATGCCGGGCTTCATCATCTTCGCCAGCGGACCCGGCTCGGTGTGTTCCGGCGCGATCTTCAGATAGCCGCCGACATGGTGGGTCACCAGCTCCTTCACATATTCCGGATTGCGGACCGCGAGGTCGTAGCGCAGGCCGGACGCGATGTGGATCTTCTTCACCCCCGGCACCGCACGGGCCTTGCGGTAGAGCTGCACCAGCGAGGAATGGTCGGTGTTCAGGTTCTTGCAGATGTCCGGGAAGACGCAGGACGGACGGCGGCAGACGGATTCCGTCTCCTTGTCCTTGCAGGCGAGGCGGTACATGTTGGCGGTCGGCCCGCCCATGTCGGAAATGACGCCGGTGAAGCCCTTGGTCTTGTCGCGGATATGCTCGATCTCGCGCAGGATGGAGCCTTCCGACCGGCTCTGGATGATGCGCCCCTCATGCTCGGTGATCGAGCAGAAGGAACAGCCGCCGAAACAGCCGCGCATGATGTTGACGGAAAAGCGGATCATCTCCCACGCCGGAATCCGCGCATCGCCATAAGACGGATGCGGCGCCCGGGCGTAGGGCAGGTCGTAGACGCCGTCCATCTCGTTGGTTTCCAGCGGGATCGGCGGCGGGTTCAGCCAGACGTCGCGGTCGCCGTGGCGCTGGACCAGCGCGCGGGCATTGCCGGGGTTGCTCTCCTGGTGCAGCACGCGGCTGGCATGGGCGTAGAGAACCTTGTCGGCCGTCACCTGCTCGTAGCTGGGAAGGCGAACCGCCATGCGGTCGGCGCCGGCGGCGCGCGGCGACACCGGGGCCGACGGATCGTCGATGGAGCTGCTGTCGACCACCGTCCAGCCTTCCGGCAGGGACGAGCGCATGATGGCGGTGCCGCGGATGTCGGTCATCGCCTTGGGCGATTCCCCCTTCAGCGCACGCTGGGCGATCTCGATGATCGCGCGTTCGGCGTTGCCGTAGACCAGCATGTCCGCCTTGGAATCGACCAGGACGGAGCGGCGGATCTTCTCGCTCCAATGGTCATACTGGGCGATGCGGCGCAAGGACGCCTCGATGCCGCCAAGGACGATGGGAACGTCCTTGAAGGCCTCGCGGCAGCGCTGGGAATAGACGATGACGGCGCGGTCCGGCCGCTTGCCGCCCTCATCGTTCGGCGTGTAGCTGTCGTTGTGGCGCAGGCGGCGGTCGGCCGTATAGTGGTTGACCATCGAATCCATATTGCCGCCGGTCACGCCCCAGAACAGCCGCGGCTTGCCCAGGATCTTGAACGGCTCCGCACTGCTCCAGTCCGGCTGGGCGATGATGCCGACGCGCAGGCCTTGCGCTTCCAGCAGCCGGCCGATGATCGCCATGCCGAAGCTGGGATGGTCGACATAGGCGTCGCCGGTGACGACGATGACGTCGCACTGGTCCCAGCCCAGCCGGTCCATTTCCGCACGCGACATCGGCAGGAAGGGTGCCGCCTTTGGGCGCACGCTCCGGTCCGGGCGGTGGGCGAACAGGTTGGGGGCCGCGAGCATCGCGTTCTCCGGGTCTCAGCTGTCGATGCGGATGGAAGCCGACAGTCTTACCTTGTCGGCCCGCAAATTCCCACCGCTGATAACGCAGCGGAGCAATGGGATATTGTGCGGGAGTGTGGGGAGCTATGTGGGACGCCCCACAGCCGGTGCAAGGGTTGCCCGTGGGGAAGGGGGCGCAGGGAAGGGGAAGAGGGAAGGGGCGCCGGTCAGGCCGCAGCCCCGTCCGCCTCTTCCGCCTGGCCGTTGCGCCGCGCCACCACCCAGCCGATCACCGCCCCCACCAGCAGCACCAGCGCCGCGCTGACGAAGGCCGCGCCTGGATGGGGGAACAGCGGCTCGGCCCCGACGGAGGCGGAATAGACCGCTCCGAAGAAAACCGGCGATACGATTCCGGCAACGCTCGCCACGCTCATGTTGGCGCCCTGCAGCTGGCCCTGTTCCGAGGGCGAGACCCGCTGCGTCATCAGCGACTGGATGGTCGGCATGGCCAGACCCCACAGCGCGTTCGGCAGGATGGCCAGTGCGAACCAGCCGCCGTCCGGCGCCAGCCCCATGCAGGTCAGCCCGCCGGCTCCGCCGAACAGGCCGACCACCATCGTGCCGCGGTCGCCCAGCCACTTCACCACGCGGGACACCACCAGTCCCTGCATGACCATGTCCAGCGCGCCGACCACCGCCAGAAGAAGCCCGACATCCCAGGCGCTCCAACCGTACCGATGCGCGGCATAGAGGACGAAGACGGCGGGAAAGACATTGTGGGAGAAATGCAGCATGAAATTGACCAGGGCCAGCCCCGACAGCTCCGAGTGGGACCGCAGCAGGCGCAGCGCGCCGAACGGATTGGCCCGGCGCCAGGAAAAGGCCATCCGGTTTTCCGCCGCCAGCGATTCCGGCAGAACGGCCAGACCATAGAGGAAGGCCAGCCCGCTGAGCGCCCCGGCCGCCCAGAAGGGGGCGCGCGGCGACAGCTCTCCCAACAATCCGCCGAGGAGGGGGCCAGCAATGAAGCCGGCGCTGAACGCGGCACCGATCAGGCCATAGGCCCGCGCCCGCTGCTCCGGCGGCGTCACGTCGGCCATATAGGCGAAGACGGTGGTGAAACTGGAGGAGGTGATGCCGGCGATCGCCCGGCCGACCACCAGCCACCACATGTTCGGCGCCACCGCGATCAGCACATAATCCACCGCCAGTCCCAGCGCCGACAGCAGGATTACCGGCCGCCGCCCGAAACGGTCCGACAGCGAACCGATCACCGGAGAGCAGAAGAACTGCATCAGCGCCCACAGCGCCACCAGCGCGCCGTTGATGGTGCCGGCCTGCGCATCGGGCCCGGCAAACTCCTCGATCAGCGCCGGCAGCACCGGAATGACGATGCCCATCGCGACGATGTCGAGCGCTGCGGTGACCAGAATGAATGCGATCGCGGCCTTGCGCGGCCGAAGAACGGGAGACATGGAAGAGCCTTGCAAAACACGACGGATGACTATGCCCCAATCGGGCGGGGGATGCGATTCCGGTCAAACTGGCGGCCGGAACGGGATCGCCCAGGGAAGCGGGATCATAGGCCGCAAGCGGCCGGTTGTGAAGCGAAATATTTCCGCCTTCGGATGCATTTCGGGAGAGTGCGCAGATGACCGGACCCGCCGCCCAGCCGCACCGCGGAGGAGATCGGCGGATGGATGTTCCATACCGCCCTGTTGCCGGTCGTGCTTCCACCAGGAGCTTTTCGAAACGCGGTGATCGTCCTTCATTCCTCGAGAGCGCGTTCGATCCGCCGGTCCGGCACCAGCCACAGCAGGATCACCGACACGTAGAGCAGGATGGACAGCGACTGCAGGACGAAGGCCAAGGGAATGGCCATGGCGTAGAACGCCATGCTGATCTTGCCCTTCAGGTCGGAGCCGACGGCCCGCGCCACCGCCGAATCCCGGCCGCCGCAGGCGACGATCGCCCGTTCGGTCAGGTTGTAGCCGACCGCCGCCATGCCGAGGACGACGCCATAGGCCGCGGTCGCCACCGGCGAGAAGGCGCTTTCATCGAGCCAGCGGATGACGAAGGGCACCAGCGACAGCCAGAACAGCAGGAACAGGTTCGCCCACAGCACCCGCCCGTCGATGCGCGCGGTCGCCTGCAACAGATGGTGATGGTTGTTCCAGTAGAGCCCGACATTGATGAAGGACAGCACATAGGCCAGCAGGATGGGGATGCGCTCCGCCAAGGCGGCGAGGCTGCCGTCCACCGGCACCTTCAACTCCAGCACCATGATGGTGATGACGATCGCCACCACCCCGTCGGTGAATGCCTCCAGTCGGCCAGCCTTCATCGGTCCGATCTCCAGCGTCAGGCCACGGCCGGCGCGGCCGCCACCGGATGGAGCGCGCAGACCGCGGTCCCCGCCAGCACCAGCACGCCGACGACGACCAGGGGAAGCACCAGACCGCTCTGCGTCACCATGACGGCGCCGATCACGGCACCGAGGAAGATCGCGGCGACGCTGGCCATCCGGCGTGCCGCATTGGTGTTGGCGCCGCCGGCAAGGCTGGAATCGGCCGCCAGCCCGGTCAGGGTCAGGGTCAGGACCGTCGTCGTGAGGTCGGGTACCTTCAACTGGCGGACCGTGGCGTTGCGGAAGCCCATCGCGAACCCTGTCAGGGCGATGATCGTATATAAACCGGAAGCGGGAGCCTGCGTGCCGACATCGAAACCGGTGGCGACGATCGCGGCGATCCAGAACAGCGATGTCTCAAACAGGGCTGCGGCCAGCAGCCAGTGCCGCATCGGCCGTCCAGCCAGAATCCGACCGACCCGGCCGGCGATCAGGGCGCCGGCAAGGAAGGATGCCAGCGCCGTCACCGCCGGCATGACCAGGAAACCCGGCGTGCCGGCGGCGGCGAAGCCGAGGAAGACGACGTTGCCGGTCATGTTGGCGGTGAAGACCTTGCCCAGGCCAAGAACGCTGATGGCATCGACCAGCCCCGTCGTCACCGACAGAAGAAGCAGAAGCCAGGGCAGGGGGGAGTTGCCGGGTGCGGCCGGTGCGGACATGGCTGTCGCTTTCCCATTGTTTCCGGTGGGTGAAGCGACAGCATCGGTCATCGACGCGACGGCGGTCTTGTCGGTTCACGGCCGGCTTGGAAAATTCTGCACATCTTTCCGATGCAGCAGCGTTCTCAATCGGCAGCGCACTGACAGTTCGATCTTGCGAGCGGTTCTTGTTGCAAGCGGATAGAAATGTCAGTGGTTTGCGCAAAGTAGGACTGTCAGTAGGTCAGGCTTAGGCTTGACGGTGTGTCGGGGGGGGCGGCCTTTTTCGGCATATCTGGCATGGATGCGTTTGGGATCGGCTCGGCGGCGCGGTCAAGCCCCATCGCCGCTTCGCGGTGCGCCGCAGGCGCAGGGCTTGACGGCGGCGACGATCGCCGAGCCATCATCCT
>NZ_DASPIS010000141.1:0-13627 GCF_035628975.1 Azospirillum sp. | reverse complement strand
GAGAACGCGGTTCCGGGCCGCCCCTTCCCGGGCGCCGCCGGACCGGGCAACGAGACAGGCTTCCCCTCCGATGCAGATTACCGAAACCAGCACCGACGGCCTCAAGCGCGAGTTCAAGGTCGTCCTCTCCGCCCAGGACATTGATCAGAAGGTTCAGGGCCGGCTCGAAGAGCTGCGCCAGACGGTGCAGCTTCCCGGCTTCCGCCCGGGCAAGGTGCCGGTCGCGGTCGTCAAGCAGCGCTACGGCGGCTCCGTCCTGGCCGAGGTCCTGGAGACCGCGGTCTCCGACAGCTCGCGCCAGGCGCTGAACGAGCGCGGCCTGCGCGTCGCGCTGCAGCCGAAGATCGAGATCGAGAAGTACGAGCCGGGCTCGGACCTCGAGTACAAGATGGCCGTCGAGCTGCTGCCCGACGTCGAGCCCGGCGACCTCGCCTCCATCGAGCTTGAGAAGCTCGTGGTCGAGGTGAGCGAGGACGAGGTCGGCAAGGCGATCGAGCGCATCGCCGCGTCGCGCTCGACCACCGAGCCGCTGACCGAGGACCGCCCGGCCGCCAACGGCGACACCGTGGTCATCGACTTCGCCGGCACCGTCGACGGCGTCGCCCAGCCGGGCATGGACGCCAAGGAGTTCCCGTTGGAACTCGGCTCCGGCCGTTTCATTCCGGGCTTCGAGGACCAGTTGGTCGGCGCCAGTGCCGGCGAACACCGTTCCGTGACGGTCACCTTCCCCGAGGAGTACGGGGTTGAGACGCTGAACGGCAAGGAGGCGGTGTTCGAGGTCGACGTCAAGGAGATCCGCAAGAGCATCCCGGCCGAGGTCAACGACGACCTCGCCAAGGAGTTCGGCCTCGACGACGTCGAAAAGCTGAAGGAGTCCGTGCGCGACAAGATCAAACGCGACTACGGCGACGTCAGCCGCATGCGCGTCAAGCGCCAGCTCCTCGACAAGCTGGCCGAGGGCCACAGCTTCCCGGTGCCGGAAGGCATGGTGGAGATCGAGTTCGAGGCGATCTGGCGCCGCCTGCAGGACGAGATCAAGAACGGCAACGCCGGCGAAGACGCCGACAAGCCCGAAGAGGAGCTGAAGGCCGAGTACCGCGGCATCGCCGAGCGCCGCGTGCGCCTGGGCCTGCTGCTGTCGGAGATCGGCCGCCGCAACAACATCCAGGTCAGCCAGGACGAGCTGAACCGCGCCCTGATCGCCGAGGCGCGCCGCTGGCCGGGCCAGGAGCGGCAGGTCTTCGAGTTCTTCAAGAACAACCCGCAGGCCGTCGAGAACCTCCGCGCCCCGATTTTCGAGGACAAGGTCGTCGACTTCATCATCGAGATGGCCAAGGTCAGCGAGCGCACGGTGCCCGTCGAGGAGCTGATGCGCGATCCGGACGAGGAAGAGGCGAAGGCGGCCTGAGGGCCGCCTTCTTTCGCCCAATGTGGTGAGGCGGCCTGACGGCCGCCTTCTTCCACCCTATATAGTGGGTTGGCCCCCGCACGGGGGTAGACGCAAAGGATCAGGGGGCTGGGTAAGGTCACATGCACGACTTCCAACCGCACATGAACACCCTCGTCCCGATGGTCGTCGAACAGACCAACCGGGGTGAGCGCGCGTACGACATCTACTCGCGCCTGCTGAAGGAGCGGATCATCTTCCTGATCGGCGGAGTGAACGACGCCGTCGCCAGCCTGATCTGCTCGCAGCTGCTGTTCCTTGAGTCGGAGAACCCGAACAAGGACATCGCGCTCTACATCAATTCGCCGGGCGGTTACGTCTCGGCCGGCCTCGCCATCTACGACACCATGCAGTACATCCGTCCGCAGGTGTCGACGGTGTGCATGGGGCAGGCCGCGTCGATGGGCTCGCTGCTGCTGGCCGCCGGCGCGCCGGGCAAGCGCTTCTCGCTGCCCAACAGCCGCATCATGATCCACCAGCCGTCGGGCGGCGCCCAGGGCCAGGCCTCGGACATCGAAATCCAGGCCCAGGAAATCCTGAAGCTGCGTTCGCGCCTGAACGACATCTACGTCAAGCACACCGGGCAGGACCTCGACACCATCGAGACCGCCATGGAGCGCGACAAGTTCATGTCGCCGGAAGAGGCGAAGGCCTTCGGCCTGATCGACGAGGTGGTGGAGAAGCGTCCGGGCGTCGACCACCATTCGTGAACCGAGGTTCCCGAGCCCTCCCAACAAAGGGTTGATCGGGTCGTGACGCTGTTGTTGAATGGCAGTGACACGATCCGGTCATAGGGGGAGTCCCGAGCAGGGACCCGGATATGCGGATCGTGATGCGTCGCCAAATCGGCGCATGACCTTGTCGCGGGCGTCGTCCGCGATAACCTGAGTAGGACCGGCGTCGGGGGGCGCCGCGAACGGGCATGGTCCTCAAGGATCACGCCTCCCGCGAGATGACGGAGTACCGATGAGCAAGTCCAGCAGCGGCGATTCGAAGAATACGCTCTACTGCTCCTTCTGCGGCAAGAGCCAGCACGAGGTCCGCAAGCTGATTGCCGGTCCGACGGTGTTCATCTGCGATGAATGCGTCGAACTGTGCATGGACATCATTCGCGAGGAGAACAAGACGACCCTCGTGAAGTCCCGCGATGGGGTTCCGACTCCGCGCGACATTCATGCGGTGCTCGACGATTACGTCATCGGACAGTCCTACGCCAAGCGCGTGCTGTCGGTGGCGGTCCACAATCATTATAAGCGCCTCGCCCACGGGACGAAGCACAACGACGTCGAACTGGCGAAGTCGAACATCCTGCTGATCGGCCCGACCGGCTGCGGCAAGACGCTGCTGGCCCAGACCCTGGCCCGCATCATCGACGTTCCCTTCACCATGGCCGACGCCACGACGCTGACCGAAGCCGGTTACGTCGGCGAGGACGTCGAGAACATCATCCTCAAGCTGCTGCAGGCCGCCGACTACAATGTGGAGCGGGCGCAGCGCGGCATCGTCTACATCGACGAGGTCGACAAGATCAGCCGCAAGTCCGACAACCCGTCGATCACCCGCGACGTGTCGGGCGAAGGCGTGCAGCAGGCGCTGCTGAAGATCATGGAGGGCACCGTCGCCTCAGTGCCGCCGCAGGGCGGGCGCAAGCATCCGCAGCAGGAATTCCTGCAGGTCGACACCAGCAACATCCTGTTCATCTGCGGCGGCGCCTTCGCCGGCCTGGACAAGATCATCGCCCAGCGCGGCAAGGGCACCAGCATCGGCTTCGGCGCCGATGTGCGCTCCGCCGACGAACGCGCGACCGGCGAGATCCTGCACGAGGTCGAGCCCGAGGATCTGCTGAAGTTCGGTCTGATCCCCGAGTTCATCGGCCGTCTGCCCGTGCTGGCCACGCTGTCCGACCTGGACGAGGGCGCGCTGGTCGAGATCCTCAGCAAGCCGAAAAACGCCTTGGTCAAGCAGTACCAGCGCCTGTTCGAGATGGAAGACGTCCATCTGGAGTTCTCCGAGGACGCCATGCGCGCCATCGCCCACAAGGCGATTGCCCGCAAGACCGGCGCCCGCGGCCTGCGATCGATCATGGAAGCCATCCTGCTCGACCCGATGTTCGACCTGCCGGGCCTGACCGGCATCGAAAGCATCCTGGTCAACAAGGAAGTGGTCGAAGGGCGGGCCAAGCCGCTCTACGTCCATGCCGAACGGCGCAGCGAGGCGCCGGGCGCCTGACCCGGTGACACTCTGTCGCGCTTGTCGCGACGCGGCGAATAAAGGGGCGCTTCGGCGCCCCTTTTCTTTTGTCCGCCCCCTTCTCTTCTGTCCGCATGGTCCTGGTGCCGCCGGTGCCATGGGTCGGCCGCCTTCCGATCCGAATCGTCCCCTCTCTCGAGCCGTCATGGCGGTCCTGTCCTGGGTTAGGGCGCGAACGGGGCCGTAATGCTCCCCATCGGGCCGCCGAGCGGGCGCTAAGCGGGTCCGAACCGGCGTTCAAGCCGTCCGAAAGGGGAATAAGCGCGGTGTTGGCCGCTGGAATGGCCGTCTCACCCCGTGGAAACGGCGCGAAGGAAGCCGCAGCCACTTGAAGGGCGCATGGGCGTGTGCCACGTTAGTCGGGTGCCGTAGGCGATCCCCGCGCTCAACCCGAGGCGGGGGCTGTGTCAGGCCCATTCCGGGCTGGCGGCGATCCATTCATTGAGGCCCTGCCCATGATCGAACTCTCCCGTGGTGCCCTCTACCCGGTCCTGCCGCTGCGCGACATCGTGGTCTTCCCCCACATGATCGTGCCGCTGTTCGTCGGGCGTGAGAAGTCCGTGCGCGCGCTGGAAGACGTGATGAAGGATGACAAGCAGATCCTGCTCGTCACCCAGAAGAACGCCGCGCAGGACGATCCGACTCCCGCCGACATCTACAGCGTCGGCACCGTCGGCACCGTGTTGCAGCTGCTCAAGCTGCCGGACGGGACCGTCAAGGTGCTGGTGGAAGGCGGCCAGCGCGCCGCCATCACCAAGTTCGCCGACAATGAGGAGTTCTTCCAGGCCCAGGCCGAACTGGTCGAGGAAAAGACCGGCGAGAACCAGGAGCTCGAAGCCCTGAGCCGCGCCGTCGTCTCCCAGTTCGAGCAGTACATCAAGCTGAACAAGAAGATCCCGCCGGAGGTGCTGGTCTCGATCAACCAGATCGAGGAAGCCGGCAAGCTGGCCGATACCGTCGCTTCGCATCTGGCGCTGAAGATTCCGGAGAAGCAGCAGCTCTTGGAATGCGCCACCGTGTCGGAGCGTCTGGAGCGCGTCTATGCCTTCATGGAAGGCGAGATCGGCGTTCTGCAGGTGGAAAAGCGCATCCGCAACCGCGTCAAGCGGCAGATGGAGAAGACCCAGCGCGAGTACTATCTGAACGAGCAGCTGAAGGCGATCCAGAAGGAACTCGGCGAGACCGAGGACGGCCGCGACGAATCGGCTGAGCTGGAAGAGAAGATCAACAAGACCCGCTTCTCCAAGGAAGCCCGCGAAAAGGCCCTGGCCGAGCTGAAGAAGCTGCGGTCGATGAGCCCGATGTCCGCGGAAGCCACCGTGGTCCGCAACTACCTGGATTGGATGCTGTCCATTCCGTGGAAGAAGCGCACCAAGGTGAAGCGCGACCTGAAGCTGGCCCAGAAGGTGCTGGACGCCGACCATTACGGTCTGGAGAAGGTCAAGGAGCGTATCCTCGAATATCTTGCCGTCCAGAACCGGATGAACAAGGTCAAGGGTCCGATCCTCTGCCTCGTCGGCCCGCCCGGCGTCGGCAAGACCTCGCTCGGCAAGTCGATCGCCAAGTCCACCGGCCGCAACTTCGTCCGCATGTCGCTGGGCGGCGTCCGTGACGAGGCCGAGGTCCGCGGCCACCGCCGCACCTACATCGGCTCGATGCCCGGCAAGGTCATCCAGGGCATGAAGAAGGCGAAGTCCTCCAACCCGCTCTTCCTGCTGGACGAGATCGACAAGCTCGGCGCCGACTGGCGCGGCGACCCGTCGTCGGCCCTGCTGGAGGTCCTGGATCCGGAGCAGAACGGCACCTTCAACGACCATTACCTGGAGGTCGACTACGACCTGTCCGACGTGATGTTCGTCTGCACGGCCAACACGATGCGCATGCCGCAGCCGCTGCTGGACCGCATGGAGATCATCCGCGTCGCCGGCTATACCGAGGACGAAAAGGTCGAGATCTCCAAGCGCCACCTGATCGAGAAGCAGATCGAGGCGAACGGCCTGAAGAAGGGCGAGTTCACCATCTCCGACGACGCGTTGCGCGATCTGGTCCGCTACTACACGCGGGAAGCCGGTGTCCGCAGCCTGGAACGCGAGATCGCCAACCTCTGCCGCAAGGCGGTGAAGGAGATCCTGCTCAAGGGCACGGGCGGCGCCAAGGTGTCGGTCACCCGCCGCAACCTGGACAAGTATGCCGGCGTCCGCCGCTTCCACTATGGCGAGGCGGAGCTGGAGGATCTGGTGGGCGTCACCACCGGTCTGGCCTGGACCGAGGTCGGCGGCGAGCTGCTGTCGATCGAGGCCGTGGGCCTGCCCGGCAAGGGCCGCGTCACCACCACCGGCAAGCTGGGCGACGTGATGAAGGAATCGGTCCAGGCGGCCGAGAGCTACGTCAAGTCGCGCGCCGTCGCCTTCGGCATCAAGCCGACGCTGTTCGAGAAGAAGGACATCCACGTCCACGTTCCCGAAGGCGCGACGCCGAAGGACGGCCCGTCGGCCGGTGTCGCCATGGCCACCTCCATCGTCTCGGTGCTGACCGGCATTCCGGTGCGCAAGGACGTGGCGATGACCGGCGAGATCACGCTGCGTGGCCGGGTCCTGCCGATCGGCGGCCTGAAGGAGAAGCTGCTGGCTGCATTGCGCGGCGGCATCAAGCATGTGCTGATCCCGAAGGACAACGAGAAGGATCTGGCGGACATCCCCGACAACGTGAAGCGCGGGCTGGAGATCATGCCCGTCGCCACGGTGGACGAGGTGCTGCGTAACGCGCTGGTGCGTCCGCTGGAGCCCATCGAGTGGACCGAGCCGGAGGTCGATCCGGCTGCGGCGAAGGCCCAGGAGAAGGGCGCTGACGGAGAGGCCCTGCGTCACTGATCCGGGACCGGCGGTTGCGATCCGATCGTGGCCGCCACCGGACGCGCGACTTTTGGGACATGATGAGCTATGCCGCCCGTCGGGAATTGACGGGCGGCAAACGCTGTGCTTATCCTTTGCTTCCAATAAGTCGTGGACGAAAAGTCCTGGGGCGGCTTTTGTCTTTCAGTATTTGCTGAATTTGGAAGGGGGATTGCGTGAACAAGAACGATCTCGTGGCGCATGTTGCCGAAGCGTCCGGTTTGTCCAAGACCGACGCCACGAAAGCCGTCGACGCCGTGTTCGACAGCATTGCCGAATCCTTGAAGAATGGCGATGAGGTCCGTCTGGTCGGCTTCGGCACCTTCGCGGTGGCTGAGCGTCCCGCGACCGAGGGCCGCAACCCGCGCACGGGTGAGAAGATTGACATTCCGGCGTCCAAGCAGCCGAAGTTCAAGGCCGGCAAGACCCTCAAGGACGCGCTGAACTGAGATTCAGCCGGACGGGCTTGAAGTTTCCGGCCCATTCAGGGCATAGTGCGGCCGGCCGGGCAACCACCCGGCCGGCTTGTATTTGAAAGCAAAGCCTTTTCAGGCATCGGGCGATTAGCTCAGCGGTAGAGCGTCTCGTTTACACCGAGAATGTCGGGGGTTCGATCCCCTCATCGCCCACCACCCATATCCGTGCTTTCGCAGTCAGGCCCCGCTCCGGGGCTTTTTTTCATGCCCGGAAGGCGAGGGGCGCCGGATGGGCGCCCCTTTGCCGGTCACTGCTCGCCGCAGGGGTTCGGCTGTTCCTTCATGCCGACATAGCCTTGGCTCGCGTCATACAGGAACTGGTACTGCCGCAGGAAATGGCGGCCGGTGTTGATGAAGGGCGCCTTGGGGGCGGCGGGAGGCGGCGGCTGGGTGCTCGAGGGGATCACCTGTGCCGGCTCGTTCGGCACGCCGCTGCCGACGATGAAGGCGTCGGTGGCGATCGGGTTGACGGCGTCGGGAATCTGCACGGCAACCGACGTTTGCGGCGCCAGAACGTTTACCGTCTTTGTCGGTTCGCTCAGATCCGCCTGCGCCACCTTGTTGAATTGGATCGTGGGCGGCACCGTCATGTAGCTCTGCGGGATGCCGGTATCGACCAGGATGTTCGCCGGGGTGCAGATCGGGCCGTTGGCATTGCGGTTTTGGTCCGGGTTCACCGTGATGCAGCCGCTCGGCATCATCCAGTCGCCGGGATACTGCTGGTAAGGCTGCAGCTTGGCGAAGCGGAAACCCGCCGTGTTGGCCGCGGTCAGCCCGACCTGGATGCCCTGGCGGCCGATGATGTAGCCCTTGTTCAGCGTTCCCGGAGCGACGGGCTGGCCGTTCACGCTGCGCAGGTTCAGGAGAACATTCTTGTCCGGCGTGCCCTGCGGCTGGAAATCCGCCTCCTGCCCGAAGCCGACGCCCATGTAGAGCACGGGCTTTTGCGGCGCCGGCAGGTTGGGGCAGATCTGCTGGTCGGTCTGGTAGGTGTCGCAGCGGCCGGACTGCTCCACGCCCAGCACGAAGACGTCCGAAGTCGCCACCGGCTGCTTGTTCCGGTCATACAGGGTAACCGTCATCGGCACCCAGGTGCCGACCCACAGCACCTTGCTGCTGGACAGGAACTGCGTACCGGCCGTGGCTCCGGCGGCCGTTTTCAATTGGTCATAGTTGGGGATGTTGGCGGCCGAAATGGCGATGCCGACCGACCCCGTGTCCATCGTCACGGAATGGATGGTGCTGTCGCCGGCGATGCTGAAATTCAGCTGGGGGGCCTCGGTGAAGGAAACCGGCTGGAAATTGGCGAAGGGAATGCATTGGGTGACGCTGGCGCCGTCGTAGCTGGGCAGGCTCTGCGCCAAGGTGGGGGCCACCGCAGCGAGGCTCAACGCCGCGACGGTCACAGTACGGGTGGTCAAATTGGAAAATTTCATGGCACCACTCAGCATTGATTGAGAATGCCTTGAGAATTGCCGGCATCGCGAGTGCCGTCCAGTGATCATTCTTGTCAAGAAAGAGCGAATCTTTGCAAAGCCACAACCTTTGGCGCGACCATTGCCCCGCGGTCCATCGGGTGATCAGCGTGCGTGCTGGTCCAGGAAGCTGCGGCACTGGTCGAAGTCGCGCAGGCACGGATCGGGCAGGGCGATGCCCTTGCGTTCCGCCAGACTGCGGGCAAAGGCGACCATGCGTTCCGTCGGCTCGCGGCGGCGATGCGCATTCGCCGCCGCCGGGCCCGCGGGCGGCTCGCTGTCCAAGGTGACGCTCTCCGGCGGTGCCGATGCGCCGGCTTTGGCTTTGCGGGCGCGGCGCGGCTTTGGCGTCGCAGCCTCTCCCTCCACCGGCGTGGCGGCTTTGCGGGTCCGCCGACGCGCCGGCTTGGTGGCACCGGCGGCGGCGGAGCCGGTGCGCCCGCCCCCCGCCCCGCGGCGGGTGAAGCGTGCCTTGGGGGCGGGCAGTCCAAGGTCGAGCGTCGTGCCGCGCTGCCCGACCAGGGCACCGATCAGCCGTTCCGCCTCGGTCGCGATGGCGTCGATGACGCGGCGGAAATCGGCGCGGCCGGTCACCACCTCGTCCAGCTTCATTTCCCACAGCGCGGTGGTGCCGGGATCGACCAGCGTCGGTGCGGCGGCACGCAGCGTCTCGAACAGATGCAGGCCGGCCGGCGTCGGGACCAGCCACTTGCCGTCCGCCCCCAGCAGGTTCTGTTTGCGCAGCCCCTTGATGACCTCGGCGCGGGTGGCCGGGGTGCCGATTCCCTTGGCCTCCTTCAACCGGTCGCGCAGGGCTGGATCCTCGACGAACCGCCAGGAGTTCTGCATGGCGTCCACCAGCGTGCCTTCGTTGTAGCGCGGCGGCGCCTGGGTGCGCTTCGCCTCCACCTTCGGGTCGCTCAACGTCGCCGGCTCGCCGTCGGTCAGCGGCGGCAAGGTCTGCTCGGCCTCCTCCTCCGGTTTGCCGTCGGAGTCGGCGGAGCCGAAGGCCGCCTTCCAGCCTAGCTTCAGCGGGATGCGGCCGACGGCGCGGAAGGCGACCGGCTTTGCCCCCCCGGGCGTCGGCACCGGGACCGGCATGGTCACGCTGGTCTGGCGATACTCGTAGTCGGGCATCACCGCGGCGAGGTAGGACCGGCAGATCAGCGCATAGAGCCGCTTTTCGTCGTCGGTCAGCCGGACCAGCCGCGATTCCAGATCGTCCAGCACATTGACGTTGGGAATCACCGCATGGTGCGACACGCCCTCCAGAGCCTTGTCGCAGAAATGGCCGGACTTGCCCCTGCGGATCACCGGCCGGGCAATGTCGAGATGGGCGAAGCCGCGCAGCCGGGTCAGCGCGCCGACGATGGCCGGCACGTCGGCGATCTGGTTCTCCGACAGATACCGCGCCTCGGCGCGCGGGTAGGTGATCAGCTTCTTGCCGTCGCCGTCATACAGCTCCTGCGCCACCGACAGCGTGCGGTCGGCGGTCCAGCCCCATCGTTGTCCGCAGGTCTTCTGCAGGGAAGGCAGGTCGTACAGCTTTGGCGGCGCCTGCCGCTTCTCCTCCACCGTCACGGTCAGCGGGCCGCGGTGGTTGTCCGCGGCGCGGGCGATGGCCTCGGCCGCAGCGGGGTCCTTGATGCGGTCCTTGGGCGCCGGGGCGTGGCGCATCTGGAAGCTGCCCTCCGCCACGGTGGCGGTCGCGACGACCTCGAAATAATCCTCGGGCTTGAAGTTGCGGATTTCCAGCTCGCGCAGGCAGACGATGGCGAGTGTCGGGGTCTTCACCCGGCCGATGCCGATGACGCCGCGGGTGCCGGGCGCCAGCAGGGTCTTGGTCGCCGTGCGGGTCAGCGACAGGTTGTAGATCTGGTCGGCCTGCTGGCGCGCCACCGCCGCCTCGTAGAGCGGGCGCATGCTGTCGTTGGGCTTCAGCGCGGCGAAGGCATCGCGCAGGGTCTTCGGGTCCTGCGCCGTGAAAAGCGCGCGCCGCACCTTGCCGCGATAGCCGACATGCTCCAGGATCTCCTGCCCGATCAGCTGGCCTTCGCGGTCGCAGTCGGTGGCGAGGATCACCTCGTCGCAGGCGCGCAACGCGGCGGTGATGGCCTGCAGCTTCGCCGCCTTGTTGCCGCCCTGGTCGGGACGGGTGGGATAGAGCCCGTCCGGCTTCAGCAGGGTCGGCGACCAGCGTTTCCAGGCGGGATCGACCTCGTCCGGCTCGGCAAGCCGCAACAGGTGCCCCTCTGCCGGCAGGATACGGCCGTAACGGTCGCCCAGGGCTGCGCGCAGGTCCTTCGCCTGGCTGGATTTCTCGGTGATGATCAGCGTCGCCATGTGCGGGAGAATACGGGATTGAGGGAAACGGAGCAAGAACATGCGCGCTGTCGGCGCGGCCTTGGCCCCGGCCGTATGGTCGCAGCGGCGCTTGCGCTCGCAATCCTGGCCGGTGCGCCCGGAGCCGATGCGGAGCGGCCGCTGTTGCCCGGTGTCGGGCCGGGGGACCGGCGGGTGCCGGTGGATGCGTCGGCGGCTCCGTGGCGCAGCGTCGTTCGGGTGCAGACCAACCTGGCCGGCCGCTGCACCGGGGCCCTGGTCGGGCCGCGCACGGTGCTGACTGCCGCCCATTGCCTGTTCAACGCGCGGACGCGGCGCTTCCTGCAGGCATCCTCGCTGCATGTCCTGTTCGGCTATGACCGGGGGGAGTTCACCCGGCATGTCACGGTGGCCCGCGTCGCGACCGATCCGGCCTATGATCCCGCCGCGCCCAATCCAGTGGTTTCGGCCGACTGGGCGGTGCTGACGCTGGCCGAGGCGGCGCCGGAGTCGGTGCCGCCGCTCCCCGTCAGCGCCGCGCCCCTGCCGGCGGGGACGCCCCTGATGCTTGGCGGCTACAGCCAGGACCGGGCACAGATCCTGATGGCCGATCGCGACTGTCGGATGCTGGGGGAGAGTGCCGGACTGCTGGTGCATGATTGCGACGCTACGCGCGGGACCAGCGGTGGGCCGCTGCTGGTGCGGTCGGCGGGCCGGGACGGCGCAGCCGGAGGCGGCTGGGCCGTCGCCGGAGTCGGCGTCGCCGCCGGAAATGCCCCGGCCGTGCGCAATTTCGCGGTCCCCGCCGGCCGGTTTGCCGCACTTTTGGCGAAGGATACCGCCGCGGAGCAGCCCTGAGCGGGGGAGGCGCATTTTTTACTTCGCGCGAGGCTCTGAATGGCATAGACGTACGCGCGTCTTTTTCGAGCCCCCGGAACCCGGAGTCTTTTCGTCATGTCGATCCAGCGCTTCCACACCGGACCGCGCATGAGCCAGATGGTCGTCCATAAGGACACGGTCTATCTCGCCGGTCAGGTCGCCGACGAGCCGACGCCCGACGTCGAGCGTCAGACCGCCCAAATCCTGGCCCAGATCGACGCCCTGCTGGCGGAAGCGGGCAGCGACAAGAGCAAGCTGCTGTCGGCCACGATCTATCTGGTGGACATCGCCAGCTTCGGCGCGATGAACAAGGCGTGGGAGGCCTGGGTCGATCCGGCCAATCCGCCGGCCCGCGCCACGGTGGAAGCCAAGCTGGCGGCCCCGGAGTATCTCGTTGAAATTCAGGTCACCGCTGCTAAATAAGGCGGCGGAAACGGGGCGACCCGGCAGCCTCGGTTGGGGTGTGCCGGCGTGGCCCGAACGCTGTGAGGGCCGCGCGCTTCAATAATCCGACAAATTGCTTGTCGGTTTACGGAATGTTAATGACGCCTTAACAGATCGCCCGTAAAACCCCGACCAACCTCTGCCGCCGAAGCGGACGACCCTGACGGTCGCGCTTCGGTTGTCGCGTTACTGCAATGGAACCGCAACATGCCGCGCCAAACGCCACTGTCTGACATTCGGAACATCGGCATCATCGCCCACGTCGACGCGGGCAAGACGACGACCACCGAGCGCATTCTGTACTACACCGGTCGCAAGCACACGATCATCGACGTCCACGAGACGAAGGATCTGAAGACGTCGACCACGACCGACTACATGGAGCAGGAGCAGAAGCGCGGCATCACCATCCAGTCGGCCGCCGTTTCGGCCTTCTGGCGCGAGAAGAAGATCAACGTCATCGACACCCCGGGCCACGTGGACTTCACCATCGAGGTGAACCGCTCGCTCCGCGTGCTCGACGGCGCGGTCGTGGTGTTCGACGGCGTCGCCGGCGTGGAGCCGCAGTCGGAGACCAACTGGCGTCTGGCGGACAACTACAACGTTCCGCGCATCTGCTACGTCAACAAGATGGACCGCTCCGGCGCCAACTTCCAGCGCTGCGTCAGCATGATCAAGACCCGCCTGAACGCGCGTCCGGTCTGCATCCAGGTCCCGCTCGGCTCGGAAGACAACTTCCGCGGCATGGTCGACCTGGTCGAGATGAAGGCCTATGTCTGGTTCTCCGACGACAAGGACGCCAAGTGGGAAATCTGGGAGGTCACCGACGACCTCGCGGCCAAGCTCAACCTGTCGGTCAAGGAAGACCTCGACAACATCGCCATGATCCCGCAGCTGCGCGCCGAGCTGGTCGACACCGCTCTGGAGCAGGACGACGCGGCGATGGAAGCCTATCTGGAGTCGGGTGAGGAGCCGTCGGCCGACGTGCTGCGCGCCTGCCTGCGCAAGGGCACCATCAAGAGCGCCTTCACCCCGGTCCTCTGCGGCTCGTCCTATAAGAACAAGGGCGTCCAGCAGGTTCTGGATGCGGTCGTCGATCTGCTGCCGGCCCCGACCGACGTCGAGGCGATCAAGACGGTGGACGAGGACGGCAACCCGAACGGCGAGCGTCTCAGCTCCGACGACGCGCCCTTCTCGGCGCTGGCCTTCAAGGTGCTGAACGATACCTACGGCTCGATGACCTTCGTGCGCGTCTATTCGGGCGTGCTGACCAAGGGCATGTCGATCCTGAACTCGACCCGCGGCAAGCGCGAGAAGATCGGCCGCATGGTCGAGATGTACGCGAAGGACGCCAACCCGATCGAGGAAGCCCGCGCCGGCGACATCATCGCGCTCGTCTCCCTGCAGGAGACCGAGACCGGTGACACGCTGTGCGACGCCTCC
>NZ_DASPIS010000140.1:0-18241 GCF_035628975.1 Azospirillum sp. | reverse complement strand
GATCGCCGGGACGCCCTGCCGCATGATCGTGTTCGTCACGGGGTGAATACGGATCTGCGCGCTGTCGGGCACCTGTTTGATACAGACGACGATGTGCATCCCGGTCTCCTCGAAAAATACCGGCCCCGGGGGGCCACGGTTTGCCATGCAGCAAACGGCGTGCCAGCGGATGCCTTGATCGTAGCAGCTTGATTTTCCAAGGGTACTAGCCGGCCGGGCAGGTTTCGGGCAGTTGCGCGAACATGTCGCAATCCCGACACGGGGCCGACATGTGGGGCCGTTTGTCGGGTTCGTTACACCTTTGATACGGGGGTGCCGGAGCCGCTTCCGGGGTGGACAAGCTCTGATTGCCCAGGTTAGGTCTGCTTCGTTCTTTGGGGGAATCGTCATGATGCAGATCTTGCCGTCGCGCCTCATCCTCGGGGGCGCCGCCGCCCTGGCCCTGGCCGCCGGCTGCGCCGGCGCGGCGTTCGCTGGGGACGGCGCGGGGATCTATGTGAAGCTCGACGTCGGCAATGCCTGGACGCGCGACGCCGGGGGTGATTTCGGGCGCGACCTGGGGCAGGGGGCGCTGCTGGGCGGCGCCGTCGGCTACCGCTTCTCGCCGGAGCTGCGCGTGGACCTGGGGGTGACGCGCCGGTTCGGGCTGCGCTACAGCGAGAACGCCGTCGATCCCGACGACGGCACGCGCGGGACCGCCGGCGCGCGGGCGCGCTCGACCGCGCTGATGCTGAACGGCACCTACGCGCCGGTGGCGTTCGGCATCGTACGCCCGTACGTCACGGCCGGCGTCGGCGTAGCGTGGAACCGCATGGACCGGCTGGACATCGCGGTGGACGGCAGCCCGTTGGGCACGCTCGACGGCGGTTCGCGCGCCAACCTGGCGCTGCAGGCGGGGGCGGGCGTCAGCGTCGCGCTGCACCCGGACATCGCCGTCGACGTCGGCTACCGCTACGCCCACCTGGGCCGGGTGCGCACCGGCGACAGCTTCCGCTTCGCGCCGTCGCTGGTGCCGGAACTGGGCGGCGCGGCCGTGTCCGACCCCGACCTGCGGATGAACGGCCGCCTGCGCGCGCACGAACTGGTCGTGTCCGCAGCCTATTCCTTCTGACCGGAGATTCGGGAAACCGCCATGGCCATCGACAAGATCCTGAACGCCCTGTTCGAGCAAGGCATCCGCATCGAGCGGGAACGGGCGCTGATTTTCGGAACGTCCGGCGACGACAATATTCGAAGCATCGAAGACCACTTCACCGTGCGGGGCCTGACCGGGGCCGACCGCATCACCGTGCTGGCGGACAACCAGACGGTCTACGGCGGCGGCGGCGACGACGTCATCGAGCAGGGCCAAGGCCGGTGGGACGGCCGGCTGCGGGCGCACGGCGACAGCGGCAACGACGTGATCAGCGCGGGTGCCGGCGAGGACGTGCTGTCCGGCGGCACCGGCAGCGACACCATCGTGGGCGGTCCCGGTGGCGATGCGATCGTCGGCGGGGAGGGCGACGACCTGCTATACCCGAACCGCGACCGCCAGGGCGGCAGCCGCGCGGACAACGCACCCGATACCATCCAATACAGCCCCGATACGGCGCACGGGAACGACACCATCGTCGGCCTGAACGTGACCGAGGGCGACCGGCTGGCGATCGGCCGGGAATGGCGGATCGACCTCGTCGAGGATGCGAAGGGCTATCTGGTGACGCTGAGCGGCGACGAGGCCGTCTGCACCATCCGGCTGGAGGGCATGACCGGCGGGATCAGCGGGAGCGGCTGGTACGTGCTGATTTGAGGGTGGGGTGTTGGGTTTTCGCTGGCGCTCAACCCAACCTACGGCGCCGTCGTAGGTTGGGTTGAGCGCCAGCGAAAACCCAACGGCAGGCGCCTATCCGACGAACCGCGGGGCGCCCAGCAGCTGGTCGAGGGGCACGAAGCGGTTGGCGGCCTTGGCGGCTTCGTCCTTGTGCACCTTGAAGGTCTTCTCGGCGATGGCGTTCGACACCACGAAGTCGTGGTAGGCGCGCGTCAGATGCAGGCGGTAGCGCTCGGCCAGCGCCTCGTCGTCGTCGATGCGGTCGATGCCCTCGTCGGCGTTCAGGTAGTCGTGGAAGCGCTGCAGGATGTGCAGGCGGTTCACGTGCACGACGCGCTGCTCGTAGGGCACTTCGAGGAAGCGCAGGAAGTCCTCCGCCGTCTCCAGGTCGTCGAGGTCGTCCTTGAAGCTCATTGCAGCATTCCTTCTTTAAGTGCGGCCGGCGGGTGTGCCGTTTCGCAGGCGTCCTGGCCGCAGACGTTGCCGCAGCTGTCGCACACCACACCGGTGAGGGGGGCCAGCTTGAGGGCCTCCTCCGCCGTATGGGCTTCCAGCCGGGCCTCGATGCGGTTGATGTGGTCGATCAGGCAGGCGATCGCCTTGCCGACCGGGTCGGGCATCAGGTGGTGGTCGAGGTCGATGCCGCTCTCGCCCGCGGCGCGGCGGAGCGAGGCGGGCTGCACGATGCGGCCGGGGATGCCGACCACCGTCATGCCGTCCGGCACGTCCTTGGTGACGACCGAGTTCGCACCCACCCGCGCGTTGCTGCCCACCGTGATGGGGCCGAGGATCTTGGCGCCGGAGCCGACCAGCACGCCGTCCTGCAGCGTGGGGTGGCGCTTTCCCTTGTTCCAGCTGGTGCCGCCCAGGGTGACGCCGTGGTAGAGCGTCACGTCGTCGCCGACCTCCGCCGTCTCGCCGATGACGACGCCGGCGCCGTGGTCGATGAAGAAGCGGCGGCCGATGCGCGCACCGGGGTGGATGTCGATGTTGGTGACCGCGCGCGACAGGTAGGCCAGGAAGCGCGCCGCCCACTTGAACCCGCGCCGCCACAGCGCGTGCGAGACGCGGTGCGCGATCAGCGCGTGGACACCGGGGTAGCAGGTCAGCACCTCCCACCGCGTGCGGGCGGCCGGGTCGCGGTCGAACACGCAGGCGACGTCCTCGCGCAGGAGGCGGCCGATGCCGGTGCCTGCGGGCGGGGCGGGGGATGCTGTGACGGCCTGCTGCATGGCGGTGGCCCTCGGTCGGGTCAAGGGGGCGGTTACGGCTGCGGGACGAGGTCGTGCAGGAAGGCGCGCAGCTCGTCCGGCGTCGGCGCGCGCTTGGCGGCCGTGGCGAAGACGCGCACGCGGCCGAGGATGGCGCGGGCGGCGGTGTCGTCCACCTCCTCGCCGATCTGGCTGTAGGCCAGCTTCACGGCCGAGGTGCCAGAGTGCTTGCCCAGCACGATGCGGTGCTCACGCCCCACCTCGGCCGGGTCGAAGTTCTGGTAGGTGCGGCGGTCGCGCAGCAGGCCGTCCACATGGATGCCGGCCTCGTGCGTGAAGACGGCGTCGCCGACGATGGACTTGTTGACCGCCACCGGCCGGTTCGACGCGGCCTCCACCAGGTCGGAGATGGCGCCCAGCGACCGGGTGTCGACGCCGGTCTCCAGGCCGTACAGCACCTTGGCCGACACGACCACCTCTTCCAGCGGCGCGTTGCCGGCGCGCTCGCCCAGGCCGTTGACGGTGGTGTTGACGTGCGTGGCACCGCCCAGCACCGCCGCCAGCGAGTTGGCGTTGGCGAGGCCCAGGTCGTCGTGCGCGTGGATCTCGATCTCCAGGTCGGTGGCGGCGCGCAGCCGTTCGATCGCCGCGCGGGTCTGGAAGGGGTCCAGCACGCCCAGCGTGTCGGCGAAGCGGAAGCGCCGGGCACCGGCCTGCTGCGCCACCGTGGCGGCGGTGATCAGGAAGTCCATGTCGGCGCGGCTCGAGTCCTCGCCGCCCAGGCTGACCTCCAGCCCGGCGTCGCGGGCCTTGCGGATCATGCGGTCGATCTCCGCCAGCGCCCAGTCGCGCGAGCGGCGCAGCTTGCGCGAGATCTGGATGTCCGACACCGGCATGGAGAGGTTGACGAAGCCGACGTTGCAGCTCAACGCCGCCTCCAGGTCGGCGTCGCACATGCGGCACCAGACCATCAGCTTGGATGTGAGGCCCAGGGAGGCGACGGCGCGGATGCCGTCGCGTTCCTCCTCGCCCATGGCGGGGATGCCGATTTCCAGCTCGCCCACCCCGGCGCCGTCGAGGGCGCGGGCGATGGCGATCTTCTCGTCCAGCGTGAAGGCGACGCCGGCCGTCTGCTCGCCGTCGCGCAGGGTGGTGTCGTTGATCGTGACGGAAGCGGTGTTGCGCATGATCCCGAAGCCCCCGCAGGTTGTTACGCGTACGTCGGTTCGAACGCCTTGGGCGCGCCTTCCTGCGACCAGTAGGGCGACAGCTTGCGCAGCCGGTCGATGATGCCCGGCACCACGGCGATGACCGCGTCGATCTCCGCTTCCGTCGTCTCGCGCGACAGGGAGAAGCGGGTGGCGCCGTGCGCGGCGGTGTAGGGCACGCCCATCGCCCGCATCACGTGGCTGGGCTCCAGCGAACCGGACGTGCAGGCCGAACCGGAGGAGGCGGCGATGCCGTGCTCGTTCAGCAGCAGGAGGATCGCCTCGCCCTCGATGTACTCGAAGGCGACGTTGCAGGTGTTGGGCAGGCGGACGTCCGGGTTGCCGGTGACGAAGCAGTTGGGGACCTTCGCCAGCAGCGCCTGCTCCAGCTTGTCGCGCAGCGCGCGGACGCGGGTGTTCTCGTCGGCCATGTGGTGCAGGGCGAGTTCGGCCGCCGCACCCAGCCCGACGATGGCCGGCGCGTTCTCCGTTCCGGCGCGGCGCGAGCGCTCCTGGTGGCCGCCGCGCAGCATGGGGCGGAAGCGGGTGCCGCGCTTGACGTACAGGGCGCCGATGCCCTTGGGCGCGTGCAGCTTGTGGCCGGACAGCGACAGCATATCGATGGCCGAGTCCGCCAGCTTCATCGGGATCTTGCCCACCGCCTGCACCGCGTCGGTGTGGAACAGCGCGCCGACATCCTTCGCCATCACCGCCAGCTCTTCGACCGGGAAGAGGGTGCCGGTCTCGTTGTTGGCCCACATGATGGAGACGATGGCGACGTTTTCCGACAGGGCCGCCTTGTAGGCGTCCATGTCCAGGTTGCCCTTGCCGTCCACGCCGATGCGGTGGACGGTGTAGCCCTTCTTCTTCTCCAGGTAATCGCACAGCGCCAGCACGGCGGGGTGCTCGACCACGCTGGTAACGATTTCGCGCTTCTTGGGGAAGGCCTCCAGGGTGGAGAGGATGGCGGTGTTGTCGCTTTCCGTGCCGCCGGAGGTGAAGACGATCTCGCTGTCGTGCGCGGCGCCCAGAAGGGCCTGCACCTGCTGGCGCGCCCATTCGATCTTGCCGCCCACCGCGGCGCCGAAGCCGTGCATGGAGGAGGGATTGCCGAAGTGCTCGGAAAACAGCGGCAGCATCTCGGCCAGGACCAGCGGGTCGACGCGGGTGGTGGCGTTGTTGTCCAGGTAGATGCCCTTGGTCATTTACGCCTCCACCTTCATGAGCGAGGCGGGCTTGACGCGGACGAACTCGCCCAGCTTCTCCACCAGCTTCATCTGCACGCCCATCATGGTGCCCGCCGACTGCGAGCAGCCGGAACAGGCGCCGCTGAGCCGCACGTAGATGTCCTTGCCGTCGATGTCGACCAGCTCCACGTCGCCGCCGTCCTTCTGGATGGAGGGGCGGATCTCCTCGATCGCCATCATGATGGCCTGCATGCGCTGCACGTTGGTCATCTTCGACGGCGCCGGGGCGGCGGCCTTGGGCTGGAGCGGCTTGATGGCGTCCAGGCCGACGGTGCCGGGGGCGTGCGCCTTGGGCTTGGTGGCGGTCTTCGCCAGCACCGCCTCCAGCACCTCCTCGATCTTCTCGTGGCAGGTCTGGCAGGAACCGCCGGCCTTGGTGTAGTGGGTGACCTCTTCCAGCGTGGTCAGGTTGTTGACGGTCACGGCGCGCTCGATCATCGCGGCGTCGATGCCGAAGCACTTGCAGATCAGCTCGCCTTCCTCGTGGTCGTCTTCCCACGCCTCGCCCTTGAAGTTGGCGATGGCGGCGCGCAGCGCCTCGGCCCCCATGACGGAGCAGTGCATCTTCTCCGGCGGCAGGCCGCCCAGGTAGTCGGCGATGTCGCGGTTGGTGAGCTTCAGCGCCTCGTCCACGGTCTTGCCGATGATCATTTCGGTCAGCGCCGAGGAGGAGGCGATGGCCGAGCCGCAGCCGAAGGTCTGGAAGCGCGCGTCCTCGATCACGTCGGTGTCGGGGTTCACCTTCATCATCAGCTTGAGCGCGTCACCGCAGGTGATCGAGCCGACCTCGCCGACCGCGTTGGCGGTGTCCAGCACGCCCGAGTTCTTCGGGTTGAAGAAGTGTTCCTTGACCTTGTCGGTGTAGTTCCACATGGCGCTCTGCCTTTCCGGGATATCGGCGTGCCCTGGGGGGACTGAAGAGGGGGTGTTTAGTGGGCGGCGGTGCCGCAGCTCGACCCGGCGGTCGAGCCGGGCGCGCAGCTGCCCGACGAGAACGACTTGCCGCAGCCGCAGGAGCCGGTGGCGTTCGGGTTGTCGAACTTGAAGCCGGAGCCTTCGATGCCTTCCACGAAGTCGACGACCACGCCGTCCAGCAGCGGCTGGCTGGCCTCGTCGACGTAGACGAGCACGCTGCCGAACTCGAACACCGCGTCGCCTTCGCCGGCGTCCGCTTCCAGGCCCATCTGGTACTTGTGGCCGGCGCAGCCGCCGTCCGTTACCGCGATGCGCAGCCCCTTGGCCGCGGGAGCGTTGCCGGCCAGGACCCGTTCCAGGGTGGCTACGGCGCTGGGCGTCAGGGTCACCATCTTCGCCATCTCCTTGGCTGGTGAAAATCAGCTGCCCACCGATGAAGCACGTTCCGTGCCAGTCCTTAAGCTGCTGATTCGCAAGGATTGTCATGTTTCGACAAGGGGATTGGCTGACGCCTTCGCGACAAAGGGGCGTGTCGGGTTTTCGACAGATGCGGCGAGATGCCGCAGGGTCTTGCCGCGGCAATACGGCGCACCACTTGCGCCCTTCATGGCGCGAAGACCATAAGTTTTTTGCGGGTATGACGCGGCGCCGGCACGGGGGACTGTATGGAACGACCGATCGAGTTGCGCATTTCCGACGGCCGCATGGCCTTCGGCGACGTGCCGGAGCACATCGACGAGCGGCTGCAGGCGGCGGTGGCCGCGCGCGGCGAACCGCAGCGTTGCGAGGAACTGCTGTGGGAGGCGCACCGGCTGGGGCCGCGCGTGCTGCCGGTGTTCTACGCGCTGTACAAATTCTACTTCAGCAAGCTTCGTCTGAACGACGCCGAGCGCGTGGCGCTGATCGGCCTGGACGCCGCGGCGGCGCAGGGCGGCTACCCGTCCGACTGGCGGGCGCTGGCGCCGGACAGCACGGACTGGGAAGCCTCGGGCACGGCGCGCTTCACGCTGTTCACGCTGAAGGCGCTGGCCTTCATCTCGCTGCGCCGGGGCAACGCGGCGCAGGCCGCGGCCATCCTCGCCAAGTTGGCCGAGATCAACCCGGCCGACCACGTCGGCTGGCGCGTGGTGGAGGCGCTGGCCAGGGACGACGGCGAAGAGGAGTAAGTCCTTAACAAATCGTCTTACCACCTCTGCGGCGGATTGTCGCAGGAGCGCGCCCGCTTGTGGATGAAGCGGACATCCGGGAATCGTCCGGGGCTTTTACACCCGTTGCCCCGTCTGGCTTTTCTCTTTACGCGCGAAGGGGTTAATACCTTCGCGAACACGAAAAGAGCGACTTGTACTCACAATTACCGGTAGTGCCGCGGCCGTGGCGGGGCTTACGCTTCGCCACGATACGTTGAGCATCCGCTCGGCGAAGGCCAAAGCCACGGGGGGTCTCATGGCCAACATCTACGGCACGAACGCCAACAACAGCCTGTATGGCACCAACAGCAACGACGCCATGTACGGCTATGGCGGCAACGATCGCCTTTACGGATACGGCAACGCCGACCGGTTGTACGGCGGCGACGGCAACGACACTCTGGACGGCGGCACGTCCGGCTACGGCGACAGCCTGTGGGGAGGCAATGGCGACGACTGGTATATCGTCTTCAACGGCAACGACCGCGTGTATGAATCCGCGGGCGCCGGGTACGACACCATCGAGGCGCCGGTCAACTTCTCGCTGGCCAGCGCCGCCAACGTGGAAGCCCTGAAGCTGATGGAAGGGCGGGGCGACCTGACCGGCACGGGCGGCAGCGGCAACGACGCGATCACCGGGAACAGCGGGCGCAACCTGCTGGACGGCGGCGGCGGCAACGACCTGCTGCGCGGGATGGGCGGCAACGACACGTTGCGCGGCGCGGCCGGGCGCGACACGGTGTCGGGCGGCGACGGCGCGGACCTGCTGTCCGGTGGCACGGGCGACGACACGCTGGACGGCGGGGCCGGCAACGACCAACTGTGGTACGACGCCGGCGGGCAGGACGTGATGATCGGCGGCGGCGGTACCGACCTGTTCCTGTTCGACCCGACGATCCTGGGGGCCGGCACGCACACGGTGCGGATCCAGGACTTCGACCTGGAGGTCGACCACGTCGGCGCCCGCAACTGGTGGAGCTACGGCTACAGCCTGCAGGACCAGAATGCCAACGTGGTGCTGGAGCTGCAGGACGGCAACGTGTCGGCCGGCGACACCATCATCCGCGTGGAACTGGTGGGCGTGCGCAACATCGACTTCGCCAACGCCATCGAGGCGCACGGCGGCAGCACCTACGGCTGGTTCGACGCGTAAGCCGGTGCAGATATCAACGTTGGGTTGAGCGTCAGCGAAAACCCAACGCCGGACAATTCAAAACGCAAGACGTCGGGTGGAGGGAACGGGCATCCCGGCCCATCGCCGTCCCTCCACCCGCGCCCGCTCTCCCCGGGAGAGGGGAGCCCGTGCGGCGTGGCGGCCTGAAATCAGGCGGCCAGCGCCTTGTGGGTGATACAGCTCTTCGAGCAGACCTTGGCGCAGCTCTCGCAGCCGATGCAGTTGGCGGCACCCTTGACGCTCATCACCTTCTTCTCGGCCTCGTCGTCGAAGGCGTCAACGATGTCGCCGTCCTCGGTGATGCCGATCAGCTCCAGGACGTCGCGGCCGCAGACCTTGAAGCAGCGGCCGCAGCCGATGCACTGCTTCTGGTCGATGCTCTCCACGTACTTGGGCGTCCAGGCGGTGCCGCCGCGGGTCAATCCGGTCACGTAAACGGTCATGCTCTGCTCCCGATGCTCAGGGTTGGTGGGTGGGTCACGCCCCGAGCGCCTTGAGCGCGGCGCGCTTCTCGGTCAGCTCCTTGTAGGCGTCGTAGGTCTCGCGCGCGACGTCGAGGATGCGTTCCCAGTTGACGGGCAGCTCCTCCGACAGGTCGTGCAGGTCCATCTTCTTCGCCGTGGCGCGGGCGTTGAGCTTCTTGATCTCGTCCTTCAGGGCGTCGGCTTCGCTCATGTCGGGTTCCTCACAGCTCCGCCACGACGCGGTGCTTCTCGATCAGGGCCACGGCGTCGCGCACCAGCTTGGCGCCGTCGGCGACCAGCTTGTCCTGGGACGGGAAGCCGAAGCGGTGCACGTCGCGCAGGTGCTTCGACACCACCACCAGGCGGCCGGCGATCAGCACGATGCGGCCGAAGCCCTCGTGGCTCATCTTCAGCATCGGCGTCGCCATCAGGCCGGTCAGCTTCTCGATCGTGATGCCGACGGCCTTGTAGAAAAGCTCCAGCCGCCACAGCGTGTCCGGGTCCGGATCGCCGATGATCGGCATGGCGGCGCGCGCCTCCTTGTCGAGGATGAAGGGAGCGAGCAGCACCTCGTCGCTCTTGCCCTCCCAGGCGCCGTAGCTGTCCTCGGCGCGGAACAGCAGGACGAGATTCTTCAGGAACTGCTCTTCGAGATCATCCGCGACGGTCACGTCGGCCATGTCTGCGGCCATGTCTCACTCCTCCTCGTCTGCGAAATCGAAGGTCTGCGGCTCGCCCTTGCTCAGCGCCTTGCGCAGCCAGGGGGGCGGGTTGCCGTTGATGGTGACGATCAGGCGGTCGAGCAGCGTGGTGATGGATTCCGTCGCCTCGACCTTCACCGGATGGATCTTCTTGGCCACGACGCGCGCCGCGGCCGAAGCGCCGATCGCCGACAGGTAGACGATGGCGCAGTCGCTCAAGGCTTCCAGCTTCGGGACCAGCTTGTCCTCGTTGCCGTCCTCGAACATCGAGCCGCCGAACTGGCAGGTCTCCACCATCTTGTAGCCGGCGTTGTCGACCTCGTAGATCGCGATGTTCTTCGCCCAGCCGAAGTGGGCGTCGACGTGCTGCATGTCCTGCGTGCAGAAGGCTACCTTCATCGATCCTCCTCGGGGGGCTGGCGCCCCGTCATCCACGAGCCTCAGACGGCGCTGCATCCGCATCCGCCACCTCCGCACGCGTGGCCGTGCTCGTGCGCATGGCCATGGTCGTGCCCGTGCTCATGTCCGTCGTGGTCCGTCTCGCGGGCCAGGAACAGGTTGCCGATCTCGAACACCAGGTCGCGCGTGCCGCGGTAGCCGACCGCAACCTTCATCCCGGCGCCCAGCCGGTCGAACTGCGGCAGGCCCATGCGGTGCAGCTGGATGCCCAGCCGCGCCGCCCCCTGGCGGCCGTGCGAGTTGGAGATGATCAGGTCGGCGTCACGCGCCACCGCCTCGACGTCGGAGTGATCGCCGACCATGATGGTGCCGGCCTTCACCTTCTCCAGCACCGGCGCCTGGGTGGGCGACACGGCGGCCATGACGATGGCGCCCATGTCGTTTAGGAAGCCGGTCACGGCGTACAGCAGGTCCGGCTCCAGCGCCACGGCGATGCGCTTGCGGGAGAAGTAGAAGTGGCCGTCGAGCATGGCGTCGACGAGGCTCTCGCGCTGGCGCCGGATGCGCGCCGGCACCGGGCGCTTCGACACGTCGGCCAGCGTCTTGACGAAGCGGTCGGTGGTCTCCAGCCCGGTCAGCCGGTCGAAGAACACGGTCGGCACGTCGGTCTTCAGCTCCAGCGCCGCGGCGGCGCGGCGCATGTGCTCGCCGAACACCAGCGTGACCTCGGAGGCACCCATGTCGCGCACCTGGTCGATGGTGGTGCCGCCCAGCGAGGTGGCGGTGAACTCGGTCGGCTGGCGGCCGCACATGGACAGCGACAGGTCGGGCAGGACGATGGGCGTCAGGCCGAAGCTCTCGATCAGGTCGCGGATCTCCTCCACGTCGCCGGGGGAGAGCTGGCAGCCGGCCAGCACGTTGACCTGTCCGCGCCGGGTCTGCGCGGCGGGCTGGGCGAACTGCTCGACGATGCCGGTGACCGCGCTGGCGAAACCGTCCTCGAAGCCGCCGATGAAGTCGGGCGTGCTGGCGAACACCAGCCCCATGTCGTCGAGGCCCGGGTTGCGCTGGCGGAAGGTTCTGTAATGGCCGGCGAGGTCCTCGCCCTTGGTCTCGGTAACGCCGGTGGTGCAGACGCCGATGAGGGCGGGCTTCATCCGCTCGTGGATGTTGCGGATCGCCTCTTCCAGGTTCTCGTAACCGCCGAGGATGGTGGAGACCTGGTCCATGGCGGTGGTCTGCAGCGGGATCGCCTCGCGGAAGTGGCGGACCAGCAGGACGAGGCCGAAGGCGGTGCAGCCCTGGGACCCGTGGAACAGCGGCAGGCAGCGGTCCATGCCGAGGAAGGCGAGGGCCGCGCCGATCGGCTGGCTCATCTTCAGCGGGTTGGTGGACGCGGCCTTGGAAGAGGTGGGGAAGCGTGCGGCGTGCGACATGGGGCGGCCCTCCTCGTTCTTCCTCAAAGGGACGCTTCCCAGGGAGCCGGCAGGCGAACCTGCCGCCAGATGGGGTTGGACAGCGTCTTGTCGATCTCCTCGCAGAGATTGACGATGCCGTCGTAGCCGGCGTAGGCGTGGTGGCGTTCCTGGTTGATGTCCAGCCACGGCACCTTGGCCTTCAGCGAGATGAACTGCGAGCGCCCGCCGGAGAGCATGATGTCGGCCTCCGACTCCCGCAGCATGCGATACATCTCCTTGGGCTTGAGGTCGTCCCACATGTGGAACTCCTCGCCCTTCTTCTTCTTGATGCGGTCCTTGTCTTCCCGGGTCGACTTCTTGGTGGAGGTGCCGACGATGGTCAACCCGGCCTCCTCCAGTGCGGTGACCATGGACCAGCTCTTGACGCCGCCGGTGAACAGCAGCACCCGCTTGCCGTCGAAGCGCGGCTTGTAGGGTTCCAGGCGGCGCTTCACGCGCGCCTCTTCCCGCGCGATGACGCCTTCGGCGCGGTCCATCAGCGAGGCCGGCGCCCCGCGCTCCACCAGCATGGCGGCCATGGTGCGCAGCGTGTCGGTGGTGTCGGTGACGCCGTAGAACGACCCCTCGAAGTAGGGGATGCCCCAGCGCTCCTGCATCTTGCGCCCGACGTTCACCAGCGCCTGGGAGCACACCACCATGGTGAGGCGCGCGCGGTGCGCCTGCGCCACCTCGTTGTAGCGGCCGTCGCCGGAGATGCAGGACAGGATGCGGATGCCGATCTCGTCGAGCAGCGGCTTCACCTGCCACAGCTCGCCGGCCAGATTGTATTCGCCGACGATGCAGAGGTCGGTGGAGGTGGTCATTTCCGGCTCGACCGTGCCGATGACGTGGTCGAGCAGCGTCTCGCCGGCCAGCTTGTTGCCCAGGTTCTTGGAGCCCACGAAGCCCGGCGCCATCACCGGGATGACCGGCTTGCGCAGCTTCTGCGCGGCGAACTTGCAGACCGCCTCGATGTCGTCGCCGATCATCGCCGGCACGCAGGTCTGGTACACGAAGACGGCCGGCGGGTCGTACTGCTGCACGATCTCCTTGATCGCCTTGTACAGCTTCTTCTCGCCGCCGTGGACGATGTCCAGCTCCGACAGGTCGGTGGTGAAGCCCGTGCGGTAGAGCTGCGAGCCCGACGACCGGGTGCCGCGGTTGTCCCACGAGTTGCCCAGGCAGGCGATGGGGCCGTGCACGAGGTGGGCGACGTCGGCGATGGGCTGGAGCGCGATCATCGCGCCGTCGTAGGCGCAGCCGCCGGCGGCGGCACCGGGCTTCAGCGCCTTGGTGCAGCCCTTCTTGCGCTCCTTCTCCGACTTGCCCTGGTTGGTCGCGCAACCGGGCTCGTTGAAGACGTCCTGGATCTTTTCCTGGAGCATGGGCTTGCCTCCTCGTGGCTGGCCCATAGGGATATGCACGGGGTGTGCCAGTCGGAGTGTCGGCGGTAAGTTGTTGATTCGTATTGATTTGTCGTGTGTCGGGCGCGTGTGCGATTGCTGACAATGGCCGGGCGGCGTGTCGGGTGTCGCACAGCCGACGGAGATCGGGCGCGCTTGTGCGGGTGGATGGATATTCTCTGGATTGGCGAGTGTGGATTGCGCTGCTATGTCCGTTGGTGCGGCAAACGAAGCCGGCAAAGCCGCTGCCGGCATGACGGGGGAACCACCATGACGACGCGCACCGAACCGGACGCCGAAACGGCCGCCGCACCGGACTCCCGCCAATGGGCGTGGCTGGCCGACACCTATTGGTACGTGCCGGAAGCGTATCTGCCGGCGATCCGCCAGACGAACCTGCGCGACGCGCGCACCACGACGGTGAAAGACCAGACGGTGTGGTGGATCGAGCGCTTCGAGAACGGCTACCTGACCGGCCGGACGGCGATCAGCACCGACGGCGGGGACTTCACCTATTACACGCTGCTCGGCTCCGTCACGCCGGATGGCGCGGTGCTGCTGAGCTTCAGCCCGGAGGATGCCAGCGTGACGAGCGCCACGGACGCGCCGGTGACCGGTTCCGGGCGCATGGTGCGCTTCCAGGGCACCTGGGCCTTCCTGATGCAGATGATCAGCGGCGCGAACGCCGTCGCCATGGCCCACTGGGCCTACATGGTCCAGGCCACCCCGGACAGCGAGGCCTGGACCAGTCTGCCCGGCGTGCCGGAGGTGGGGGCAGGGGACGTGTTTCCGTGAAGGGGCGGGGCCGTAGGTTGGGTTGAGCCGCAGGCGAAAACCCAACATGTCTGCTGTGCGAGCAACGTTGGGTTTTCGCCGACGCTCAACCCAACTTACGAAAAAAGAAAGGAGGGCGCGTTGCCGCGCCCTCCAGTCCCTGCTCCGAAACGCTGAGGTCGATCAGCGGATCAGGTCGAACGAGTAGTCGGTCTTGCCGACCTCGTTGGTCGTGGCGTCCATGTCCTCGAAGATGCGGTCGAGGATGCGGACCAGCACGTTCAACGCGCCCTGGTAGCCCCAGGTCGGGTAACGGTGGTGGTGGTGACGGTCGAAGACCGGGTAGGTCAGGCGGATGAGCGGGATCTTGGTGTCACGCTCCAGGTACTTGCCGTAGCTGTTGCCGATGATGTAGTCGACCTTGTCGGTGAACAGCAGCGAGCGCAGGTGCCAGAGGTCCTTGCCGCCGTAGGCCTTGCCGTCCTTGCCGAACGGCGAGCCGTCGAGCGTCTTCTGGACCTGCTTCTCCCACTTCTTCGAACCCGAGGTGGAGAGGATGTGCACCGGCTCCGCACCCAGCTCCAGCAGGAAGCGGGTCATGCCCAGGCAGAAGTCCGGGTCGCCGTAGATGGCGAAGCGCTTGCCGTGCAGGTGGGCGTGGCTGTCCGAGAAGGCGTCGACCAGACGGCCGCGCTCCAGCTTCAGGGCCTCCGGGATCGGCTTGCCGGTCAGCTCCGACAGCTTCACCAGGAGTTCGTCCGTGGCGGCGATGCCCATCGGATAGTTGAACTTGGCGACCTCCTGGCCCTTCTCCTTGCAGAACTGCAGGGTCTGGGTGGTGTTGTACTCCTGGAGGGAGATGGTGGCCTTGGCGTGCAGCGCCGCCTTGGTCTCCTCCAGCGTGGTGCCGCCGTCGTACATGCGGTACTCGCCGTCCGCCGGGGTGTCGAACACGTCCGACACATCCGACAGGATGCGGCCCGTGATGCCGAAGAGGTCGAAGATCCGCTTCAACTCGCGGTTGTTGCCGACGGCGTAGCCGTCGAAGCCGCCGATCAGGTTGATGCTCTCGTCCTTCGGGGTGTCGAAGTTCTCGGCCTTGTCCCAGAAGTGCGAGAGGATGCCCTTCATCATGTTGTCGTAGCCGACGATGTGGCTGCCGACGAAGGCGGGCGTGTGGGCATGCGGGACCGGGAAGTCCTGCGGCACGCTCTCCTTGTTCTTCGCGTTGGTGATGAAGCCGGCGAGGTCGTCGCCGATGACTTCCGCCATGCAGGTGGTCAGCACGGCGATCATCTTCGGCTTGTAGAGCGTGTAGGCGTTCGCCAGGCCGTCGATCATGTTGTTCAGGCCGCCGAACACCGCCGCGTCCTCGGTCATCGACGAGGAGACCGCGCTGTTCGGCTCCTTGAAGTGACGGGTGAGGTGCGTGCGGTAGTAGGCCACGCAGCCCTGCGAGCCGTGCACGAAGGGCAGGGTGCCTTCAAAGCCCTGGGCGGCGAACATGGCGCCGATCGGCTGGCAGGCCTTGGTCGGGTTGATGACCACGGCCTCACGGGCGAAGTTCTTCGCCTTGTAGTCCTCGGACTTCGTCCATTCGGAGACTTCGGCGACCTTCTCGTCCGAGTGGCCGTACTCGAACTCGGCCTTCTTGCGCTCGAACAGCGCCTTGTACTCGGGCTGGCGGAACAGCGTGAAGTGGTCGAGGACCTTGTCCGCGTCCTGGGAAACAGGGAACGTCATGATGGGATACTCCTATTTCCTGGCGGATTACTCGGCCGCGGCCGGCTTGGCGTCCCACGGGGCCTTGAAGAAGCCCCAGACGGGATTGTTGATCGCCATGTCCATGTCGCGGGCGAAGATCGCGAAACCGTCGTAGCCGTGGTACGGGCCCGAGTAGTCCCACGAGTGCATCTGCCGGAACGGCAGGCCCATCTTCTGGAAGACGTACTTTTCCTTGATGCCCGAGGCGACCAGGTCGGGGCGGATCGCTTCGACGAACTTCTCCAGCTCGTAGGCCGTGACGTCGTCGTAGATCAGCGTGCCTTCCTTTACGTAGTGGTTGGTGCGCTGGTAGTCGTCGTTGTGGGCGAACTCGTAGCCCGTGCCGACGATCTCCATGCCCAGGTCGTGGTAGGCGTCGACCACGTGGCGCGGACGCAGGCCGCCGACGTAGATCATGACCTTCTTGCCTTCCAGCCGCGACTTGTACTTGGCCAGGACGGCATCGACCATCGGCTGGTACTTGGCGATCACCTTCTCCGCGTTCTCCTTGATCTTGTCGTCAAAGAGAGCGGCGATCTTGCGCAGCGACTCGGCGATCTGCGACGGGCCGAAGAAGTTGTACTCCATCCAGGGGATGTTGTACTTCTCTTCCATGTGACGCGCGATGTAGTTCATCGAGCGGTAACAGTGGATCAGGTTGACCTTGGCCTTCGGCGTGTTCTCCAGCTCGGCGAGCGTGCCGTCGCCCGACCACTGGGCGATCACGCGCAGGCCGATCTCTTCCAGCAGGATGCGCGAGGCCCAGGCGTCGCCGCCGATGTTGTAGTCACCGATGATGGTGACGTCGTACGGGGTGGCCACGAAGTCCGACTTCGGCTCCGTCTTCTCGAACACCCAGTCCCGGATGCAGTCGTTGGCGATGTGGTGGCCCAGCGACTGCGAGACGCCGCGGAAGCCTTCGCAACGCACGGGGATGATCGGCTTGCCGATTTCCGCCGACTTGTTGCGGGCGACCGCCTCGATGTCGTCGCCGATGAGGCCGATCGGGCACTCCGACTGGATCGAGATGCCGTTCACCAGCGGGAACAGCTCGTTGATCTCGTCGATCACCTTGCCCAGCTTCTTGTCGCCGCCGAAGACGATGTCCTTCTCCTGGAAGTCGGAGGTGAAGTGCATCGTGCCCCAGCTGTCCACGCCGGTGTCGCCGACGTAGTAGTTGCGGCGACCGGACCACGAATAGTAGCCGCAGCCGACCGGGCCGTGGGAGATGTGGATCATGTCCTTGATCGGGCCCCACACCACGCCCTTCGAACCGGCGTAGGCGCAGCCACGGATGGTCATCACGCCCGGGATGGACTTGATGTTGGACTTGACGCCGCAATCCTTGGCCTCGGCCTCCAGCACGTTGATGTGCTTGGCGCGGCGCTTGCGCGACTTTTCGGGATAGGCTTCGAGAACACTGTCGACGATGCCCTTGACGTCGACACCTTCGTTCACGGACAGGCTCATGGCCAGCTCCTGGTCAATCTCGTTTTCCGCGCCGCTACAGCGCGGGACCGGACCCCCTCTCTCCCACCCCGGTGTCGAAGCCGGGGTGGGCCGGGGAGGGGGCCAGTGAAGTACTGAAGGCCCCTGGAGATCAGGCCTTGGCCGCTTCCTTGGCCTGCAGCTCGGCCAGCGCCTGCTCGTCCGACTTCATGATGCCGAAGTCCATCAGCATCTGCTCCAGCTCTTCCATGGTGATCGGGGTCGGGATGGTGCCCTTGCCCTTGTTCGCATGGACCTTGTTGGCGAGCTGGCGGTACTCGTCGGCCTGCTTGCTGTCCGGCGCGTACTCGATGACCGTCATGCGGCGCAGCTCGGCGTGCTGCACGATGTTGTCGCGCGGCACGAAGTGGATCAGCTGCGAACCCAGGCGGGCGGCCAGCGCCTCGGCCAGCTCCAGCTCCTTGTCGGTCTTGCGCTCGTTGCAGATCAGGCCGCCCAGGCGCACGCCGCCGCTGTTGGCGTACTTCAGGATGCCCTTGGCGATGTTGTTGGCGGCGTACAGCGCCATCATCTCACCGGACATGACGATGTAGATTTCCTGGGCCTTGTTCTCGCGGATCGGCATGGCGAAGCCGCCGCACACCACGTCGCCCAGCACGTCGTAGGAGACGTAGTCGACGTCGTCGTAGGCGCCGTTCTCTTCCAGGAAGTTGATCGAGGTGATGACGCCGCGGCCGGCGCAGCCGACGCCCGGCTCCGGACCGCCGGACTCGACGCACTTGATGCCCTTGTAGCCGATCTTCAGAACGTCCTCGAGCTCCAGGTCCTCGACCGAGCCGGCTTCGGCGGCGAGGTGCAGCACGGTGTCCTGGGCCTTGGCGTGCAGGATCAGGCGGGTCGAGTCGGCCTTCGGGTCGCAGCCGACGATCAGGATCCGCTGGTCCAGCTCGACGAGAGCGGCCAGGGTGTTCTGGGACGTGGTCGACTTACCGATGCCGCCCTTACCGTAGAAAGCGATCTGGCGAAGGCTCATGAGGGTCGCTCCTTTGCTTTGAAGGGTCCGTTGTCTCGTCGCGGC
>NZ_DASPIS010000139.1:0-39507 GCF_035628975.1 Azospirillum sp. | reverse complement strand
CTGGCAGCAGGATGATGGCTCGGCGATCGTCGCCGCCGTCAAGCCCTGCGCCTGCGGCGCACCGCGAAGCGGCGATGGGGCTTGACCGCGCCGCCGAGCCGATCCCAAACGCATCCATGCCAGATATGCCGAAAAAGGCCGCCCCCCCGACACACCGTCAAGCCTAAGCCTGACCTACTGACAGTCCTACTTTGCGCAAACCACTGACATTTCTATCCGGTTGCAACAATGTGGGGGACGGGTAGGTTCCGCAACGCGTTGAAGAACCTCTTCAACCGTCATTCCCGCAAAGGCGGGAATCCAGACTTGTGCCCGCCCTTGCACTGGAAACTCTGGATCCCGGCCTTCGCGGGGATGACGAAAAATCCTTGCAACTCCATAGGCTCAGCTAGGCTGCGGCCAGGATCGGGGGGCCGGCACTGCTGAACTCGCGTTTGCGGCGCCTCCCCCTCCCCTGTCGTTCCCCTTCGCCAGAGGCGGCGGGGTCGGGCGTCAGCCCATAATGTTCTCGCCCAGCGAGCGGCGCGGCATGTCCACACGCTGTTCGCGATCCTGCTTCGGCGGCTTGGTGATGCTGAAGCCGATCCCGGACAGCAGAAGGACGCCAAGCGAGGCGACCGTGACGATGTTGCAAAGCATGGTGACCAACCCTTTCCCTAACCTCTTGCGGCCACCCGACCGGGGTGGCCAGACCCTTATTTTGCGGTCTCCTGCGCAGTGGACGCGAGAACCCCGTCTTTTCTTCCGTCAGCTTTGCGGGGATGAAGGAAATTTAATCATCCGCGTTGCGGACTGCCTTTGTTTCCAACATCTTGCCAGCGTGGACTGTGCGGAGCGGTCACATAATCCCGCACCTGCGAACTGGCAATGGACGGGCTGCGGAAATCGGCGCAGCTCTGGTTAACAAAATTGTCATGGCAGAGCGGGGAAGTAGGTTTTCGGCCGGTCGGGGCAGCGTTCGGGAGAGGCGTTCAGACGGCGACCGTCCGGCCGGAGATGATGTGGTTCATGATGCAGGTCATCACCGGTTCTCCCCGCTGGTTGACCGTGGTGTAGGCCAGCCGCACGGTTCCGCGGTCACCGCGTCGCGACGGGATCGTCTCCACCACCTCCACCCGGACCCGGATGGTGTCGCCGGGGCGCACCGGCCGCAGCCAGCGCAACTCGTCCATGCCGGAGCCGCCCAGGCTGGTGCCGGTGATGATGCCGGTGTCGCGGATCAGGCGGAAGGTCAGCGACAGGGTGTGGAATCCGCTGGCGATCAGCCCCTGGAACGGCCCGTCGGCCGCAGCGACCGCATCCATATGGAAGGGCTGCGGGTCGAAGCGCAGGGCGAAATCCATGATCTGGCTGTCGGTGAGGGTCGCCCCTTCCGATTCGATCACGTCGCCGATGCGGAAATCCTCGAAATGGCGGCCGGGCATCGTCTCGTCTCTCCCATTGTCGTTGGTTTGGCTGGTCGTTGCCGGATTTTCGGCATGGCGGAAGACAGTAGACCGGCGAAGCAATCCGGCAAAGGTCCCGATTCCGGCGGCCAGGGCATAGATCGTCCGGCGTAAACCTTTGGCGTAATTCGCATTCCAGTCGTGATCGGGCATGTTCCCGGTCGGATTCCAGACCATCGACGGACGGATGTCACCGCACCCCACGCACAGCCTCTCCCAAAGCACCTCCCACGGCCCTTCCGCGCCATCGCCCTTCCGTTGCGTCGTGTTCTCGGTTGCCGGTCAAGCGCTGGCGCTGCCGGTTGAATCCGTGCGGCGCTTTCTGCCGTTGCCGCGGCTCGACCGCCTGCCCACCGCACCGCAGCCGGTCGAGGGGGTGTTCCGCTATCATGGGGAGGTCGTGCCGGTCCTGCGCCTGGGCGTTCTGCTGGATCTTGCGGCGGGTGGGGCGGCGGGCGGCGGGGAGACGGGGCTTTACGCCCCGCTGATCCTGATCACCTGGCAGGGGCGTCCGACCGCGCTGCTGGTCGATCAGGTCCATGGCGACGTGGCGCTGCCGGCGAAGGAGCGCTTGGCCTCCGACCCGTCGCTGTCCTTCAACGGCTGTGCGGCCGGCGCCTTCCCGGACCGGGCGACCGGGCGTGCCGGCACCGTGACGCTCCTCGACCCCGACCGGCTGCTGAGCGAGGCGGAGGGCCGGCTGCTCGACGCCTTCCGCGCGGCGGAGGAACGGCGGCTGGCCCGCTGGGACGGTGCGGCATGAATTCCGCCGCCACCGCAGCCGCGGCCATCGAGGCGATCCGCCGCGACCCCCATTTCCCGCGCCTGAAGGCGATGGTGATCGACGCCACCGGGCTCGCCTATTACGCCGACAAGGATTCCGCCTTCGCCGAGCGGATCAACCGCCGCCTGCCCTTCGGCCGGATCACGACCGTCGCCGGCTATCTGGCGGCCCTGGAGGCGCAGGGACCGGGCGGGCCGGAGTATCAGGGGCTGATCAACGAACTGGCGGTGGGGGAGACCTTCTTCTTCCGCTACATCGAGCAGTTCGACGCGTTGCGCGCCGTTGCCATTCCGGAGTGCATCCGCCGCAACCAGGCGACGCGGCTGCTGCGGATCTGGAGCGCGGGCTGTTCCATCGGGCCGGAAGCCTATACGATGGAAATCCTGCTGAAGCAGCATTTCGCCGACCAGTTGGAAGGCTGGCAGGTCCACATCGTCGGCACCGACATCAACGGCGCCTTCCTGGAACAGGCCCGCCGCGGCACCTATGGTGACTGGGCGGTCCGCGGCCTGTCGCCGGAGACGCTGGAGGCCTGCTTCGACCGCCAGGACAAGCTGTGGTCGGTGAAGCCGAAATACCGGCAATGGACCAGCTTCATGCCGTTCAATCTGGTGGAAGGATCGATCCCGTCCTATCCCCACGGCATCGGGCATTTCGACATCATCCTCTGCCGCAACGTCATGATCTATTTCGACGAGGCGACGCGGCACCGGCTGCTGGCGAACCTGCACGACGCGCTTTCCGACGCCGGATGGCTGGTGGTCGGCCATGCCGAGGCCGGACCGCAGATGAACGAACTGTTCATCCCGGTGTCGGTCCCCGGCGCCACGCTCTATCGCAAGCAGGGCGACCGGGCCGCCCCGGCGCCCGTCGCCACGCCGGGCCTCTCCCCGGTCGCACCGGTGCCGATGCCGGCCGTCAAGCCGCGGCGCACGGCAGCGGCCAAGCCCGCGACAAAGGCGGCGTCCAAGGCGCCGTCCAGGGCGGCTACGCCGCCCGCGGCACCGACCCCGCCGGATCAGTCGGAAACCAGCGAGCGCTCCTCCCTGCTGGAAGCCTGTCTGGCGCGGGTGGAGGCCAACCGGATGGACCCCGCGGCCCATTACCAGCTGGGGCTGGTCGAGGAGGAGCTTGGGGTCGGCGATCCGGTCGCGGCCTTCAAGCGGGCGCTGTATCTCGACCCGCGCTTCGTGCTGGCCGACTATCATCTGGCGCTGGCCTATTGGCGCCGTGGCCGGCTGGTCCCTGCGCAGCGCCATTTCCGCAACGCCCGCGAAGCGCTGGAGAGCCTTGCCGACGACGTGGCGGTGACGGAGGGCGGCGGACTGACCGTGCAGGAACTGCGCGGGATGCTCGACCTCTGGCTGACCGGTGAGGAGGGCTGATGGACCGGGATCCTTCCCCAGGCAGTTCCATCGACTGGCAGGAGGTGCGCGAGAGGCTGGCGCGCCGCAACGCCGTCCTGGCGCAGACCTTCGCCGGCCGCGGCCCCTGGGCCGACGCCGTGCTGGACCGCCGAGCCGAGGAACTCGCCGAACCGCCGCCCGCCTTCGACCGGGAGAGCGCCGGCATCCCCATGCTGGTCGCGCGCGGGGCCGAGACGCTGTACGGGCTGGAGCTGCGCCATCTCGGCCAGATCGTTCCGATGCCGCGGCTGGCCCGTGTGCCGGGGGCACCGCACGCCGTGCTGGGGGTGATCGCCGTCGCCGGCCGGGTGATGCGGCTGTTCGACGTCGACCGGCTGTGCGGGAGCGGTCCGGGCGCCGTGACCGAGGCGGAACAGCCCGGCTATGCCGTGGTCCTGCGCACCGGCAGCGGCCGTCCGGCGGCATTGCGGCTGAGGGAGGTGGAGCGGGTGGCCGACATCGTCCCGCCGCGCACCCCCGCCCCGGCGGAGGCCGGGCCGCTGGTCAGGGCGATCGCCGCGGACCGCATGGCAATCCTCGACATGGCGGCATTGCTCGACGCCGTGAAGACCTGAATCCTGCCGTCAAGAACGATCCACCTGCATTTTGAGCCGACCGGGGCTGGAGTCCGAGAATGAACATCAAAGTCGCGCACAAGCTGGTCCTGGGGTTCGGCGTGGTCTGCGTCCTGACCGCGCTGCTGGCGCTGTACCAGATGGCGCGCTTCTCCGACGCGCTGACCGTCATCATGGCGGTGTCCAGCTACGATACCGAGGCCGCCAGCCTGGTGACGGACGTCAGCAATCTGCAGGCGGAGCTGCGCAGCACGCGCGAGACGGCGCTGAACGCGGTGTCCATCGCCAACGCCGAAGGTCGGAACGGCGATATCCCGAACATCATGCTGCCGCTGCACCAGCAGTATGACGTGGTCGGAGCGAAGCTGCGCGACACGCTGGGCCGGCTGCGCGCACTGGTGGCGGAACGCTCCTCCTACAGCGTGACCGACAACCGCCGCAAGGGCTGGGTCGAGCTGGACACCGCGATCACCGAGATGAGCCGCGCCATCACCGCAGTGGGCGAGGAGGCGCGGACCATCTACACCATGCTCGAGCGCAATCAGGTGCCCGAGGCGCTGCAGCGCCGCCAGCGGGTGGACGAGCTGCGCAAGAACATGGAGGCGCGCATCGCCGCCGCCCAGACCGCCATCGACCATCTGACGGAGACCGGCCGCGGCGACATCCGGGCGATCTACAACTCGGCCATCCAGTCCTCGATCATCGCCCTGGTCGTCGTCTTCCTGATCGCGGTGGGGGTGGCCTATCTGATCGGCAGCTCCATCACCCGCCGGCTGGGCCGCGCCATCGATTTCGTCACCAGGATCGGCCACGGCGACCTGACGCAGGAGATCACCATCCCCGGCAAGGACGAGCTGGCCATCCTGGGCCAGCATCTGAACGAGATGGCCGGCCGGCTGAAGTCTATGGCCCGCACCACCCGCGAGACCGCCGAAAGCGTCCACGCCGCCACCGCCCAGATCCGCGCCTCGACCCAGCAGCAGTCGGCCAGCGTCGCCGAACAGCTGGCCGCGGTGGAGCAGACGACGGCCACCCTGTCGGAAATCACGGAATCGGGCGCCCAGATCAACCGCCGCGCCCAGGACGTCGCCCACGGCGCCCAGACGGTGGCGACCTCCAGCCATTCCGGCATGAAGGCGGTCGACGACACCATCCAGGCGATGGACGCCATCCGCGAGCAGGCCGAGGCGGTGGCCGAGAACATCGTCATGCTGTCGGAGCGCACCCAGGCGATCGGCGAGATCATCGTGACGGTGAACGACATCGCCGAGCGCTGCCACCTGCTGGCGCTGAACGCCGCCATCGAGGCGGCGGCGGCCGGCGAGCATGGCCGTACCTTCTCCATCGTGGCGGGCGAGATCAAGAGCCTGGCCGATCAGTCGAAGGAGGCGACCGCGCAGGTCCGCTCCAACCTGTCGGAGATCCAGCACGGCATCAACGCCTCGGTCATGCTGACGGAGGAGGCGGTGAAGCGCGTCGCCGCCGGCAAGCGCCAGACCGACGCCACCCAGTCCACCATCCGCACCATGGCGGAGAACATCCAGGAGAGCGTGCTGGCCTTCCAGCAGATCGTCGCCGGCACCAACCAGCAGCAGATCGGCCTGGAACAGGTGATCCAGGCGCTGCAGAACATCCGCGAGGCCAGCAGCCAGACCGCCGCCGGCACCCGCCAGCTGGAAGGCGCCGCTGGGAACCTGAACAACCTCGGCCAGGGTCTGGTCGAGGCAGTGCGGAACTACCGGGTGTGATGCGGGTGCTGTGGCTTTCCCACTCTCCCACGCCCGACTCTCCCTCTCCCCCCCGGGGAGAGGGTCGGGGTGAGGGGGATGCGTTGCGTGCCTACCCCAAGGATCACGCCACGCACCCCCCTCACCCTAACCCTCTCCCCGGGGGGGAGAGGGAATCTTTGGCTCGTCGGCGAGGATCCTGATGGACATCCGCCAGCGCCTGCTCGCCGCGTTCGAGCTCGAGCACAAAGATCATCTCGCGGTGATCCGCGCCGGGCTGCGCGAGGCCGAGGCGACCGGTGAGGCGCCGGACCTCGTCGATATCCACCGGCGCGCCCACAGCCTGAAGGGCGCCGCCCGCGCCGTCGACCTGCCGGAGGTGGAGGCGATCTCCCACCGGCTGGAGGCTGCCTTCATCGCGGTGCAGAAGGGCGACGCGGCGCTGGACGCGGCCGCCATCGCCGTGGTGCGCAGGTCGCTCGACGCCATCGAGGATCTGGTCGCCTGGTCGCTGCAGGGCGGCGAGGAGGTGGAGATCGCCGGCGTGCTGGCCGATCTCGACGGTCTGGCCGGTGGCCGGAACGGCGACACCCCGCCGCCCGCCCGAAGCACGGCCGCTTCGGCGGCACCGGCACGGGCGGAGCGGCGGACGCCGCGGCCGCGCGGGGAAGTGGTCGACGCCGAGTCCGCGGCGCTGGTCCGCATCGCGGCGCAAGGGCTGGAGCGGCTGTCGGAGACCGCCTCGGCCCTGCTGCCGGAGGTGGAGGCGCAGGCCGGGCTCGGCGAGGAATTGCGGGCGATGCGCCAGGAATGGCGGGCGCTGGACCGGGCATGGCGCCATCTGCGGGTGCAGATCGGGCGCGGCGCCCAGATGGACAAGGGTGCCGACGGGCTGGACGGGCACGGCGCCCTGCCCGCGCTGATGGCGTTCGAACGGCGCTTCCGCGCGCTGGGCGGGGCGTTGGATTCGGCGCACCGCAGCCATGACCGGCTGCTGTGGTCGATGCGGCGCTGGGGCGGCGGCTTCCAGCAGGACATGCGGCGCCTGCGCATGCTGCCGGCGGAAAACCAGTTGAGCGGTCTCGGCCGCATGGTGCGCGACATCAGCCGGGCCGAGGGCAAGGAGGTCGAGGTCGATGTGCGCGGGCTGGAGGTGGAGGCCGACCGCACCGTCCTGCAACGGTTGAAGGACCCGATCCTGCACATCGCCCGCAACGCCATCAGCCACGGCATCGAGACGCCGGCGGAACGGCTGGCGCTGGGCAAGCGGCCGGCGGCGCGCGTGACCATCGCCGCGTCGGTGGAGGGCTCGCGCCTGCGCCTGCGCATCGAGGATGACGGGCGCGGACTGGACCGCGGCGCGATCCTGCGCAAGGCGGCGGAGCGCGGGCTGATCGACGCCGACGAGCTGTCGTCGGGCGAGGAAATGCCGCTCGAACGGCTGACCGAATTCCTGTTCCATCCCGGCTTCTCCACCGCCGCCCGTACCACCGAACTGGCCGGGCGCGGCATGGGGCTGGCCATCGCCCGGCGGGAGGTGGAAAGGCTGCAGGGCAACCTGACCATCGCCGAGCGGCCGGACGGCGGCACCGCCGTCACCATCGAAGTGCCGCTGAGCCTGTTGAGCCAGCGGCTGGTCTTCGTCGCCGTGCAGGACCAGATCGTGGCAATCCCGTCGGCCGACGTGGTCCGGCTGCGCACCACCACCGCGGAATCCCTGTTCTCCGGCGTCGGCACCCCGATGATCCGCATCGGCGAGGAGGAAATCCCCGTCACCTCGCTGGCGGCGCTGCTGGGCATGGAGGCGCCGGTGGTGCCGAGCGCCGAACGGTCCTTGTCGCTGGTCGTCGTGCGGGCGGCGGACCGGCGGCTGGCGCTGGCGGTCGACCGCTTCGTCGCCACGCGCGAGACGGTGGTGACCGCGGCGGAAGAGACCGGTCTTGATTCCGGGCGCTATCTCGGCACCGTGCTGATGGACGATGGCGGCCCGGCGCTGGTGCTGAACATTCCCGGCCTGATGCCGCTGCCCGGCAGCGTCCTGCCCGCCCCGGCCCGCCCTGCGGAGGAGGCCACCCCTGCCCGTGCGCATATCCTGGTTGTCGATGACAGCATCACCACCCGCACGCTGGAAAAGAGCATCCTCGAAGCCCATGGTTATCGGGTGACGCTGTGCGTGGACGGGCGCGAGGCCCTGGAGCGCCTGTCGGAGGGGATGGAGGTTGGCCTGATCATCAGCGACGTCGAGATGCCGCGCATGGACGGTTTCGCCCTGTTGCAGGCGGTGAAGGCGGACAAGCGCCTGGCGGAGATCCCGGTGATCCTCGTCACCTCGCGCGCCAGCGACGAGGACCGCGAACGCGGCCTGCGGCTGGGCGCCGACGCCTACATCGTCAAGACGCGCTTCGACCAGAACGAGCTTCTGGCCGGCATCCGGCGGCTGCTGTGAGCGGGCCGGAGAAAGCGGGTTCCCGACGCATCCGTGTGCTGGTGGTCGAGGACAGCCCCGTCATCCAACAGCTTCTCAGCCACGTCATCGGCGCCGACCCGCGGCTGGAAGTGGCGGGCATCGCATCCAGCGGCGAACAGGCGTTGCGCATGATCGAGCGGGCGGCGCCCGACGTGGTGTCGCTCGACATCCGCCTGCCGGGTATCGACGGATTCGAGGTGACCAGCCGCATCATGCGGCAGAACCCGCTGCCGATCGTGGTGGTGGCCTCGGACGTGCGCGACCTCGACATTCCCATGCGGGCACTGCAGGCCGGCGCGCTGGCGGTGGTGGAGAAGCCGGGCAGCATGGCGCGCGCCGATTACCAGACGGTGGCGCACCATCTCTGCACCCAGCTGGTCATCATGAGCCAGGTGAAGGTGATCCGCCACCGCATCGCCGCGCGCTCCGCCCGCCCTGCCGGGAACGCGGCGCCGGACGCAGTTCCCGCCGATGCATCCGCCTATGGGCGGCTGCCCGAGGCGGCGGTGACGGCCGACGGACGCCTGCGGCGCTTCCGCGCCGTCGGGCTGGTGGCGTCCACCGGCGGCCCGGCGGCGCTGGCGCGCATCCTGAAGGATTTGCCGCCGGGTTTTCCGTTGCCGGTCTTCGTGGTCCAGCATATGGGCGCCCCCTTCATGGCCGGCTTCGCCAACTGGCTGGGCACCGTTTCCCCCCTGCCGGTGCGGCTGGGCGAAGCGGGGCTGGTCCCGCGGCCCGGCACCGTCTATGTGGCGCCCGGCGACCGCCACATGCTGGTGGAAGGCGGCACCATCCGCCTGTCCGGCGACCCGCTGGTCTGCGGCCAGCGCCCGTCCGGCGAGGAGTTGTTCCGGTCAATGGCGCGCGCCTATGGCGCGTCCGGAATCGGCGTGCTGCTGACCGGCATGGGCGAGGACGGCGCGCGGGGATTGGTGGACATGCATAAGGTTGGGGCATACACCATTGCCGAACACGCCTCCACGGCGGTGATCCACAGCATGCCCGGCACCGCGGTGCGGCTGGGCGGTGCGGTGGAGGAACTGCCTCTCGACCGGGTGGCCGGACGGCTGCTGCAACTGACCTCCGACGATAAGATGGCGTCATGAACGGACTCCGCACCTTGGTTGTCATGGGTTCCCAGACGCAGGGGCTTCTGCTGAAGCTGCTGCTTGAGGAACGCGGCGTGGAGACCGTCTGCGTCGATGGGGTGGAACCGGCCCTGGCCGAGATCGCCGGCAGGCCGCAGGATCTGCTGATCGTCGAGGGCGAGCTTGCCGGTCCGCAAGGGCTGGCGGAACTACGGGCGCGCAGCGATGCCGCCGTGCTGGTGCTCGGCCGCGGCGCGGGCGAGCATGACCCGTCCGACCCCAAGGCGGTGGTGGACGATGCCTGCGCCGTGCTGGAGCGGCGCAGCGCGCCGCCGACCGTGCCGGAGATCTTCCGCCGCGCCCGCATCCTGATCGTCGACGACAGCGCGACCTACCGCGAGTTCCTGCGCGCCGAGCTGGAGCAGGAAGGTTGCACCGTCACCGCCGCCCGCAATGCCGACGAGGCGGTGGCGGCGCTCTCCGGCGGCGGGCTGGACTGCGTCATCCTGGATTTGGTGATGCCGGGAACCAGCGGCACCCAGCTTTGCGAAAGATTCGACAGGTTCCGGCGCCAGCGCGGCCTGTTCTTCCAGATCGTCATCCTGACCAGCCAGGACGACGAAGAACAATTGATGATCAGCCTGAATGCCGGCGCCGATGATTTCGTTGGTAAGGCACAGGAGATGGATGTCCTGAAAGTCCGGTTGATGGCGCTTCTGCGCCGGAAATACTTCGTGGAGGACCATCTGATGCGGCTGCCGCGGCCTTCACCTTCCGCATAGGAGGGAGTAGAGCCATCGTGTGATTTCACAAGCAGGAAGGTCCGTTTATTCTCAGCCGGCTTCCCGAAACTGTCCGACGGTCGAGCCGGTGCCCATGGCGATCAGCCTCCAGCCCTTCCACGGGACCTCGATCCCCAAAGATACCGACGCGAAAGACACCGACGCGATGCCCCGATCCTCGGCCAACCCCATGTCACCGACCGATCAGCGTTACCGGGAGTGTCTGGACAACGCACGGCGCGTCTGCGCCGCGGGCACGGTCCCGACCATGCTGGTGATCGGCGGGCCGGAGATGGCCGCCGTCCGCTGCAACGAGCCGCTGGCCGCCCTGCTGAACCGCCCGCGCGCCGCCACCCGCGACGAGAGCGGCCCCAGCCTGCTGCCCGGCGGCTGGACGGCGGTGGCCGAGGCGCTGCGCACGCTCTATGTGGACGAAGGGGATCCCAAGGCGGCCGGCCGGCCCGAATCGTCGCTGCTGAGCCTGCCAACCGACCCGCCGCTGAGCCTGCGCGCCGCACCGCTGCTGGTTGACGGGCATGTGGTGGGGGTGCTGGCCTCGGCGACGCTGGACGGCGCCATGGCGCAGATGGCCGAAACCATGCGGGCGGAGGTGGCGCGCACCACCGCGGCGCGCTCCCGCTTCCTCGCCTCGGCCAGCCATGACCTGCGCCAGCCCTTCCAGGCGATGCGGCTGTTCCTGGACGCCCTGACCAGCCAGGTCGACGGCAACGCACGGGCCACCCGCACCGCCGGCATGCTGGCCAACGCCATGACGGCGGGCGAGCAGCTGCTGAACGCGCTGCTGGACATCTCCACGCTCGACGCCGGGACGGTGGAGCCCGACCTCCAGCCGGTGTCGGTTGATGCGCTGTTGCAGTCGCTGGCCGAGGAATTCCGCCCGCAGGCGGAGGAGAAGGGATTGCGCCTGCGCGTCCATGTGCCGGACGCGGCGGGCGGAGCGGTCACCCGCAGCGACCCGATCCTGCTGGGCCGCATCGTCCGCAACCTGCTGGCCAACGCCATCCGCTACACCCAGCGCGGCGGCATCCTGCTGGGCCTGCGCAAGCGCGACGGGCAGTGGCGGATCGAGGTGTGGGACACCGGCTTCGGCATCCCGCAGGACAAGCTGGACGTCATCTTCGACGAGTTCCACCAGCTGACGAACCCCAGCCGCGACCCCACGCGCGGCCTCGGCCTCGGCCTTGCCATCGTGCGCCGGCTGTCGGTGCTGCTGCAGGCGCCGATCGAGGTGCAGTCGCGGTCGGGGCGCGGGTCGGTCTTCGCCGTCACCGTGAACCGGTTGGAGGGGGAGGCGCCGGCCGGCGCGCCGACGGTCGGTGCTCACGCCGACGGCGGCACGTCCGGGGTGCCGCTCGACGGCATGCGCGTTTTGGTGGTGGACGACGACAGCATGGTGCTGTCCGGCCTGCTGCTGACGCTGGAAAGCTGGGGCTGCGCCTTCGTCTCCGCATCGAACATGCGCGAGGTGTTCGCGGCAGTCGACGGGCTGGAAGGACCGCCGGACGCCATCCTGACCGACCTCCGCCTGCCGGGGAAGGTGTCCGGCTTCGACGTGATCGACCGGGTGCGCAAGCTGTTCAAGACCGACATCCCGGCCGTGGTGTTGACCGGCGAGACGGCGCCCGAATCCCTGCTGGAGGGCCAGCGCCGCGGCTGCGCCTTCCTGCACAAGCCGCTGCACCCCGGCGAACTGCGCCGGGTTCTGGAAGAGGTGCGGCGGGACGGGAAGACGGCCTGCTAATCCCGCGGCGGACTCTGCATGTAGAGGACCAGCAACCGCACGAGGCTTTCCAGCGCGTCGGCATGGATGCGCTCATAGCCGTGCGAGGCGTCGATGCCGAAGCAGACCAGTGCGGTGCGAATGTCGTTGCCGGCCTCGATGGCGGACGCGCTGTCGCAGCGGTAATAGCGGAACACGTCGCGCTGGTGCGGGATGTTCTGCGCCTGGCATAAGGTCAGCAGCGAGTGGGTCAGCGCCATGTCGAAGGGACCGGTGCTATCGGCCATGGCGATGGTGACACCGTATTCGCTGCTGTTCTGGCCGGGGGCGGTGGTGCCGTTGTCGATGGTCACCATCTCCGCCACGTCCTGGTGCAGGATGGACGAGGCACCGGACCCGACCTCTTCGGAAATCGTGAACAGCAGGTGGCAGTCCACCGGCAGGGCGGCTCCGGCTTCCACCACCGCCTTGGCCGCGCCCAGCATCACCGCCACCCCCGCCTTGTCGTCGAGATGGCGGGAGACGATGAAGCCGTTCTCCAGGAACTCCGGCTGCGGATCGATGGCGACGAAATCGCCGATGTTGAAGCCGCGCTCCTCCAGGTCCCGCCGGTTCGCGACGGGGGCATCGACCCGCAGTTCCACCTGCTGCCAGTTGACCGGCTGGGTATCGACCTCCTTGTTGAAGGTATGGCCCGACGCTTTCAGCGGCAGGATGGTGCCGCGCCAGGGGCCGCGGTCGGTCAGGATGGTGCAGCGCGCGCCCTCGGCGAAGCGGGACGACCAGTGGCCGATGGGCACCAGTTCCATCCGGCCATTGTCCTTCAGCATCTTCACCTGGGCGCCCAGCGTATCGACATGGGCGACCAGCGCCCGGTCCGGGCTGCCCCGCACACCCTTCAGGTCGGCGCGGATGGCGCCGCGCCGGGTCAGCTCATAGGGGATGCCCATCCGCTCCAGTTCCGCGCAGCACAGCCGGACCACGTCGGTGGTGTAGCCGGTCGGGCTGGGCGTGGTCAGCAGCCGGTAGAGGATGTCGGTGACATAGCCCATGTCTATGGGCAGCGGCACGGCCATGATTCGATTTTCCTCCTGCTGAGGACAAGGAATGTGCGGCGCTTGCCCCCTCCCTAACCCTCCCCCGCTCCGCGGGAGAGGGGACTGCCGCCGCTCCTTTGCATTACTCCTACAAGCGTCCTGCCCCCTCTCCCTCCAAGAGGGGGAGGGATGGGGAGGGGGCAACCGCCGCGACAATCCCCCTCAGAACACCCCCCGCGTCTGTGGAAACAGCAGATCGACGAAGCGTTCCGCCGTCGGCTGAGGCTCGTGGTTGGCAAGTCCCGGACGCTCATTCGCCTCGATGAAGACGTAGCCCGGCCGGTCCGGCGCCTCCACCAGCAGGTCGAAGCCGACGACCGGGATGTCCAGCGCGCGGGCGGCGACCGTCGCGACCTCCACCAGTTCGGGGTGCAGGCTGTCGGTCACGTCGTGGATGGTGCCGCCGGTGTGCAGGTTGGCGGTCTTGCGCACAGGCAGCACCTCCCCCGCCGGAAGCACGTCGTCCAGCGTGCGGCCGGCGGCGGCGAGGCAGCGCTCGGTCTCGGCATCCATCGGGATGTGGCTCTCCCCGCCGGTGGCGGCGGCGCGGCGGCGGCTCTGCGCCTCGATCAGTTCGCGGACGCTGTGGGTGCCGTCGCCCATCACCTCGGCCGGGCGGCGCACCGCGGCGGCGACCACCTTCTTGTCGATGACGACGATGCGCAGATCCTGCCCTTCGCAGAACTGTTCCAGCAGCACCGTGTCGCAATGCTGGCGGGCCGACGCAATGGCGCGCTCCATCGTCTCGGCGTCGCGGACATCCACGGTGATGCCGCGGCCCTGCTCGCCACGGGCAGGCTTCACCACGATGCGGCCGTGCGTCTCCAGGAAGGCGGCGTTCTCCGCCGGCTCCCCCGCCACCGCCTGGGCGGGGACGTTCAGGCAGGCCCGCTCCAGCACGCGCCGGGTCACCGCCTTGTCGTCGCAGCGGCTCATGGCGACGGCGGTGGTCAGTTCGCTGAGGGATTCGCGGCAGACCACGCTGCGCCCGCCCCAAGTCAGGCAGAAATAGCCGGCCTCCGCGTCCAGCACGTCGACGCCGATGCCGCGCCGCCGCGCCTCGTTGACGATGATGGTGGCATAGGGGTTCAGCCGCTCGCCGGGCTGCGGGCCGGTGAACAGCCGCTCGTTGATCGGGTTCTTCGTTTTCAAGGCGAAGGCCGGGATGCGGCGGAAATTCAGCTTCTCATACAACGCGATGGCGTTCTCGTTGTCGTGCAGCACCGACAGGTCGAGGAAGGCGCGGCCGCGTGCCTGGACATGCTCCGCCACGGTGCGGACCAGCGTCTCGCCGATGCCCGGAAATGACGCCTGCGGATCGACCGCGAGGCACCACAGTGAGCTGCCGTTCTCCGGATCGGCGAAGGCATGGCCATGGTCCACCGCCGTCACCGAACCGATCACCTCGCCGGTGGCGTCGTCGCAGGCGACGAAATGGGTCAGCACCCGGCTGTTGCGCGTCGCCACCAGGAAGGAGGAGGAGACCGGGACCATCCGCCGCCGGGCATAGATGCGCTGCACCCCCTCCGCATCCTCGCGCGTGCGCAGGCGGCGGACGCTGTAGCCCTTGGGCCGGCGCCGCGACGGGCGGTAGTCGGTCAGCCAAAGCCGGAAGGTGTGGGAGGGGTCGAGGAACAGCTCCTGCGGGGCGCGGGACAGGGCGACATGCGGGTCCTGCAGGTAGAAGACGATGTCGCGGGTCCCCGGCGCCTCCTGCCGGAGGGTTTCGATCATGCGGTCGAGATCGTCGAAGGTGTGGGCAAAGATCAGCCGGCCCCATCCGCAATCGACCACCACGTCGGCGCGCGGCGCCTCGGCCTCCGCCTTCTGCCCGGCCCCCTGTCCGGACACTGGCGGGCGGCCTGTGTAGCGCCGGGTGTGGCGCAGGCTGGCGCTGGCGGCGCGCTCCAGCCGGTGCGGTTTCACGCGGGCATAGCTCATGGGGTCCCCCTGATCGTCGGATGCGGCTCCACACTCGGGAAACGCCCCGGGGCGCGGATCGGTCCCGCGCCCGGACGCCCCGGCGGAGCGATTGTTGGTATGGAATGGCCGGATGGGCCGTCAGAAACCCTGTTCCTGGAACCAGAATTCCAGCAGCGCGACCTGCCACAGCTTCGACCCGCGCAGCGGCGTGATGTGGCGCTCCGGGTCGGCCAGCAGCCGGTCCAGGTAGTCGCGCCGGAACAGGCCGCGCTCGCGTGCCGCCGGAGCGTCAAGCACGTCGCGCACCAGTTCCAGGAAGGGGCCGCGCAGGTATTTCAGCGCCGGCACCGGGAAATAGCCCTTCGGCCGGTCGATCACCTCGGCCGGGACGACGCGGCGTGCCGCCTCCTTCAGGACGTATTTGCCGCCTTCGGCCAGCTTCATTTCGGCAGGAATCCGGGCGGCAAGCTCCACCAGCTCGTAATCGAGGAAGGGGACGCGCGCTTCCAGCCCGGCGGCCATCGTCATGTTGTCGACCCGCTTCACCGGATCGTCCACCAGCATCACCGTGGTGTCGAGCCGCAGCGCCTTGTCCACCGCCCGCTCGGCGCCGGGCATGGCGAACTGCCGCTCCAGCCAGCGGCGGGAATGGTCCTCGCCGAGGAAGCGGGGGTCGAGCGCGTCGGCCATCCCCGCATGGTCGCGGTCGAAGAAGACGCGGGCGTAGTCGCCGACGGCGTCCTTGCTGTCCAGCAGCGGCGGGTACCAGTGATAGCCGCCGAAGACCTCGTCGGCGCCCTGCCCCGACTGCACCACCTTCACCTGTTTCGCCACCTCCTGGGACAGCAGGAAGAAGCCGATGTTGTCGTGGCTGACCATCGGCTCCGACATCGCGCGCACGCAGTCGCGCAATTCAGGCAGGGCGCGGGCGGAATCGACGAAGATGCGGTTGTGGTCGGTGCCGAAATGCTTGGCGACGATATCGGAATACTGGAATTCGTCGCCGCGCTCGTCCCCCACCGTCTCGAAACCGATGGAGAAGGTCTTCAGCCCGCTCTGCCCGTTCTCGGCCAGCAGCGCGGTGATCAGCGAGCTGTCCAGCCCGCCCGACAGCAGCACGCCGACCGGCACGTCGGCGACCAGCCGGCGGCGCACGGCGCGGGTCAGCGTCTCCAGCACCAGCTCGCGCCAGTCGGCGAATTCGCGGCCCTCGTCGCCGGCCTGCGGCCCGAAATTCAGCGACCAATAGGTGGTCTCGCGCCGGGTGCCGTCCGGCTCGACGATCAGGGTGGTGGCGGGGGGCAGCTTGCGCACGCCCTTCAGGATGGTGTGCGGCGCCGGGACGACTGCGTGGAAGCTCATGTAATGGTGCAGCGCCACCGGGTCGATGTCGGTGTCGATGCCACCGGAGGCGACCAGGGCCGGAAGCGAGGAGGCGAAGCGCAGACCGCCCGGAATGTCGGCGAGGTAGAGCGGCTTGATGCCCAGCCGGTCGCGGCCCAGCACGACGCGGCCGCTGTCGCGCTCGTGGATGGCGAAGGCGAACATGCCGTTCATGCGCTTGACGAAATCGGGCCCCCAGGCGTGATAGGCCTTGATCAGAACCTCGGTGTCGCCGTCGGAGAAGAAGCTGTAGCCGAGCCCGGCCAACTCCTCGCGCAGTTCGCGGTGGTTGTAGATGCAGCCGTTGAAGACGATGGCGAGGCCGAGGGCTGAGTCCACCATCGGCTGCTGCGATGCCTCGCTGAGGTCGATGATCTTCAGCCGGCGATGGCCGAAGGCGACGCGGCCATGGGCGAACAGGCCATGGCCGTCCGGCCCGCGCGCCGCAAGCCGGTCGCACATGGCCTGGACCGCCGCCGTGCTGGCCGCCTCGCCGGTTTTGAAACGTATCTCGCCACTCAGTCCGCACATCGGCTGTCGAGCCTCCTCGTTGGTTCAGGACGAAGGGGCGCTCGACCCGCAACAAGGGCCAAACACCGGGGGCGCCGGCTGCGGAATGCGGCCGCCACCCGTTGGGAGCGATCAAGGATGCCGGCCCTTCTCCCGCTCGATGCACCACCGGCACCCGCGCGGCATAACGGTTGGCAGCGCCCAAGGTTCCCGGGTGGCGGGCGTTTTGGGGGATGGCTTCCCCTCAGAGCTTGAAGAAATTGCGCAGGCGGGCCAGGAGGGCTTGGGATTCCACCGGCGGGGGCGGGGCGACGCCCTGCTGCCGGTTGCGTTCGGCGGTGTTGCGGGTCTGGCGGTCGGCCATCAGGTCGGCCAGCCGCTCCGCCAACTGCGGGCGCTGGCGCAGCACCGGGTCGAGATGGCTGCGCGCCAACTCGTACACCACAGCGTCGGTGCAGGCGACCACCGAGGCGCTGCGCGGCTGGCCGGTCAGCAGCGACATCTCGCCGAACAGGTCGCCCGGCCGCAGGCGGGTCAGGTGGATCACGCCGGGATGCTGGTCGCCATTTGGATTGATGGAGGCGGCATCGGTGGAGGCGGGCGCGGCGGCCTGGACGTCGAACACCCCTTCCGCAATGACGAAGAGCGACTCGCCGGCCTCGCCCTGCCGGACGGCGGCGGTGCCGGCGGGGAGGTAAAGCTCGCGCATGGCCTGGGCCAGCGCTCCGATTTCCTCGTCATCGAAGGCGTCGAACAACTCCAGTTGGCGCAGCAGGCTGTGCCGCAAGGTGTCGGTGCCGGGCTGGGCGGGCTGGCGCCGGCGGGCCTCCTGCTTGGGGCGCGCGGGCTCGATCCCGGCGCGGGCGAGGTTGGCCAGTGCCCCGGTCAACACGGCGTCGCGCACCAGCGACACGCGCCCGCCGTCGTCGGTCCAGAAGCGGGCCTGATAGGAGATGCCGTTGGGCGTCACCGCCTCGACGATCACATCCGGCCGCGGGGTGGGCAGAACGCCGTCGGCGCAGAGCATGGCGGACAGCAGGATGCGCTTTCCCCGCTCCACCGGCACCTCATGGTCCAGCAGGATCGGTACGGTGGCGCGGAAGGCGGGGTTGGGACGGCTGAAATTGACGAAGCGGCTGCCGGCGACCATGCCGTTCGGCACGATGACGGCGGTGCCGTCGCCGGCGATCAGGCGGGTGGCGCGCCAGTTGATCTCGTCCACCCGACCGGCCACGCCGGGCGACAGCTCCAGCCAGTCGCCGATGCGATAAGGGTGCTCGATGTTCAGCGCGATGCCGGCGAAGATGTCGGCGATCATGTTGCGCAACGCGAAGCCCAGCACGGCGATGGCGACGCCGGAAGTCGCCAGCAGGCCGGTAACCGGCTGTTCCAGCACGAAGGCCAGGATCGCCAGCACCGCGACGCCATAAACGAAGAAGCGCAGCAGGTCGGCCAGCAGCCGCGGGATGCGCGGCGGCCGGGGCATGCCGTCCAGGCCGGTGCCGCCATTGCCGGCCGCCAGCAGGTCGATCAGGCGCGCGCCGCCCCAGGCTGCAACGAGCCACGCGGCCGATGCGACCACGATGTCGAATCCGGTGCTGAGCGACCGGCCGACGACCGGCTCCAGATGGCCGTGCAGCCAGGGTTTGGCTGCGACCAGGGCGGCCAGCAGGGCAAGCAGCAGGGCGGGAATGGACAGACGCCGCAAGGCGTTCATCGGACGGGGTTCTCCTCGGCGACCGGCCACCCTTGGCCGGGCGAGGTGCGACGATGGCACAAACACGCGCCACCCCGTCAAGCGGTCAATTGTTTCAGAGACTTGTGTATTCAGACACTGACCGGCTGCCGGACCGGTCGGGACAGCCCCATCACGAAGTCGCCGATCACCGGGTCCGCCCCCGCGACCTTGCCGGCGAAGGCATAGGCGCGGCACAGCACGGCGAGTGCGGTTTCCGGATCGCAACTCCTGCGTCGGAACGCCTGGGGGTCGCGCAGGGGGGCGAATTCGCCGTCCCAGAAATCCGGGTCGTCCAACGGCCCGAAGTTCATCGCCCAGAATCCGAAGGAACGCTCCGGCTGTTCCCAGCGGCCGAGCACGGCGAGGTTGCGGTGCCGCGTGTCGCTGGAGATGCTGGCGAACAAGGTGCCGACGGCGTCCGCCTCCCCTTCCAGCACCTGAAGGAAGGTGCCTTCATGCTCGATCAGGAATCCGGTGACACCCAGACGCCGGTTGTTTGAAGAGCTTCGTACACAAATGTCCGCCAATGCCGAGAAGGGCAGCAAAGCGACGGCATCGCTGCGATAGAGAAGAGTGAGCATCGGTTTCCTCCACCTCTTACCCCCCTTGAGGTAATAATGGTGAGGAAACCGACAATCAGTAACCCTTTCTTTCGTCGATGCGGTGTCGCACCCGGCGGACATATCCGGGATGGCAGTGAGACGGATTGCCGCTGCACGGATGTCGGGACACCAGCGGCCCGTCGGATGACGCTCAGTTTTCTTCGGCCGCCATTCCCGCGAAGGCGGGAATCCAGACTCAGCAAGGACCTGCACTGGAAACCCTGGATCCCCGCCTTCGCGGGGTGACGGCCGAAGGAGCGGCAATCGAACCCTGCCATCTCTCAACCCATTCCCTCCCTTTTGCCGATTGCGAACCTGCGCCCCTCAGATGATCTCCCGCGCGCGGTCCTTGAACACCGTGGCGGCGATCTTCAGCGCGTCGGGGGTGCCGCGGGCCAGCGCCTCGGCGAAATGGGCGGCCTGCTTGGCCTTCACCTTGGGCGGCATCGGCGGCTCGTTGGTGTCCACCAGGCAATCGACCACCACCGGGCCGGGATGGGCCAGTGCCGCGTCCAGGATGGCGCCGCAGTCCTTGGGGTCGCGGATGGTGAAGCCCTTGCCGCCGCAGGCCTCCGCCACCTTGGCGAAGTCGATGGGGTGCAGGTCGCACACATATTCTGGATTGCCCAGCATCACCATCTGCTCCCACTTGATCTGGCCGAGCGAGCTGTTGTTGTTGATGATGACCTTGACCGGCAGGTTGTACTTTACCGCCGTCACGAAATCGGCCATCAGCATCGAGAAACCGCCGTCGCCGACATAGGCGATGACCTGCCGGTCCGGGTAGGCGATCTGCGCGGCGATGGCATAGGGCAGCCCCGGCGCCATGGTGGCGAGATTGCCGGACAGCGAATGCATCTGGCCGCGCTTCACCGGGATCTGCCGCGCCCACCATGTGGCGATGGTGCCGCTGTCGCAGGCGACGATGGCGGTGTCGGTCAGCCGCTTGCCCAGTTCCCATGCCGCCACCTGCGGCTTCATCGGAATGTCCTGGCGGGTGCCGCGCTCCTCCGTCAGGCGCATCCACTCCGCCTTGCCGGCCTGCGCCTGCTGCAGGAAGCTGCGGTCCTCGTGCGGCTGCACCCGCTCGGTCAGAATATCGAGCGCCAGCCGGCAATCGCCGACCAGCCCGGCCTCCACCGGATAGCGCAGGCCGATCCGGGCGGCGTCGATGTCGATCTGGATGCCGCGGGCCTGATCCGGCTTCGGGTAATATTCGATGTAGGGGAAGGTGGATCCCGCGATCAGCAGCGTGTCGCAGGTCTCCAGCGCGGTCTGCGACGGTTCGGTGCCCAGCAGCCCGACCGACCCGGTGGTGTAGGGGCTGTCGTCCGGCACCGCCGCCTTGCCCAGCAGCGCCTTGACGATCACCGCCCCGGTCTTCTCCGCCAGCCGTTCCAGCTGGTCGCCGGCCTTGAGCGCGCCCTGGCCGGCCAGGATGACGATGCGCTTGCCGGCGTCCATGATCTCCACCGCCCGGCGCATCTCCGCCTCCGACGGGACCGGCAGTTCGGGGGCGAACAGGGCGGTGTTGTGGCCCTTGACGTTGCGGGGCGCCCGCATGTCGTCGCCGGCCGCCTGATCCTGCAGATCGACGGGGATGGTGATGTGGGCGACGCCGCGATGGGCCAGCGCCGTGCGGCAGGCCAGCGTCGCGATGTTGCGGACATGGGCGGCGCCCATGATGCGCTGGTTGAAGACCGACACGTCCTGGAAGACCTTGTCCAGTTCCACGTCCTGCTGGGTGTGGGTGCCGACGAGGTCGTGATATTGCAGCCCGGTGATCGCCAGCACCGGCTGGTGGTCCAGCTTGGCGTCGTAGAGGCCGTTCAGCAGATGCAGCCCGCCGGGGCCGGAGGTGGCGAGGCAGACGCCGAGCTTCCCGGTGAACTTGGCATAGCCGCAGGCGGCGAAGGCGGCGGCTTCCTCGTGCCGGACCTGGATGAAGCGGATCTCGTCCTTGCGCTGGCGCAGCGCCTCCACCACGCCGTTGATGCCGTCGCCGGGAATGCCGAAGATGGTGTCCACCCCCCAATCCACCAGGACGTCCACCAGGATGTCGGCTGCCGTGCGTGCCATGGGTCCTCTCCCTTGCCGGATCGTGTCGCGTTCGTCTTGAGCCCAGCAACAGGAGGCCCATGGGGCGGTTCCCTCAACGGCAGGTGCTGAAGACGCCCATGTCCAGGTGGAAGTGGTTGCGGTGGGCCTCGTTGTAGTCCGGGCCCAGCACCACGTCGAAGAAGCGGCAGGCGCCGTCGCGCACGTCGCGCAGGAACGCGGCCTTCCGTGCGTCGCCGGTCTTCTTCCAGTCGTTCAGAACGCTGATCCGCGTGCCGTCGGCCAGAACGAAGCCGCCGAGATCGATGGCGTTGGCGCCGGCATGTTCGCTGCGCCGCCCCTCCGCCCGACCATAGACGTTGCGGCAGGCATAGGTGCCGAGATGCTCGACGCGCGCCACCTTCTGGCCGAAATGCGTTTGCGCCGCCGGCTGCAGGGCGTGCGTCTCGAACAGGGTCCAGGCGGCGGCGAGGCCGCAGGTGGCGATGAAGCCGCTGCTGAAGGTGATGTCCGTGCGCGACACCCGCACCACCCCCTGCAAGGCGCAGTTCTCGTCGGATGGGCGGTCGGGCATGGGAGTGAAACGCAGGTTCGTGTTGCCCAGCGCTGCCCGGCACAGCTCCGGATCGCGCTCCAGCCGCGACAGCTTGAATCCGGTCAGCCAGTCCGGCTCCGCCCGCAGGTCGAGCGGAGCCCAGGGGTCGTAGCGGGGCGGCACGACGATCAGCCCGCCCCACACCCCGGCCGTCGCCCCGGCCAGCGCCAGCAGGACCAGCAGCGCCAGCCATCGCAGCAGCCTTGCCATCATGGGCCGTCTAGCGGTCCAGCAGACCGTGGCGCCGGTGCCAGTCCTCCAGCGATTCTTCCGGATATTGGTCGAACCGGACGTCGGTCGGGCCACTGGGCACCTCCACCCAGGGCGCCTTGAAGTCCAGCATGATATGCGCCCGCTCCGGCGGGGTCGGCAACGGCGTGTCGATGGCCGAGGCGAAGGGGTGGACCAGTTCCGGCCAAGCCGGATCCTCCGCCCACAGCGCGGTGCCGCAATGCTTGCAGAAATGGCGGTGCGACGGGCCGAGATGGGTTTGCCCCGGATGGTCGGGATCGTCGATGGGCGCGCGCCACATCTCAACGGCCTCGCGTCCCTCCACCTCCAGCGTGTCGGCATCGCCGCCCAGGTTGATGGCGTAACCGCCGCCGCCGGCGCTCTTGCGGCAGATCGTGCAGTAGCAGTGCATGTAGGGCACCGGCGTCGGCGAGTTCAGCGTGAAGCGGACGGCACCGCAGCGGCAGGAACCGGAGAGTTTCATGGCAGGGGTCTCCGCGATGGGGTGGCGCCGGCAGCGGGCGCCGCACTCCGCACCAGATGGGACCGCGAACGCCGTTTGCCACCATCACCGCCGAGGGAACGCAGCGGAAGGGCGGCTGTTACCCCCGCAAGCCAAGACGCGCCGCCGCACCCCCGCGGCCGGCGGCGCACCCCCCTGCCAGCAGTCGGAGCGGTCATGTCCCAGCCAACAGGTCCAGCGCCCCAGGGCCATGCCCACACGCAGCCGGCACCGCCGCCGGAAGCGATGCCCCCTGAAGAGATGGAAGTCACCCTGACCCTCAACGGCGGCCGCAGGACGCTGCATGTCGCCCCCTGGACCAGCCTGCTCGACGCGTTGCGCCTGCATCTCGACCTGACCGGCACCAAGAAGGGCTGCGACCATGGGCAGTGCGGCGCCTGCACCGTGCTGGTCGACGGACGGCGCATCAACTCCTGCCTGACGCTGGCCGTGATGATGGAGGGGCGGAGCGTCACCACCATCGAGGGGCTGGCCAGCGGCGACACGCTCCATCCGCTGCAGGAGGCCTTTGTCGAACATGACGCCTTCCAGTGCGGCTATTGCACGCCGGGGCAGATCTGCTCCGCCGTCGGCATGCTGGAGGAAGGCCACGCCAGGACCGACGACGACATCCGCGAGCTGATGAGCGGCAACCTGTGCCGCTGCGGCGCCTATCCCAACATCGTCGCGGCGATCCGGCAGGTGATGGATGGGCAATCGAAGGATGGAGGCAAGCCATGAGGGCCTTCTCCTACCACCGCCCCGACAGCGTCGATGCGGCGCTGCGCGGCGTTTCGGGCCAGTCCGGCACGACGACCGAGGCGGCGGTGAAGTTCGTCGCCGGCGGCACCAACCTGCTGGATTTGATGAAGGCCGACGTGATGCGGCCGGAACGGCTGGTCGACATTTCGCGCCTCGGCCTCGACCGCATCGAGGAGACGGAAAGCGGAGGGCTGCGGCTCGGCGCGCTCGCCCGCAATTCGGACACCGCCTATGACGAGCGGGTGCAGGCCCGTTATCCGATGCTGTCCAAAGCGATCCTGGCCGGGGCCTCGGCGCAGCTGCGCAACATGGCGACCAACGGCGGCAACCTGCTGCAGCGGACGCGCTGCTATTACTTCTACGACACCGGCACCCCCTGCAACAAACGGGAGCCGGGGACCGGCTGCGGCGCGCTGACCGGCGTCAACCGCATCCACGCCATCCTGGGCGCCAGCGACCACTGCATCGCCACCCACCCGTCCGACATGTGCGTCGCCCTGGCGGCGCTGGAGGCAGTGGTGCGCGTCAGCGGCCCGAAGGGGGAACGCACAATCCCCTTCGCCGAGTTCCACCGCCTGCCCGGCGACACCCCGCACATCGACAGCACTCTGGCCGCCGACGAGCTGATCACCGCCATCGACCTGCCGGTGGAGGGATTCGCCAAGCATTCCACCTACCTGAAGGTGCGCGACCGCGCCTCCTACGCCTTCGCCCTGGTGTCGGTGGCGGCGGCGCTGGAGATGGATGGGCAGACGATCCGCACCGCCCGGCTGGCGCTGGGCGGCGTCGCCCACAAGCCCTGGCGCGATCCGGCGGCCGAAGCCGAACTGGCCGGCAAGCCGGCCTCGCTGGAGAATTTCCGCGAGGCGGCGCGCGTGCTTCTGCGCGACGCCAAGGGCCATTCCCACAACGCCTTCAAGATCGGACTTGCCGAGCGCGCCATCGTCCGGGCGCTGGCCGAAGCCGCCGGAGTGGAGCATCCATGATCGCCAAACCGAGCATCCCCGATCCGCTGGACAATCCCGGCGCCCAGATCGGCAAGCCCGTCAACCGCGTCGACGGCCGGCTGAAGGTGACCGGCGGCGCCAAATACGCCGCGGAGTTCAACACGCCCGGCCTCGCCCACGGCTATATCCTGTCGAGCGCCATCGCCCGCGGGCGCATCCTGAGCATGGATACCTCAAAGGCGCTGGTCCTGCCCGGCGTCTTCCAAGTCTTCACGCACGAGAACCGGCCGAGCTTGCCCTGGTTCGACCGCAAGTGGAAGGATGACGACGCGCCCAAGGGATCGCCCTTCCGCCCGCTCTACGACGCGACGATCCACCATTCGCTCCAGCCCATCGCCCTGGTGGTGGCGGAGAGCTTCGAACTGGCGCGCTATGCCGCCCGGCTGATCCATGTCGTCTATGAGGCCGACGAGCACCAGACCGACCTGCACGCGGCGCAGGCCAAGGCCTTCACCCCCGGCAAGGACAAGGGCGGGTTCCAGCCGCCGCCGAAGCCGCGCGGCGATGCCGACCGCGCGCTGGCCGAGGCGGAGGTCAGCATCGACCTGCATTTCACCCAGGCGGTCGAGCACCACAACCCGATGGAGATGCACGCCTCCACCGTCATCCACCACAATGACGGCACGCTGACCGTCCATGACAAGACCCAGGGACCGCTGAACACCCAGACCTATGTCTGCAACGTCTTCAACCTGTCCAAGGACGCGGTGCGGGTGATCTCGCCCTTCGTCGGCGGCGCCTTCGGCTCCGGCCTCAGGCCGCAGCACCAGCTGTTCATGGCCGTGCTGGCGGCGACCACGCTGAAGCGCTCGGTGCGGGTGGAGCTGTCGCGGCCGCAGATGTTCAGCTTCGGCCACCGCCCCGAAACGCTGCAGCGCGTGGCGCTGGGCGCCCGCAAGGACGGCACGCTGACCGCCATGATCCACGAGGCGGTGCAGGAGACCTCGCAGACCGAGAACTATGTCGAGGTCGTCGTCAACTGGTCGGGCCAGCAGTACAAATGCGACAATGTCCGGCTGGACTACAAGCTGGCCCGGATGGACACCCACACCCCGCTCGACCAGCGCGCCCCCGGTGCGGCCACCGGCGTCCCGGCGCTGGAAATCGCCATGGACGAGCTGGCGGCCAAGCTGGGCATGGATCCGCTGGAGTTGCGACTGAAGAACTACACCGAGGTCGATCCCAACACGGACAAGCCCTTCTCCAGCAAGGAGCTGCGCGCCTGCTTCCGGCAGGGGGCGGAGCGTTTCGGCTGGCACAAGCGCAACCATACTCCCCGTTCCATGCGGGAGGGGCGGCAACTGATTGGCTGGGGCATGGCGTCCGGCGTGTGGGATGCGATGCAGGGGCAGGCGGCGGCATCGGCCCGGCTCGGCATCGACGGAACGCTGACGGTGGGCAGCGCCACCGCCGATATCGGCCCCGGCACCTACACGGCGATGACTCAGATCGCCGCCGACATCCTGGGCCTGCCGATCGACAAGGTGTCGTTCCAACTGGGCGACAGCAACCTGCCGATGGCGCCGCTGCAGGGCGGCTCCTGGACGGTGTCGTCGGTCGGCTCGGCGGTGAAGGCGGTGTGCGACCGGCTGCGCGACAAGCTCGCCGGGCTGGCGGTGGGGCTGAACGACGGTCCGCTGAAGGGGCTGAAGGCCGACGATCTGGTCTTCGCCGACGGCTTCCTGATCGCCAAGGCCGATCCGTCCTGGCGTATGTCGATCACCGAGGTGATGCGTGCCAACGATCTGCTGGTGCTGGAGGACGAGGCGCGCTCCATCCCCTATTACAAGTCGCAGATGCAGCATGCGCTCGGCACCCACTCCGCCATCTTCGCGGAGGTGCGGGTGGACGAGGATCTGGGCACGGTGCAGGTCACCCGCGTGGTCAGTGCGGTCGCCGCCGGCCGCATCATCAACCCGAAGACGGCGCGCAGCCAGGTGCTGGGTGCGGTGGTGTGGGGCATCGGCATGGCGCTGGAGGAGGAGTCGATGACCGACCAGCGGCTCGGCCGCTTCATGAACCACGACTTCGCCGAATACCACATCCCGGTGAACGCCGACGTCCACGACATCGACGTCATCTTCGTCGAGGAGCATGACGACATCGTCAACCCGCTGGGCGCCAAGGGCGTCGGCGAGATCGGCATCGTCGGCGTCCCCGCCGCCATCGCCAACGCCATCCACCACGCGACCGGCAAGCGCCTCTGCGACCTGCCGATCACGGTGGACAAGGTATTGGGGGCATAGGTACAGGGAGGAGGCGCCATGTAGGAGGACCTCCTCCCCAAACCGGCTCCGGGTATGGTCACTCCACTTTCGGAACTGTAATCACCGCTCCAGTTCGTCGCCGGTCTGTGGCGGTCTGTCCGGCACCCTGTCCAGGAAGGAGCGCAAGCCTGCGCCGGTCGCGGTGCCGGCACGGGCCTTCAGGAAGGAGGCTGCCGTTTCGACGGCACCGACCTTCTCGGCGACGGCGGCGGCGATCCACTGGTTTAAAGACACGCCATCCTCACGGGCCAGCCGGGCAGCGGCGTCCTTGACGGACGCGGGCAGCTTCAGGGGGTAGGTCGCCTTGCTCATATCGCCACTCCTCGCAGAAACTCCGCAGGCCGGAGAACCGGAATGCCGAACCGCGGCGCGGCTGCGGCAAAGTCCCGGACATTGTGGGTTACCAGCACATCCGCCCTGCCATTGACCGCCGCCTCCAGCACCATCTCGTCCGCCGGGAGGTCGATGCAGATAGAAGACGGCGGACCGGCAAATGCAATCTGCAGCGAAGCGGTGGACTTCTTCCGCTCACCCCCGTGCCGCCAGGGTCCGGATCGCCAGCGCCGCGGCGGAGGCGCGGTTCTCCACGCCCAGCTTGGCGAAGACCTGTTCCAGATGCTTGTTCACCGTGCGTGGGCTGATGCCCAGGATCTCGCCGATGTCGCGGTTGGGCTTGCCGTTGGCGATCCACAGCAGGACCTCCGCCTCGCGCACGGTCAGGCCCAGCGCGTCGCGCAGGATCGCCTCCTGCCGGCCGGCGGCCGGTTCGCTGAGGCGGAACAGGTATTCGTCCGGATTGGCCGGGCTGAGATAGGTGAACTCCAGCCGACGCATCCCCTCGCCGTCCGGCAGGTCGAGCGTGAAGCTCTCCGCCGCGGCGCCGGGGCTGGACCCCTGGCGCAGACGGACCAGACCGGCCGCCAAGGTCGCAGCCAAATTGGGGGCCAATTCCGGCCGAACACCGTCCGCACCCGGCAGCAGCCCGCCCAGCAGCCGTTCCGCCTGGGGGGTGCACCACAGCAGCCTCCCCTCCCCGTCCGTCGCCAGCAGGAAGCGGCCGGTGGCGTCCAGCGCGGCGCGGGCGCCGTAGGCGACGCGGGCGTTGGTCAGGTGGACGCGGATGCGGGCGATCAGCTCATCCACCACGATGGGCTTGGTGACGTAATCGACGCCGCCGGCCTCCAGCCCCTTCACCACATGCTCGGTGTCGCTGAGCCCGGTCATGAAGATCACGGGCAGGTGCGACAAATGGGGGATCTGCTTCAGCCGCCGGCAGGTCTCGAAGCCGTCCAGCCCCGGCATGACGGCGTCCATCAGGATCAGGTCCGGCGTGATCTGGCCGACCAGCTCCAGCGCGCTTTCGCCGTCCACGGCGACCAGCACGGTCAGGTCGGCCTGTTCGATGGCCTCCGTCAGGAATCCCAGCGTGTCGGGGGTGTCGTCCACCACCAGGATCATGTCGCGGCGTTTCATCCTGTCACGGCCCCGTCCACTGCCTCTCCCTCCGGTCCCCTACCATCGACTTGCTTGCCATCGACTTGAGCGGCCTCTTCCACCGCGCGCATATAGCCCTTCAGGTCGAAGGCGCGCACCAGCGTCCGCAGCCGTTCGACGAAGGGCGTTGCGGCCGCATCCTCCGCCTCGATCTCGCGCAGCTTGGCCTCGATTCCGCGAATGTAACCGATCCGGCCCAATTGGCGCAGGTCGTCGAGATGACGCAGCGCCGAATCCGGCGGCCGGGCTGGAGCCGCCGCGACGATGGGAGCAGGAGGCGGCTCCGCAGACTTGACCGCCACCGGTGCCGGCGCAAGCGGTTCCGGCGGCTTTTCCACGGCATGGATCCATTCCAGCCCGGTCAGAGCCTGAACCCGATCCAACAGCGCATGGATCTCGATGGGCTTCGCGACGAAGGCGTCGTGCGGCGCCCGCCCATCGCCCGGCCCCTGCGCCTCATACGCGTTGGCCGACACCATGATGATCCGGATGCCGTCGCCGAACTGCCGGCGCAGCCCGTCGGCCACGTCCCAGCCGCTCTCTCCCGGCATGGAGATGTCGAGCATGGCGAGGTCCGGCTTGCACTGCGCCGCCAGTTCCAGGCAGCCGGCGGCGTCCGACGCGGTGAACAGCACGAATCCCAGTGGGCGCAGGATGTCGGTCATCAGCGCCAGATGGTCGCGGTCGTCGTCGGCCAGCAGGATGGTGATCTGCGGCCCGGCATAGCCGGTGATGGAGCGCCGCTCCGCCTGCTCGCCCGGCCGGTGCATCGCCTCCGACAGCAGCAGGCGGACGGTGAAGACGCTGCCCTGCCCCAGCGTGCTGCGCACGGCGATGTCGCCGCCCATGATCCGGGTCAGCACCCGCGTGATGGTGAGGCCGAGGCCGGTGCCGGCCACCGCCCGCACCGCCGCCCCGCGTCCGCGCTCGAACGGCTCGAAGACGCGGTCGAGATCCTCCTCCCGGATGCCGATGCCGGTGTCGACGATCTCGAACTCCGCGATCTGGCTGCGGTAGCGTACATTCAGCGCGACATGGCCGGTCTCGGTGTATTTCACCGCGTTGGACAGCAGGTTGATCAGGATCTGGCGCAGGATCTTGCTGTCGGTGTGGACCCAGGCCGGCAGGTGCGGCACGCGGGCATAGCGGAACTCCAGCCCCTTGGCGGTGGCCTGGATGCGGAACATGTCGGCCAGCTGGTCGAGGAAGTCGATCAGCTGCACCTTGTCGCGGCTGAGCCGGCGCAGGCCCGATTCGATCTTCGAGATGTCCAGCAGCCCGTCGATCAGGTTCGACAGATGCTCCGCGCTGCGGCGGATGACGCGGACGGCGTCCTGCGGGCGCTGGGTGCTGTTGCTTTCCAAAAGCTGGGCATAGCCGGAAATGGCGTTGAGCGGCGCGCGGATTTCGTGGCTGACGCCGATGATGTAGCGGCTCTTGGCGGCGTTGGCGGCCTCCGCCACTTCCTTGGCCTTCTGCAAGGCGGCGTCGGTGCGTTCGTGGGCGGCGATCTCGTCCATCAGCATGGCGGTCTGGCGGGCGGTCTCCTCCTCCGCCTTGCGGCGGCTTTCATGGGCAAGCACCAGCAGCCAGGCGGCGACGCCGGACAGGATGAACAGGCAGACGAAGACGGTGAACAGCGCGGTGTGGATCGCCGCCCGCTCCGCCGCATCGGCGTTGGCGTATTGGAAGTCGATGACGATCAGCACCCCGCCCAGCACCAGCGAGAACAGCGTCATCACCCCGATGAAGTGGCCGGTGCGGGTGTGGACCCCCGCCGCCATCCGCTTGGGCAGCACCCGTTGCAGGCTGTGGGCGATCTGGTCGGCGAAGCGGCTGTCCTTCTTGCACAGATCGTGGCAGCGCGCCTCCAGCGTGCAGCACAGCGAGCAGATCGGCGCGTCGTAGGCCGGGCAGAAGGCCATGTCCGGCCGTTCGAAGTGGTTTTCGCAGATCGAACAGCGGATGGTCGCGGCATCGCCGGGCAGAGTGTCGGACTTGCGGGCGATGTAGTAGCGGCCCTTGGTCCTCCAGGCGATCAGCGGGGCGGCGGCGAAGGCGACCACCAGCCCGATGAAGGGGGCCAGCGCCTGGGCCACCGGCCCCAGCAGCCCGAAGAAGGCGGTGGTGGAGCACAGCACCGACAGGCCCATCGCCCCGGTGCCGACCGGGTTGATGTCGTAGAGGTGGGCGCGCTTGAACTCGATTCCCGGCGGGCTGAAACGGAGAGGCTTGTTGATGGCGAGATCCGCGGCGACCGCCCCCAGCCAGCCCACCGCGACGTTGGCGTAGAGGCCGAGAATGCTCTCGATCACGCCGAGGATGCCGATCTCCATCAGCAGCAGGGCCAGCAGCACATTGAACACCAGCCAGACGACGCGGCCGGGATGGCTGCGGGTCAGGCGGGAGAAGAAGTTCGACCAGGCGATGGAGCCGGCATAGGCGTTGGTGACGTTGATCTTCATCTGGCAGACCACGACGAAGATGCCGGTCAGCGCCAGCGCCGCGGCGGGCGAGCCGAACACGTCGAGGAAGGCCATGTGGTACATGCTGTTGGGCTGCACCGCGTCCGCCGGCTGCATCCCGTGCTTCAGCGCGAGGAAGGCCAGCAGCGAGCCCGCCGCCAGCTTCAGGCTGCCGATCAGCACCCAGCCCGGCCCGCCGGCCAGCATCGCCGCCCACCAGCGCAGCTTGCCGATGCGGGCCCGGGAGGGCAGGAAGCGAAGGTAGTCCACCTGTTCGCCGATCTGCGGCAGCAGCGACAGCAGGACCGAGGCCGCCATGCCGAAGGGCAGCAGCGACAGCCCGCCCTCCGGCGCATAGACTCCGGGCAGCGAGGTCCACTGCGCCAGGGTTTCGCGGTCGAGCAGGAAGAAATAGGCCAGCGGCACGCATTGCAGCAGGATCCACACCGGCTGCGTCGCCCATTGCATGCGGCTGATGAAGCGGATGCCGTAGACGGCGATGGGAATCACCGCCAGCGAACTGATGACGTGGGCGACCGAGGCCGGGATGCCCAGCACCATGGTCAGCCCGGCCGACATGATGCTGGCCTCGATGGAGAACAGGATGAAGGTGAAGGAGGCGTAGACCAGCGAGGTGATGGTCGAGCCCAGATAGCCGAAACCCGCGCCGCGGGCCAGCAGGTCGATGTCCACCCCGGCCTTGGCCGCATGGTAGGTGATGGGCAGACCGACCAGGATGCTGAGCACCGCCACCGCCAGGATGGCGGCCATGGCATTCTCGAAGCCGTAGGTCAGCGTCACCGCCGCGCCGATCGCCTCGCAGGCCAGGAAGGAGATGGCGCCCAGCGCGGTGTTGGCGACCCGCCATGCGGTCCAGCGCCGAGCCCGCTCCGCCGTGTAGCGGAGCGCATAGTCCTCCATGGTCTGATCGGCGGCGAGCTGGTTGTACTGCCGGCGTTCACGGACGATCCGTTGCCTCGCGCTCATGCCCGTCCGCCGTTCCCGTCCTTGAAGTCCGCCCGACCGCATCGTCGGGAGTTTGGCAGCGGATGGCAAGCCGCAAGCGCGTTGACAGCATCCCAACCGGCCTCTAGCTGTCGGTCCGCAAGAACCGGAAAATTTCGGAAAGCCCAAGCATGACCGTCGAGCTAGTCGTCTGCGAAACCTGCCGCCGTCCGGAAGACCCGCCCGAAGCCGTCCGTCCGGGGGCGGAGCTGGTGGCGCTGATGGAGCGGGTGCTGGCCGACGCCCCCGATCTGGCCGCCCAGGTGCGGCTGCGGCCGATGCGTTGCCTGATGACCTGCAAGCGCCCTTGCGCCGTCGCGGTGCGCTCGGCCCGGCGGATGAGCTATGTGCTGGGCGACTTCGCCCCGGACGAAGTGACGGCGGAAACGCTGACCGCCTATCTGCGTGCCTATGCGGCGACCGCGGATGGGATCGTTCCGTTCAAGCAATGGCCCCAGGGCGTCAAAGGTCGTTTCGTTTCCCGCCTGCCGCCGCTGGAAGAGTGACGGCAAGCAGACGGTACTTAGGTACTTTCCACTACTTCCGAAGGACGTGTTTGACAGACCAAGGCCGCGCCCCAATTATTGTTGGCCACACCAATCAATCTCCCCCCGCGAGCAAGGAGGAGCGCCCGATGAAGGTCGACCCCGAGGTCCTGAACTGCGCCACCGGCCTGTTGCACATGGCGCGCGAGGCGGAACGCTCCAACGGCTGGGAGGCCGGCGACCTGCTGCGGACCACGCTCCGCCTGCTGGTGGTGGCCGGTGCCGACGGGCATGGCTGGAGCGCGGACGACCTGACCGAAGAGGTGCGCGACCTGGTGCAGGCGGTGCGGATGACGAACGGGGACGAGGGCGTGCGGTTCTGCGGCGGGGTGACGGCGGTGCATTGAGGGAGTGGGCGCCGAGAGGCATGGATTGGGGTGAGTTATACCCCCACCTAACCTCCCCCGCTGGGCGGGGGAGGGACTGCCGCCACTCTCCCATATCAGCACTCACCCCCTCCCCCGCCCAGCGGGGGAGGGTTGGGTGGGGGTCTAACTTGCCAAGTCGAACCCTCACCCCTCCGAAATCTCCGGGTTCAGCTGGATCAGCACCTTGTCGATGCGGCGGCCGTCCATGTCGACGACCTCGAAGCGGATGCCGTTCCAGAACAGATGCTCCGCCGCGGTCGGAATGTGGCCGAAATGATCGAGGAGAAAGCCGGCGATGGTGTGGAAATCGCCCTCCCCCTTCATGTTCTTGACGCCGACCAGCGCCTCGACCTCCTCCACCGGGGTCATGCCGTCGACAAGCCAGCTGCCGTCCTCGCGCTGGATGGCGGCGGCCTCGCCCTCGTGGGTGCTGTCGGGCAACTCGCCGGCGATGGCCTCCAGGATGTCGGTCATGGTGACCAGACCCTCGACGCTGCCATATTCGTCCACCACGATCGCCATGTGGACGCTGGCCTGCTTGAACAGGTCGAGAAGGCGGAAGACCGGCGTGCCGTCATGGACGACCAGCGGCTGGACCATCGCCGCCTTCAGGTCGAAGGCAATGCCGTTCAGCGACTGGTCGAGCAGGGCCTTGGCGGCCACCACGCCCTGCAGCTCGTCCACGTCGCCGCGGCAGACCGGGAAGCGGGAATAGCCGCTATCGCAGATCTCCCGGCCGACCACGTCGGGCTTGTCGTCGATGTCCAGCCAGATCAGGTCGGGGCGCGGGGTCATGATCGACCGCACCGTCCGGTCGGACAGGTGCATCACACCCTCGATCATCTGGCGTTCGGCGGGCTCGAAGACGCCGCTCTGAGTGCCTTCGGCAATCAGGGTCTTGACCTCCTCCTCCGTCACCGTCTGCTCGCGCGAGGTCGGCAGGCGCAGAAGCTTCAGCACCGCGTCGCTGGACACGCCCAGCAGCCAGACCACCGGGGCGGACAGGCGCGCGATCGTCCGCATCGGGGCGGCCACCAGGGCGGCGATCCGCTCCGCCGAGATCAGCGCCACGCGCTTGGGCACCAGTTCGCCGACGATCAGAGAGAAATAGGTGATGGCCGCGACCACCAGCGCGAAGGCGACGGTGTGGCCATAGGGCGCGATCCACTCGACCCGCTCGTTCAGGACGCCGCCCAGCCGTTCGGCAAGGGTGGAGCCGCCGTAAGCGCCGGCGATGATGCCGGTCAGGCTGATGCCGACCTGCACGGTCGACAGGAAGCGGCTCGGATCCTCCGACAGATCCAATGCTGCGCGGGCGCCGGCGCCGCCTTTTTCCTCGGCCATCTGCTGAAGCCGGCCGCGGCGCGCGGACACCAGCGCCATCTCCGACATCGCGAAGAAGGCGTTGATCAGGATCAGCAGGACGATGACCAACAATTCCCAAATCATGGCGGTATGCCCAAAGGGCGCTCCCTCAACCGATCAATTGTTGCGCCACGGCGACCGCCGCCTGCCCGAGACCGAGCAGGATGGCGACGATGATGGCGATGGAAAGAAGGCCGGCGACGAGGCCGGCCGACACGAAAACTCCGTCGGATTCCATAAGTCCCAGCGCGATCAGCGCGATGGCGAGGGCGGGGGGCTGGTTTCCGAAGACGATGGGAAGGGACAGGATGCCGGCGAGCACCATCACCGCCAGCCCCAGGAAACGCTCGGCGGTGGGGCCGGCCAGCGCCGGCATGCGGGCGCGCAGGCGCCGCTCCAGCCGGTCGGCCCAAGGTTTTGCCCGGCGGATCACGCCCAGGAAGGCCTTGCGGTCGAAGGTGACCGCCAGCATGCGGCGCGGCAGCCAGGGGCCATGCCGGCCCACTGCCATCTGGGCGCCGATCAGGATCATCGGCACGCCGGTGGCGGTCGACAGGCCGGGCACCGGAAGGACATTGGGGATGGACAGGATCAGCAGCAGCGCGCCGAAGGCGCGGTCGCCCAGCGCATCCATCACCTCGCCCAACGATATGCGGTCGGGAGAAACGGGGCCGGAAGTGGACTGCGAGGCGCCGCCGGAGGCAGCCTCGTCACCGCGAGCCAGAAAGTCGTCCAGCAGGTCGGAAACGCGCGCACAAGCCCGGTCCGCACCGGGGGGACGGGCGTCGTTCGACCTGGGGGACGACCCGGGAGGTCGGTCTTTGCTCACGGCTCTCCCCGATGCCGGTAACGGGATCGGAGCGGGCCGGGCGAAGGATGGCAGGAACCCATGGACCTTTCGCGTCGCGGCGGCATCAATCTCCCTTCTACAGGAAGGGCGGCCAAAGCGCCAGCGCAGGTTGGCCCCCGCAAAAGGCGATCCGGCCGGACAAACGGCCTATTGCTTCTTCTGGATGGCGAAGCTCAGCCGCTTGGTCAGGTCGGCCTTCGATACCGGCTTCACCAGATAGCCGGAGATGCCGTATGCGATGGCGCGCTTGACCACATCCGCCTCGCGATGGCCCGTGAGGACCAGGACCGGCAGGTCGGCCAGCGGGTTGCCGGTGGCCGTGCGCAGCGCGTGCAGCAGGTCCAGCCCGCCCATGCGCGGCATCTCCAGGTCGCAGATCGCCGCATCCACGTCCCCGCCGTTCTTGCGGAGGATGTCGAGCGCCTGGATGCCGTCCGCCGCCTCGAACACCGCCCGCACCTTGATGTCGTGCAGCAGGCGCGAGATCAGCTTTCGGGTAAAATCATCGTCCTCGACCAGCAGCACACCCAGATCGTGGATCGTCCGGATCTGACGAGTGCCGCCGCCTGCCTCCACCACCATGACGCTCTCCGCTTGGCCCCGTTGCCTCCGGCGCTCGCGCCGGCGGCCATCGGTCACAGTTTTTGTAATGCACCGTTGCGCAGTCGTTAACGGAATTGCATTAGCGAGAGCCGGACCGCACAAATCCGACCGGCGGGGAATGGCAATCGCCGGCGCGACGCCTTATCCTTGCAGCCCGAACCGGAGAAGGACCTCCCACCCCGTGACCGCACCGCCCGCCGATCCCGCCCTGCCCTTCGGCGCCTCGCCCGACGCGGCGATGCTCGCCGCCGTGGTGGAGGCCAGCGGCGCCGGGATCGTGGTGCACGACGCGACGCTCCCCGGCCAGCCGATCGTCTATTGCAACCGCGCCTTCCTGGAGATTATCGGCTACCGGGCGGACGAGGTGATCGGCCACGACGGTTTCTTCCTGCAGGGGCCCGACACCGATCCGGAGACCGCGGCGACCATCCGCGCCGCCCTGGCGGAGGCGCGCCCGCTGTCGGTGGAGGTGCTGAACCACCGCAAGGACGGCAGCGCCTTCTGGAACGCCCTGACCCTGCGGCCGGTGCCGGGGCCGGATGGGACGACACGTTGGATCACCGTCTCCTGCGCCGACGTCACCCGCAGCCGCCGGTCGGAACAGGAACTGCGCGCCGCCGAGGAGCAGCTGACCCGGCTGGCGGCGGAGACCTTCGCGCTGGCCGAAAAGCTGGACGGCGCGCGGGAGGACGCCGAGGCCGCCCAGATGGCGGCGGAAAATGCCAGCCGCGCCAAGTCGCGCTTCCTGGCGATGATGAGCCACGAGCTGCGCACGCCGATGACCGCGGTGATCGGCATGGGCGACCTTCTGATGGGAACCGGCCTGTCGGACCAGCAGAAATCCTTCGTGCGGACCCTGCGGTCGTCGGCGGACACGCTGATGACCATCCTGAACGACGTGCTCGACTTCTCCAAGATCGAGGCCGGGCAGCTGATGCTGGAGGAGATCGACTTCTCCCTGCCCCGGCTGGTCGACGACGTGGTCCAGCTTTTCCTGGTACGCGCGGCGGCGAAGGGGCTGACCCTGTCCGCCTCCATTGCCGACGACACGCCGCGCCACATCCGCGGCGACCCGACGCGGCTGCGGCAGGTGCTGTTCAACCTGGTGTCCAACGCCATCAAGTTCACCGAGCGTGGCGCCATCGAGATCGCAGTGTGGTCGCCCGATCCGCCCGCAGCGCCTGTGGATGAGAGCGGAACGGTTCCGGTTTCCCTGCCAGTCACGCTGCGGTTCGAGGTGCAGGACAGCGGCATCGGCATGACGGCGGAGCAGCGCGGACGGCTGTTCGACGCCTTCGTCCAGGCCGACGCCTCGACCAGCCGCAAATATGGCGGCACCGGGCTGGGGCTGGCGATCTGCAAGCGGCTGGTGGAGGCAATGGGCGGCGAGATCACCGTCGCCAGCGCGCCCGGCCGCGGTTCCACCTTCCGCTTCTCGATCAGGACGCGCACGGCGGAAGCCCAGCCGGTCGGCGATCTGGGCACCCGCGGCCTGATGTCCGCTTCCGCGGAGGAGCCGCAGCAGAGCCCCGTCGCCCTGCGGCTTCTGCTGGCCGAGGACAACGACATCAACCGCATGCTGATCACCGCCATGATGACCCGCATCGGCCACCGCATCGACGCGGTCAACGACGGGCGGGCGGTGCTGGACGCGGTCAAGGCGGCCGATTACGACGTGCTGATCCTGGACATGGAGATGCCGGTGCTGGACGGGCGGTCGGCTGCGCGGGCGATCCGGCGGATGGACGGCGCGGTGGCGCGCATCCCCATCGTCGGCCTGTCCGCCGATGCCCTGCCGGAACATCGGGATGGCCACATGGCCGCCGGGCTCGACGCCTACCTGACCAAGCCCATCGACTGGGAGCAACTGAACGCCGTGCTGGTGGATCTGGCGACCCGGCCGGAGGACGGGCGCGTGGTGCCGATTCCCAGCCGCCCGGCGCTGGAGGGCGGCCACTTCATGGCCCTGCCGCTGCTCGACCGGGTGAAGCTGGCGGAACTGCGGCTGGCGCTGGGCGGCGAGGCGCTGGACGGCATGCTGCAGCTCCTGCCGGAGACGGCGCTGCGCGAACTGACGGCCATCCGCGCCGCCCTGCAGGCCGGACGTCCGAAGGAACTGAAGCAGGCCGCCCACACCCTGTCCGGGCTGGCGGCCAATTTCGGCGCGCCGCGCATGGCCGCCATCGCCCGCGCCATCAACGACAACCCCGGCGACATCGACAAGGTCGCCGCCCTGCTCCCGCTGCTGGAGACCACCGTCGGCGCCACCAGCAGCCTGGTACGGGAACCGGCGGGCAGTAACGATTGAGGGATTGAGGGGCGTACGGACGCGCGGTTGAGCGACGGACGGCCGATCTGCTAGAGATCCGGGGATGAAGAAAGCCACGCCGAAACGGCGCAGCGGGTCTCCCCGCATCACCCATCCGGACCAGTTCGATCTGCTCGACGTACCCGAGCCGACCGCGGTCATGATCACCTATTCGGGCCGCACGGTGGACTTGGAGCGGCCTGACTTCGGCCCCTTCGACATCGAGGACATCGCCCGCCCGCTGGCCTACCAGTGCCGCTTCGTCGGCAACACGCAAGCCTTCTTCAGCGTCGCCCAGCACTGCGTCCTGGCCAGCCGGCTGGCGCCGGAAGGCTATGCCTACGACGCGCTGATGCATGATTGCGAGGAGGCCTTCACCGGCGACTGGCCGACGCCGTGGAAGGTGCGGATCGGCCGCGACGCCATCCGGCAGGCGGTGGAACCGATCAAGAGCGCGCTCGCCATGCGCTTCGGCTTCCGCCACCCGGAGCCGAAGGCGGTCAAGCTGGCCGACCAGCGCGCGCTCGCGACGGAGCTGCGCGACCTCTGCGCTCCGCACCGCGTCAACTGGCGCGACCTGCCGGCCCCGGACGAGGCAGCCATCGTGCCGCTCGGCCCGGAAGAGGCGTTGGCCGACTTCCTGGAGCATTACCGGCGGCTGCGGCCGGCCTGAACCCCTTTCACCCGAAGCGAGGGAAGCGGGTTCAGGCGTGCCCGCCCTGCTCCGCCCGGCGGGCACGGCCGCGCTTGACCGCCGGCGCCGTGCCTTCACCTCCGCCGTCCGTCTGCTGCTCGGCACAGCGCTCCGCCAATTCGCGGATGGCGGCGCGGATCTGCGGGTCGCGGATGCTCTGGAAATAGCGGGCCAGCATCAACGCCTCGCGCGACTGCAGGGTGTTCTCCTGCTCCTCGCCGCCGCCGGCCGCCGGCATCTCGCCGCCCTCGGCCGCCGGCTGGCGGTTCTCCAGCCCTTCGAAGAAGACGGAGACGGGGACGCGGAAGAACTGGCCCAGCTTGAACAGGCGGCTGGAGGACACGCGGTTGAAGCCGCGCTCGTACTTCTGCAACTGCTGGAAGGTCAGCCCGAGGGCGGAGGCCACGTCGCTCTGGCTGAGGCCGGCCAGCATGCGCAGTTCCCGCAGGCGCTGGCCGACGAACACATCGACCTCGTTCAGGCCTTCCTTCTTTTCGCGGCCACGCCGTTTCATGGCTCTCCCCCTTCGATCCTGTACAGGTCCCGGCCGCCGAACCGTGTCGACGCTCACCGGGACACCGGTTGGCCCTTCGAACCGGAACGCGTCGCAGGCGGCGTCGAAGCTGGAAAGACGTCGGCGGGCAAGACGAATCGGCCGGTTGCGGGCACGGAATGCAACTCAGCTATGACCGACGCCTGCCGATGTCAACCGCCGCTCCGCCGGATACCTCTTTTGGACAGTAGGCCTTTCGCGGGAATCGTACGGCACCACGCGCGCATACACTCTTTTCGTGCAAGGGCTGGTATCGTCCTACCCATGGTCGCGACGCGGCACGGCACCGTCCAAGCCGGGAAGCCGATGCGGCGCAAATCCGATGCGGCATCGTGACCCACGGTTGCCGAAGGGTACCGTCGCAGGGCTGCAACATTTGCGGGGCACTAGGCATATTTTGCCGGGCGCCCGGCAAAAACTGCCGCTGATTAACCCTCTCTTCATCAAGACGCCGCAGCATGCCCCAACGTAGGCAAGCCCGGCGCGGAACTTGCAAAAACCGTTTCGCATCAGCGAAGCGGCCGATGCGAAGAGAATGCCGGGGAGACTTCCGATCGGGGACCGCGC
>NZ_DASPIS010000138.1:0-133362 GCF_035628975.1 Azospirillum sp. | reverse complement strand
ACGCTTGTTGTGGGAGTGAGCATCGTATGAGCAGGTTTGGCGGCAGACCACCGGTTGGACGGGACCGTGTCCGGCTTTCCACAACGGAAAAGCAGGCCGCCGTCGCCGCCGCCAAGGACCAGAAGCCGGATTTCGACAACGACAAGCTCCTGAACCTGCTGCGGTCGGCGAAGAACGAACTGCAGGGCATGCGGCTGATCCACATGCATTTGTCGCTGCTGAAGGACCGCGATCCGACCAGCCAGATGATGGTGCGCTCGATCATCCAGGAACTGGCGACCAAGGCGTCCTACCTGCAATCCTTCAACATCTCCAACGGCGACGTCATCATCCTCTACAAGGGGCTGAAGCTGACCGGCGTGACCGACGTCTGCCAGACGGTCGAACAGGTTTTCCTGTCGAAGACGACGCTGACCGGACCGAACCCCTACAAGGAATATTCGCTCTACTCGATCATGGAACTGGCGTTGAACTTCATCAACGTCATCCGCTTCATCGAGGAGCTTCAGGCGAACGAGACCGGCAGCCACGTCACCGAAACCAAGCCGCCGATCACGCTGGAGGAACTGGGCAAGCTCGAACGCTCGATGCAGATGTTCGATTTGTCGCCCTTCCTGTTCAACCAGGGCATCGCCAACATCGGCAGCGGCGAAGCGGAGATGGAGTATTATGAGCTCTACATCTCCATCAAGCTTCTCCAGGAACGGCTCTGCCCGGATTACGACATCACCGCCAACAAGTGGCTGTTCAACTATTTCACCGCCAACCTCGACCAGTCGGTCCTGCGGGCACTGAACCATGGGCTCAGCTTCATGCGGGGGCGGCGGATCGGCATCAACATCAACCTGTCCACCGTCATCTCAACCGGCTTCGTGAAGTTCGACGAACGCCTGCCGATCGATTTCCGCGGCCAGGTGGTGCTGGAGGTGTCGAAGGGCGACCTGATCGAAAACCTGCCGCTGTTCAACGAGGTGGTGGAGTTCGCCCAGGACCGCCGTTACCAGATCGCGGTGGACGGGCTGAATCCGTTCTGGGTGACGAATTTCGATCTTGAATACCTGAACGCGGACTACGCGAAGATCTTCTGGTCGAACGACATGCTGGAGATGGACCCGTCGTTCGAGAAGTTCTTCCGCGACCGCATCGCCGAACAGGACCGCTGCAAATTCATCCTGGCCCGTTGCGACAGCGTGTCGAGCCTGGTCTACGCCCACAAGATGGGCATCAAGCTGGTCCAGGGCCGGGCGGTGGACAACATCATGCGCAAGGGCGTCAGCGTCCGCGAGGCCATCGCCCACGCCAAGGTGGATTGAGAACCACGCTCAAGGCTTGCGCGGGGCCTGACGCAACAGCCCGTCGGTCCAGGACGGCGGCAGCAGCGCCAGCAGCCAGACCGCGGCCATCATCGGCCAGGGGAAGGCGATGCGCGCCGCATTGCGCTCCAACCCTCGGCGGATGACGCGGGCGGCGGCCTCCGTCTCCATCAGGAACGGCATGGGGAAACGGTTCACCGCCGTCATGCGGCTCTTGACGAAGCCGGGGCAGATGACCGAGACGCCGATCCCCTCCCCGGCCAAATCGCCGCGCAATGCCTCGCCATAGACCCGCACCATCGCCTTGCTGGCGCAATAGGCCGGCGCGCCGGGAAGGCCGCGGAATCCGGCCAACGACGCCATCACGGCGATTTGCCCGCGCCGCCGCGCCCGCATCGCCGGAAGCAGCGGATGGATGCTGTTCAGAACACCGTCGATGTTGACCGCCAGGATGCGCCGGGCCTGTTCCTCCGTCTCGCCGCCATCGCCGGTGCCGGCCGACATCCCGGCATTGGCGATCAGCAGGTCGACCGGTTCGGCGGCATCGACCCGCGCCAGCCACTCCGCCATCGCCGCCCGGTCCGCCACGTCGATCACCGCCGTGTCCACCCGGGCCCCGGCGGTGCGGCAGCGCTGCGCCACCGCCTCCAGCCTTTCGGAGTCGCGGCCGGTCAGTGCCAGGGCGACGCCAGTGGCGGCATAAAGCAGCGCCAGGGCCTCGCCGATTCCGCTCGACGCGCCGGTGATGACGATGGACCGGGGGGCGGACCGGGGGGCGGACCGGGGGACGAAACGGGAGGTGGATCGCGGCTGCTTCATGAAATCTCCGCCCTGCTCGTCGGTCCAAATCCGGCGCCGGAGCTTGTTGTGGGGTGACGTCGAGTTTATAAGCACGACACCAACCGACACCGCTTTTCAAGTGAGGCCGCCTTTGCCCGCCCATCGCCCCGTCATTGCCAGCATGACCGGTTTCGCACGCGTCGACGGGCACGGCGACGGCTATTCCTGGACCTTCGAAGCCAAGAGCGTCAATGGCCGCAGCCTGGACCTGCGTTGCCGCCTGCCGTCGGGCTTCGACAGCATCGAGGCCGTGGCCCGCGCCGAGCTGCCGAAGCGGCTTGCCCGCGGCAACGTCAACCTGACGCTGACCGTCAACCGCGCCCAGGCAGTGTCGCAGCTCCGCATCAACCGGGAGCTTCTGGCCCAGGTGCTGGAACTCGCCCGCGAGATCGAGGGAGCCGGCGCCGCTCCGCCGCGGCTGGATTCGCTGCTGGCCGTCCGCGGCATCATCGAGCCGGTCGAAGAGGACGAGACCGAATCGCGCGAGCGTGTCGAATCGGCGCTGAAGGCCGACCTTGCCAAGCTGATCGGCCAGTTGGTGGACAACCGGCTCGCCGAGGGCGCCCGCATTGCGGAGGTGCTGAACGGCCATCTGGACGAGATCGCCCGTCTGGTCGATGCGGCCTCGGCCTGCGCCTCCACCCAGCCGGAAGCGCTGCGCGAGAAGCTGCGCGCACAGGTCGCCGCCATTCTCGGCTCCTTCCCGGCCCTGTCGGAGGACCGCCTGGCCCAGGAGGCCGCCATCCTGATCGGCAAGGCCGACGTGCGGGAAGAGCTGGACCGCCTGCGCGCCCACATCCAGGCGGCGCGCGACCTGATGGCGGAAGGCGGGGCCATCGGCCGCCGGTACGATTTCCTGTGCCAGGAGTTCAACCGCGAAGCCAACACGCTGTGTTCCAAGTCGGCGGACGTCGAACTGACCCGCATCGGCCTGTCGCTGAAAGCCTCGATCGAGCAGCTTCGCGAGCAGGTCCAGAACATCGAATGATCACCACCACCGAGTGAACGCCATGGCTGCGACCAACACCCCCCTGATCCACCGGCGCGGCCTGATGCTGGTGCTGTCCTCCCCCTCGGGCGCCGGCAAGACGACCATCGCCCGCGGCCTGCTGGAGCGCGATGCCGGCATCACCATGTCGGTCTCGGTGACCACGCGGGCGATGCGCCCCGGCGAGGCCGAGGGGCTGGATTATTACTTCATCGACCAGCAGCGTTTCGACCGCATGGCCGAGACCGGCGACCTGCTGGAGCATGCGCGCGTCTTCGGCAACTGCTACGGCACGCCGCGCGTTGCGGTGGAGGATGCGCTGGGGGCCGGCCGCGACGTGCTGTTCGCCATCGACTGGCAGGGCGCGCAGCAGCTGGCGCAGAACGCCCGCGACGATCTGGTCAGCGTCTTCGTCCTGCCGCCGACGGTCAGTGAATTGGAGCGCCGCCTGCGCGGCCGCGGTCAGGACTCGGAAGAGGTCATCGCCAACCGCATGGCCAAGGCGTCCAACGAGATCAGCCACTGGCCGGAATACGACTACGTCATCGTCAACCACGACGTGGACGAAAGCATCGCCGCGGTCTTGTCGATCCTGCGCGCCGAACGGCTGCGCCGCCGCCGTCAGGTCGGCCTGCCGGAATTCGTGCGCAGCATTCAGGACACTCTGTAATTATTTGATAGGAAACGGCTTCGCCCGCACCTTGATCTCATGGTCGGGCGCGCCTTCGCTGCCGTCAGGCCTCTTGCCGCGGTAATAGCCCTTCTGCCAGCGTTCCTGCGCCGCCGTGCTGCCGGGGGTCTGCAGGTCGGTGTTGAACTGGCTGCGCGAGGCTGCCCACGCGCGGTATTGCGCCGCGGTTTCCGGATCGCTGTCGAGATCGCGGACCTCCGGTTCCAGGCTTTCCACCAGCCCTCGCTGGATCGGCATCAGATGGGCGAAGGGTTCGCCCTTCTCCCAGGTCACCGGCACGCCGGGCGCGGTGAATCTCCAGTTCATGGTGAAGGGATAGGGCGACCAGTCGGTCTCGATGATGCCCGACAGGCCGAGGATCCCGTGCTTCGGATGGTTCAGCGGCCCGGTCACCATCAGGTTCACGCCCGGCGGCGTCCGGAACAGGGCCGCGACATGGAAGGTCAGCACGCCGCTGCCGAAATGGCTGGCCGGCAGCAGCGGGTGCGGTTCCTCGGCCGTGACGGCGATGGCATCCAGCCCGGTGCCGCCATCCCAGACCGCCGTCACCCGCACCGGGCAACAGACCTCCCACCCATGCATGCTGGCGATGTTCAGCGGCAGGCAGCGGTAGCCGTACTGCTCCGGCAGTGCGTCGATCCAGTCGCGCGTCGGGCGCGCCGGGCGGATGTCGGGCATGGCCCCCGACAGCGGATAAGCGATCAGTGTCATAGTGCCGCATCCTGCCAGATTTCCGGCCCAAGGTACCCGGCGGATCGCGAAGATCACAACCGGTTACGTGTCCATCGGGATTATCCCTATGCCTCCGTTAGGGATTGCATCAACGCCCGATACTCCAGTATGAGTGGCGCATTCCATTAGGGACTGATCATTTAAGCGGGTCGCGATGCGCCGGAGCGTTCCGGCGGCGGAGTCGCGCGTTTGGGGTGGAACAAGGCGATGATCGACAAACTTCACAGTATCAAGGCGAAGCTCCTGATCCTTCTGGGGCTGTTCCTCGTCACCATCCTGGTGGCAGGCATCTGGTCCGCGACGTCCAAGCGCGAGACCATGGTGGAGGGATACCGCAACTCGATCCAGGCGGTGGTGCAGACCTCGTTGTCGATCATCAAGTCCTACGACGCCCGCGCCGCCAAGGGCGAGTTCAGCCGCGAAGAGGCGCAGACGCAGGCCAAGGCCGCCCTGCGCGCGCTGCGCTTCTTCGGCAGCGAATACATGTTCGGTTACGAGTTCGACGGGACCAACGTCTTCCACGGCGTGCGCGCCGATCTGGAAGGCACCCGCAAGCTGGCCGATTTCAAGGACAGCAACGGCGTCCTGGTGATCCGCGGGCTGATCGATTCGGCGAAGTCCAATGACGGCTTCCTGATCTACAACTTCCCCAAGGCCAGCGGCGGCGAACCGGTGCCGAAGCTGGCCTTCGCCGCGATCTACGAACCCTGGGGCTGGATGATCGGCACAGGCGTCTACATCGACGACGTGGATGCCGCCTTCCGGCGCACGCTGCTGGAAACGCTGGTGGTCACGCTGGTCGCGTCGGTCCTGCTCGGGCTGTTCGGCTTCCGTCTGGTGTCGCGCATCTCCAAGGGGCTGGACGGCATCAGCACCGCGACCGGCCGCATCGCCAAGGGCGATCTCGCCACGCAGGTCGGCGGTACTGAACGCCGCGACGAGGTGGGCGCGCTCGCCCGCTCGGTCGAGACGCTGCGGCTCAGCGCCGTCGAGGCGGAGGAACTGCGCCGCCGCCACACGGCCCTGGAGCAGGAGGCCGAACAGGCCCGTCGCGCCACCATGTCCCGCCTCGCCGACGAGTTCGAAAGCACGGTCGGCGGTCTGGTCCGTTCGGTCGCCGAATCGGCCGGCCAGCTGACCCACACCTCCGGCGCGATGAGCAGCGGGGCGGAGCAGACCACCCGCCTGATGGACGGCGCCGCCCGCGCGGCGGAAACCACCTCGGGCAACGTCCAGGCGGTGGCCGGCGCGACCGAGGAACTGGCCGCGTCGATCCGCGAGATCGCCCAGCAGATCGCCGAATCCACCACCGGCTCCGCCCGCGCGGTGGAGGACGTCCGCCGCACCTACGCGCTGATCGAACAGCTGGACGGCGTCGCCCGGCGCACGGTGGAGGTGGTGGACCTGATCCGCTCCATCGCCGAGCAGACCAACCTGCTGGCGCTGAACGCGACCATCGAAGCGGCACGCGCCGGCGAGGCCGGCAAGGGCTTCGCCGTCGTCGCCAGCGAAGTGAAGAATCTCGCCAACCAGACGGCCAAGGCAACCGATGACGTGCAGGCGCAGATCGCCGCCATGACCGACGCCACCTCGTCGGTGGTGGAGGCCATGCGCGGGGTCGGCGGCGCCATCGAGACGGTGAACGGCGTCGCCTCCAGCATCTCCGCCGCCATTGAGGAGCAGGGTGCCGCCACCCGCGACATCAGCCAGAACGTCAACGAGGCGGCGCAGGGCGTCAGCTCGGTGTCCGACAGCCTGAACCTCGTCTGCAGCCACGCCACCGCCACCGGTCAGGCCTCCACCGAGGTGGCCGCCGCCGCCCGTGCGGTGGGTGAGCGGGCCGACCGCATGCTGAACGAGGTCTCGGCCTTCGTCGCCCGCATCCGCCAGGGCTGAACGGCCGCAAGGCGCGCGTCCGGGGGAGGCGCGCGCCGGATGCAATCCGCGACAATCCGCGCTATGGATTGAGTCCTGCGAAGCGCTGCCACACGGGACCTCATGACCTCCCCCACCCCGACCGCCTCCCACTCCACCGCCGCCCGGCGCGGCTGGCTCGACGAGGCGCTGCGGCGCATCGAGGCGGACGTGAACCGGTCCGCCGACACCCATCTGCTGCGCCTGCCGATCCCGTCGGCGCCGGGGATCACGCTGTACCTGAAGGACGAGTCGACCCACCCGACGGGCAGCCTGAAGCACCGGCTGGCGCGGTCGCTGTTCCTCTATGCGATCTGCAACGGCTGGGTGCGCGAGGGCACCACGGTGATCGAGGCGTCGTCGGGCTCCACCGCGGTGTCGGAGGCCTATTTCGCCCAACTGCTCGACCTGCCCTTCGTCGCGGTGGTGCCGCGCAACACCTCCCCGGCCAAGATCGCGCAGATCGAGTTCTACGGCGGCCGCTGCCACATGGTGGAGCGCGCGTCGGAGGTCTGTTCCGAGGCGCAGCGGCTGGCCCAGGCCTGCAACGGCCATTTCATGGACCAGTTCACCTATGCGGAGCGCGCGACCGACTGGCGCGGCAACAACAACATCGCCCAGTCGATCTTCGAGCAACTGGCACAGGAGCCCCATCCGGTGCCGGACTGGATCGTCTGCGGCGCCGGCACCGGCGGCACCTCCGCCACGATGGGGCGCTTCGTGCGCTATCGCCGGCTGCCGACCCGCATCTGCGTCGCCGACCCCGAACATTCGGCCTTCTTCGAGGGCTTCCGCGACGACAACCCGCAGGCCGATGTCGGCCGCGGGTCCGGCATCGAAGGGATCGGGCGGCCGACGGTCGAGCCGTCCTTCCAGCCGACGGTGATCGACCGCATGATCCGCGTGCCCGACGCCGCCAGCATCGCCGCGATCTGGGTGCTGCGGGACCGGCTGGGCCGCGCCTGCGGCGGCTCCACCGGCACCAATCTGGTGGGCTCAATCCAGTTGATCGCGGAAATGATGCGCGACGGTCGGCAGGGCAGCGTCGCCACCCTGATCTGCGACCCCGGCGACCGCTATATGGGCACCTACTTCAACCGCGACTGGCTGGTGTCGGCCGGGCTGGACATCGCCCCGTGGTGCGAGCGCATCGACGGCTTCTTCCGCACCGGCGCCTGGAGCGGCGACGGGATCGAGACCGCCGAACGGTGACGGGAGGGTCGCGGCGATGACGCGCATGCGGATCCGCATCGATTTCGACAGCGGCGGCTCGATCGGTCCCGGCAAGATCATGCTGCTGGAACGGATCCGCGAAACCGGCTCCATCTCCGCCGCCGGACGGGCGCTGAACATGTCCTATCGCCGGGCCTGGCTGCTGGTGGACGACATGAACCGCATCTTCCGCGAACCGGTGGTCAGCGCCGCGGTGGGCGGGAAGCATGGCGGCGGCACGGTGCTGACCGCCTTCGGCGAGGAGGTCATCGACCATTACCGCGCCGTCGAACGCGAAGCCCGCGTGGCGACCGCCCACCGGCTGGCGGCGCTGGCGGCGGGGACAAACCCGGATTACGGCGCGGACAAGCGGGCCGACGACGGCAGCTTCGCCAACGATCCGGCGCTGAAGCCGGGATGCGGGGCGGAGTGACGGCCCACCCCGTCCTCAGTAGTCCTTCTCGTAGACCAGCCCGAACTGCGTGTCGGAGTTGGCGCCGACCGAGGCGGTGCCTTTCAGGTTCTTGGTGATGTCGACTTCGACCTTCGCCCGGCTCTGGTTGGCGCCGATGCCCTGTTCGACGCCGACATAGACGCGGTCGCTGACATAGCGGCCGGCCTGCACCGCGCCGCCCTTGCCGTTCTCGCCCTGGGTGAAGTCCAGCCGGTCCACGCCGATGCTGCGGCGTACGCGGTCCAGGATGCCGCCGCCCCCGCCGCCGACGCCGGCCAGCGCCGCCGCCGACTGGGCAAGCTGCACCGCCTCCGCCGCGCTCAGGTCGCCGACCGACTTGCCGAACAGCACGCCGGCCAGCACCTCGTCCTGGGGCAGCCCCTGGGGCGAGGTCAGTTCGATCTTCGGCTGGCGGGGGGTGCCGCTGACCACCACCTGCGCGGTGATGCCGTTGGCCGTCGCTTCGGCCAGCAGGTCGAGCCGGGGATCGAGACCGCCGTCGAAGTCGAAGATGCCGCGCTTGAACTCGAAATTGCGGGCCAGCAGGTTCAGGCTGCCCTTCAGGATGGTGAAGCGGCCGGTCAGCTCGGGCGCCGCCGCGGTGCCCCCGACCCGCAGATTCCCGCCGAGTTCCGCATCCAGCCCGCGACCGCGCACGAAGATCTGGTTGGGCGCGTTCACCGTCATGTCCAGCGCCAGCACGAAGGGCGTTGCCGCGGGCGGCGCCTCCTCCGGCTGCGGGATGCGCCGGGTGCCGCCGGATGTCGAGACCTGGGTGGTGCCGCGGGCGCGGCCCTTGCCGACCTCCGATACCTTCAGATCGACGACGCTGGCCGGCATGCGGTCGGGAATTTGAATCTCGGCACGGCGGATATCGACCGGCCCGGCCAGCCGCGCATTGGCGAATCCGCCTGTCAGCGTCAGGTTCGCCCCGATCTCCGCAGTCGCGATGTCGATCTCGACCAAGCGGGCGTTGTCGGCCTTCAGCGCGATGTCGAGTTGCCGGTCGGCCGGAGCCGCCGGGCGGATGACGCCGCTGGCGCTGATGGCGCCACCGTTGCGGGTCCGGCCCTGGAAGCTCTGGATGGTGAAGACGTCGCCGTCGCCGACCAGACGCGCCTGGATGTTGGTGATGACGGCACCCGACGCCCGGTTCTCGTAGCGCCCGTTCGCCAGCACGACGGAGCCGCCGAGCGACGGCTTCTCCACCGTGCCGCCGGCCCGCACGTCGAGCTGTAGCGACCCGCGCGCCCGGTCGCCCGACGACGCCAGAATGTCGTTCGCCAGCGACAGGTCCAGCGTGCCGTTGACCGCCGCCTCCAGCGCGCCGTTCGGCGGCAGGCTGACGGCATAGCTGTCGGGGTCCATCACCAGCGGCACGGCGGCGTTGGCGGTCAGGGTGCCGGCGTTCTTCGGCATGGCGATGCGGCCGGTCATCGACAGCCGGCGGTCGCGCCACTGCGCGTCCACATTGGCGTCGATGCCCGGTAGGCCGGCCTGCGTCGTCTGCTGCGCCTTCAGCCCGCTGACGCGCAGGGTGGCGTCGGCCCGCGGGCTGCGCAGCGTTCCGCCCAGCGAGGCGCGCGCGTTGGCGACGCCGTCCAGCCGCAGCGTCGGGCTGGCGAGCTTCGCCAAGGCGAGCGGCAGACGGTCGATCGTCAACTCGCCGCTCAGCCGGTCGCCGTTCAGGCCGAGGTCGGCGACCAGACGGGCATTGCCCGACGACAGCCGCAGTTCCTTCACCTCGTAGCGGCGTTCGGCCAGCAGGATTGCGGCAGGGGCGGTCATCCGCAGCTCCTCCCCGGCATAGCGCGCCTGCAGGCGGTCGAGCCGGATGCGCGTCGCCTCCCCCTCCCGCGTCAGATTGCCGGCGAGATCAAGGGCGACCGGCTGGGCCCCCGCACCCGCGGCGTTGGCCTGGAAGGAGGCCTTGGCCAGCGATCCGTCGACCGAGGCGGTGACGCTGCGCAGGTCGTTGCCGGCGGCGTTTCCGTCGGTCATCTCCACCCGCGCCTTGCCGCTGGGAGTGCCGAGCGCGTCGGCGACATCGGCCCGTGCGGTCAGGCGGCGGGCGGTCAGCAGCGGTCCGCCTTCCCCCTCCACCCGCAGGTTGGTGGCGTCGGCGGTCAGGTTGGCCGCCTGCTTGCCGCCCTTGCCGTCGAGCGCCAGCGCGAAGGTCGCCCCGCCGCCGAGCGGCATGCCGGCCAGTTCCGACAGGCCGTTCAGGTTGGGCAGCGCGCCTTCCAGCCGTCCGGTGGCGAGCAGGGTGTCGAGCGCCACCTGGGCCTGACCGGTGATGCGGTTCGACCCGTTGGCGATGGTCAGCCCATCCAACCGCAGCGTCTGCTCGCGCAGCGCATAGCGTCCGTCGAGCGCCAGCGGCGTCTTGTCCAGGTTGGTGCGGGCCGACACCGTGCCGTTCGGCGTCGCCGGCAGGCCGGATGCCGTGGCCTGCACGTCGGTGGTGCCCAGACGGCGGCCCTGGACCACGAGGTCGCGGGCGTTCAGCTTCGCCTGCGCCTCGATGGCGTCGAGCGGGCCGCGGGCGGTGGCATCCAGCGTTGCGGATCCCTCCATCGGGGTGCCGAGCGCGCCGCCCAGCGGCTCCAGCTTCGCCACCGTCAGGGTGGTGCGGGCATCGACCTGATTGTTCGCCAGCGCGGCGTTGCCGGTCAGCTTGCCGTTGCGGCCGTCGATCGTCAGGTCGGTCAGGCGCATGGCGCCGTCCGGCTCCATCCGTGCCGCCAGCGCCAGCGTCGCCTTGTCGCCCAGCACCGCGTCGGCCGGCGTGCCGGTGGCGAAACGGTCGAAGCTGCCGGTCAGCTCGGTGGTGAGCACGCCGTCGGCACCGCGCCTCACCGGACCGGAGAGAGCGACCGCCCCCGCCAGTGGACGGCCAGCGAGGTCCGACAGCGGGGCGAGGTCGTCGGCGCTGGCGGACAGCGTCAGGTCGGCGGTCTGGCCCCAGCCGCCGATGGTCCCCTTCGCCTCCGCCCGCGCGGCGGCGGCATTCAGCGCCAGCGTTTCCAGGCCGACCTGTCCGCTGCCGACGTCGATCCGCGCGCGGGCGGCGAGCGACGTCTCCGGCCCGGTCAGGCGGAACAGCGCCGGATCGTCGGCGGCGAGATCGCGTAGCGTGGCATTGACCGCGACGTTCAGCGCGTTCAGTGCGCCCTCGGCCGAGCCCTCCACCACGCCCTCGCGCCAGGACAGCGGGACCAGCGGATGCAGGGTGGACTCCGGGCCGGCCTGCAGGGTCCAGCGCAGGTTCAGGCTGTTGTAGTCGGACGCGATGTCGCCGTTCACCGTGGCGGTCGCGGCGGCGACGGTCAGCGCCAGCGGACGGACGGTGATGGCACCGCTCGGCGCCCGCAGCACGCTGGCGTTCAGCGTCGGGGTGGGACCGATCAGCGGCGTCACCGTTTCCCCCGCCAGCCCGGCGATCAGGGGGGCGAAGTTGCCGCCGGCCGCCAGCGTCAGGGCATGGCCCTCCGGCACCTTCTTGATGGTGGCGTCGGCGTTCAATGTGCCGACGGGGGCTGCGGCCTCGCCGGACACGGCGGCCAGCTTGCCGGCCCAGTCGTCCAGTGTGCCGTCGCCCTTCAGCGTCACCTGCACCGGCGGCAGGCCGGGGATGGACAGGGCGCGGGCCATGACGCCGCCGGCCGGTTCCGACGCATCGACCGAGAGGGCCAGCGTGTTCTCGTCCGGCTTGTAGGCGGCGGCGATATCGGCTTTGCCGGGCTTGTCGTCGATGCGCGCCACCGACAGGGTGGTGTCCAGCGCCCCGCCGCTGTGCGCCAGTTCCGCCGCCCCGGTGATGCGCAGCACCGCCGGCTCGCCGAGCAGGGCCGGTCCCAACTCCAGCCGCTCCACCACCAGCTTGTCGAGGTCGATGTCGACCGGCAGGCTGGGCAGAAGCGGGGCGTTGGGATCGGACGGTGCAGCGGGCTGGGTGCTGATGGGCGCGCGGGTGACGACGACGGAGGCCGCTTCCAGCGAATCGATCTTGGCGCTGCGCAGGAACAGGGCGGATGGCGACATCACCACATGCAGCCGGTCGATGGTCAGCCAGACGCCCTGGCTGTCGGCCAGCGTGACGGTCGTGATGGTGAAGTCGGTGGGGATGCTGCCCTCGATGGTGCCGAGCTTCAGATGCATGTCCGGCGATTCGACGGCGCCCTCGATCTTCTCGGTCAGCCATTCGCGGGTGGAATCGCCGAGCAGCGAGAAGGCCCTTGCGGGCTGCGGACCGGCCAGCAGGCCGGCCAGGATCGTCAGACCGACCAGAAGAATGCGAACCGCCGTCACACCATGCCCTTTCACCAGCACACCCAACTATGTCTCAACCGCAATAGCCAGTCATCGTCCCGAAGGATTGGGACGAAATTGCGCCATCAGAACGCCTGCCCAAGGCTGAGATACAGCTGCCAGCGCGCATCGCCGCTCGCGGGGTTGAAGGGAACGCCGACATCGACGCGCAACGGACCGAAGTCGGTGTAGTAGCGCAGGCCGAGGCCGGCGCCGACGCGCAGCGGCTCGCTGAAGTCGGGATAGGCCGAATCATAGACCGTGCCGGCATCGACGAAAGGCACGACGCCGATGCTCTCGGTCACCTTGATGCGCAGCTCCGCCCCGATCTCGAACAGCGACCGGCCGCCGACGGGATCGTCGTAGCGGTCGCGCGGCCCCGCCTTCTGGAAGCCGTAGCCGCGCACCGACCCGCCGCCGCCGGCATAGAACCGATGGTCGGGCGGAATGTCGGTCAGCGAGGTGCCGAGGATGCTGCCCAGCCCGATCCGCGCCGCCGCCACATAGCGCCCGTCATTGCCGAGATCGTAGTAGGTGGAGCCGTTCAGCAGGATCGAGGTGAAGGGCGACTTGGTGTCGCCACCCACCGGGAACCACGGCGTCACCTGCAGCGAGGCCCGCTGGCCGGAGGTCGGGTTCAGCAGATTGTCGGTGCCGTTCCAGGCGGCGCCCAGCGGCACGCCGATGAAGGCGGTCTGATAGGTGGTGTCCTCCGTCTTCACCCGGCCGCGCTCGCCGGTCACGCCGTAGCTGATGGTCAGTTGGTCGGTCAGCGGCCGTTCGAGCTTGACCGTCAATTCCGACGCGACACGGCTGTAGGCCGGCGGCTGGTCGTTGACCACGGCGAAATTGACCACCAGCGACTGCTTCACCGCCAGGAAGTCGGGCTTGCGGAAATTCACGCTGAAACGCAGGTCCGGCAGGTCGTTGCCGGTGCTGGAGCTGCCGCCGCTTGAGCCGGCGACTCGGCCGACATCGACGCCGAGGCGCAGCTGCTCCGCCCCGCCGAACAGGTTGCGGTGGCCCCAATAGGCGTTGGTGCCCAGCCCGTCCTCGGTCGAGAAGGTGACGCCGCCGCCGATGAAGCGGCGCTTGCGCTCGCCCACCGAGACGATCACCGGCGTCACGCCGTCCGGCCCCGGCTCGTCCGCCATCCGCACGCGGACGGTGTCGAAGACCTGCAATGCTGCGATGTCCTGGCGTGCCCGGTCGGTGGCGCCGGGATCGTAGACCTGCCCCTCCTTCCAGGCCAGCCGCCCGCGCACCAGATCCTCGTCGACCTTCTCCAGCCCTTCGATGCGGGTCGCGCCGTACCGGGTCAGCGGGCCGGCATCGACGGTATAGGTGACGTCCATCGTGCGGTCGGAATGATCGACCACCACCTCGCGGTCGGACGCCTTGGCGAAGGCGTAGCCGCGCTTTGCCAGCCGGCCGATCAGTTCCGATTCGGCATCCAGCACCCGCTGCGCCACCGCCGGCGCCCCGGCGGCGAGGCCGAGGTCGTCGGTCGCGACCTCCCCCGGCAAGGTGGAACCGCCAGTGGAGTTGGCGGCGCCGCGCACCGTCACCGTCTTGAAGTGGTAGAGCGGACCCGGCGTCACCGCGACCGTCACCTTGACCGGCGGAGCTTCCCCACCCGCAGGCAAGGTGCCGGTGGCCGCCGGATCCTCGATGCGGATGTCCAGCCGGGCGTCGTAGTAGCCGGCGGAGCGCAGCGCCGTCTGCAGCCGGTCGCGGTCGCTGTCCGCCCGCCGCTCCAGCCCGATCAGCGAAGGCGGCGTATCCCCCTTCAACTCCACCAGCGTCGAGGCATCGTTCAGCGTGCCGCGCAGGCCGTCATCCTCGACACCGGTGATCTCGACGTCATAGCGGATGCCGGCCGGCCGCACCTCTTCCTCCGCCGGAGCATCGGGCTGGGCAACGTCTGGAGGATTGGCGGGAGGATTGGCGGGGACGGCACCGGGAATGCCGTCGGCCGGCGAATCCTGGGCGCGGCCGGCGCCGGACGGCCCCAGCAGCAGCAGGGCGGCGACCAGCGGAACGGCGATGGGGGCCTTGAAGGGCGTGGCTGCAAACCTGGTTGCGGCGGCCATCCTGCGGCGGGAAGCAGAAGCGAAGCGGATCATCGCCCACAATGTAGGCTGCGAGCACGCATGGCTCCATCCCGGAAATTCGCGTTAGACCAAAGGGCACGGGACTTGCGTTTTAGCCGCAGATCCATATATTGCGCCGCAACAGTTTCCCCGACAGCGCCCACGGATTAATCTTCGTCGGGCCTTTTTGTTGTTTGTGGCATGACGCTGCTGCGTGTCGGGGGTGCCATTGCGAGACCGAAGGCTCCATGAATCTCCGTAACGTCGCCATCATCGCCCACGTCGACCACGGCAAGACCACGCTGGTCGACCAACTTCTCAAGCAGGCCGGCTCGTTCCGCGAGAACCAGCAGGTGGCCGAACGCGCCATGGACTCCAACGACCTGGAGCGCGAGCGCGGCATCACCATCCTGGCCAAGTGCACGTCGGTCCTGTGGAACGACCTGCGCATCAACATCGTCGACACCCCGGGCCACGCCGATTTCGGCGGCGAGGTGGAGCGCATCCTCTCCATGGTCGACGGCGTCGTCCTGCTCTGCGACGCGGCCGAAGGCCCGCTGCCGCAGACCAAGTTCGTGCTGGGCAAGGCGCTGAAGCTGGGCCTGCGCCCGATCGTCGTCATCAACAAGGTGGACCGTCCCGACGGCCGTCCGCACGAGGTGCATGACGAGGTGTTCGACCTGTTCGCCTCGCTCGACGCCTCGAACGAGCAGCTGGACTTCCCGACGCTGTTCGCCTCGGGCCGCAACGGCTGGGCGACTACGGATCTGGAGAACGGCGCCCGCGAGACGCTGACCCCGCTGTTCGAACTGATCCGCGACCACGTCCCGGCCCCGAAGGTCGAGGAAGACCTGCCCTTCACCATGCTGGCGACCACGCTGGAAGCGAACCCGTATCTGGGCCGCATCCTGACCGGCCGCATCCAGACGGGCTCGGTCAAGGTCAACATGGCCGTCAAGTCGATGAGCCGCGACGGCAAGCTGGTCGAGAATGCCCGCATCAGCAAGGTGCTGGCCTTCCGCGGCCTGGAGCGCGTGCCGGTGGACGAGGCGCATGCCGGCGACATCGTCGCTCTGGCCGGCCTGACCAACACCACCGTGGCCGACACCATCTGCGCGCCGGAAGTGGCCGAACCGCTGGCCGCCCAGCCGATCGACCCGCCGACCCTGGCGATGACCTTCTCGGTCAACGACAGCCCGCTGGCCGGCCGCGAGGGCGACAAGGTCACCAGCCGCATGATCCGCGACCGCCTGTTCCGCGAAGCGGAAGGCAACGTGGCTCTGCGCATCGCCGACACCGAGGGCGGCGACGCCTTCGAGGTGGCCGGCCGCGGCGAACTGCAGCTGGGCATCCTGATCGAGACCATGCGCCGCGAGGGGTATGAGCTGGCGATCAGCCGTCCGCGCGTGCTGTTCAAGACCGACCCGCTGAACGGCCAGCGCCTGGAGCCGATCGAGGAAGTCGTCGTCGACGTCGACGAGGAGTTCTCGGGCACCGTCGTCCAGAAGATGTCGGAGCGCAAGGCCGACCTCATCGAGATGCGTCCCAGCGGCGGCAACAAGACCCGCATCGTCTTCCACGCCCCGTCGCGCGGCCTGATCGGCTATCAGGGCGAGTTCCTGACGGACACCCGCGGCACCGGCATCATGAACCGCCTGTTCCACGGCTATGCCCCGTTCAAGGGCGCCATCGCGGCCCGCCGCACCGGCGTCCTGATCTCCAACAGCGACGGCACCGCAGTGGCTTACGCGCTGTGGAACCTGGAGGATCGCGGCCCGATGCTGATCGATCCGGGCGTTCCCGTCTATCAGGGCATGATCATCGGCGAGCACACCCGCGGCAACGACCTCGAGGTCAATGTCATCAAGGGCAAGCAGCTGACGAACATCCGCACCACCAGCAAGGACGAGGCCGTTCGCCTGACCCCGCCGATCCAGATGACCCTGGAAAAGGCGCTGTCCTACATCTCCGACGACGAGCTGGTGGAAGTCACGCCCAAGTCCATCCGCCTGCGCAAGCGCTACCTCGATCCGAACGAGCGCAAGCGTCACCAGCGCGCCGCCGAGGCGAGCTGATAGGGGCTGGTGTTTTTAGGATAGAGTATCTGGCGTTGATGCCCCCTCCCTAACCCTCCCCCGCTCTCGGCCGGCTGAAAGCCGGTCCGATCGCGGGAGAGGGAACTGCCGCTGCATGGCAAATCCACCCTCTCCCGCAAAGCGGGGGAGGGAGGGACCCGCGAAGCGGGAGGGAGGGGGCACTCCGCTCCGACTATCTTTTCCGACAGCGAGGACACCCCCGCATGGCGATGGCGACCGACGCGAAGTCTTCCGGCTCTCCGTCCTTCTCTCCTCGCCGACTGTGGTCGCGGGTCGGTCCGACCGGGCTGTTCGCCCTCATCCTCGCCTTGCTGATCGCCCTGCCGATCCTTGCCGTCTTCGTCCAGGCGGCCGGCGTCTCCACCGACCTGTGGGGGCACATGGCGCGGACGGTGCTTCCCGGCTACATTCTCAACACCCTGATCCTTCTGGGCATCGTCGGCGTGGTCACGCTGGTGACCGGCGTCGCCTGCGCCTGGACCGTCACCATGCACGACTTCCGCGGGCGCGGGGTGCTGCAATGGGTGCTGCTCCTGCCGCTTGCCATGCCGGCCTATGTGCTGGCCTACACCTACACCGACTTCCTGCAATTCGCCGGGCCGCTGCAGTCCTTCCTGCGCGCCACCTTCGGCTGGCGCCGCGGCGACTACTGGTTCCCGGAGATCCACACCGCATGGGGCGCCGGGCTGGTGCTGTCGTCGGTTCTGTACCCTTACGTCTATGTGCTGACCCGCGCCGCCTTCCTGGAACAGTCCGTCTGCGTGCTGGAGGCCAGCCGCACGCTGGGCTGCACCCAATTCGGCGCCTTCCGCCGCGTGGCGCTGCCGCTGGCGCGCCCGGCGCTGGTGGCCGGCGTCGGCTATGCGCTGATGGAGACGCTGGCCGATTTCGGCGCGGTCCGATACTTCGGCATCGACACCTTCACCGTCGGCATCTACCGCACCTGGTTCGCGCTGGGCGACGCGGCCGCGGCGGCTCAACTGGCTGCCGTGCTGCTGCTGGTTGTGCTGGCTCTGGTCGGGCTGGAGCGGCTGTCGCGCGGGCGGATGCGCTTCCACCAGACCACCGGCCGCTACCGCGCCCTGCCCGCCCCGCGCCTGTCGGCCCGCGGCACGGTGGTGGCCTGGATCGTCTGCCTGACGCCGGTGCTGTTCGGCTTCCTGCTGCCGGGTGCCGTGCTGATCCGCATGATCCTGCGCGGCGGAACCGAGCTGACGCTTGCCCGCTTCACCGACCTGACGGTCAACACTTTCATCCTCGGCGCCAGCGGGGCCGCGCTGGTGGTCGCCGTGGCGCTGATGGTGATCCATGGCGTGCGCCACGACCGCAGCGGGCTTGCCACCGGTGCCGCCCGCCTCGCCTCGCTCGGCTATGCCACGCCGGGGACGGTGATTGCGGTGGGCATCCTCATCACCGTCGGGCTGACCCGCGACTGGACCGGCTGGCCGGTCGGCGCCATCCTCGGCGCCACCATCGCCGGCATCCTCTACGGCTATCTGATCCGCTTCTTCGTGGTTGCCTATGGGCCGCTGGAATCCGGCTTCGCCAAGATCGGCCCCAATCTGGAGGGGGCGGCCCGCTCGCTCGGCCACACGCCGCTGCAGGTGCTGCGCCGGGTCCATCTGCCGCTGCTGCGCCCCAGCCTGCTGAGCGCCGCCATGCTGGTGTTCGTGGACATCACCAAGGAGCTGCCGGCGACGATGATCCTGCGGCCCTTCAACTTCGACACGCTGGCGATCGAGGCCTTCCGCATGGCCTCCACCGAGCGGCTGGACGATGCCGCCCTGCCCGCCCTGGTGATCGTTCTGGTCGGCCTCGCCCCCGTCATCTATCTGAGCCGCACCATCGCCTCGTCGCGCCCAGGCCATCGCGGGTAGCGCCGCTCACACCTCGTTGCGGCTCTCCACCCTGTCCTCGCGCGGCGGTTCCGCCACAGGCAGGGGGGCCGCCAGCCGCCGGGCCCGCAGCTTCTCGCGCTCCTTCCAGCGGCGGAAGGCGTGCTCATTCCACCAGCCGCGCAGCCGCCCATGGACGTCGGTGACGCGCTGGTAGAGCGGCCGGCGCCGGCTGGTGACGCGGACGGGCTCCAACGCCAGCCCGACCGAGGTGATGGTGTCCTCGTCCATGTCCCGCACGATCAGCTCGACACCGCCCATGCGCACCCGGTCGCCCAGCTCGCAGGAGCCGCCGAACTCGTTTCGCAGCAGGTCGCTCAGCGTCAGCCGGGCGTTGGGCAGCGACAGCGGCAGGCCGTACATCTCGGCGATCTGCTCCACCGTCGCATCGGGGCTCAGCACCAGATCGCCGTAGAACTCGCGGTCGGACTGGTCGAGCGCCCGGCTGCCGCCATAGAGCTTGTCGATCAGCGGCAGGCGGTGCTGCGGCGTGAAAAGATAGACATGGTCGCCGGTCTGCAGCGGCTTGGCCTTGTGCAGCGGAACCACCGCGCCCGAGCGGATGACCAGCGACGGCTTGGCCCAGCGCGGCATGCGCTGCCCGCGCGCTGCCGGGCTCTTGCCATGGACGGTGTAGGCGACAAGCTCCTGGTCGGCGTTGCCGGGAAGCTCCAGTTCCACGCGCTCCACCGGGCCGCGGCGCGGCGGGACGATCAGTTCCAGCGCGCGGGCCATGGTGCCGATGGTCCAGCCCTGCACCAGCAGCGAGACGACCACGACGACGAAGGCGGTGTTGAAGATCAGCTGCCCGTTCTCCAGCCCGCCCAGCACCGGAACCAGCGCCAGCAGGAGCGAGACGGCGCCGCGCAATCCGACCCAGGCGATGAAGCTGGTCTCCCGCACCGAGAAGCGGAAGGGCAGCAGGCAAATCCACACCGCCAGCGGCCGGGCGACGACGATCAGCACCAGCGCCACCCCCAGGGCCGGCAGCAGCATGCCCGCGAACTCCCGCGGGGTGGCGAGCAGGCCCAGCATGACGAACATGACGATCTGGCTGAGCCAGGTCAGGCCGGAATGGAAGCGCCGCAGTTCCAGCGCTCCCCGCAGCTTGACGTTCCCGGCATAAAGCCCGGCGGCATAGACGGCCAGATAGCCGCTGCCGCCCAGCACGTTGGTGGCGGCGAAGATGAACAGGGCGAAGGTCAGCGTCACCACCGGGTTCAGCCCGGTCTCGAAATTCGCCTTGTTGATGAAGGCCACCAGCAGCCAGCCGCCGGCCAGCCCCATCACCCCGCCCAGGGCGAAGGCCAGCACCAGTTCGCCGACGATGGCGGCGGGCGACGCCAGACCATGGGTCGCCGCCTCCACCAGCAGGATGGTCAGCATGATGGCGACCGGGTCGTTGCTGCCCGATTCGATCTCCAGCGTCGAACGCACGCGGTCGCGCAGAGTGATGCCGCCGACGCGCAGCAGGAAGAAGACCGCCGCCGCGTCGGTGGAACTGCAGGCCGCGCCGACCAGCAGCGCCTCCCACCAGCCAAGATTCATCAGGTAATGGGCGGCGACGCCGACGACGCCGGTGGTCACGGCGACGCCGACCGTCGCCAGGGTCATCGCCGGCCAAGCTGCGGCGCGGTAGCTGGCGAGCTTGGTGTCGAATCCGCTTTCGAACAGGATCACCGCCAGCGCCATCGACCCGATCAGGAAGGCGGAACCGGCATCGTTGAAGGCGATCCGGCCGATGCCGTCCTCCCCCGCCAGCAGGCCGATGCCGAGGAAGATCAAAAGCAGGGGGGCGCCGATGCGCAAGGCGAGGTAGCTGGTCAGCACGCTGACGATCAGCAGCGTGGACCCGATGAGAATGATGTAGCTGACCGCCTCCATATGCCTCACACGCCGTTGGCATCAGGCCGCCACTTGGCGGAACCCTTTGATTTTGACGGCAACCCTGCACATCCGCAAGGCGTAGAAGCCGGAGGCGGTCATTCGGAAAGGCTGTACGCTTACGATACCAGCTTCCAGCTTCCGTCAGCCTGACGGCAGGCGGTGCCGCGCGCGACCTCGGTCCGGCCTTCGATCACCACGGTATGGTTGTAGTCGCGGCAGGTCTGGCCGCTGTCGCCCTGATAGGTGCGGACCGGCTGGATGGTGCCGCTGTTGCCCGACTGCGGGTTGTTCCAGGTGATGGTCTGGTTGTTGGCGACCGCGCGCTCCTCCGCATCCGACGCCCGGTTCTGGTCGGCCGGCGTGAACTGGCGGGCCAGTTGCTGGCCGGCATAGGCGCCGAGCAGCGTACCAATGGCCGTGGTCGCCAGCTTGCCGGCTCCGCCGCCGAAGCGCGAGCCGAGCAGGCCGCCGGCAACGGCGCCACCCAGCGTTCCGACGGTCTCTGTGGTGTTCATCCCGCCGATGCCGCCGCTGTTGCCGGTCTGGCAGGCGGCCAGGGACAGCGCCGCGGTGGCGGCGATGGCGGTTGCGCGCAGGCGGTTGGTGATGCGCCGCATGGTTGTTCCCCCGTGTCAACGTTGCATGGTCAAAGTCCGGTCAACGCTTGTGGGGTTAAGAGGTTCCCCTCGAAAGAGTCAGAACCAAAAGATCAGGAGGCGATGGAAGCAAAATGCGGTTCCGCGTGTTTAGACATCGAACAGTCAACACGAGGAGGGTTGCATGATGTCCCGTTTGCGTCTGATCGGTGCGGTGTTCGCGCTTCTTTCCCTCACCGCCTGCTCGACTGGCGGCGTGGTCGGCGGTGCGGCCGGCGCGGCCGGCGGTTACGCGGTGGACGGCACCCGCGGCGCCGTGATCGGCGGCCTGGGCGGTGCGGCGCTTGGCACGGCCATCGATCATTAAAGCACCGCTCCCCATACGGAGCTATCCGCGCATCGGCTCGCGGGAGGATTCCCGCGGGCCGGTCGCGAAGACGGCGAGCGCGTCGTGCAGTTCCGGCAGGACGCGCTCCACCGCCGCCTCGCCCTCGCGGATGCAGTCGTCCGCACGGTCGAACTCGGTCAGGCCGATATGGCCCAGCCGGGGCACGATATGGACGTCCGGCGGGTCGCCGGCCAGCCGCGAGCGGGTGATGCGGTCGGTGACGATGCCCAGCGACGACACCATCACGCCGAACAGGCTCGGCCCTTCATAGTCCCGGCGGAAGATGCGGCGGGTCAGCGCCCCGATTCCGCTCGGCGGGCGGTGTTCCGGCGTCTCGCCCTCCACCAACCGCAGCAGGTCGAACCCGGCGGCCGTCGGCACGTTGGCACCGGGCTTGCGCGCCTTGCCCAGGATATCGCCGGCCAGATTGACGGCGATCACCATCTGCGCGCCCAGCGCCCGACAGGCCGACACCGGTACCGGATTGACCAGCGCGCCGTCGATCATCCAGCGCCCGTCGATCTGCACCGGCGGAAACACCCCCGGCAGCGAGAAGGACGCCCGCATGGCGTCGACCAGTTCGCCACGCTGCAGCCACACCTCGTGCCCCGTCACCAGATCGGTGGTGATGGCGGCATAGGGACAGGGCAACTCCTCGATCCGCTGGTCGCCCAGATGCAGGCGAAGCTCGGCCAGCAGCCGGTCGCCGCTGATCAGCCCACCGCCCTGGCGCAGCCGCAGGTCCAGATAGCCGACGATCTTGAGCCGGGTCAGCTCGCGCGCCCACTCTTCCAGCGCGTCGAGCTTTCCCGCCAGATGGAGCCCGCCGACCAGCGCACCCACCGAGGCGCCGCAGACGATGTCGGCCTCGATGCCATAGCGTTTCAACGCCCGCAGCACCCCGATATGCGCCCAGCCGCGCGCCACCCCGCCGCCAAGCGCAAGGCCGATGCGCGGACGCCGCGCGCCGCCGTCACGCCCGCCCTCACGCCCGCCCTCACGCCCATTGGCGCCGTTTCCATTCGAACCGTTTCCGTTCGCCATGGACCTCCCCCTTTTCCGGCGGCACGGACATCCGCCATGCCGATGATCAGCAACTTGGCACGAAAGCGGTAAAGGAAGCCTGTAACCGGAACCGGGCCGGTACGCCGACCGGTGGACAAAGCCGAAGCCCATGGGCTAAGCCATCCGCAACGGACAAGAGATCGGATGCGATCGTGACGAACAAGAGCGGCAAGCCCCTGCGCCTGGATGCGGCGACCGAACGGCTGGTGGCGCGGATGTGGCGCGAGTGGGTGCGGCCCTACCGCGGCAAGCTGATGCTGTCCTTCCTGCTGATGGCGGTGGTGGCGGCGACCACCGGCGCCTATCCGCTGCTGATCGACCAGTCCTATGCCATGTTCTCCGCCCAGGACCGCGGCATGCTGCTGGTGATTCCCTTGGCGATCGTCGCGGTGACGGTGATCAAGGGGACGTCGCTCTATTCCCAGACGGTGGTGACCAGCGACATCGTCCAGCGCATCATCGCCGACGTCCGCCTGTCGATGTTCACGCATCTGCAGACCGCCGACATGGCCCAGTTGCACGCCACGCCGACCGGGTCGCTGACCTCGCGCTTCATCAACGACGTCGACCTGATCCGGAACGCGCTGACCCGCACGCTGACCGGTCTGGTGCGCGACATCCTGACGGTGATCGCACTGGTCGGGTCGATGTTCTATCTCGACTGGTTCCTGTCGCTGATCGTCTTCATCATCTATCCGATCGCCGCGGTGCCGATCGTGCGCATCGGCAAGCGCCTGCGCCGCGTGTCGCGCGACACCCAGGCACAGATGGGCGACATGACCTCGCTGCTGACCGAAAGCCTGTCGGGCGCGCGCATGGTCAAGACCTACAATCTGGAAGACTATGAGCGCGCCCGCGCCGGCCGCGCCTTTCACGAGAATTACCAGTTGACCATGAAGGCGGTGCGCGCCCGCTCGCGCATCGACCCGATGATGGAGGTGCTGGGCGGCGTCGCGGTGGCGGGGGTGATCGCCTTTGCCGGCTACCGCATGACGATGGGCGAGGGTTCGGTCGGCGCCTTTTCCGGCTTCGTCGGCGCGCTGCTGATGGCGGCCCAGCCGGTGCGCGCCATCGGCACGCTGAACGCCGCCCTGCAGGAGGGACTGGCCGCCGCCCAGCGCATCTTCGAGCTGCTGGACCAGCAGCCGACCATCCTGGAGCGGCCGGACGCCAAGCCGCTCGCCGTGACCGAGGGTGCGGTCGCCCTGCGCGGCGCCCGTTTCTCCTATGAGGCGGGGGCCGACACGCTGAAGGGCATCGACCTCGACGTGCCGGCCGGCAGCACGGTGGCGCTGGTCGGGCGCAGCGGCGCCGGCAAATCGACCGTCTTCAACCTGATCCCGCGCCTGTACGACGTGACGGGAGGCGAGGTTCTGGTCGACGGCCAGGACGTGCGCGGCGCCACCCTGCGCAGCCTGCGCGGCGCGGTGTCGATCGTCAGCCAGGACACGGTGCTGTTCAACGACACGGTGCGGGCGAATATCGGCTTCGGCCGGCTGGATGCCGGGATGGAGGAGATCATTGCCGCCGCCAAGGCCGCCGCCGCCCATGATTTCGTATCGCGGTTGCCGGAGGGCTACGACACGGTGATCGGCGACCGCGGGGTGAAGCTGTCCGGCGGCGAACGCCAGCGTCTGGCGCTGGCCCGCGCCTTCCTGAAGGACGCACCGATCCTGCTGCTGGACGAGGCGACCAGCGCGCTGGACAGCGAATCGGAACGCCTGGTGCAGGCGGCGCTGGAGCGGCTGACGGAGGGGCGCACGACGATCGTGATCGCCCACCGGCTGGCGACCGTGCGCAATGCGGACCGCATCGTGGTGATGGAAGGCGGCCGCATCATCGAACAGGGCACTCACGAGGCCCTTCTGGCCGCCGACGGCGCCTATGCCCGGCTGTGCCGGCTGCAGTTCGGCGAGGATGAGGTTCGGGCGGGGGCTTGAGGGGTCTTGTCTGAGGCCCCCTCCCCATCCCTCCCCCGCTCTCGGCCGGCCGAAGGCCGGTCCGATCGCGGGAGAGGGGGTAGAACGCTTGGTAAGGTTCGGCAAAGGAGAAGCGGCAGTCCCCTCTCCCTCGAAGAGGGGGAGGGTTAGGGAGGGGGCATCCGCTCCGACAACTCCCTCACTCCGCCGGAAACACCATCACCCGTTCGGCCGCCATCGCAGCCGACAACTCCTCTCCCGCACGGACATCCACATGCCCCGGCAGGCGGGCGTGGATCTCCGACGCAACGCCCGGCAAATCCAGGCACACCCGCGTCGCCGGTCCGAGGAAGCTGGAGTGGCGGACGCGGACCGGCACCGCGTCAGGGCGGGCGCCCAGCGGCACCAGTTCCAGATCCTCGACGCGGCAGGCGACCTCCACCTTGGTTCCGCCGGGCAGGTGCGGCGCCTGGATGCGGCCGAGCGGCGTGACGATCTGGCCGTCGCGCACCGTCGATTCGAAGCGGTTGACCTCGCCGAACAGGCGGGCGACGAAGCTGTTGGCCGGGCGCTGGTAGAGATTCACCGGCGTGTCGGCCTGGACGATGCGCCCGGCCTCCATCACCACGACGCGGTTGCCCATCTCCATCGCCTCTTCCGGGTCGTGGGTGACGACGATGGTGGCGATGCCGCTGGCGCGGATGATCCGCACCACCTCCTCCCGGACCGAACGGCGAAGCTGCTCGTCCAACGCGGAGAAGGGTTCGTCCAGCAGAAGGACCTTGGGGTCGCGCGCCATGGCGCGGGCCAGCGCCACCCGCTGCTGCTGCCCGCCCGAAAGGGTGTGCGGATAGGCGTCGGCGTAGCGGGTCAACGCCATGGTCTCGAGCAGTTCGGCCACCCGGCGCTTGCGCTCGGCGCGCGGGCGGTCGGTCTGGCCGAAGGCGATGTTGCCCGCGACGGTCAGGTGCGGGAACAGCGCAAAATCCTGGAACATCATGCCGACCGGCCGCCTTTCAGGCGGCAGGGAACGGTCGGCGGTGGCGAGCGGCGCCCCGTCCACCGTGATCGTGCCGGCCTGGACCGTCTCCAACCCGCTGATCAGGCGCAGCAGGGTCGATTTGCCGCAGCCCGACGGGCCGACGATGCAGACCACCTCCCGCGGGGCGACCGACAGCGACACGTCGTCGACGGCGGTCAGCGGCCCGTAGCGGTGGGTGATGCCCGTCAGGACGACGGACGACGGAGAGGGGGCGGACGATGTCGCGGTGAACGGGGCGTCGGTCATCTTACTTCCAGCCGGCACGGTCCATGATGCGCAGCGCCTGCGGGGTGTAGGCTGCGAAGGCGGCGGCGTTGACGTCGGCGGCCTTGAAGGTGCCGAGCTTCACCAACTCCGGATGCGGCTGGACCGCCGGGTTCACCGGATACTCCATGTTGCCGTCGGCGAACAGCCGCTGCGCCTCGGGGCTCAGCAGATATTCCAGCAGCTTGCGGGCGTTATCCTGGTTCTTGGAGGTCTTCACCACGCCGGCGCCGCTGAGGTTCACATGGGTGCCGCGGTTGTCCTGGTTGGGGAAGATCACGCCGATCTTGGAGGCGACCTCGCGGTCCTCCTGCTTGGCCGAGGTGATCAGCTTGCCGACGTAATAGGTGTTGGCGATGGCGACGTCGCCCTCGCCCACCGCGACCGCACGGATCTGGTCGGTGTCGCCGCCCTGCGGCGGGCGGGCGAGGTTGGCGACCAGCCCCTTCACCCACTCCTCGGTCTTCTCCTCGCCCTGGGCTTCGATGATCGAGGCGGTCAGGGCCAGGCTGTAGGGATGGGTGCCGCTGCGGGTCAGGACGCGGCCCTTCCACTCCGGCTTGGCGAGATCTTCGTAGTTCTTGATCTGGTCCGGCTTCACCCGGTCGCGGGCGTAGACGACGATGCGGGCGCGGCTGGACAGTCCCCACCAGGCGCCGCTCGGATCGCGCAGGTTGGACGGAACCTTGATGGCGTCGAGCGTCGGCGAGGCGACCGGGGCCAACAGCCCTTCCTTCGCCGCGGCGGCCAGACGGCCGGCATCCACGGTGATGAACAGGTCGGCCGGGCTGCTGGCCCCCTCCGACTTCATCCGCTGGATCAGTTCGTCGTGGTTGCCTTCGATGATGTTGACCTTGATGCCGGTCGACTTCGTGAAGGTCTCATAGATGACGCGGTCGGTATTATAATGTCGCGAGTTGTAGACGTTTACTTCCTGAGCCTGCACGGAGAAGGCAGTCAAGGCACCAACGGCGAAAGCGATCCCGGCGAACTTATCGATGAACATTCTTCACTCCCGGACTGCGAATGACTCTCAAGGTCGTGAGAATGGATATCAGTTGCAGCTTATGCTGTCGAGACGGGATTTACCCAACGGAGGAGGCAGCCTGCATCGCCTGTGCCCGCAGCATGTCGGCGAGCGCGTCCGGCGCCATCGGCCGGCCGAAGTAATAGCCCTGCATCATGTCGCAGCCGACCGACACCAGGAAATCGCGCTGCTCCGCCGTCTCCACCCCCTCGGCAACGGTGGTCAGGCCCAGGCCGTGCGCCATGCCGACGGCGGCGCGGACCAGCGCGTTGTTCTTCGGGTTGTCCGGAACGTCGATGATGAAGGCGCGGTCGATCTTCAGCTTCGCCACCGGCAACTGCTGCACATAGCTGAGCGAGGAATAGCCGGAGCCGAAATCGTCGATTGCCGCCTGGATGCCGAGATCGGCAAGCTCCCCCAGCGTGCGCACCGCCACCTTCAGATCGCGCACCGCCGCCTGCTCGGTGATCTCCAGCCCCAGATGGCTGCGCAGGGACGGATGCCGGCCCAGCAACTCCTCCAGCCGCAGCGTCAGATTGCCGCGCAGGAACTGCTGGCCGGAGATGTTGAGGAACACGCGATCGGGCAGCACGCCCTCCTCCTCCCACCGCGACATCTGGGCGATGGCGGTGGACAGCACCCAGTCGGTGATGGGGACGATCAGCCCGCTTTCCTCCGCCACCGGGATGAACTCCCCCGGCGAGACCGGCCCCAGCGCATGGTGGGTCCAGCGCAGCAGCGCCTCCGCCGACCGAACGCGGCCGTGGCAGTCCACGATGGGCTGATAGACCAGATGCAGCTCGTTGCGTTCGATGGCGTGGGTCAGATGCATAGTCAGCATCATCCGCCGCGTCGCCGCCGCCGCCATTTCCGGCGTGTAGAAGCACACGGCGTTGCCGCCATTGTGCTGCACAGCCTGCAGGGCCAGCTTCGCCTTGGCGTTCAGATCCTCCAGCGTGCTGACCGAGTCGTCCTGTACCGCCGCCCCGACCGACAGGCGCAGCCGCACCCAATGACGGTCGGCATAGATGGAGGCGGTCAGCCGGTCGTGCAGAACCCCGGCCAGCGTGCGCGCATGCTCGCCGTCGGTCACCCGTGACAGCGCTGCGAACTCATCGGCGGCGATGCGGCAGACGATGGTGTTGGGCGGCAGAACCTCCATCACCCGGCTGACCATGGCCTTCAGCGCCGCATCGCCGACATGGAAGCCGAAGGCCTCGTTCACGTCGCTGAACTGATCGACGTCGAGGGAGAAGAGCGCGAACAGCCCCTCACCCGCCGCTTCGCCGTCCGCAGTGCCGTGGCTGGCGAACAGCGCCTCGCAATCCTCCAGAAAGGCGGTTCGGGTGAGGACGCCGGTCAGCGGGTCGTGCCGCGCCAGATATGTGGCGCGCTGTTCGGCGGCCAGACGTTCGGAGATGTCGCGGATGATGCCGACGAAGGTCGCCTCCTCCCCCAGCCGGGCTTGGCCGACGCTGAGATGGATGGGGAAGACGGTTCCGTCCTTGCGCTGGCCCAGCGTGTCGCGGCCGATGCCGATGATCTTGGCCCGGTCGGTCTTCATATAGGTGTCGATGTAGCGGTTGTGGTCGCGCGAGAAGGGCGGCGGCATCAGGATGGTCATGTTCCGCCCGAGCAGTTCGCCCTCCTCGTACCCGAACAGCTGGCAGCAGGCCCGATTGATGGAACGGATGATGCCGCTGCGGTCGGACACGATGATACCGTCCACCGCGGCGTCCAGCAGGGTCGCGATGAAGGTGTCGCGGCAGGTCACGAATTCCGCGATGCGGTCGGGGTCGCCGGTCTGATAAAAGGTGCCGAGATACCCCACCGTCTCGCCCGCGGCGTCGCGGTGGGCCAGCACGCTGCCGCTGAGAATCGAGCGGCGGCCGTCACAGCCGGCCGTCAGGCAATCGAGCGGCGCCGAAAACCGCGACGGCGATTGGCCGACCGTCCCGATGGCCGACCTCAGCGCTGCGATCGCCGGATGATCGAAGTCGGCAAGCGGGTGGCCGACGAGATCCTCGGGCTTGGCGTCCAGCACGGCTGCGAACCGCGGGTCGGCATGGCGAAGCACGCGGTCGCGGTCGACATAAACCAGCACCGCCCCGCCAGGGTCGAGGGGACTGGCGGCCAGCAGGCTCGATGCCAGCGAAGCCAGGAAGGCCGGATCGCGCGGCAGGGCGGCGGCACCGCCTTCCCGGGCGGAAGCATCGCCGCCGGGACCGCTGATTTCGGAGCCGTTCATCTGATCCGCCGGTTGTAGGTTCACGAAGCGATCCGTTTTCTCTGCAGGTCTCTGTCTGCCGGCCTGCCGAAACAGGAGTGGGCAACCCATATTATCATTCGCACATCCGACGGAGGTATTATGACCCCGATCGGCGACTTTTCCAACGTTCGGCCAAGCTGCGGCATACCGATGATTCGCATGGCCGCCGGACCGTGATGCATTTGCACTCTAACGGTTGAAGTCGGATGCGCGATTGACATGGTTCAATGCGCAGTACGGTTCCCGGGAATAATCGACCGCCGCGCGACGCACCACCACAGCTTTTGCGCGTGTGGTCTGCGACAATTCGGTGGCATCGCCCACTTGCACCTGGACCTGCGGCAGTGTTCCCCGCAGGATATTCGCGGATGGGAGCGTGTCGGCCGGAACGGCTGCAAGGCGCCCCTCTCCAGTGGCTTTCGACCCGCGTGCATTCGATGCCCACATGCATTCGATGCCGACGTGCATTCGATGGAGGAATAAACCGGACCTTCAAGGCGTTCGTCCGATATTGGCATCGGCAATGGCAGCCGCCGTTACGCATCGGGAAAGCCGGCGGTCCGCCGCTCAAGAACAAGGACAGGGAGCACCGTGACATGACCAACGCATTCAGCCAGATCCGCCATGCCGACGGCCGTGCATACTACCAGGGTACCCCGCTGTCCCTGGCCGAAGCGCAGATCATGCTCAACGACGACATCCTGCGCGGCAAGGTGCGCGTCGGGGCGTATCTGCACGTGGATGGGGTTCGTCTGGTCCTGGTGAACGGCCCTGCCCTGCGGCGGTCGGTCAACCGGCCCGTCCCGCCTGCCCTCAGCCCGCGCGGGGACCAGCGAGGATAATCGCCGCCCCGGCCAGACAGAGCAGAGCGCCGGCCGCATCCCCACGGTCCGGCCGCGCTCCCTCGACCAGCCAGAGCCACAGCAGCGACGCGGCGATGTAGACGCCGCCGTAGGCCGCATAGGCCCGGCCGGCGAAATCGGCGTCCGCCCGCGTCAGCAGCCAGGCGAATAGGCAAAGGCTGGCCACGCCCGGCAGCGTCCACCACAGGCTGCGATCCAGCCGCGCCCAGGCCCAGAATGCGAAACAGCCGGCTATTTCCGCCAGCGCCGCAGCTCCGTATAAGGCCAGCGTCGGCCACACCGCCCGCTCCATCCATCCCCCGCATCGCCGTCGTCAACCGATCGATCAATCAGTCGCGGCGATGCTGCGGCGCGCCCGGACCTGCGTCAATGGCCTGATGCCGATCCCGAAACGCCGATTCGTTGCGTCGCGGCGAAATGCGCCACAGCTCGTTTCAATTTGCACCGCTAATATTACAGGCTGTTCATGGACTTGTCCGTGGGCGCGGCATAGATTTTTGGGGAGTGGAGGCATAGCGAAATGTTCATAGACGCATCCAATCCCATGCAGGACGCTTTGGAGACCATCCGGGCCACCGACGTGATCTCGGACGCGAAGAAGCATGCGTTGCGCCAGGGATTGGAGGCGCTGCGCCGCCAGCACTGCCCGCAGCATCTCCAGGCGACCGGCTGCTGTGACGACTGCGTAACCCGTCGCCGTTGTTTGGCGGCGGTTCTCGACCTGCTCGGTTCCTGAACATCGCAACGGAGGCATGCCGATGGGCCTCCCACCCGAAAAGCGCCCCTTCGACGCCTGCGTGCTCGAAGACGAAGCCGCGCTCTGCTCGATCGAAATCCTCGCCGAAGCGGTGGAGATGGCCTTCGTGCCGGGCATCCTCGAACTGCGCACCCTGCGCGACGCACTGCAGGAGGCGCGACGGACCCGGTCCCCGGCCGCTGTGCAACTGGCCTACAGCGCCTTCAGCCGTGTGGACGGAGAGTTCCGCAACCGCATCAGCCATCACGCACTGACGCTGGCCACGCTGCGGCGCCGCAGCGCCGGTCCGATGCCTGTCGCAGCCCCGGCGTCGGAACGGTCGGCCGGCCGCGGTATCGACGGGCCGCGCCGGGCCTGACTGCCCGCTCTGCCCAGGTTTGACTTTCGTGTACTAATTTTAATGGAGCCATTCTCCTTCCGGTCTGTTGTCTCGGTATAACCAACACACAGGAGGTTGCCACCATGGACAAGGATCGCATCGAGGGCGCCGCCCGCTCCGCCAAGGGCTCGATCAAGGAAGCCGCCGGCAAGCTGACCGGCGACAAGAAGACCGAGACCGAGGGCCAGGCCGACAAGGCTGCCGGCAAGGTTCAGAACACGATCGGCGGCGCCAAGGATGCCGCCCGCGACGCTCTGAAGTAAGCGTCGGGCCTGAACGACCGAGAGCCCCGGCACCGCATCCGATGCGGTGCCGGGGCTCTGCCGTGCAAAAACGCCATCCGCAAATCCACTTCGCGGAAATCGACCGCGCGGAAAAGGGCTGTTGCCGCCCCACCCTGCCCTATCTATGATGCGCCGCCCCGGCCGGATGGCCGAACGACGCGCTTAGATTCGGGTCCCATGCTCCAGTTCATCCGCAATTTCGCCGGCTCCTGGGTCGTCAAGATCCTGTTCGTGCTGTTGATCCTCAGCTTCGGCGTTTGGGGCATCGGCGACGTGTTCCGTGCTTCCACGCCCACCACCGTCGCCGAAGTCGGCAAGGTGGAGATCGGGCAGCAGACGCTGGACCAGGAGTTCCGCCGGCAGATGGAACGGCTGCGCCCGATGCTGGGCGGCACCCTGACCACCGAGCAGGCCAAGCGCTTCGGCCTTCTGGACCAGTCGCTACAGTCGCTGATCCAGCGTACGCTGTTCGACCTCGCCGCGACCGACATGGGCATTTCCGTCGGTCCGGAGGTGGTCCGGCTGCGCATCGCCGACGAGCCGGCTTTCCGCAACCAGCAGGGCCAGTTCGATCCCAACATCTTCCGTTCGGCGCTGCGCAACGCCCAGCTGACCGAGGACGGCTATGTCGCGATGATCCAGCGCGAGACGGCGCGCCAGCTGGTCGCCGGCGCGGTCGCCGCCGGCCTGACGCCGCCGCAGCCGCTGGTGCAGGACCTCTACCGCTTCCGCGGCGAAAAGCGCGTGGCGGAGGTCGTGACCCTGCCGAACGCCGCCATCGGCGATGTCGGGGTGCCGGACGACGCCGCGATCAAGCAGGCCTACGACGACCATCAGGTCCGCTTCACCGCCCCGGAATACCGGTCGCTGACCGTCGCCCGCCTGTCGCCCGACGTGCTGGCCAAGGACATCAAGATCGACGACGCCCAACTGCGCAAGGCGTATGAGGAGCGGGCAAGCGAGTTCGGCGCGCCGGAGAAGCGCACCGTCCAGATGCTGGTCGTCGATGACGAGGCGAAAGCGAAGCAGATCGCCGAAGCCGCCAAGGCCAAGGGGCTGGCCGAAGCCGCCAAGGACGCCGGCCAGGAGCCGGTGACCCTCGACAACATCGCCAGCGCCGACCTGCCGGAAATCGGCGACGCCGCCTTCGCGCTGGAGCCGGGCAAGACCTCCGACGCGGTGAAGAGCTCGCTCGGCTGGCACGTCATGGCCGTCACCGGCGTGACCCCGGCGACCACCCGCAGCTTCGAGGATGTGCGCGACCAGCTGGCGAACGACCTGAAGAAGGAGCAGGCGCTCGATTCCGTCTTCTCCATCGCCAACCGCGTCGAGGACCAGCTTGCCAGCGGCGCATCGCTGGACGAGGTGGCGCAGGCTCAGGGGCTGGCCCTGACCAAGGTCGCCGCCATCGACAGCACAGGCAAGGCGCCGGACGGCAGGGACGCCGCCCCGGACCTGCCCAGCCTGAAGGCACTGCTGCCCAACGCCTTCCAACTGAAGACCGGTGCTACCTCCAACCTCACCGAGGGTGAGGGCAGCGTCTTCACCGCCGTCCGCGTCGACAGCGTGATCCCCGCCGCGGTCCGACCGCTGGCCGACGTGCGCGATCAGGTCATCGCCGACTGGCAGCAGGAGCAGCGCGCAGAGCGCGCCGCCAAGAAGGCGGAGGAGATCGCCGCCCGCCTGAAGCAGGGTGCGGAGGCAGCGGCCCAGGACGTCGCCACCCAGGCAGGCGCCAGCTTCGCCATGACGGCGCCCTTCACCCGCGATGCCCAGTCGGTCCAGGGCCTGCCGGGCGACATGGTTGCCAAGCTGTTCGCCGCCAAGCCGAACGAGGTGATCAGCGGCAACACCGCCGATGTCCAGGTCGTCGCCCGCCTCCGGGAAGTCATTCCCGCCGATCCCAAGGCTGCCGACGCCGATCTGGCGCCGGTCCGCGCCTCGGTCGAGCAGGGTCTGGAAAACGATCTGGTGGCCGAGTTCACCAACGCGCTACGCGACAAGTACCCGGTGCGGATCTACCGCCAGCGTATCGACCAGTTCTTCGCCAGCAACTGAGGCTCCGGCTTAGCCGACAGCCAAGCAAGAGGTCTCGTGCCGTGAAGGTCCAGCCCGATATCGCCAGCTTCGACGCCGCTTACGCCGCCGGTCGGCCGCAGGTGGTATGGACCACGCTGGTCAGCGACCTGGAGACTCCGGTCTCCGCCTATATGAAGCTGGCGGACGGGCGTCCCTTCGGCTTCCTGCTGGAATCGGCGGAACGCGGCGCCGGATCGCGGCGCGACCGCTATTCGGTGATCGGCTTCAAGCCGGACGTGGTGTGGCGGTCGCGGGGCAACAGGGCGGAGATCAACCGCGACGCCCTGCACGACCGCGACGCCTTCCAACCGCTCGAGGCCGCACCGCTCGAAGCGCTGCGCACTCTGATCAACGAAAGCCGGATTCCACTGCCGGAGGAACTGCCGCCGATGGCCGCCGGGCTGTTCGGCTACATGACCTACGACATGGTCCGGCTGATGGAACGCCTGCCGGACAACAATCCGGACGAGTTGAACATCCCGGATGCGATCCTGACCCGGCCCAGCATCGTCGCCATCTTCGACAGCCACACCGATTCGATCACGCTGGTGACGCCGGTCTGGCCGAAGGCGGGGAAGGATGCCGCCACGGCCTATGCCGACGCGCGGGAACGGCTGACCGATGCGCTGGCCGACCTGGAACGTCCCCTGCCCTACCGGCGTGAACCGCGCACCGAGAACGGCCTGCCGCTGGCCTGGACCTCCAACACGACGCGCGAGGAGTATCACGCGATCGTGGAGAAGGCGAAGGAGTACATCCGCGCCGGCGACATCTTCCAGGTCGTGCCGTCGCAACGCATCCGCTTCCCCTTCAAGCCGTCACCGCTGTCGCTGTACCGCACGCTGCGCCGCTTGAACCCGTCACCCTTCCTGTTCCATTGCGATTTCGGCGATCTGACCGTCGTCGGCTCCAGCCCGGAAATCCTGGTGCGCGTGCGCGACGGCAAGGTCACCGTCCGCCCGATCGCCGGTACCCGCAAGCGCGGCGCCACCACGGCGGAGGACGAGGCGCTGGCCGCCGACCTGCTCAGCGATCCGAAGGAGTTGGCCGAGCATCTGATGCTGCTCGACCTCGGCCGCAACGATGTCGGCCGGGTGGCGAAGGTCGGCACCGTCAAAGTGACGGCCAAGATGATCGTGGAGCTCTACAGCCACGTCATGCACATCGTCTCCAACGTAGAGGGCGAACTGGATCCGAAGTTCGACGCGCTCGACGCGCTGGTCGCCGGCTTCCCGGCCGGCACGGTGTCCGGCGCGCCCAAGGTCCGCGCCATGGAGATCATCGACGAGTTGGAGAAGGCCCGCCGCGGCGTCTATGCCGGCTGCGTCGGCTATTTCGGCGCGTCGGGTGCCATGGACACCTGCATCGCGCTGCGAACCGCCGTGCTGAAAGACGGTATGATGTATGTCCAGGCCGGCGGCGGTGTGGTCGCGGACAGCGATCCCGAGGCCGAGTACCAGGAGACCGTCAACAAGTCGATGGCACTGATCCGCGCCGCGGAAGAGACGTTGCGCACGACCGCGCGCGGATAGGCGACCCTCCACTGCCAAACAAAAAGGCCGCTGACGAAGCGGCCTTTTTCATGCGCGGGTTGCGGCGAGCGCCAAACCTCCATCCCGAAACGAGATTATCCACAGGAATCCACGCGCCGAAACCACATGCCGGCACACACATCCGCAACCATGAGGCTATAGTGGGCGGGTGCGGACGGGGTGGCGGATGGGCCGCCACCGCCGCACACCAAGGGAGAGAAGAGGATGGAGAAAATCCTCACACTCCTGATCCTGCTGTTGCAGATCATCAAGGCGTGCCTTGATCTTCTGAACCGCTGATCGGATGGGCGTATCGGGGTCTGGACACCTCGGTACGCCTGTCCCTAAAGATAAGCCATTTCCCGCGTCCCGCAAGATGCTTCTGCACGCGGCACGATCATGCGCTCAGTCGTCGCCGCCGGCCGGCATCGGGCCGTGCGGCAGATCGGCCTTGTCGCCGCGGTGGAACAGGTTGCCGACGAAGCGGCCGAAATCCTCCATGTAGAGGTAGAGCGACGGCGTGATGTAAAGCGTCAGCACCTGCGACACGCACAGGCCGCCGACGACGGCGAGGCCCAGCGGCTGGCGCAATTCGGCGGCCGCACCATGGGCGATGGCAATGGGCAGCGTACCCATGATGGCGGCCATGGTGGTCATCATGATCGGGCGGAAGCGCAGTATGCAGGCCTGCTCGATGGCGTCATGCGCCGACATGCCGTTGCGCCGCGCCTCCACCGCAAAGTCGATCATCATGATCGCGTTCTTCTTCACGATGCCGATCAGCATCAGGATGCCGATGATGGCGATCATGCTGAGTTCGATGTCGAACAGCATGAGCGTGCCCAGTGCACCGATCACCGCCGACGGCAAGCCGGACAGGATGGTCAGCGGGTGGACGAAGCTCTCGTACAGCACGCCCAGCACGATGTAGATCACCAGCACCGCCGCGGACAGCAACAGCGCCTGACCGGCCTGGGCATCCTGGAACACCTGGGCTGTGCCGGCAAAGCCGGTGGTGATGGTGGGCGGCAGGCCCATGTCGCGCTCCGACGCGCGGATCATGTCCACCGCCTGTCCCAGCGAGGCGCCGGGCGCCAGGTTGAAGGAGAGGGTCACCGCCGGCAGCTGGCCCTGGTGCGCCACCGCCAGAGGACCGGCCGTACGCTCCACCCTGGCGAAGGCGTCGAGCGGTACCAGCTTGCCCGACGTGGCCGACCGGACATAGATGCGCGACAGCGAACTGTCGTCGCCCTGGTATTTCGGCTCCAGCTCGATCAGCACCTGATAGTCGTTGCTGGGGGTGTAGATGGTCGAAACCTGCCGCTGGCCGAAGGCGCTGTAGAGGGTCGAGCGGACCTGATCGACGCCGATGCCCAGCGTCGCCGCCTTCTCACGGTCGATGTGGACATAGGCCTGCGGATTGTTCAGCTGAAGGTCGCTGGCGACATCCTGCAGGATTGGAATGCCGTGCAGGGTCTGCTCCAGCCGGCCCGACCACTGGTACAGCTCCTCCAGGTCAAGGCCCTGGATTGTGTACTGATACAGGCTCTTGGACGTCCGGCCGCCGATGCGCAGGTTCTGCACCGGCTGCATGTAGACGGCCATGCCGGGGATGCCGTTGACCTGACGGCGCAGCTGTTGGATCACGTCGGTAGCGGAAGGCCGCTCCTCGCGCGGCTTCAGCGTGAGGAACATGCGGCCCTGGTTGCCGGTGCTGCCGCCGACACCGACGGAGGAGATGACGTCCACCACCGCCGGGTTGGCCTTCATGATGGCGGCGACCTGCTGCTGGCGCTCCGCCATCGACGGGAAGGCGATGTCGGCCCGCGCTTCCGTCGTCACCTGGATCTGGCCGATATCCTCGGTCGGGAAGAAGCCCTTGGGGATCGCCTGATAGAGAACCGCCGTGCCGACCACGGTGGCGATCATCACCAGCCCCATCAGCGGCCGATGGCGCAGCGTCCAGCGCAGCGTGCGGGCATAGCCATTGAGAAGGGCCGAAAAGCCGCCCTCCAGCATACGGCCGAACCAGCCCTCCTTCTCGCCATGCGCATTGTGGACGAGAAAGCGGGAGCACATCATCGGCGTCAGCGTCAGCGACACGAAGGCCGACGCGGCGATCGCCATGGTCACGACCAGCGCGAATTCATGGAACAGCCGGCCGACCACGCCGCCCATCAGCAGGATGGGGATGAACACCGCGACCAGCGACAGGGTGATCGACAGGATGGTGAAGCCGATCTCGCGCGATCCCTTGATGGCGGCCTCGAACGGTTTCATCCCCTCTTCGACGTAGCGGACGATGTTCTCCATCATCACGATGGCGTCGTCCACGACGAGGCCGACGGCCAACGTCAGCGCCATCAGCGAGATGTTGTCGACGGAGAAGCCCATCAGGTGCATGCCGCCCGCCGTCGCGATCAGCGAAATCGGCACGGCCAGCGCCGGGATCAGCGTGGCGGACAACCGGCGCAGGAACAGGAAGATCACCAGCACGACCAGCACGATGGTCAGGGCCAGGGTGAATTGCACGTCCTCCACCGCCTGGCGGATCGATTCCGAGCGGTCGTTGACGATCTTGATGGCGGCGGAGGCCGGAAGCTGGGCCTGGAACACCGGCACCAGCTCGCGCACCCGGTCCACCACGTCGACCGTGTTGGCGTCGGGCTGGCGCTGGACCGCCAGCATGATGCTGCGCGTGCCGTTCAGCCAGCTGGCGGTGCGGTCGTTCTCCACGCTGTCCAGCACCTGCGCCACATCGCCCAGCCGCACCGGCGCGTTGTTGCGGTAGGCGACGATCAACTCGCGGAAGGCGGCGGCGTCGGGAAGCTGCGGGTTGGCCGCGATCACCAACTGCTGCTGCTGGCCGGTCAGGGTGCCGACGGGGGTGTTGGCGTTGGCAGCGGCCAGCGCCTTCTGCAGCTCGTCGATGCCGATGCCGCGCAGCGACAGCGCGTTGGGGTTCACCTGCACCCGCACGGCGTATTTCTGCGAGCCGTAGATCTGCACCTGCGCCACGCCCGGCAAGGTCGCGACCTTCGGCTGGATCAGCGTTTCAGCGATGTCGTTCAGCTTCGCCAGCGGCAGGGTCGGCGAGTTCAGCGACAGGAACAGGATCGGCTGGTCGGCCGGGTTCACCTTGCGGTAGCTGGGCGGCGTTGTCATCTCCGCCGGCAGACGGCGCTGGGTGCGGGCGATCGCCGCCTGCACGTCGGCCGCCGCCGCGTCGATGTCGCGCTCCAGCACGAACTGGATGGTGATGTTGGTGTTGCCGAGCGTGCTGTTGGAGGTCAGCGTGTCGATGCCGGCGATGGTGGAGAATTCCCGCTCCAGCGGGCTGGCGACGGAGGCCGCCATCGTCTCCGGGGAGGCGCCGGGCAGCGTGGCGGTGACGCTGACCACCGGGAAATCCACCCGCGGCAGCGCCGCGGTGGGCAACTGGCGATAGGCCGCCAGACCGCCCAGAACCAGGGCCGCCGTCAGGAGAATGGTCATCACCGGACGGCGGATGCAGAGTTCGGAGAGGTTCATGTCGCACCCCCGCCTGTCTTGCCCTGGGTCAGGACACTGCGGCCGGCAGCATCCTGAGCGGCGGAACCCTGCTGTCGGTCGCCCTCGGCGGTCTCGCCGGAAGTTGGGCCGGCGGGCTTTCCGCCGGGACGCTCGGTCACCTTGGCGCCGGGGGAGAGGCGCGACTGGCCATCGACCACCACCCGGTCACCGGCCTGTAGACCGGACGCGATGATGCTGAGCCCGCCATGGGTCCGCTCGACCGTGACCGGACGGACCTCCACCGTCTCGTCGGCCTTCACGACATAGACGTAGCGGCCCTTCTGGCCGGTCTGGACCGCAAGATCGGGGATGGTCAGGGCGTCCGGCTCCACCCGCAGGGTCAGCACGGTGTCGACGAACTGGCCCGGCCAAAGCCGGGTGTCGGCGTTCGGGAATTCGCCCTTCACCAGGATGGTGCCGGTCTGCTGGTCGACCTGGCTATCAACGAAGGACAGCTTGCCTTCCGCCGTCTCGCCGCGGCTGCCGGCAATGGAGGCGGTGACCGGCAGCCTTCCGGTCGCCATCGCGCTGCGGATCGCCGGCAGATGCTTTTCCGGGACATTGAAGGAGACGTTGATCGGCCGCAGCTGGGTCAGGGTGACCAGCGGGTTGGTGTCGGCGGCGCGGACCATGGTGCCGACCTTCGCGTTCACCGTACCGGTGCGTCCATCCATCGGCGCCGTGATGCGGGTGAAGCTGAGCGACACCTTCGCCGCCTCGATCGCCGCGAGATCGGCCTTCACCGTGCCCTCCAACGCATCGGCGGTGGCGACGGCGGCATCATAGGTGGTGCGGGAGATGGCGCTGGTGCGCACCAGCTCCGCATAGCGCTTCACGTCCCCCTTGGCCTTTTCCAGATTGGCGCGGTCGCGTTCCAGATTGGCCTGGGCCTGACGCAGCTGGGCCTCCAGCGCCCGGCTGTCGAGGGTGAACAGCGTGTCTCCCGTCTTCACCTCCTGCCCCTCGGAGAAGTTCACCGTCTCGACCACGCTGTCGACGCGGGCCTTGATGGCGATGGCGGCGATGGGCTGGACGCTGCCGATGGTGACGATCTGCTCCGGCACGGCCTGGACCGTCACCTTCCGGGTCACCACCGGAACCGCACGAGTTCCCGCCGGCGCCGCGTCGGCCCTGGCGGTCTGTGCCTGTCCCCCGGCATGGCGGGTCTCATACCAGTAGTACCCGCCGCCGCCGAGCAGTGCCGCGACCAGCAGGGCCAGGAAAAGCCGTCTCATCCGTTGGGACTCCAAACGCCGGTGGCCGGCTTGCGCTTATATGAAAGGAGGCAGATTGGTCAGGCCGGACATCAGGAAGTCGATGACGGAGCGCTCCAGCGCCTCGCGTGGGCGTTCATCCATCTGCATGATTCCGCCGCGCACCATGCCGATCACCAGAAGCGGGACGATTTCCAGATCGATCTTGCGGAACTCGCCCGACGCCATGCCGTCGGCCATGACCTGCTGCAGGGCGGTCGCGGTGCGCTCGCTTCGGCGGCCGATGATCCGGCGCGTGCGGTCGGCAAGGTCCGACTGGTCGCCGCCCAGCCGCTTCAGCGTCTGCAATTGTTCGCTCAACGTGCCGACCAGGGCGGAAACCATCGCCGACAGCCGGACGGAGGCCGGAACCTGCTGCGGGGCGATTTCGGCGTTCAGCTTCTGCTCCAGCCCGCCGAGCGCCCGTTCCAGCGACTCCAGATAAAGCTCCTCCTTGGAGGGGAAGTAGCGGTACAGCGTCGCCTTGCCGACGCCGGCCCGCTTCGCCACCTCCTCGACCTGGACGGAGGCATAATCGCGACCGGCGAACAGCTCCGCCGCAGCGTTGAGGATCACCTCGCGCCGCCGAGCCCGCCAGTCAGGTATCTCTTCCGCATCGAGAGGCATGAATGGAACCCACGGGTTTCGAAAAGTGACGATAGTGGAGTTCCTTAGAGTGTCAAGGAACCGCTCTCCAGTAAAAATGAAATCGGCGTCATCGTTGGAAGCCTATCCCGGCCAGGGGATTGACCTCTCCGCACGACGACCACCATGCATTGTGCCGCCGGCAAGGCGGGAGCAGTCAAGCGCGAAGGGCGCGGGCCCCGGGGTCCCGAGGCGGCGCTGCCTGGGAAGCCGGAACCCGCGCCCTTATAGAGGACTTGCCATTATCGGATACGCACCCTTGCGGGCGTGGCAGGTCAGCTCCGCGTGGTGGAGGATCGGCTGGTGCCGGTGGAACCGGTGACGCCGGTGGTGGAGCCGGTCATCGATCCGGTCCCGGCGGAAGCGCCGGCAGGACCGCCGCTGGCCCCGGCCCCGGTGCCGGTGGAGGACGGCGACGCGGAACCGGTGCCGCTGCCGGTGGAGGCGCCGATACCGGCATTGGTGCCGACCGTGGTGTCGGCCCCCTGCAGTCCGCCCGTCGTCCCGCTCATGGCGGAAGAGGTCGTGCCGGAACTGATGCCGGTGGAGGCACCGGAAGTCGAACCGCTTCCGGTGCCGCTCCCCGCATTCGCCATGGCGGACGCGCCGGCCCCGGTGGAGCTGCCCCAGCCGGAGCTTCCCTGATTGCCGGTCTGGCTGCGGACGCGCAGGTTGTTCTGCACATGGGTCACTCCGGACACCGCCTCGGCGACATCCTCGGCACGGCGCTTGGTGTGGCGGTCGGGGACCATGCCGGTCAGCGTCACCTCGCCGCCGCTGACCGCCACCTCGATGTCGGACGCGTCGACATAGGCGTCATCGGTCAGGCGATCGCTGACGTCCTCGCGCACCCGCTCGTCGGAGCGGCTGTAGCCGCGCGGACCACGGCCTCGATGCTGGGAAGCGCGGCGCTCATCCTCGTGCCGCCGGCGTTCGGCATCGTCGTCGCCGAACCAGGAGGCGATCTCGTCGCCGGCCTGCTCCCAGAAGCCGCGCTGCTGCGTGCGGCCACGGTCTTCGCCCCAGCGCTCGGTCCGGCCACCGCCATAGCCGCCCCGAGCCTCCTGCGCGCGGTACATCCCGCCGCGGTCCTCGCCCCAGGAGCGGTCGCGCCCCTCGTCGCGCTGATAGCCGCCGCCATGGCTGCCGCCGTAACTGGTGGATGAACTGCCGCCGAAGTCGCGCCGGCTCGAACCGCCGCGTTCCCACTCGCCGCGGTCGCCGCCGGATTCATAACCGCCGCCATAGCCGCTCCCGTAACCACCCTGCGACCCGTAATCGCGGTTGCGGTTGTCACGGCTGGCATAGGTGCGGTCGCCGGTCTCGCGCTCGCCATACTCCCGGCCGCCATAGCCGAGGGACCCGCGACCGCGGACGACCTGCTCGCCTTCGCCATAGGGGCGCACGCCGTAATCGCGGTCGCGATACTCGCTGCTGCCGACATCGCGGTTGGTGTAGCTGCCTTCGGTCCCGGCATTGCCGGCACCGGCATAACCGCCGTAGCCGCTCGACCCGGACCGCCCGCCATAGCCGGCGGCATAGCCGCCGCGGCTCATGTCGCGCCCGCCGCCGAAACTGCGGTCATAGACCCGCTCCATCTCGCGGGCATTGTCGCGGCGGTTGTCGCCACGGTCCATATTGGGATCGAGGCCGTAGCCGCCGGATTCGTTGCCGACCTGCCCTCTGTATCCAGGATCGCGGTAGAGATGTCCGCGCTCGTCCTGGTGAAGATGCGCCTGCGGGCGATACATGTTTTCACGGTCGTTGGACCGGTAATCGTCGGGATCGTAGACTCCGGCGTGCTTGGCCTCGCCCCAATCCCGGTGCCGGTTCGGCTCGCGATCGTCGTCGCGCCAGTCTCGGCCCTCACCGCGCCACCGATTCTCGTTCTGCGCCATCGTGGTCGGCTCCCTCTTGCTGGATTCTTGGAACCGCGGTCGGCACGGCGCGATTGCCATCGGCCACCGGCGCCCATGCGCCCGCGTTTCCCGAACAACAGGAGGGACCAAATGGCGTTCCGGATTTTTCCCGGCCGCCGACGGTCCAGTGGGTGAATTCTGGCACGGAGCTTGCGTAGCAGGAAGCGGTTGGTTCCACGCATCACTTGCGGCTTCGGCGCTTCATGCACCGAAGCCGCTTTCTTTTGCGCCCTAATATTGGGCAGAGTCTTCAAACTGCTTAATTTGCAAGCGGCTGATCGAGCAGACGGGCAACCGCAGCCCCCAACTCTTCGTTGAGGAAGGGTTTGTAGATGATCTCATCCGCATTGAACATGCGCGTCATCTTCAGCAGATAGCCCGCGGGCATGTTCGGAGCGCCGCCGGACATGGCGAGGATCTTCACGTCGGGCTGGGCAGTGCGCGCCGCCTTGATCAGTTCGATCCCGTCCACCTCCGGCATCAGCACGTCGGTGACGATCAGGTCGAAGCTGCGGCGGTCCAGCGCGCGAATGGCGGCACGGCCATTCTCCGCCTCGGTCACGTCGAAACCGCGACCCTCCAGATAGCCGGCCACGGACAGCCGTACGGCCGGCGAGTCTTCAACAACCAGGATGTTTGGCCGAATGGCACTTCCCATCACACTCCCGGCCCCTTTTCGGGAACCGCCTTATCGCAAGGCCGGCCGAAGCCGGCGGAATAAACCCCCGACGCCTTGCCCCCGCTGTCATCCGCCCAGCGCCGCGACGGCGGCAGCCGCATCGGCATGGATTTCGAACAGCGACGAGAAGCCGCTGACGTCGAACACCTCGCGGATGTGCGGCGCCATGGCCGACAGGGCGATGGCTCCGCGCTTCGCCCGGGCCGCCTTGGCGGCGACCAGCAGACAGCGAAGCCCGGCAGAACTGATGTAGGAAAGCCGCTCCATGTCGACAACGAGCCGCGTGCCCTCGGCCCCGATGACCGACAGCAGCGCCGCCTCGAACTGGGCGGCATTGCCGCTGTCGATGCGGCCGTCCGCGCGCAGCACGGTGACGCCGTTGACCGACTGTTCGGTAATATTCATCCCCTGCCCTCGCCTTGCCTTAGCTGGATCTTTCCTACCCCGTGCTTATAGCACGCCATCGCCGGTCCGACGATGCATTCGCAGTACGACGGGACGGCTACCGCCATCGATTTCTCGGTGTCAGGCGACGGGATCGGACAGCTGCGCCACGACGGCGACGGGCGCGTCCGCCGCCCCACGCCAGCGCAGGACCAGACAGGTGATGTCGTCGGACTGCGGCGCACCGGCGGTGAAACGGGCGACATCGGTCAGCACCCCGTCCAGCCCGTCGCGCGCCGAGGCGTTGGTCTGCCCGGCGACTGCGGCAACAAGCCGCGGGTCGCCATACATAACGTCTTCACCGTTGAAGGCCTCGGTCACGCCATCGGTGAACAAAACGACCATGTCGCCGGTGTCCAGCGTCACGGTCTTCTCGCCGAAGGGCATGTCGGGCATGGCGGCCAGCGCAATGCCGGGGGTGCGCTCCAGCTCCTTCACCGCGCCGGAGGCGGTCATGCGCAGCGGCGGGTTGTGGCCGCCGTTGGAGAAGGCCAGCACGCCGGTACGCAGGTCCAGCTCACCGTAGAAGACGGTGACGAACATCATCTGTTCGTTTTCCGCGGCAAGCAGGTTGTTGACCCGGCGCATGGTCTCCGCCGGACCGACGCCGGATTCGGCGATGGCGCGCAGCATGGTGCGGGTGATCAGCATGAAGAAGGCGGCCGGGATGCCCTTGCCCGACACGTCGGCGATGACCAGCGCCACCTTGTGCTCGGAAATCGGGAAGAAATCGTAGAAATCGCCGCCGACCTCCTTGGCCGGGATCATCCGCGCGGCGATGTCCAGTTCCGGCAGATCGGGGAAGACCTGCGGCAGGATCGTCAGCTGCATGGTGCGGGCGATCTCCAACTCCTGCTGCAGGCTGATCAGCCGCCGCTTGTCGTCCAGCGCCTCTCGCAGGTCGCGCACCATTTGGGTCAGCTGTACCTGCTGGGTGCTGACCCGCGTCGCCAAGCGCGAGAAGCCCAGCGCCAGCAGCCCCAACTCGTCGCCGACCCCCTTGGATTGGGCGGACTGGGCATCGTGGGTCTCCGCCTCGATCTGGCGCAGCTCCTCCAACAGGTTCTGGCGGGCATCCTCCTCAAGCGTGACGGCCAGCGCCTCCATCTGGCGGCGGATGAAACGCTGCTGGCGGCGCAGGCGCCGTTCACGCTGGCCGGCACTGCGCTCGATCTCGCGCATCACGCCACGGAAGACCTCCACGGCACCGGCGATGCGGCCGATCTCGTCGTTGCCGGCCGGCAGCTCGACATAGCCCATGGCGCGCCCGCGGGAGAGATCCTGCAAAGCCTTCACCGCCCCGTCCAGCGTGGAGAAGTTCCGCCGCAGGAAGCCGTAGAGCAGGCCCAGCGCGCCCAGCAGCACCAGCCCGACCGCCGCGACATAGGCGACCGACCACAGCGCCTGCTCCTCAACCGCCTGGGTGACGTCGCTGGCGATCAGCACGGTGGCGACGCGCCCGCCGGCAAGGTCGGCGACCGGCAGGCTGGCCAGCGCATAGCGGCGCCCGCCGCCGGCGATGGTGGTGATGCTGCGGTCCGCCGGACGGATCAGCGGCTTGACCGCCGGCCAAAGCGGGTCGCTTTCCCCGTCGAAGGCGGTGCCGTTGCGGGTCACGGCGAAGACGCGCCCGCCGGTGGTCCGCCGCAGCACGTCCAGCGCGGCGACGAAATCCAGCCCGGCCACGGCGGCACCGGTAACGCCGGCCCCGCTGCCCGCCCCGCCGCCGGCCCCGGTCCCGGCATAGATCGGCACGCCGGCCACCACGACCAGCCGTTCGCCGTCGACCAGACGGACGCCGCGCGCCAGCTTCTGGCCCGACAGGATGGCATCCAGCGCGCCGCGGTTCAGCAGCGGTTCCGGCTCCAGCGCCGGGTCGGTGCTGTAGAGCAGTTCCGCCGATTTCGACAGAAGGTTGACGTCGGTGATTCCGCCGGCGGCGGGCGCGGCGACGATGCCGAGCGCCGCAACACGCCGGTCCAGGGCGCCGCGGTCCTCCGCCTCCACCGCACGGGCGATCTCGGCATCGCCGGCCAGCCGGCCCAGCCCCTGGTCGATGCGCCCGACGGCGCCCGACACTGCCAATTGCCAGGAGGTTTCGAGACGGGCCAGTTCCAGCTCGCGCGCACGGCGGTCGAGGGCATCCTCGCGCAGCGCGGCAAAGCCGAGGAGAAGGCCGGCCACCACGGTGACGGTGGCGAGAACGAACAGAATGATGCGGGTCTGAAGCAGCATCCGGGCCTCTCAGCTCCGCAGAACGACGATGGGACGGGCCAGCAGCGCGGCCAAGGCGGCCAGCAACAGCGTGGATGCCGCGAGCATCCCGCCGTCCCAGCCGACCGCCGCCGCCCACAGCAGGGCCGCGACGATCCCGGAGGCCAATGCCCGCAGCAGCGAGAGCTGCCCGCCGTCCGCCGCCTGACGGCGCACATAGGACAGTGCCAGCCCGGCGGCGAAACCGCCCGCCAGCCCACCGGCCAATCCGGCCGGCAACGCGGTACCGCCGAGCAGCAGCACGGCCGCCGCCGACAACAGCGCCAGCGCGCTCAGCACCGCCGCGACACGGCGCCAGCCGGGCGGTACGGCATAGCCGGCAATGGCACCAACCAGTGCAGCGGCCAGCGCCGGACCGGCCAGGGAAAGGCTGCCGGCGAGAACCAGCATGGGCGCCGCGGCGGCGGACAGCAGGGCGAAGGCAAGGACATCGTCGGACCGGGAATCGATCTCGCGGCGCGGCGCGGCCTCCAGGCCCGGACCGAGAGCGGTCAGCGCCGACAGTCGGGTGTCTTCGACGGCGGAGGCCACCTCCGGATCGAAGACGGCGGCGCGCACTTCGTCGGCATGGGCGGCGAAGCGCTGGCGGCGGTCGTGCAGGCCGAAGACGACGGCGTTGAAGGCGAACAGCAGCCGGCCGACCTGATCGCGCGGACGGCGGCCCAGCAGCGTGGCGAAACGCCCGTCCACCGCCTCCGCCATCGCCAAGGCCAGGCGGCGCAACGGCGCGCGGAAGCTGGCGCGGGCCAGAACGCCGGCCAGTTCGGCCAGCAGCACCAGAACCGCCAGCCCCCCCAGCGCCACCGTCGCCAGTTCCTCGGCGATCTGGCCGCGCACCTGCTGCGGCTGGACGCCGACCAGAACATGGCCGGCCGGCGGCTGGCCCACTCCGCCGCCGCCGCCTTCCGACGACAGGCGGCCGAGCCGCACAGGCACTCTCAGGATCAGCAGGCCGTCGCGCTCGATCGGCTGAAGCGTCGCGGCACGGGTCTCCGGCGTCGGCAGGCCGCGCAGGCCGGCGGTCAGCGCCTGCAGCCCGGCGGCGTCGATGCCGCCGCCGGTATTCACCGCCCCCTGCAGCAGTCCCCCGTCCCCACCGGTCAGCGCCAGGAAGCCCAGGTCCGGGTTGCGTCCGGCAACACCCTGAAGGAAGGCCCCCACGCCTTCGATGCGCGGCAGGGGAATGCCGTAGGCGATGGCGCGTTCCAGGTCGTGCTGAACCGCCTCCGCCACCGCGGCGGCCTTGGCGGCGCGCGCCTCCCCCAGCTGGTCCTGCGCCAGCCATGTGCCGAGCAGCCCGACGCCGGCCATCGCCAGGGTAGCCGCCAGCAGGATGGCGGCCGGAATGCCGACCATGAACAGACGATGGCCGCCGGAGGGGCCGCCGGAGGGGCCGCCGGAGGGGCCGCGGTAAGGGCTGCGGGAGGCGCTGCGGGTCGTCATGCGAGTTCGTCCAGGCGTGCGACTTCGCGCTCCGCCTCGTCCAGGATGGTCAGGCGCCGCCGCACCGCATCGGTGAAGGCGGCGGCCGGCAGCCCGAGTGTCTGTTGCCGCGATTGCGTCGGCGGTTCGGCGCGGATGCGACCGCCCTCCCCCAGCCCTTCGAGCGTGGTGGCGAGGTCGGCCAACGAACGGCGCGGTCCGGCGGCAAGCCGCAGGCCGGCCAGCCAGCCCAGCAGAGCCAGCGGAAGCGCGATCAGCACCGCGCCGATGGAGAGGGTCAGGGCATAATGGCGCATCGGTTCGGCCATCGCGCCTGCCGGCATGCGGACCAGCAGGCTGCCGGCCACCGTGTCGAAGCTGGTGGCGAGACCGACGCCGTAGACCCGCTCGTCCCCGCGCTCCTCCGACCAGAAGCCGCTGACGCCGGAATTGGGTTCAGCCCCCGTGCGGACAGGCAGAAGCTCGCCCACCTCCACCGCGTTGGTGGAGAACAGGACGGTGCCGGTCTCGTCCAGAACGGTGACGGACTGGATGCCGGGAAGGGCGACGCGGGCGCGGGCGAGCAGCCCGTCGACTTGCGGCAGGTCACCCAGCGCGAGGCCGAGGTTCAACTGGGTCTCGAGCGACGCCTTGGCCTCGCTCAGCACGAAGCCGACCTGGGAGGTCACCGCCTCGTCCAGGCGGCGCGCCTGTTCGCGCGTCCACAGCACGACGGCGGATAGTGCGGAGACGAACACCGCCACCGCCACGAACGCCGCCAGCCGCGCCCCGAAACTCCCCGATCCCATCCCGGCCATCCCCCTTCAGCCGGCCGCGCGCCTCAGCGCCCGCCCGGCCCCGTCCCGTCATGCTCCAGCGGAGCCTTTTCCCGGCCGCACAGCGCGTACCAGCGGCGCGCGGCACCGTCGCCCGCAGCGACGCGGCCCCAGACATGGCCGCGCTCGAACACGTCCCAGCGCCCGGCCAGCTCCTCCACCGCCACCAGTTCGGCGCTGGCGGTGTCGAAGATCGGATCGGCGGTGAAGTCGCGGTGGACCAGCAGCCGGACCAGATCGCCGCCGACGCGGACCAGCCGCTTCGGATAGATGCCGTGGCCGGCCAGATGGCCCCAGCTGCGGTGGTTGCGGGTGCTGACGGTGGTGATCAGGTGCCGGCGGCCCAGCGCCTCCGCCACCTCGATCCGCCAGTCGATCAGCCGGTGATGCAGGCCGCGCCCGCGCTCGGACGGATCGACCATCGCCGACGACATGTGCGCCACCCAGGGCAGTTCCGCCTCCGGCAGGTCGAGGTCGCGGCCCCGGTTGGGATCGTCGCCGGACGGCAGGCCCAGCGCGCCATAGGCGACCAGACGGGTCCCGGAGCGCCCATCCCGCCGGAAGATGCCGGCGGTCAGCCCCCTGTCGCCCAGATGGTCGGCGACGAAGTTCCCGACCTCGCCCGCCATGCGGTAATGGTCGGGATCCTCCAGGGTCGCCACCACGCGGACGCGGAAGTCGGCCAGCAGGTTGGAATCGTCCGGGTCCATCATGCGGGCGGTCAGCCCGTCCGGCAAATCGGCGGCCAGCGCCCGCAGGCGGACGGCGGCCACCGCGCGGGCGGCCTCGCCACGCAGGGGAGCTCCGCCGAACGGCAGGGTCATGGGGATGCGGGCGCTCATGATTCGATGATTTCCGCGAAATTCAGGAGGCCGATGGGCGGGTAGTACTCCAGCGCCCGGACCGTGGCCATGTTGATGATGACGGAAAAGCGCTTCAGCGTTTCCACGGGAATCTCGGCCGGACTGACGCCGTCCACCAGGATCTGCGCCGCCTTGAATGCGGTGAAGCGGCCGATGCCGTAGGCGCTGCTCGCCAGCGCCAGCATCGCCTTGTCGGTGCGCACGATCAGCTCGGTCACCGAGAAGGTCGGCAGGCCCAGGCGCAATGCCTCCGCCGCCACGACCGTGCGGTTGTGGAAGGCGATGAAGGTGTCGGGGCCGATATAGAGGACCTCGCCCCCGCGCCTCGCCACCCGGGCCAGCGCGTCGGGCACCGCGGCGGAGATCGGTTCGCCGCGGTCGTTCAGGGGGACCGGCTCCTCGATCAGCTCCAGCCCGCGCAGCGCCGTCTCGGCCCGCAGCCCCTCGATGGTGAGGACGGAGTTGCGTTCCTGCGGGTTGTAGACCACGCCCAGCCGCTTGATCGGGCGGTAGGCCTGGATGGTGTTCAGCTGCACCGCGATGGGCGCGATGTGGATGGTGCCGGTGACGTTGCGCCCCGACCGGGCTAGGTCGGGCACGATCCTCGCGTCTACGGGTGCGGCGACGAAGGTGAAGACCACGGGGATGTCGGTGACGTGCTTGCGCGGGTCCGCCTCGTCATGGGGACCGACCAGGGCGCGGGTCTGCGGCGTGCCCCAGCTGTAGACGAGGTCGGGACGCGTGTCCTTGATCTCCTGGATGATGCCCGGGAGCTTGGCGGTGTCGCCGCCGGTGTTGCGGATGGTGTAGTCCACCTTCAGGCCGCGGCGGGCCAGATAGTCCTTGAAGCCGAACTCGTTGTCGCTCTCGCCGCGGCCCAGCACCATGGTGATGCGGAAGGTCTTGTCGGGCACCGTGGCGGCCAGCGCCGACCCTACCAGCAGGTTGCCGGCCAGCGGCAGTCCGGGCAGGGCCAGCCCGCCGGCGGCGGCAAGGCGCAACAGCGAGCGGCGGCGGATGCGGAGGAGATCGCTTTCGTCGATTCTCATCGCGGTCAAGCCTCCTGTGGCCGGGCGGCGGGGGATGCCGGGCGCCCGGTGCGGAAAAGGATCCAAAACAGAAGCGCGCTCGCTCCGCACAGCAGGCCGATGCCCAGCATCGCCTCGCGGTAGGAGGTGGCGACCGCAACCGCCATCGCGGTGACGGGGCCGAGCGCGCCGCCCAGACGTTCGATCAGCCGGTACCAGCCGATGGCCGCGGTCTCCGGCAGGCCGCCGTCGCGGGCGATCTGCGAGACCAGCGTCAGCTGCGGGGCACCGACCAGCGCCTGCGACAGGCCGAACAAGGCTATGGCCAGCGGCGGCCCCCACAGCGCCTGGGTGGCGATGATGGGCAGGCAGCTCGCCAGCGTGCCGATGCCGCCGGCGGCGATGAAGCCGCGCCGCGCCTGCCAGCGGTCGGACAGGCTGGCGGCCAGCGGCGACACCAGGATGAAGGCGACGAAGTACATCATCTGCACGCGCCCGATCTCCGCCTTCGACGCGCCGTCGGCGGTCAGCAGCAGCGGCACGAGGCAGAAGAGGAAGGCGGTCGAGGCGATCTTCGTCGGGATGGCGCTCAGCACCATCAGGGCGGAGAAGCGGACGTCGCGGAACAGCGGCAAGGCGCTGCCCATGGCCGGACGGGCCGCACCGGCGCCGGCAGGGGACTGCGCCGCACCGCGGCCGCGCAGCAGAAGCAGGCTGACCGACAGGCCGGAGCCCAGCGCCAGAAGCGCACCCAGCAGGAAGGTGGCGCGGAAGCCGATCTGGTCGGCAATGATGCCGCCGCTGACCGGACCGCAGACACCGGCGGCCAGCAGCGCGCCGATGAACATCGCCATGCCGGCGGCGCGGTTGCGCGGGGTGGTGTGGTCGATGACGATGCCCTGCGCGGTGATCAGCACCAGCCCATAGCCGAGCGCCGTCAGGCAGCGCCACAGCATCAGCTCCGCCAGCGACCCGGCGAAGGCGGTCAGCGCGAGGCTGACGGAACCCAGCAGAGCGCCGATGGTGAAGGCGCGCGACCGGCCCCAGCGTTCGGAGAAGCGGGCGCCGCCCGGCTGCGACAGCGCCCAGATCAGCATGAACAGCGTGATCGGCAGGCTGACCACCATGTCCGGCGTCAGCCACGGCACCTCGCCGGCGAAGGATTTGGCGTAGGCCGGCAGGAAGGGGCGCGACAGCTCCTCCGACAGGCAGAACAGGAAGACCGGCAGCCGCAGGAAGACGAGGTTCAGCGGCGTCGGCGGCAGACGCGCGGAGTCCGGGTCGCGGAAGCGGAAGCGGCGGGCGAGCGCCGACAGCCCGGCCTCCGCCCGGCCGATCCGCGGGTCGTCGCCGCCCAGACGGCGGCGCAGCTCCGCCACCCGCGCGGCGAGGCCGGCATATCGGGCGTTGACGCCGTCGAGCGCGGCGCGCACGCCGCTTTCCAGCGCCCGGTCCTCCGATGCCGCCAGGGGGCCGGGAATCTCGGGCAGGGTGGCGCGGAAATCCCCCTCCTCCGCCCGGTCGGCAAGCAGCCGCAGGGTCAGTACCCGCCGCATGGCGAGATTCACCACCAGTTGCAGAACCTCGAAGATCAGCAGGACGGAGACGATGACCACCGACAGCACGTCCAGCGCCAGATCGGTCGAGGCCTTGGCCAGGAAGGCGCTGTCGACGCCGACATGCAGCGCACCGGCCGGATTGGCGGTGTCGCCCAGCGGGCGCTGGACGTCGACGAAGCCGCGGGCCAGCCTGCCGTCGGCGGGGCCGGTCAGCCGGTCGGGCGACAGCGCCGTGATGCCGCCCAGCGGTCCGCCCGCCGCGGCGACGATGCGCCCGTCCGGGCCCGTCACCGCGATGTAGGCGATGTCGTCGTGGCGTTCGACCTCCGCCGCCAGCAGGGCGTCGAGGCCGGCCATGCGGTCCAGCGGAATGCGGACGCCAAGCCCGCGGTCGATCTGCGCCCCCATCAGGTCGCCGACCGTCTGCGCCTTGCGCGCCAGTTCCGGCTGGAACAGCGGGTCGAAGCTGCGCAGCGACAGCCAGGAGGCAGCACCGGCGGCCAGCAGCAGGACCGCCACCGTGACGATGGTCAGCCGCAGCACCAGCGCGCTGATCGGGTCGCGCCGCCTGGCCGGCTTGGCGGTCGAGTTGGCAGACGGCTTGGCGGAGGTGTCGCGGGCCGGATCGCTCATGTCACCGCGCCCTTCACTGGGAGTGGTCCTGGGGCATTCGGCGCCATGGCATCCAATTCACGCTCCAACTCTTCCATGGCGTGATCGGCGTCGGCGATGCCGTGATTCAGGCGATCGCGCACCATGCCCAGCGGCGCGGTGCCGTCCGCCAATCCACCACGTCCGCCGCGCTGCCGCACCACGACGAAGACGGCGGCCAGCGTCACCAGCGCTGCGACACCCACCAGTGCCAGGATGTTGCCGCGCAACCCCTCCTCGACCGTCGCAACCCGCGATTTCAGCCCGGCCAGGGAAGAGCGCAGGATCACCTGCCCCACCGTCTGCCCGAAGCTGTTGCGCACGTCGGAACCGAGGATCAGGACATCGCCGGCGATCTGTTGGCGCAGGGTTCCGGCCGAAGCGTCGTCGCCCCAGCGCACGGGAGTGGGCTGGCCGACGGCGTTGCGGTCGGCGGCGAACAGAATGACGCCACGGTCGTCCACCACCTCCACGCCGAGGATTTCCTCGCCGGAGGCCGCGCGTTCGGCCTGTGCCTGCAGATCGACCAGTTCGGACAGGTCGAGGCCCAGCGTCAGGCCGTATTCGACCCGGCGCCGCATCTCGTCCGCCACCACCGCGAGGCGGGAGCCGGTGACCTCGCGCAGCTTCTGTTCGAACTTCAGTCCGGACAGCGCGACCGACAACAGCACGGCGGTCGCGACCGTCGCCGCGATCACGGCGCCGGTGCGCAGGGCCAGCACCCCGCCCAGCCTCATGGTGTCCCTACAACAGGAAAAGGTGATGCATCAGCCACGGATCGCCCAAAGCTCCATCGCCACCTGGGGGAAATCACCCGCTAGATGAACCGCGATTCCGCCTGATGTTGCAAGCTGTTTCCAAATAGGGCTACCGCGTTCGAGTTCGAAATACACGGCACCGGCATGGTAGGGCAGCTGGCGCGGAGCGACGGGCAGCGGCCTTACTCGGATTCCGGGCAACTGTACATTGACCAGTTCGCGGATTTGCTCCACCGGGCCGATCTTGACCAGCGCGGGGAAGTTGCGGCGCAACGCCTCGCCCGGCATGTCCGCCCGCACCGCCAGCACGAAGGTCGCCGTGGTGATCAGCGAGCGGTCGGCGATGGTGCCGACGCGGATGCCGTATTTGCGTTCCTGCAGGTCGATCGGGATGGCGGTCTGTTCCAGCACCGCGCTCAGCGAGCGGCGGATCTCCGCCATCACCGGCTCCAGCGTGCCCTGCAGATCCTCGTGCCGATAGGGCGGGAAGCTGGGCGGACGCTTGTTGACGGCGGTGAAGGTCGCCAGTTCGCCGGCCAGCCCCAGCATCATGCCGTGCAGCCGTTCCGGATGGATGTCGGGCATGCGGGCGATGTTGGCGAACAGCGGTTCCGACCGGTTGGCGACCTGCAGCATCAGGAAGTCGGCCATCTCACCGGCGCCGCGCCCGTTGGAACCGCCGACGCGGGCGGCCAGCGCCTCCGACCGGCTGTTCAGCAGGCCCTGGATCTCGGTGACGAAGCCGGCCAGCGGGGCCAGCGTCTGGACGTTCAGGGCCGGCGGGATGTAGCGCTCGTCCAGCGAAGCATGGCGGTCGGACCGCACCTCCTGGATGCGGGCGAGGCCCAGGCAGTGGTAGCCGGCGCGCTCCTGCCGCTCCAGACGGTAGCGCAGTCGCAGACGCCCGGTGCGGATGCGCGACACGCTGGCCGACCCGGCGATGGCGTCGACCGTCTCCGTCTCCTCGCCGACATAGCGGGTGGCGGCGTCGGCGCTCTCGCCCACCTCGAACTCCACGCCGCCGCGCTGGCGGACAGGCAGGGCGAGGTAGACGACGCTGTTCGCCAGCGTTTCCGGCAGGTCCAGCGGCGGCGGCGGATCGTCGTCGTCGGGAATGTTGATCGGCGTCCCGTCCTCCAGGATGCCCTTGCAGCGCAGGACGGCGAACTTGCCGACGGCCAGAAGCTCGCGGTTGATGGTGAGTTCGCTGATGCCCCAGGCGAAGGGACGGATGCCGGCGACGCGGCCGCGCACCAGCCGCTCGACATAGCGATCCTGCTGCTGGAAATGCTGCGCCCGCAGGAACATGCCTTCGGACCAGATGACCTTGTCGTCCCAACTCATGGGCGCTTTCCCTCTTGCAGGCTGATGGTCGTTGCCATGGTTCGCCGTCCTCCCGTCAGCCGCCCAGCGCGTGGCGGTGGATCGGCAGGAGCCGGCGGTACAGCGCGGCCAGCCGGGTGCCGCCGTCGGCGGTCTCCCCGGTCAGCTCGCGCACCGCGGCCAGCAGGGCCGACTGGTGGGCCGCACCGTCGGACACCGCCGCCTGCAGCAATGCCTCCGCCTCGGCGGGTGGCAGGGCGCGCAGGCGGGCGAGCGCGTCGTCGGCATCCACGGCGCGGCGCAGGATCGACTCCCCCTGCGCCATCGTCTCGTCCGGGTCGAGGCCGAGCAGAGCCTCCAGCGCCGCCTGCCGCCGCACCAGCGACAGCACGACATCGACCAGTGCGCGGCTGAGGGCGTCAGAGGCCGGGTCGGCGGCAGCAGTGGCGAAGGGCGACGGACGCGCACCGAAGGCCGGCGGGACCAGCGGCTCCTCGGCCCAATCGTCGGGCGGGGTGGCCGGCTGCGCCGCGAAGGGCTGGGCAGGAGCCGGGTTGGACGGCTGGGCGGCAGGTGTCAGCTCGACAGGATCATCCAGCCAGTCGTCTGGGATCGACGTACCGCCATTGCCCTTGTCAAAGCCTGCATCGAAGCCGGCATTGGGGTTGGCATTGCCGAACCCCGCCTGCTCGGCCGACACCCGGATGGTGCCGAGGCTGTCCGGCGAGAAGTCGGTCTGTGTGGAGCCCGGCCAATCGGGATCGCCGCCGGGCGCGTTCCCCGCCGCCGTGGGCTGCCAGCCGCCGCCCGGCTTGCCTCCCCAGCGCTCGTCCGGCTGCTGCAGGTCGCCGAACAGATCGTCGTCCTCCGGAATCGGCATCACCGACACCGGTCCGCGGCCGAAGGCCGGCAGGGCGAAGGGATCGTCCCCGGGCGAGGCCGCCGGCGACGGCGCCGGTTCGTCGGAGCCGCGCAGCACGGCCAGGAAGGGGTCGTTGGCGGGCGGCGCCTCCTCCGCGGCGAAGCCGGCGCGCATGACGAAGCCGCCCATCCGCAGCCGGTCGCCCTCGCCCACCACGGCGGAGTTGCCGCGGCCGATCGGGGTCGGCGCGTCGTTCAGGAAGACGCCGTTGGTGGAACTGTCGATGACGATATAGACGCCGCCCTTGAACTCCACCATGCAGTGGATTTTGGACAGCATCCGCTCCGGATCGTTGAGCACCCAGTCGCAGTCGGGACCGCGGCCGATCACCAGCCGTCCGGTGCCGAGATCGCGGGCGATGTCGCCGCCCTGCGCGGGCGGGCATTGGATCAGGGTCAGGCGCAGCTTCATCGGATCACGCCGCCCCCACCTTGCCGCTGCCGCCGTTGGCGATGTCCAACGCCTGGACCAGCGACGCGCGATGGCGGGCCGTGATCTCCTTGGGCACCGCCGCGGCGGCGATCAGCACCGCGGCGGCGGCGGCCGTCCCGGTCAGCCCGTCGCCCGGCGGCACCACCACCGCCGCGTCGGGCGGGGCGAGGCTGCCACCCGACCAGAAGGCGGCCATGGCGGCATAGGCGCAGGCGGTCTCGAAATTCATCGCCTCGGCCGGCGCGAAGCAGGCGCGGCGGTTCTCCTCCGTCGGGCGGTAGACCCAGCCCTCCGCCGCCTCCAGTGCCGCGACATCGGCCGGCGCCGGCTCGGCATGCAGCGCGCCGCGGGCGGACAGGCAGCCCCACCACACGGCCTCGCGCCGCGGCAGGGCCATGCCCAGCAGCCGGATGGCGTCGGCATACAGTTCGGCGTCGATCAGCGCCTTCAGGAAGACCGCCGTCGGAGCGTTCGGCGCGTACAGCGCCTTCGCTTCCGGCGACAGGTCCAGCCCCGCGACCGCTTCGGCCGCGCGGGCAAAGCGCAACTTCGGCAATAGCCCGATGTCCACCGTCCCAACCCCGCTTGAAAATCCGTCCCAGTGTGGACGGCGTTCGTCAATTGATGGTTACCACGCCGCCCTGGATCTTAACCATCGCGTCGCCGTTCACCTGCGTCATCGCGCCCTTGATCTGCACCTGCATGTCGCCGGTGAGCTTGACCATGCTGCCCTTGATGGTGACGCCGGTCTGGTCGATCTTGATGCTGTTGCCGCCGACCTTCAATTCGATGCCGGTCGCGGCCTGCATGGTGATCTGCCCGGCGGACGCCTTCACCGAAACGTCGCCCATGCCGAGCTTCAGGGCGTAATCGCCCTGCTTGACGTCGACCGACATGTCGCCCTGCTTGACGGTCAGGCTGTCGTTGCCCTGCCCGACCTCGACCGTCCGGTTGCCCTCGCCGACCGTGTGGGTGTCGTTGCCCTTGCTGACGGTGACGGTCCGGTTGCCCTTCCCCACCGTCAGGGTCTGGTTGCCCTCGGTCACCTCGTGGGTGTCGTTGCCTTTCGACACGGTGACGCTGCGGTTGCCTTTGGCGATGGTGACGGCTTCGTTGCCTTCCGACACCGTTTCGGTGCGGTCGTTCTTGATGGTGATGGTCTGGTCGTGGTCGACGGTTAGCTTGTCGTCGTTCTCCACCATCCGGGTGAAGTCCTTCTGGGCGTGGAAATAGATTTCTTCCGCGTCCTTCTTGTCCTCGAAGCGCAGCTCGTTGAAGGTCGCCGCGTCGCCGCCCTTGCTGGAGCGGGTCTTGATGCCGCTCTGCGTCTTGTTGTCGGGCAGCGCGTAGGGCGGCATATTCTCGGCGTTGTAGACGCAGCCGACGATCAGCGGCCGGTCGGGATCGCCGCCGATGTAGTCGACCAGCACCTCCATGCCCACACGCGGGGTGAAGATGGTGCCCCAGTTCTTGCCGGCCATGGTCTGGGCGACGCGCAACCAGACGAAGCTCTTCTCGTCCTTGGCGCCCTTGCGGTCCCAATGGAACTGCACCCGGACGCGGCCATACTTGTCGCAGTAGATCTCCTCGCCGCTGGGACCGACGACGGTGGCGGTGTCGGGACCATGGGTGCGCGGGCGCGGCACCGGCGGCGGGCGGAAAACGGTGGCTTCGGGGATCGCGGCGAAGCGGCAGGAGAATTGCGGCGGCATGCCGCCATTGCCGAGATGGCTCTCGTCCTGCGCGCTCAGCGCCAGATCGGTGACGACATAGCCCTTGCCCACTTCCGCCGTGACCGCATGGCCGGCCATGGAGATCTTGCCGCCGGCCGACAGTCCGCGGTAGGTCGCCGTGCCCTCCACCCGCTCATAGCCCGTCTCCGTCTCCTCCATGCGCAGGCGGGACAGGTCGGTGCCGTCGGCCTTGACCATGTGGCCGCCGGGATAATCGAACATCTCGTGCGACTTGAAGGCGGAAACGCCGAGCACCGTGGTGGTGCTGGCGGTCAGGTCGGTGCTGGGCGTCTCGAAATTATAGTCCTTCAGCGTCCATTTTCCGGACACGTAGGACTGGGAATGCGCCCAGCCGTCGATGGCCAGCGTGTTGCCCTGCGACGCGGTGGAGTGGTTGACGTCCTTGTCCAGGCAGTCGGTGTAGCCCGACGCGCTGTCGCTCAGCACCAGCGTGTGCTTGCCGGCCTCGTGCTGGAAATAGAAATAGATGCCCTCGTCCTGCAGAAGGCGGGCGATGAAGTCGTAATGGGTCTCGCGGTACTGCACGCAGACCGGGCGGGGATTGTGGGTGCCTGACAGCCCCTGCTTCTTCACCTCGGTCACGCCGCAGTCGGACAGCATGGCGTCGACGATCTGGACGACGCTCTTGTCCTGGAACACCTGGCAGTCGGAGCGCAGGGTCGCCAGCCACAGGGACGGCACAATCTCCGCCGTGTAGCGGCGGTAGCCGCGCAGAGCCAGCGGCCCGGCGGAAAAGCTCTTCACGATGCCGTTGATGATGCGCGGACTGCCACCCTGGCGCGCGATGGACAGCGTCAGCGACTTTCCCAGGATGTCGGCCGGCGCGATGGTCATCCGCGGCGAGATCATCGTGACGGTGTAGCGGAACAGGCGCGACAGCCCTTCCTCTCCCTCGACGGCAACCGGGATCAGCACGTCCGCGCCGAGCGGCGAGGTCAGCGACAGAAGCCGGCCGGTCTGCGAGATGGTGGGCGCATCCGACATGCGGGCTTGGTCCTTGATGTAGAGAAGGTGTCAATGATGGCAGGTGCTTTGCCCCCTCCCCGACCCTCCCCCACCTACGGTGGGAGAGGGTGCCTATTGCCGAAGCGGCGGCAGTCCCCTCCACCGCCAAGGGCGGGGGAGGGATAGGGAGGGGGCACCGCTTATCAGGCGCTCTTGGTCGTCGACAGGTCGTAGGAGACCGAGATCGGCGTGCCGGCCTTGTTCTTGTCGTCGTACGGAATGAACTTGTACTCCATCTTGGTGAAGCTGATGGAGATCGATTCAGACGGACGGTCACCGCCCGACGACATCGAGTAGGCCGAGACCAGGGCGTTGGTCAGGGTGTATTCGGCATAGGTGTTGCCCGGGCTGCCGGTGGTGACGAGGTGGATCTGCACCTTCTTGCCGATGGCGCCGGTGCAGGATTCGACGAAGAACTTCGGCGAGGAGCTGTCCATCAGCTTGGTGATGGTCACTTCCGACACCGACGGCTCCGAGGCTTCGCGGTTGGCGGTCGAGCCCGACGGGGTGCTGATGGCGCGGCCGACGCCCCACTGCAGCGAACCGACGTCCAGCCACTTCTTGTGGGTCTCGTGCGTGGCCTCGCCGTCGATGCCGTCGTACTTGATATAGATCGCCATGGTTGTCTCCTCGCTCTCTTGAAGTCGGTCTTAACGGGTGAAGCTTGGTCTGTGCTGTATGGTTACGAAAGAATTGAGGCGGGTGCTGTGACGGTCGTCACCGCCCGTCATTTTTATGCGCGCCCGCCCCGGCCCTCCCGTTTCCTTGGACTCAGGCGATGTCGTAGACGAAGCGGTCTTCGCCATCGACCGAGACGTGGACGCGGGTGATCGGCTCGCCGTCGCCCATGCGGGCGAGGATGCGGGACGAGATCTCCGGCAGAAGCGTGCGGCTCAGGATCGTCTCGATGTTGCGGGCGCCGCTGGAGACCTCCTGGCAGCGGTTGACGATGCTCTGGACCAGATCGTCGGAGTAGGAGAATGCGGCCTTGTAGTTCTGCACCACGCGCTTGGCGATGCGGTTCAACTGCAGGACCACGATCTTCGCCAGATTCTCGTCCGAAAGCTGGAAGTACGGGATGACCGTGCAGCGGCCGAGGAAGGCCGGCTTGAAGCTCTTCTGCAGTTCGGGATGCAGGGCCTCCAGCAGCCCCTCGGCGTCCGGCGCGGTCTCCGGATCGGCGCACAGCTTGTGGATCAGGTCCGTGCCGGCGTTCGACGTCATGATGATGACGGTGTTCTTGAAGTCGATGTCGCGGCCTTCGCCGTCCTTGATCGTGCCCTTGTCGAACACCTGGAAGAAGATGTCCTGCACGCCGGGATGGGCCTTCTCCAGCTCGTCCAGCAGGACGACGCTGTAGGGCCGGCGGCGCACCGCCTCGGTCAGGACGCCGCCTTCGCCGAAGCCGACATAGCCGGGAGGCGATCCGAGCAGCAGGGAGACCTTATGCTCCTCCTTGTACTCGGTCATGTTGATGGTGGTGACGTTCTGCTCGCCGCCATAGATCAGGTCGGCCAGCGTCAGCGCCGTCTCGGTCTTGCCGACACCGGAGGTGCCGACCATCAGGAAGACGCCGATCGGCTTGCGCGGGTCGGTCAGCTTGGCACGGCTGGTCCACATCGCCTGGGCGATGGCGTCCAGCGCGTGGTCCTGGCCGATGATCCGCTCCTTCATACGGTCGGCGAGCGACAGGATGGTCTTGATCTCGTTGGAGACCATGCGGCCGACCGGAACGCCGGTCCAGTTGGCGACCACCTCGGCCACCGCCTGCCCGTCCACCGCGACCTTGACCAGCGGATCCTCGCCCTGCAGCGCGGTCAGCTCGGCGGTCAGCGCGCTCAGCTTGGCGTTCAGCGCCTCGGCATCGAGCGGCTCCGCGGGAGCGGCGCCCTCGGCAGCCGGGGCCTTGGACTGCTCATGCGCGGCGACCAGCTGGTCGCGCGTCTCGTTGATGGCCTTGACCAGTTCCAGTTCCTTGGTCCAGCGCGCCTCCAGCGCCTCCAGGTCGGCCTGGGTGGCGGCGATCTTGTCCTTCAGCGCGGCGAGCAGTTCGGCATGGTCGATGCCGATGGCCTCCTCGCGCTCCAGGATCGCAACCTCGGTCTCGGTCAGCTGGATGGTGCGGCGGCGGTCCTCGATGGCCGGCGGCGTCGCCGTCTGGCTCATCGCCACGCGGGCGCAGGCGGTATCCAGCAGGCTGACCGCCTTGTCGGGAAGCTGGCGCGCCGGGATGTAGCGGCTGGACAGGCGGACCGATTCGATCAGCCCCTCGGTCACGATGCGGACCTTGTGGTGCTTCTCCAGCGTGGCGGTCAGGCCGCGCATCATGTCGACGGCAACCGGCTCCGCCGGCTCCTCCACCTTCACCACCTGGAAGCGGCGGGTCAGCGCCGGGTCCTTCTCGAAGTACTTCTTGTACTCGGCCCAGGTCGTGGCGGCGACGGTGCGCATCTCGCCGCGCGCGAGCGCCGGCTTCAGCAGGTTGGCGGCGTCGTTCTGGCCGGCCTGCCCGCCGGCGCCGATCAGGGTGTGCGCCTCGTCGATGAACATGATGATGGGCTGGCTGGAGCCCTTCACCTCGTCGATCACGCCCTTCAGCCGGTTCTCGAACTCGCCCTTCATGCCGGCGCCGGCCTGGAGCAGGCCGAGGTCGAGCGACAGCAGGCGGACGTTGCGCAGGTCAGGCGGCACGTCGCCGGCGGCGATGCGCAGCGCGAAGCCTTCGACCACCGCCGTCTTGCCGACGCCGGCCTCGCCGGTCAGGATCGGGTTGTTCTGGCGGCGGCGGGTCAGCACGTCGATGATCTGGCGGATCTCGGCGTCGCGGCCCAGCACCGGATCGATCTTGCCGTTCTTGGCGCGGTCGGTCAGGTCGATGGTGTACTGGTCGAGGTTGGGGGTCGCCCCGCCGACCTTCGGCGCGCCGACCGCGGAGGTCCCGCCGGCAGCGCCGCCGGCCGCTGCGACCGGCGCGCTGGTGCGCGCCTCCGCCGTATCGGCGACGATCTTGGGCAGATCGCGGCGCAGCACATCCGCGGTGATCTTCGCGAACTGGCCGGACATGTCGCGCGCCTGGGCCGACAGCGATTCGTCGGACAGCAGGGCCGCCAGCAGATGGCCGGAGCGAACCGCCCCCTCGCCATACTGCAGCGAGGCCAGCACCCACGCCTCGCGCATCAGCTGCACCAGATTGGGCGACAGGGCCGGCGCCCGGCTGTTGCCGGTCTTCAGCTTATCCAGCACCCGCGTCAGGTCGGCGGACAGGCGGCCGGCGTCGATCTCGTAAACGCGCAGAATGGCGGAGATGTCGCCGTCGGCCGCGCCGATCAGCTGGAGAAGCCAGTGCTCGATCTCGCAATTGTAATGCGTGCGCGACAGCGTCTGTCCGGCCGCAGCCTCCAGCGCCCGCCGGCACAGAGGATTAAGCCGCGAAATCATGCTCTGCAGATCGACCGCCACCATGGCTCCACCCCCTTCGTGTGACTTGCGTGTCTTCAACCCATGCGGGCAGAGCGCCTGCGGCACCCGCACCAACTCAACCGACCGGCCGGTTCGTCCTGTGGCTGTGCCGCGGACTTTGACCAAGCCATTTCGAAAAATCCACTGCTATGCTTCGCAAGAAGACTGAAACTTCTTCGTTTCATTCTCGAATCATGCACGTAACATCATCAAATGCGTTCTATATTGCATGACGGCGCGGTCATGCATCCGAACCGTCCAGGGAATATCGACCGGTTCTCCCAAAAGCTGCAGGTGCTCGACCGACTGCGGATGGGCGCCCGGCGTCAGGAGCCGCGCCAGCACGGCCTCGCAACGGCCGGCATCGTCCCCCCGCTGCGAATGGCCGCCCAGCCAGGCCTCGACCGGCGTCGCCTGTGTCGACCAGTCGAAGGGCGTCGCCAGCACCGCGCCGCCGCCGTCCGCCACCACGCCGTCCATGGCGCGCAGCAGGGCCGGCGGCGAGGCGACGCAGTCCAGAACGTTCATCGCCGCAACCAGGGCGAAGCTGCGCGGGGCGAAGGGCGGGAACAGCGCGTCGCCGATCCAGAAATCCACCCGCTCCGTCCCGGCGAACCGCGCCTCGATCCGCTGCCGGTCATAGGCGATGCCGGAACGGCGCAGCGGGAAAACCGCTTCCCCCCGCTCCATCACCCGCCGCGCCAGCATCAGCAGCGGCCAGTGCAGGTCGAGGCCGAGCACCAGATCCTCCCCCCGCGCCGCCAGTTCGAAACTGGTCCGTCCGGCACCGCAGCCGAGGTCCAGCGCCGGCCCCGCCGGCAGCGGTCCAAGCCGGTCCAGCCCGGCGGCGAGGCAGCGGACGACCGACCCGGCCTGCCCGTCCGGGGTGGCGGGATCGAGGTCGCCGTAATGGTCCCAGCCATAACTGGACAGGTGCTGGCGGGTGGCGTTGAAGGCGCTGTCGGGGCCGAACCCGTCGCCCAGCACCCCTTCCATCGCCGCCGGAATGTCGGTGCGGGTGGTCAGCAGATGCCCGTTCGCCGCCATCCAACCGCGCAGGTCCGGCACCAGGATCGGAGCGCCGTCGACGATGGGATATTCCATCGCGCAAGCCTCGTCGCCGCAGACCAGCGTTCCCCAATGGACGGCACCGGCGTCCGCCTCCTCCACGATGCCGAGCGCCAACGGCACCGCCACGCCGCGGGTGGCGAGGCAGCGCGGGCAGACCGGGCGCAGGCGCTCGAAATGGGAAAGGCGCATGCGGTCAGCCGCCGATGATGACGGTCGGACAGCCGGGCGGCATCACCTTGCCCACCGGGGCGGGGATCGGCGCGACGCAGCTGACGTGGGCGGTCATGTCGTTGATGCGCGCCGCCGGCAGGTTGTTGATCAGCACCGTCGTCGACCCTTGGGAGATCATGCCCGGTCCGGCCGGAATGCAGCCCGGCAGCACGCAGGGGGCGGAAATGTCGGTCAGCCGCGCGGCCGGCATTTTTCCGATCAGCACCGTCGGGCTGCCCAGCACGATCGCCAGCGGCAGGCCCGGATGCGGCGCCGGCGCCGGCACGGGGGCCGGCGGGTGGATCGGTGCGTGGCAGTGCGGCGTGTCCTGCTTGATCAGGTCGCCGAGGCGGGCGGCGGGCGGCATCTGGTGTCTCCGGCCGTTCAGAACAGGGATTCGCCCGACGCCACCGGGGCGCCGAGCAGCGAGGACGCGGGATCATATCCGGGCGGCGGCAGAACAGGGCGGCCGGCACGGAACAGCGCCCGCGCAACCACCGTCTCTCCATCCTCGGCAAAGAAGAGGCAGGGCCCCTCCAGCATCCCGTCGGCTATGCCGACCCGCGCGACCAAGCGGCCGGCCGGATCGCGCCTCTCAATCAGAACGGGAGAAATGCCTCCTGAACTTTCCACCGGAACGGCAGCGATGCCCGATGTTGCAGATGGAATGGCGTCAGGAGTCATTGCAAAAGGGGTCCCAGGAAGGGTTCGTTCCGACGTCAGGCGAACAGCATTCATCCGCAATTGCGTTTCGTCAAGCTCATAGGGGTAGCCCTGCCGCTGATTTGTTACGCAACTGCAATATTCCATTCGGCTGGCTTCAAAATGACGAATAGCCTTGTCGAACCGTCGGAAGTAACGCTATCAATTTCCCGGCACGAACGCTTACCCCCAAATCGGCGGGCTCCGCTACCTGCGGCTCTGACCTTCTTCATATGAATGTGGAAAGGGTGCTTTCCTTCATGCCGACACCGCAGATTTTCGACATCGAAGAGCTTCTGCAGCCGATCGAGGGCGATTCCGAATGCGGGATCGACCTGCGCGAGAATGCCTCGGCCGACTACTACACCGTCAAGGATGCCCGCAGCGCCGCCCGCGCCGCCGAACGCTCCATGGATGTGGAGGACGACGCCGGCGGCCTTCTGCCGGAATGGCGCACCATCTTGGAGGTCAGCCCGCGCATCCTGCGCACCCAGGCGAAGGACCTCGAGGTCACCGCGTGGTTCATCGAGGCGCTGCTGCGGGCGGAGGGTTACGCCGGCCTGCGCGACGGCTTCGCGCTGGCCCGCGGACTGGTGGAGCGGTTCTGGGACAACCTGTACCCGGCCCCGGACGAGGACGGCATCGCCACCCGCGTCGGCCCGCTGACCGGCCTGAACGGCGAATCGGCCGACGGCACGCTGATCCAGCCGGTCCGCAAGGTGCCGCTGACCCTGGGCGACATTCCTTATTCGCTCTGGCAGTACGAACAGGCCATCGAGCTGGCGAAGATCACCGACGAGGCGCGCCGCCAGGCGCGCATCGACAACGGCGCCGTCACCTGGGAACAGTTCGAGCAGAGCGTCCGCGAGACGCCGGCCTCCGAATTCAAGACTCTGCTGGAGGACATCCAAGGCGCCATCGACGAGTTCGAGGCGCTGGGCAAGGTCCTCTACGACAAGGCCGGCTACGACGCGCCGCCGGCCGGCAACATCCGCAACGTCCTGACGGCGGCGCTCGACGCGGTGAACTACGCCGCGCGCGACCGTCTGGCGACGCTGGGCGGCGACGAGCCCGCCGCGGCGGAGGCCGCCTCCACGTCCACCGAACTGGTCGCGACCGGCGGCGCGATCGTGGCGGCCGGCGCCAAGGCGCAGGCGAGCGGGGCTGTGACAACGCGCGAGGAGGCCTTCAAGGTCCTCTTGCAGGTCGCCGATTTCTTCCGCAAGACGGAACCCCATTCCCCCATCTCCTACACGTTGGAGGAGGTGGTCCGCCGCGGCCGCATGTCGTTGCAGGAACTCCTGATGGAGCTCATCACCGACGAGGAAACACGGCGGCAGTTCTTCATCGCGTCCGGCGCCAAGGCGCCGCCGCCGGCAGAGCAATCAGGGTATTGACGATCACCGCCTATCCTACGGCGTGAGCAGGGAGGTCCGATAACATGGCGAGTATCCACCAGAAGCTGGATCGCGTGCGCAAGCCCCGCGTCCACATCACCTACGACGTCGAGACCGAGGGTGCGACCGTCGTCAAGGAGCTGCCCTTCGTCGTGGGCGTGCTCGGCGACTTCTCGGGCGATCCGACGGAGCCGTTGAAGCCCCTGAAGGACCGCAAGTTCATCCAGATCGACCGCGACAACTTCAACGACGTCATGGCCCGCATGACGCCCGGCCTGAAGATGAAGGTGGACAACACGCTGGCCGACGACGGCACCCAGCTGTCGGTCGATCTCGCCTTCAAGTCGATGGAGGATTTCGAGCCGGGCCGCGTCGTGCAGCAGGTCGAGCCGCTGCGCAAGCTGCTGGAGACCCGCAACCAGCTGCGCGATCTGCTGAGCAAGGCCGACCGCTCGGAAGAGCTGGAGGGCCTGCTGGAGCGCGTGCTGCAGAACACCGACGAGCTGGCCGCGCTGAGCGGCGAGCTCGGCACCGAGAAGAAGGAGGGTTGATCCGATGAGCGACGCTCAGACCCAGGGCGCGGCCGCCGCCGGCGCCGTTGCCGAAGGCACCGGCCTCTCGATTCTCGACCAGGCCATCGCCGCCACCAAGCAGACCGAGCCGGACCGTGCGCAGGAGCTGCTGCGCACCCTGACCCAGGAAGCGCTGGCCGGCACGGTCACCTTCAACAAGAACCTGGGCCAGACGATCAACAAGGCGATCGCCGCGATCGACGCCAAGATCAGCAAGCAGCTCAACGCGATCATGCACCACGAGAAGTTCCAGAAGCTGGAAGGCTCGTGGCGCGGCCTGAACTATCTGGTCATGAACTCGGAGACGGGCTCCACGCTCAAGATCCGCGTCATGAACTGCCCGAAGAAGGACCTGTACAAGGACATCTCGAAGGCGGTCGAGTTCGACCAGAGCAACCTGTTCAAGAAGATCTACGAGAACGAGTTCGGCATCGCCGGCGGCGAACCCTACGGCGCCCTGATCGGCGACTACGAGTTCACCAACCACCCCGACGACATGGAGCTGCTGACCGGCGTCTCCAACGTCGCGGCGGCCGCCTTCGCGCCCTTCATCTCGGCCGCCAGCCCGAAGCTGTTCGGCTTCGAGGACATGACCGAGCTGTCGAAGCCGCGCGACCTGGAGAAGATCTTCGACAGCGTCGAGTACACCAAGTGGCGCAGCTTCCGTGAGAGCGACGACAGCCGCTTCGTCACGCTGACCATGCCGCGCGTGCTCGCCCGCATGCCCTACGGCGCCAACACCAAGCCGATCGAGGAGTTCGAGTACGAGGAGGCTCCGTACGAAGGCGGTATCGCCCGGCCGATGGCCCACAACGATTACTGCTGGATGAACGCCTCCTACGCGATGGGCCAGCGCCTGACCAATGCCTTCTCGCAGTATGGCTGGTGCACGGCCATCCGCGGCGCCGAGGGCGGCGGCAAGGTGGAGAACCTGCCCTTCCACACCTTCACCTCGGACGACGGCGACAGCGACGCCAAGTGCCCGACCGAGATCGGCATCACCGACCGCCGCGAGGCCGAGCTGTCGAAGCTGGGCTTCCTGCCGCTCTGCCATTACAAGAACCAGGACTACGCCGTCTTCTTCGGCGCCCAGACCACGCAGAAGCCCAAGAAGTACGACCGGCCGGAGGCGACCGCGAACGCCGCGATCTCCGCCCGCCTGCCCTACATCATGGCGACCTCGCGTTTCGCCCATTACCTGAAGATCATGGCGCGCGACAAGATCGGCTCCTTCATGGAGGCGAGCGACTGCGAGGCGTGGCTGAACCGCTGGATCCTGAACTACGTCAACGGCAACGAAGCCGCGGGCCAGGAGATGAAGGCGAAGTACCCGCTGGCCGAGGCCAAGGTGCAGGTGAAGGAAATCCCGGGCAAGCCCGGCTCCTACAACGCCGTCGCCTGGATGCGCCCGTGGCTGCAGATGGAGGAACTGACCACCTCCATGCGCATGGTCGCCCGCATCCCGCAGGCCGGCTGATAACCGCATGACCGGGCACGCGGCCGAAATTCATGCCGACGATGCGGAGGCGACGGTCCTTGAACGGCCGTTGCGTCTGCGGGCGGTCGACATGGCGCTCGGCCGCGACGATGCCGGCTCGCTCGACGCCTTCCTGGCGGCCAATGACCCCGGGGAGGCGTTGCGGCTGTGGTTCGGCATCACGCTTCCCGTTCATGACAGCCTGGACAAGCTGCGCGCCGCGCTCGACCGCGACATCGCGGCGATCGACGCGCTGCTGTCCGAACAGGTCAACGCCATCCTGCACCACAAGCGCTTCCAGTCGCTGGAAGGCTCGTGGCGCGGGGTGCGCACGCTGGTGAAGCAGGCGCAGAACGCCGAGACGGTGGTGCTGCGCCTGCTCAACCTGACCTGGCCCGAACTGTGCCGCGACCAGGAACGCGCCATCGAGTTCGACCAGAGCCAGCTGTTCAACAAGGTCTACAGCGACGAATTCGGCATGCCCGGCGGCCGCCCCTTCGGCGTGCTGCTGTGCGACTATGCCGTCCAGCATCGCCCGACCAAGGAGCGGCCGACCGACGACGTGTCCGGCCTCAAGGGGCTGGCCCAGGTCGCCGCCGCCGCCTTCGCGCCGGCCATCGTCGGCGCGGCGCCCGAGCTGTTCGGTCTGGAGACCTTCCACGAGCTCGGCCTGCCGCTCGACCTGAAATCGGTGCTGCGGCAGACGGAATACCAGCGCTGGCAGCGCTTCCAGGAAACCGAGGATTCGCGGTTCGTCGGCGTGGCCCTGCCGCGCGTGCTGATGCGCGAGCCCTATGGCGACGATCCGCAGGCCCGCCACGGTTTCCGCTTCCGCGAGGAATCGGTCGGTGGCGAGGGCGGCATGCGGCTGGAGGATCATTGCTGGGGCAATGCCGTCTATGCCTTCGGCACCGTGCTGATCCGTTCCTACCTGCAGCATGGCTGGTTCGCCGACATCCGCGGCGCCCAGCGCGACGTGGTGGGCGGCGGGCTGGTGACCGAGCTGGTGGTGCCGGATTTCGCCACCGACAGCATCAAGGTCGCGCAGAAATTCTCGGTCGAAGTGTCGATCTCCGACCAGCTGGAGCGCGATCTCGACGATCTCGGCTTCATCCCGGTCAGCCGCTGCAAGGACACGCCCTATCTGGTCTTCTACGGCAACCAGTCGGTCCAACGGGTCGGCCAGTTCACCACCACCACGGCGACGGCCAACGCCCGGCTGTCGGCGATGCTGCGCTACATGTTCTGCATCGCGCGCTTCGCCCATTTCCTGAAGGTGATGGTGCGCGACCGCGTCGGCTCCTTCGTCACGCCGGAGGAATGCGAACGCGACCTGCAGAGCTGGCTGCACGGCTACTGCCTGGGCAACGACGACGCCAGCCTGGACCAGAAGGCCCGCTATCCCTTGCGCGAGGGCAGCATCCAGGTCCGCGCCATTCCGGGCAAGCCCGGCAACTACCAATGCGTCATCCATCTTCGGCCGCACTTCCAGCTGGATCAGGTCTTCTCGACCTTCAAGCTGGTGACCGAACTGGCCCAAACCGGCGGCGCGGCCTGACCCGACCGTCAACCGAAGTCAGGCGCTCCATCCAGGGAGAGATACAGACCATGAGCGAAACCGCAGCCCAACTGTTCCAGGCGGGCCGCCTCGACGAGGCGATCACCACGCTGAACGGCGAGATCAAGAAGAACCCGACCGATCTCGACCGCCGCGTCTTCCTGGCCGAGCTGCTGAGCTTCGCCGGCAATCTGGAGCGCACCGACCTGCAGCTCGACACCATCGGCACGCAGGAGCCGCAGGTGGCCGTCACCATGGCGCTGTTCCGCCAGCTGGTGCGGGCCGAACAGGCGCGGCGCCAGCTGTTCGCCGACGGCCGCGTGCCGGAATTCATCGACCAGCCGGCCGACCATCTGCGCCTGCATCTGGAGGCGCTGGTCGCGCTGCGCTCCGGCGACACCGCCGACGCGGTGGCGAAGCTGGCCCAGGCCGAGGAGATGCGCCCGCCGGTGTCCGGCAGCCATGACGGCACGCCCTTCGACGATTTCCGCGATCTGGACGACCTGTCCGGCGGTTTCTTCGAGGTCTACACCAGCACCGGCAAGTATTTCTGGATCGCCACCGAGACGGTGGAGCAGGTCGAGTTCCGGGCGCCCCAGCGTCCGCGCGACCTGCTGTGGCGCCCGGCACACATGGTGGTGCGCGGCGGCCCGGACGGCGAGGTCTATCTGCCCACGCTCTACGGCGGCACGCCGGCCGAGGCGGACGCCGCGGTAAAGCTGGGCCGGGTGACGGACTGGTCGGAAGACGCGCCGGTGCGCGGCCAGGGCCAGCGCTGCTTCCTCGTCGGCGAGGAGAGCGTGCCGATGCTGCAGCTGGGGACGCTGGAGTTCTCGGGGGCGGTGTAAAGTTCCTGATGCCGGTGCCCCCTCCCTAACCCTCCCCCGCTTTGCGGGAGAGGGAACTGCCGCCGCAACTCGCAAGGTTCCTACCCCCTCTCCCGCGAAGCGGGGGAGGGATGGGGAGGGGGCAAGCGAGAAAGCACCTCCGAAAGCCACTCCATGGATCGCAACCAGTCCATCACCCTGTCCGTCCTGGACCGTCTGCTCGACGACACGCCGGAGCACGTGGCGCCGCGGCCGCACACCGTGGCGGACCTGCGGGCGGCGATCCGGCGCGACCTGGAGAACCTGCTGAACACCCGGCGGCGGGTGCTGGGCTGGCCGGACGACCTGACGGAACTGGCGGATTCGATCCTCGGCTATGGCTGCCACGACCTGCTGGTCGAGAATGTCGCCACCGAATCCCGGCGGCGCGAGGTGGTGGCGCAGATCGAGGCGGCGATCCGGCGGTGGGAGCCGCGCTTCGCCCATCTGGCGGTGTCCATGATCGACAACAGCGACCCGGCCGACCGCACGCTGCGCTTCCGGATCGAGGCGTTGATCCATGCCGACCCGGCACCCGAGCCGATGGTCTTCGATTCGGTGGTCGATCCCACCTCCAACATGGTCACCGTGACGAGCAAGGCCCGTGGCTGACGAACTCCTCCCATACTACAACCGCGAGCTGACCTATCTGCGCCGCATGGCGGCGGAGTTCTCGGAGGCGCATCCGAAGATCGCCGGCCGGCTGCGGCTCAGCGCCGATGCGGTGGAGGACCCGCACGTCGCCCGCCTGCTGGAGGGCGTCGCCTTCCTCAACGCCCGCATCAGCCGCAAGCTGGACGACGAGTATCCGGAACTGGTGGACACGCTGCTCGACGTGCTCTACCCGCATTATCTGGCGCCGATCCCGTCGATGGCGGTGGTGCAGATGAAGAGCAGCGCGGACCTCACCGGCTCGCACACCGTGCCGAAGGGGACGGAGCTGGAGACGGAGGCGCTGCGCGGGGAAACCTGCCGCTTCCGCACCGTCTATCCCGCGACGCTGTGGCCGATCGAACTGGACCAGGCGGTGCTCGCCGGGCGGCCGCTGGTGGCGCCGCCCAACCCGCGGGCGGGCGACGCGGTGGCCTCGCTGCGCCTCACCCTGCGCTGCCGCGTGCCGGAGATGACCTTCACGGAACTGGCGCCGGACACCCTGCGCTTCTTCCTGCGCGGCCAGCCGCAGCAGGTCTATGCCCTGCACGAGCTGATCTTCAACAATGCCGTCTCGGTGGCGCTGGCCGACGACCCGCAGGATCCGAACGCGGTGATTCTCGGCCCCGACGCCATCCGCCCGGTGGGATTCCGCGACGAGGAGGGCATGCTGCCCTACCCCGCCCGCTCCCATGGCGGCTACCGGCTGCTGACCGAGTATTTCGCCTTCCCGGAGAAGTTCCTGTTCTTCGACCTGCATGTATCGCCGAAGGTGCTGCGCCGCGCCGGCAACACGCTGGAGATCTTCATCTACCTGAACAACACCGACGGCGACCTGGAGCGCGCGGTGTCGAAGGACAACTTCGCGCTGGGCTGCACCCCGGTGGTCAACCTGTTCCGCCAGCGGGCGGAGCCGGTGGCCCTGACCCAGACCCAGCACGAGCACCGCGTGGTTCCCGATGCCCGCCGCCCCGGCGCGCTGGAGGTCTATTCGGTCGACAGCGTGCTGGCCACCGATCCCGACGGCAAGCAGCGGCGCTTCCTGCCCTTCTACGGCCTGCGCCACGGCGGCGTCGAAGCGGTCAGCCGCACCTACTACACCGCCAGCCGCCGCCCGGCCGGCGGGCGCGATCCCGGCACGGAGGTGCATCTGGCGCTGGTCGATCTCGACTTCGACCCGTCGAGCCCGGCGGAATCCGTGCTGTCGGTGGAGACGACCTGCCTCAACCGCGATCTGCCGGGACAGCTGCCCTATGGCGGCGGTCACCCGCATCTGAAGCTGACGGAGGGGATGGCGGCGGTCGCCGGTCTGTCCTGCCTGACGCCGCCGACGCCGACCCTGCGCATCGCCGAACGCAAGGGCCATCGCTGGCGCCTCGTCTCACACCTGCTGCTGAACCACCTGTCGATCTCCGGCGGGGCGGAGGGGACGGAGGCGTTGCGCGAGATCCTGCGGCTCTACGATTTCCGCGATTCGGCCGAGACCCGCGGCATCGCCGACGGCATCGTCAAGGTGACGACCAAACGCGGCACCGCGCGGGCGCCGTCCCGGCCGGGCGATGTCGCCTGGGGCGACGCCATGTGCCGCGGCATCGACGTCGGCATCGAATTCGACCCGCAACGCTTCAGCGGCAGCGGCATGTTCCTGCTGGCGATGATCCTCGACCATTTCCTGGGGCTGTACTGCTCGATCAATTCCTTCACGCGGCTGACCGCTACGGTCAAGGGCCGCACCGGAGTGCTCCGCACATGGCCCGCCCGCGCCGGCAACCGCCCGCTTCTGTAATCGACCGGCTGTTCCGCGCCCCCCACCGCTTCGATTTCTTCCAGGCGGTGCGGGTGTTGGAATGGCAGGCCCGGCGCGATGCGCGCGATCCGCGCAACACGCGCCGCCATGCCGTGGGCCACGACCATGACCCGCGCGAGGAGGTGGTGCGCCTGCGCGCCGAGACCTCGCTGACCTTCCCCGGCAACCAGGTGGCCGGGGCGGAGCCGGGGGTGGATGGCCGGCCGCCGACGGTGGTGGGCGCCTTCCTCGGGCTGGTCGGTCCGCTGGGCGTTCTGCCGCAGCATTATACCGAACTGATGATCCGGTCTTTGCGCGAGCGGAACCGGGCGCTGCGCGACTTCTTCGACGTCTTCCACCACCGCAGCTTCTCGCTGTTCTACCGCGCCTGGGCCAAATACCGGCTGCCGGTGTCCTTCGAGCGCGGCCAGGGCCAGCGCAAACCGGACCCCGTCAGCACCACGCTGTCCAGCTTCGTCGGCATCGGCCAGCCCTCGCTCGCCAAGCGGCTGGTGGTGGAGGACGAGACGCTTCTGCACTATTCCGGCCTGATGTCGCGGGGCACGCGCTCGGCCAACGATCTGCAGGAGATGCTGTCCGATTTCCTCGGCCGGCCGGTGACGGTGGAGAGCTTCGTCGGCGGCTGGCTGCCGATCGCGCCGGACGGGCAGACGCGCCTGCCCAGCCTGTCGGACCCCGAGGGCCAGCATTGCCGGCTGGGGATCGACGCGCTGGCCGGCGACCGCGCCTGGGATGTCCAAGGCAAGTTCCGCCTGCGCATCGGCCCCCTGAACCACGACCAGTTCCGCGACTTCATGCCGGAAGGCCGCGAGTTCCGGAAGCTGCAGGATCTGGTCCGCATGTATGTCGGGCCGGAGCTGGATTTCGAGCTTCAGGTGAGCCTGCAGGCGGCCGAGGTGCCCGCCGCCCGGCTGGCCGCCGGCGACGACGATCCCAAGGCCTCGCGTCTGGGCTGGAACGGCTGGGTGCTGCACGCGCCGAGCCCGGTCGAGCGCAAGGACGCGGTTTTTCCGATGCAGGATTTGTGAGGCGTGCGGACGCGGGGCCCCCTCCCTCCCCCGCTTCGCGGGAGAGGGACTACTTGCCCCCTCTTCCGCGAAGCGGGGGAGGGAGGGGGAGGGGGCACCGCGCACTCAGCACCCCGTAGAACGACGAGGACCCAATGAGCGACTGGAGCGCCGGCTATGTGTCGGACATCGAATATCTGCCGGGCTTCTACCGCGAACAGGGGCCCGCGCATCTGACGCTGAGCTGCCTGATCAACGGCATCGCCCCGCCCTCGACGGCGAACGGCTTCGACTATTGCGAGCTCGGCTGCGGCCACGGCACGACGGTGGCGCTGTTCGCGGCGGCCAACCCGCAGGGGCGGTTCCATGCGGTGGACTTCCACCCCGCCCACATCGCCCGCGCCCGCGATGCCGCCGAGGCGGCCGGCCTGACCAACATCAGCTTCCATGAGGCGAGCTTCGCCGAGATGGCCGATGGCGAGGGGCCGGACCTGCCGGAGTTCGACTTCGTCACGCTGCACGGCGTCTACAGCTGGGTCAGCCCGATGAACCGCGGCGCCATCGCGCGCTTCCTGGCGAAGAAGCTGAAGCCGGGCGGGCTGGTCTATGTCAGCTACAACGCGATGCCGGGCTGGGCGCCGATGATGCCGCTGCAGCGCCTGCTGTACGAATATTCCGGACTGGTTCACCAGCGCAGCGACGTGCAGGTGAAGGCCGGCCTGGACTTCGCCGAGCAGCTCTACAAGGCCGGGGCCAAGATCCTCGGCGACGAGGCGATGTTCGGCAAGCTGCGCGGCGAGACCAAGGCCAAGAACAGCACCGAACAGTCTGTCTATCTGGCGCATGAGTATCTGAACGGCAGCTGGCAGCCGCTCTACCATGTCGATGTCGCGCGCGAACTGGGCGAGGCGAAGCTGACCTATGCCGGTTCCGCCACCCTGTTCGAGAACTACCCGGACCTGTCACTGACGCCCGACCAGCGCACGGCGCTGGACAGCATCGGCGTGCCCAGCCTGCGCGAGACCTTCAAGGACTACTGCGTCGGCCGCCCCTTCCGCCGCGACGTGTTCGTCCGCGGCGCCCGGCGGATCAGCGTGGCCAAGCGCGACGCGATGCTGATGGACATGGCGATGGCGATGATCATCCCGCGCGCCGATGCCCGCACCACCATCCAGGTGCCGCTGGGCGAGGCGACGCTGGAGGCCAAGCATTACGAGCCGATCTTCGACGCGCTGGCCGAGGGCCCCCGCCGCATCGGCGACCTGATGGAGTTGCCGGAAATCCGGCGGGCCGGCGGCAATCTTTCGGCGGTGGAGATCGCCGGCATGCTGACCGGCTCCAGCCAAGCCATTCCTGTTCCGAACCCGCCGGAAACGGTGACGCCGCTACCCGGCGTGCTGGCCCACAACCGCGCCGCCGCCAACGAACTCGCCACCAGCGAGGGCCGCAAGAGCACCGCGCTGGCCGCATCGATCGGCGGCGCCGGCCTGCATGTCAGCACGATGGAGGCGCTGCTCTATGACGGCCTCAGCGAAGGCGTGCCGGAGACGCTGGACGCGCTGGTCGCCCACGCCATGCGCCGTCTGGACGCACCGGAGAACGCCGACGATGCCAGCCGCAAGGCCATCGCCGACAGCATGGGCTGGTGCATGGCCAACAGCCTGTCGGTCTGGCGCAAGCTGGGCATGATCTGATGATGAGGAGGATCGACGGGTGTCAGCCCGGCGGCATCGCTCCGGCATGGGCGCCCTGCATCGGGCGCCGTTCCGCCTGATGCTGCCAGCCGATCGCCTCCTCTTCCCAGCCCTCGCCGTCCACGTCGTCAGGAACGGCGGGAGCCGCGTCCGCGCGCATGGCGGCGAGCGCGGCCAGCGCATCGCGGTCGCCGGCAGCCGCCGCGGCCTGCATCCACAGGGCGGCTTCGGCGGCGTCGCGCCCAGTGCCGACACCCTCGTGCAGGCACAGGGCAAGGCGGTATTGGGCGGCGGGATGGCCCTGCCCGGCGGCGGCGCGCAGCCAATGGACGGCCTCCGCCTCGTCCCGGTCCACGCCGCGGCCGTCGAGCAGAAGCAGGGCGAGATTGACCTGGGCGGCGGCCGACTGCTGCAGGGCGGCCAGCCGGTACCACAGCGCCGCCTTTGCCGGGTTGCACGGCACGCCGGCACCATGTTCATGCATGTAGCCAAGGTTGTTCTGCGCCCCGACATCGCCCTTCGCAGCGGCGCGGCGGTACCAGGACACCGCCCGGCCCGGATCGGGCGGCACGCCGATGCCGTTGGCGAGCAGGAAGGCCAGCATGGTCTGGGCCGCGACATGGCCCTGGCGAGCCGCACGCCGATACCAGGGAATCGCGGCGGCGACATCGCCCGACCGCAGCGTTTCGGCGAGCTGGTACTGCGCCTCGCTGTTGCCCAGTTCGGCTTTCATCCGGGTCCAGAGCGTGGGCATGGCAAGCTTGGACATGGCGCTGGCACCTTCGGCAATTGTCCCCCGAGCTCTCGCCCCACCAACAGCGCGCGAACGGGATTTATTCCATTCGCCGCACAGTTGCGGAACAGCCCCTGCGCCCGAGTTTGTCCCCCCGGCGCGCGGCGTTCAACCTCCCCAGCCGGCGGTCGAGGAATTGTCAAGCAGGCGCCTTTGGTTAAGGATGACCATCCATTCGCGCCCTGCTATACCCGTTCGTATAAGGGGAAAGGTGTGGTGATGCTGAGGATTGCCGGCTGGATGCGGATCCGGAAGACGATTTGGTCCGCTGCCGTCCTGGCCGCAGTGCCGGCGCTTGCCGCCTGCTCCTCCGCTCCGCCGCCTCCCCCGCCGCCGACCACGATCCAATTGACGGTCGTGGGGGCAAAGGCGCTGAATCCCGATCCCAACGGCCGGCCGTCTCCGGTGATGCTGCGGCTCTACCAGCTCGGCCCCAGCGACGCTTTCGCCAACGCCGATTTCTTCCAAGTCATCGACCAGGACAAGGCGACTCTCGGCCCCACCCTGCTCGACCGGCAGGAACTGGCAGTGCCGCCCGACAGCCGGCAGACCGTGACCGTCCAGCCCAAGCCGGACGTGAAGACGCTGGCCGTCGCCGCCGCCTTCCGCGCCTACGAGGAGGCGGGCTGGCGCGCCATGCAGCCGATCCAGCCGAACAAGGCCAACAGCTTCGTCCTGACCGCCACCGCCAGCACCATCACGCTCGTCCCCGGCGACGGCGCAAACGCCGGCACCGACGCCCCGGCTGACGCCAAGGCGGAGGATGCCAAGCCGGAAGCCGAAAAGCCGGAGGCCGAAAAGCCGGCCGGCGATAAGCCCAGCGCCGAGAAGCCAAACGCCGAAAAGCCGGACGCCACGCCGAAGCCCGCCGCCGACCAGCCGCCCGCGGCAACGCACAACCTGATCCTGAAGGGGGCGTCATGAGCGTCCGGCCGCCGCCCGACAAGAACCCGTTCGAGGAGCCGGACGACATCGACGCCACGGTGATGCAGCCGATGGCGTTCCAGCGCCCGGTCGCGCCCACTGCCGCCCCTGCCTCTCCGCCGCCCTTCTCCGGCGGGTCGGCCGGGCTGGTGCCGCCGGCCTTCGGCCAGAGCGCGCAGCCCTTCTCCGCCCCCTCCGCCTTCTCGCCCGCCGCCTTCACCACGCCGAAGCCGGCTGCCCCGCAAGCCCCGGCACCCGCGCCCGCGATGTCGGCGCCGCTTTCCCCCGGTTTCCGGCCGCTCGACGATGCGGCGCTGACGGCTCTGACGGCGGTCAGCGACAACCCGCTGGTCACCGCCGCGGCTCCTATCCTGGCGATGGTGGTGCGGGTGCGCGACTTGGCGCAGCACCGCGACGTGGATTCCTTACGCGAGCGCGTCATCGCCGAGATGCAGCGGTTCGAGGCGGCGACCGTCCGCGCCGGCCTGTCCGCCACCCAGATCCGCAATGCCGGCTACGCGCTGTGCGCGACGGTGGACGACGTGGTGCTGGCGACCTCCTGGGGCAACCAGAGCCTGTGGGCGCACAAAAGCCTCGTCTCCACCATCCAGAAGGAGACCTGGGGCGGCGAGCGCTTCTTCGACCTGCTCGACCAGATGGCCGAAGTGCCGGACCGCCACCTGATGGAGTTGGAACTGTTCTACCTCTGCCTGTCGCTGGGCTTCGAGGGCAAGTTCCGTGTCTCCCAGCGCGGCTACAGCGAGTTGGCGAAGCTGCGCGACCGGCTCTACCGCGTCATCCGCAAACAGCGTGGCGAGGCGGAGCGCGACCTGTCTCCCCACTGGCGCGGTCAGGCCGACGGCTTCCGCCCGCTGGCGGCGACGGTGCCGCTGTGGCTGCCGGCCGTGCTGATCGCGGCGCTGTTGGCCGCGCTCTATGCCTGGTTCGTCTTCGCGCTGGCCGACCAGTCCGACGCCGCCTATCGCCGTCTGGCCACGGTGATCCCGGACCAACCGGTGCAGATCGCCCGCATCGCGCCGCCGGTCACCCTCCCCACCCCACCGCCCCGCCAGACCGTGGCCGACCGCGTCGCCCTGGCGCTTGCCGCCGACATCAAGGCCGGTCTGGTGGAGGTCAGCGGCGGCACCGACAGCCGCGTGCTGGTCCGCACCCGCCTGAACGTCTTCGCGTCGGGCAGCGACCGCATCGAGCCGCGCTATGTCGAGGTGTTCAGGCATGTCGCCGAGGCGCTGCGCAAGGAGCCGGGCCGCATCTCCGTGATCGGCAACACCGACAACGTCGCCATCCGTTCGCTGCGCTATCCCTCCAACCAGGAATTGTCGGAGGCGCGCGCCTTCCGGGTGCAACAGCTGATGACGGAAATCCTGGGCGCCGATGCCGGAAAAGAGAATGGAAGCCGCTTGAGCGCCGAAGGGCGCGGCGACACCGACCCGATCGCCCCCAACACGACGGCGGAGGGCCGGCAGGCCAACCGGCGCGTCGACATCCTTCTGGCGCCCTGACCGATGCTGAAGTCGATCCTGTCCGCCCTGACCTCCCGCTGGTTCCTGACGCTGGTCGCGGCGCTGTGCCTGGGCGCCATCGTCTGGTTCCTGGGACCGCTCGTCGCCGTGTCGGGCGCCTTCCCGCTGGAGGACGCCACCGTCCGACTGGCCGTGGTCTTCGGCATCCTGCTGGCCTGGGCGCTGGCGATGCAATGGTCGCTCTACCGCCACCGCAGCGCCAACGACCGCATGGTGCAGGCGCTCGCCAAGGCAACGCCGGCCGCAAAGGGCGATCCGGATTCGGACGCCGTCGGCCAGGAGACCGACCTGCTGCGCGGCCGCTTGCGCGAGGCGCTGGACCAACTGCGCAAGGCGCGCTTCGGCGGCACCTGGGGGCAGCGCTATCTCTACCAGCTGCCCTGGTATCTGCTGATCGGCGCGCCGGGGGCCGGCAAGACAACGGCGCTGGCGAACTCGGGCCTGCGCTTCCCGCTCGCCGCGGAGATGGGGCGGTCGGCGCTGCGTGATGTCGGCGGCACCCGCAATTGCGACTGGTGGTTCACCGACGAGGCGGTGCTGATCGACACCGCCGGCCGCTACATCACCCAGGACAGCCAGCCGACCATCGACGGCAAGGTCTGGAAGAACTTCATCGCCCTGCTGAAGCGCCACCGCCCGCGCCAGCCGGTCAACGGCATCCTGCTGGCCGTCAGCCTCGCCGACCTCGCGGTCTGGAGCGAGCCGGAGCGCAAGGGCCACGCCGAACAGCTGAAGCTGCGGCTGAAGGAGCTGCGCGGACAGATCGGGTCGCGGGTCCCGGTCTATGTGCTGCTGACCAAGGCCGACCTGATCGCCGGTTTCGCCGAGTTTTTCGACGATCTCAGCCGCGAGGAGCGCGAGCAGGTCTGGGGCGTCACCTTCCCGCTGGACGACGGCAAGACCGGCGACGACGCACCGGTCTACCGGTTCGGTGCGGAGTTCGACGCGATGACCGGGCGCATCGCCCGCCGCGTGCTCGACCGCGTCCATGGCGAGTCCGATATCCAGCGCCGCTCGCTCGACACCCTGTTCCCGGCGCAGATCGCGGCGCTCAAGCCGGCCATCGCCGACCTGCTGATGGTCATCTTCGAGCCCAACCGCTACGAGGAGCGCGCGCTGCTGCGCGGCGTCTACCTGACCAGCGGCACCCAGGACGGCGCGCCGGTCGACCGTTTGTCGGAAATGGTGGCGGGCTCCTTCGGGCTCGACCGTCCGGTCCTGCCGGCGGCCAGCGGCGGGCGCAGCTTCTTCCTGACTCGCACCCTGCGCGAGGTGGTCTTCGCCGAGGCCGGGCTGGTCGGCACCAATTCCGGGCTGGAGCGGCGGCGGCGCCTGCTGCGCGGCGGGGCGATGATCGCCATGCTGCTGGCCGGGCTGGGGGTCGCCGCCTTCTGGGCCAACAGCTTCACCGGCAATGCCGCGCTGGTCGCCGGGGTCGATGCCGCCGCCGCCAAGGCACAGGCCGAGCTGGCGCCGCTCGCCACCGCGCCGCGGTCGCTGGCCAAGGTCGACGACACCGATTTCATCACCATCGTGCCGCCGCTGAACACGCTGCGCGCCATCCCCACCGGCTGGACCGATCCGGCGCCGCTGGAGATGACCGGCGGCCTCTATCAGGGCGGCCGGCTCGGCCGGCAGAGCGAGACCGTCTACGACCGCGCGCTGCGGACAATCCTGCTGCCGCGCGTCTTCCTGCGGGTGGAGGAGCAGCTGCGCCGCGAGCGCGGCCGGCCCGAATACCTGTTCCAGGCGCTGAAGGTCTATCTGATGCTGGCCGGCAAGGGGCCGCTGGACAAGGGGCTGGTGTCGGAATGGATGGCGCTGGACTGGATGGCATCGCTGCCCGGCCCGGCCTATGACGGCGTGCGGCGCGACCTGCGCATCCATCTCGACGCCATGCTGGCCGCCCCTCTCTCATCCATGGAGCCGGACGAGGCGTTGGTGGAGGAAGCGCGGCAGAGCCTGACGCGCTATCCGCTGGCCGAACGCGGTTTCGCCATCCTGCGCGACCGGCCGGAGATCCAGGCGCTGGCCGACTGGCGGCTGGTCGATCATGCCGGACCGCTGGCCGGCCGCGTGCTGATCCGCCCGTCGGGCAAGCCGTTGTCGGACGGGGTGCCCGGCCTCTACAGCTATGACGGCTTCCACAAGGCGGTGCTGCCGGCGCTGCCCAAGGTCGCCAAGGCGCTGGTGGACGAGAACTGGGTGCTGGGCCAGCCGAGCAGCGGCCCGCAGGCGGTCGCCAGCGCGCAGCGGCTGGAACAGGGCATCCTCGCCGTCTATCTCGACCGCTACGCCCGCCAGTGGGACGAGCTGCTGGGCGACGTGGTGGTCGTGCCGCTGCGCAGCCTGAACCAGGCCGCCGACGTGCTGAACACGCTGTCCGGTCCGCAATCGCCGCTGAAGCTGTGGCTGACCGCCATGGTGCGCGAGACGACGCTGGCGCCGGGACCGAATGACAAGCCCGCGGATGGCAAGGGTCCGGTTGCCGGCGGCCCGCTGGCCGGGGTGGCGCAGCAGGCGCAGGCCGCCGAAAAGGCGGTGGACTCCACCGGCACCAACGCCGCCTATCTGGCGCGGCTGGCCGGTGTCTCGCTGCAGCCGGCAGGTCCGCCGCCGGGTCAGCCGATCAACGACCACTTCAAGGCTGTGCGCGACCTTGTGCAGGGCGAAGGCGGGGCTCCGCCCAAGCTGGACGACTCGCTGAAGCTGCTGGGCGAGCTGTACCAGCAGATCGCCCGCGCGGCGAACGCGCCCGACCAGAACGGCGCGCTGCTGGCCGGGCTTGCCGGCGGCGGCGACAAGGGAGCGGTGGCGGCGCAGTTGCGCAATCTCGCCCGTGACCTGCCCGACCCCATCGGCGGCATGGTCGCCACCGTGGCGCAGAGTGCCGCGACCGTCAGCGCCGGGGGCGCGCGGACGCAGATCAACAAGGCGTGGCAATCCACCGTCCTGCCCTTCTGCCGGGCGGCGCTGGACAACCGCTTCCCCATGGTGCCGAACAGCCAAGTGGATGTGACGGCGGCCGATTTCGCCAAGCTGTTCGCGCCGGGCGGCATGATCGACCAGTTCTTCAACACCAACCTGCGCCCCTTCGTCGACATGACGGTCAGCCCCTGGGCCTGGCAGAAGGTGGATCAGGTCGATCTCGGCATTCCGCCCGCGGTGCTGGACCAGTTCGAACGGGCGGCGCGCATCCGCGACAGCCTGTTCCCCGCCGGTGCCGCCACCGCCAAGGTGGTGTTCGAGATCACGCCGGTGGAGCTGGACGCCAAGGCGACCCAGGTGGCGCTGGACGTCGACGGCCAGACGCTGATCTACCAGCACGGCCCGCCCCGCCCGCAGGTGATGAAGTGGCCGGGGGCGGAGGGCACCAGCAGCGTGCGCCTTGGCTTCGGCCCGCCGCTGCCGGGTGAGCCGGCCGGCATCTCGCGCCAGGGTCCCTGGGCCCTGTTCCATTTCCTCGCCGACGGCAAGCTGGAGTCCACGCCGCAGCCCGACCGCTTCACCTTCGCGGTGACGGTGGGCACCCGCAAGGCGGTGTTCGCCCTGCGGGCCGACAGCGTGAACAACCCCTTCGGCAAGAACCTGCTGGAGAGTTTCCGATGCCCGACGGCTCTGTAGGCGGCGCGCTTCCCGGTCCCATCGGCCCCTACCGGGTCGAAGGGGTGCTGGGCCAGGGCGCCATGAGCGTGGTCTACCGCGCGACCGATGGGCGGACCGGGCAGCCGGTGGCGCTGAAGCTGCTGCGCGGCGAACTTCTGGCCGCGGCGGAGCGCAACGCCGTGCTCGCCCGCTTCGGGCGCGAGGCGGAGATCGGGCTGAAACTGGACCACCGCAACATCGTGCGGGTGCACGACTACGGCACCCTCGACGCCTCCCACGGCGGCGCGCCCTACCTCGCCATGGAGCTGATCCAGGGCAAGGAACTGAAGCACTACCTGGAGGCCGACACCCCGCTGTCGACCCTGCAGGGCGGCGCGCTGATGGCGGCGGTGCTGGACGCGCTGGCTTTCGCGCATGCCCGCAACATCATCCACCGCGACATCAAGCCGGCCAACATCGTGGTGGAAGCCGACCTGACGCCGAAGCTGGCGGATTTCGGCATCGCGCAAATCTCTTCCTCCGACCTGACCCAGGCCGGCGACCTGCTGGGCACGCCCGCCTACATGGCGCCGGAGGTTCTGCGTGGCGAGAAGGCCGACGCACGCAGCGACCTGTTCTCCGCCGGGGTGGTGCTCTATTACCTGCTGGCGCAGCGGCGGCCCTTCTCCGGCTCCGTCGCCACGGTGATGCAGCAGATCCTGTTCGTCGAGCCGCCGCCGCCCTCCCACGGCAATCCGGAGCTGCCGCCGCCCTTCGACACCGTGATCCTCAAGGCGCTGGCGAAGGCGCCGGCCGACCGCTATGCCAGCGCCGCGGAGTTCGCCGAGTCGCTGCGCCACGCGCTGACCGTCGCCGGCACCATGCGGGCGGCGATTCCGGCCGCCGAACTGACCCTGTTCAATGCCGACATCCCGGCGGCCACCGCCCCGGCGCGCGACCGGGACGCCATCGCCGCGGCGCTGGAAACCGCCCTGCGCGCCATCCCCGGCCAGCCGATTGACGCCCGCAAGCTGACCGAACTGCTCGACCTGCTGGCTGGGTGGCAGGCGGGGGCCGGCGGCGACGCCCAGCGCTGGCAGTCGGTGTTGCTCGGCGCCGGGATCGAGCCGCTGACCGAACTGATCGTCTCGGCCGCCCCCGCCCCACGCGCCGCCCCGGCAAGCCAGCGGCGGGATTGGATGCCGCTGGTCCGGCTGTTCGCCGCAATGAACCGTGCGCTCGCCGGAACGCCGGCCGCCGACCGCGCCCGGATGTCGGCGGCGCGCATCGCCTTCGATCTGTCCGGCCGCTTCTTCCTCTATTCCGGCGAATTGAACCGGGTGCTGATGGACGGCGACAACCCGGACATCCAGATGCTGTCGCTCGACTTCCTGCGGCTGGAAATCCTGCAGCACGCCCTGGAGGAGTTGGGGGCGGAGGCCGAACTGGCACAGAGCCGCAGCGCCATGCTGATGTTCGCCGTGCAGGTCATCCGCAAGGTGACGCAGATCCTGCGCGCCTGCACCGACGGCAACGACGGGCTGGCGCGCTTCGGCGTCGCCATCATCCTCGCCAACATCGAGGAGCTGATCGTCATGGCCCAGCGCCTGTTCGAGACGGGTGGTCAGGCCACCGGCGGCCTGCCCCAGGATGCGGTGGCGGAGTTCATCGCCGCCGCCGGCCGCTTCGCCACCCTGTCGGTGGAGGAACTGCGCGGCGAGGTCGCGACCGGCGCCGGCACGGCCGAGAGCTTCAGCGCCCGCCTGCGCGGCGTCGGCCAGCTCTACCTGTTCGCCACCCGCCTGACCGCTCCGGACTGCGCACCGCTGATGCACAGCCTGTCGACCATGCTCTACGGCCTCGTCGCTGGGCTGACCGCCGACCTCGGCAATGCGCCGGTCGGCGACACCGGCGCCCGCACCCGGCTGGTGGCGCTGGCCGAAATGGCGAGCGGGCTGGGCTGGAGCGAGGTCGAGCGGATCGCCGTGACGGCGCTGCGCCGCTGGGCGGTCGCCGGAGCGGCGGCCTGACACGCTCCCCGCGATGCGGGAAACACCGACAACGGTCAAAGGGAGATCGGCGCATGGATGAGCGGATTGACGGTGCCGTGGCGAACCGCCTGGACATGCTCCTGCGCAACGACCTGTCCGAACTGGGACGCTTGGCCGAAGCGGTGGACGAGTTCATCGAACGCAACCAGCTGCCGCCAGACCTCGCCTTCAAGTTCAATCTCTGCTTCGACGAGCTGATCACCAACACCGTCTCCTACGGCTACGACGATGCCGGCCCGCACGAAATCCGGGTGCGGATGGAGGCGGACACCGCGGAACTGCGGGCGGAGGTGGAGGACGATGCCGCCGCCTTCGATCCCTTCGCCGACGCCCCGCCGCCCGACCTCACCAGCGACGTCGATGACCGCCGCGTCGGCGGCCTTGGCGTGTTCCTGGTCAAGAAGACAATGGACCGCGCCAGCTACCGGCGCGAGGGCGACCGCAATCTGGTCCAGCTCGTCAAAAGCTTCGGCTGACCACTTCGGCTGCCCGCAACCTTCGGCGGCGGATAACGCTCCGGCAATCCCCTGAAAAGTTAGGGGATATGGCCTTCGGACTATCGGGAGCACAGCGGCTCCGCTCCGCCACGCCGGAAAAGTCCCCAACAGTCGCAAGGTCAAATCGATTACCCCGCGAACTTTATGCACCTCTTGCCGGTCGTCTGCCGCTTGTCTTCCATGACAATCCGGCAAAGCAGGGCGTTCCGCTTTGCAACAAACCGACACATGACAAGCTTGGCTTTTTACAGCATTATTATCGCCGACCATCGGTACAGAGCGGGCTACCACTGTCCGACGGGGACCGGGACATGGAAGGCGAACGCTAACGTGTGGAGTCGACGCATCATGACCGGGACGCAGTGCCAAGAGGCACGCCTGCGCCTTGGCTGGTCGACACGGATGCTGGCGAACAAGGCCGGTGTGCCGTGGTACGCTGTCATGAATCTCGATTACGGAACGGGCGAGGTCGACCCGGCCATCGTCGATGCCCTCGCCCGCGCCTTCAAGCAGGCGGGCCTGGAACTGCGCTGAGCATTCCGCAAGCGTCCGTGCCTTTCACTTCTTCTTCCCGGCCTTGCCCTTCTCCGCCGGACGGTCGATGTGCTTCGCCGACTCGGTGTCGATGGTGATCGGCTTGCCGGTGTCCGATACGGCCTTTGCCGCTTCGAGCGGGTCGGCGATGTCGCGGTCCGGCTCGTTGGACAGGGCGTGGCCCTCGTTCGCTGTCTCGTCTGCCATGGGACGGCTCCTTCCAAAGGGTCTCCGCACCACAACAGCCCGGCGCCCCCTTTCGTCCCCGAATCGGCCCCCTACTCCCCGATCCCCTTCTGCGCCAGGACCAGGAAAACCTTCTCCTCCAGCTGGTCGGGCGTGAAGGGCTTGGCGATATAGCCGCTGACCTGATGGGCCAGCGCCTTCTTCACCGCCTCCAGCGTGGCGAGTGCGGTGACCATCAGGAACGGCAGGTCGCTACGCGTCTCGCGCACATGCTTCAGCAGGTCCAACCCGCTCAGCCGCGGCATCATCCAATCGCAGACGATCAGGTCGTAGGCGGCCCCGTCCGCCTGGAAGCGCTGCAGCGCGTCATGACCGTCGACCGCGGTGTCGACCTGCCCGATGCCCAGTTCACGAAGGACCGAGGTGACGAAGGCACGCGGCCCGTCTTCGTCATCCACCACCAGCACCCGCTGGGCGGCGAGGTCGATGAAGGGCACGCCGACCATCGCCAGCGACTGGCGCAGCCAGCCGGCCCGCGCCGCCCGTTCCTTCGGGCCCGGCGCATTCAGCAGCACATGGCGGACGAAGCGCGGCCGGTGGCAGTGGCGGTAGAGGACGCGGGCAACCGCCAGCCGGCTCTTGCCGTTGCAGAAGGCCCCCTCCCCCGCCAGACGGACGATGTCCAGCACGGCGTCGGCCGGCGGGTCGTCCTTCGCCTGGATCAGCGGCGCCAGCACGCGCTGGGTGCGCAGGAAGGCGTTCTGGATGTCGTCCATCTGGCCGGCCAGATACTCGCGCTCCTCCTCCGGGAAGGCGCTGGACTGCACCATGCGCTGGACCTCCGCCAGCCCCTTCAGCTTCTCGTTGCGGTCCTTCCAGCAATCCAGCAGTCGGCCGGCGAAGTCGCGGCTGTCGAAGAAGCTCTTCAGGTAATCGGTGACCGCCTTGGCCGCGGTGGGCGACAGCGGCATCTTCTGCAGAACGAACAGGATGCGCAGCTTCTGCATGAAGTTGCGGCCGCGCGTGATCTCCGGGACCGTGTCCTCGTTGACCAGCAGGGCGGTGCGCCGCTGCAGCGCCGCTTCAGTCCGGGCGCCGCCGGCGTAATTGCCCTCGCGGTCGCGCAGGCGGGCGGACAGGTCGCTCAGCGCCAGGATTTCGCGCTGCACAGCCTCAATGCCGAACATGTCGCCGGCGCTGGCGATGGTGAAGCAGGCGGGCTTGGCCATCTCGCGGCGGAAGGCGGCGGTCAGCGCCTCGCGCAGGACCGGCATCGGCACCCGCCGCATCAGCGCGTCCAGCCGGCGGAAGACCGGCGGCGCGTCGTCCGGCATCGGCCGGTCGGCGGCGATCAGCGTCACGATCAGGTCGATCAACGTGACGAAGGGCGCGTCTCGCGCGCAGGACGCGGTGCCGGCATCGCTCAGAACGATTTCGCCCAACAGCCGTTCCAGCGGGACCAGTGCGTCGGGATGCTCGGTGGTCGCAGCGAGTTCCAGCAGGGATTCAGCCTTTTCAGCAAAGTTGCGGCCGGTGGCGATGTGCTGCGTGATGGCGGCGTCGAGCAGGAAGCGGCCGAGGAAGCCGCCGTTGGACAGAAGCTCCGCCGCCGTGCCGGGATAGGCGTCGGGAAGGAAATCGGGTGGCGGATTTTCCTTCAGCCTTTCCCGCGTCAACCGGGCGATCTCGTTGACCAGCGGAGTCAATGCGCCCTTCTGACCGCCGGGCCTCTCCATCGCCCGTTCCGCCTGGGTCAGGATGGCGACGAAGGTGGCGGTGTTGGACAACGAGATTTGGTGGCGCGGATGGTGCAGCAGTTCCGTCGCCGTCAGCGCATTCTCGTCGAGGAAGCGGCGGCAGAAGCGGCCGACGCTGTCCCGGCCGGCCGCCGCGTAGAAATCCGCAGGCTCCCGGCAGACGTCGGGAGCGGACCCGTCGGCATCGTCCGGCGCGGAGGGAGTGGCCGGGTCGGCGCGGTCGTCGTGGCGGGAGGGCTCCATCACGGTCCTCACAAGGCCAGAAGGTCGCGCAGGGCGTGGAGCAGCCGCTCCGGCGCCACCGGCTTCATCACGATCTGCCGCCCTTCCTGGGCCGTCAGCCCTGCCGCCGTCTCGCGCGAGGCATAGCCGGTCAGGAACAGGATGGGCAGAAGCTGGTTGCGCGTCTCCAGGGCGCGGGCAAGCTCAAGCCCATTCATCCGCGGCATCGACACGTCGCTGACCACCGCGTCGAACAGGCCGCCGGCCTGGTCATAGCGCTCCAGCGCCTCCTGCCCGTCCGACGCCTCGACCACCGTGCAGCCGGCCTCCTCCAGCACGAGGCGGAGGTAGCGGCGCACCGAGTCCTCGTCGTCCACCAGCAGGATGACCGCCCCCTCCCCCTCCGCGACATGCAGCGGGTCGAGCCCGGCGGGGGCGGCCGGTGGATCGACTGCCGGCAGGAACAGGGCGAAGGTGGCGCCGCGGCCCTCCTCCCCTTCCAGTTCCACGGCGCCGCCGGCCTGCTGGGCCGTGCCGTAGACCATCCACAGGCCGAGCCCGGTGCCCTTGCCCGGCTCCTTCGTGGTGAAGAAGGGCTCCCAGATGCGGTCGCGAATCGCCGACGGAACGCCGGCGCCCTGGTCGGTCACGCGGATCGCGACATGGCGGCCGGGCTTCAGCCCGCGGTGGCGGGCGAAGAAGGCGTCATCGGGCGTCTCCACCGTCAGGGCGATGGTCAGGGTGCCGCCGTCCGGCATGGCGTCCCGCCCGTTCAGTGCCAGATTCAGCAGCGCCTGGTTCAGCGTGACCGGGTTGACCAGCGCATAGGCCTCCGGAGGGGCGCTCTCGTCGCCGGCCTGGATCGCCACGTCGATGCCGGCGCTCAGCAGCGGCTTCAGGAAGACCCGCATGTCGCGCACCAGTGGAGCGATCGCCACCACCTCCCGCTCGTCCGTCACCCGGCGGTGGGAGAAATCCAGCAATTGCCCCGTCAGCGCCGCCGCCCGTTCGGACGCCTTGGCGATTTCCTGCACGCAGGTCAGGACGCGGTCCGGATCGGCGGGATTGCGTTCCGCCAGCCGGGCGAAGCCGCCGATGGCGGTCAGCATGTTGTTGAACTCGTGGGCGATGCCGCCGGCCATTCGGCCGACCGCCTCCATCTTCTGGGCGCGCTGCAGCTCGCCCTCCACCCGGCGGCGGTCGGTGATGTCGTTCAGCACCAGCAGGACCGCCGGGCCGCCGCCATGGATCGCGGGGCTGGCCCCGACCTCAAGCCGGCGGCGTTCGCCGTCCGGGCGCAGGGCGTCGCATTCCAGCCGCTGCTGCTCCCCCTCCGCCGCGGCGGCGAAAGTCGCCTCCAGCGCGTCGCCATCCTCCAGGAAGCTTGCCAGGGACAGGCCTTCCAGCGCATCGGCGGTGAGGCCCAGGATCGCGGCGGCGGCGCCGTTGGCGAAACGGATGGCGCTGCGGCTCCAGATGACGATGCCGTAGGGCGCCAGTTCCACCAGTTGGCGGTAGCGCAGTTCGCTTTCCCTGAGCGCGGTCACGCTCTGCTTCAGCCGGGCGGTCTGGCCGGCCAGCTCCTCCTCCCGCGTCTTCAGCTCGGTGATGTCCATCAGGATCTTCACCACGCCGCCGGTGCCGGTCGCATGCTCGCTGATGCGGTACCAGCGCCCGTCGGACAGCCGGCCGTCCACCGGGGCGGAGTGCTGGAGGTGGCGGGTCAGCCGCTGTTCCACCCAGGCGCCGATGTCGCCCTCGCCCTCATAGCCGCCGCGTTCCGCCGCCGCCCGCAGGATCTCGGCAAAGCTGCGGCCGGGGGTCAGCAGGTCGGCGATGGTGGGATAGGCGCGGCGGTACTGCTCGTTGCAGATCAGCAGCCGCCCGTCGGCGCTGAACAGCACGAAGCCCTCCGACACGCTGTCGATGGCGTCATGCACCACCGCCTGCATGAAGCGCGCTTCGACCAGCGCCAGCGTTTCGGCGGTGGCATCGATGCCGCAGCCGCGATAGCCGCGGAAGCGCCCGTCGGCGTCGCGCACCGGCACGGCGCTGAGCCGCAGCACGAGGTCGCGGCCGTCCACCCCTTCGAAGCTCACCTCCAGGTCGCGGAAGGGCCGGCCCGCCTCGATGTCGGCGCGGTACTCGGCCCAGGTCGCCTCGTCATCGACCAGAGCCCCCAGGTCAAGCAGCGATTCGCCGAACACGCTGCCGGGATCGCAGCGCAACAGCGTCCCCAGCCGGTCGGACAGGGTGAGATAGCGGTGGTCGGGCCCCGTCTCCCAGAACCAGCCGGGAGAGGCCGCGGTGAAATCACGGGCGCGGGCCTGCATCGCCGCCAATTCACCGCGCGCCAGCCGCAGAGCCGCTTCCGACCGCGCCAGCGCCGCAGCGTTGCCGCCGGCCCGCCCGGCGCTCCACAGCGCCAGCCCGCCGGCAAGGGCCAGGGCGCCGGCCACCGGCCATGCGGCCTGCCCGGTCGCGACGAGACCCGCCAGGGTGCCGAAGCCGGCCAGTCCGGCGAGAAGTCCGGGAAATGAAGCGGAAAGTCGGGCGCGACCGGCGACCGGTTCGACGGCACCCGCAGTGCGGAGCGGGTGGTCGGTGTCTGCAACGTCCACGGTGCCTCCGCCGGTCCGAAGGGTGATTGTCCGACGCTGTCGCGTCTAACCCTATCGTCTTAGAAGGTCAGGCGTTAACAGCTGGTTTCGAGGCTAAGCTTTCCTTCAGAAACCGGCATATCGAATCATTTCAGCCCATCTGCGGACTACGGCACCGCATCAGAAGACCTGACGAGGTTTCGTTCACCGGACCCTGCTTTTCAGATGGATGTTCTTACGGTCAGTCATGACCCTATCCGAAATCTCCCGGCTTGGATGGAGATCCGGATGGTGCCGACGCGCGTATAAACCGGTTGCCACCGCAGGAAGGGGACCCGGCATGCCCAAGGCAGACGTCGTCACATGGAAGGATCTCCCGTCCCAGACGGACGGAGGAGCGGAACGGCGCAAGTTCCTTGGCGCAGGCGCATCGCTGAACCATGTGGTCTTCAAGGCGGGAACCGCCGCCCCGCGCCACAGCCACGCCCATGAACAATTCGTCATGGTCGTAGAGGGGCGCGCCTTGCTGACCTGCGAGGCCGGGCCGGTGGACCTGCGTCCGGGCATGGTCATCCGATTCGACCCGGACGCTTGGCACAGCGCGGATTTCGTCGAGGACACGGTGCTGATCGAGGTGAACCTGCCCCCCGCCGGCTGATGCCGCTGGACAGCAGGGCGTACCAGCCCCCGCCGTCTCAGACGTCGATGTCGATGTCGACCTCGTCTTCCGGCTCACGGCCGAGCAGCAGGTCGGCGGCGTCCAGGGTCAGCGCCTCCACCTCTTCGTGGCGGTCCTCGTCCGGCAAGCGCAGCGCATGCATCACCTGGGTCGCCAGATGGATCAGCATGGCGCGGACGCAATCATCCTCCGGATATTCCAGGGCCACCATCTCCTTCAGGAAGGCGCCGAGTTGCTCCGGCGTGTTCCAGGGATGGGTGATGACGGTCTCGAATCCGCTGGTGCCGAGGAAGACGGCGTTCAGCGCGGTCGCCTGCCGGTTGATGCCGTCCACCGCCTCGTCCTGGTCGAGCTTGCCCTGCAGGACCTGATTGAAGGCGTCGAGGCTGAGGTCGATGAACTGGCGGACCAGCAGCCGCACCACCGTCTCGTCCGCCAGATCGTTCCGGGCCTGCGGCTGGGTCAGAATCGGCAGCGGTTGCAGCAGCGCCGCGATGATCGGCTTTGCGGATTGGGATTCCATCGCGGGCACTCCTGTCGGATTCGGCCCCGGCGCTCGCGGGGCAAAAGGTCTATGGCCCCCGATACTGCCAGAGCCTGATGCAAAACGCAAAAAAGGCCGCCTCCTTGCGGAAGCGGCCCTTTTCTCAGCCGGCCGGGCTCGATGCCCGACCCTGCGGGATCAGCCCACCAGCTCGATGCCGGCGAAGAAGAAGGCGATCTCCTGGGCGGCCGTCTCCGGGGCGTCCGAACCGTGGACCGAGTTGGCCTCGATCGATTCGGCGAACTCCTTGCGGATGGTGCCCTCGGCGGCGTTGGCCGGGTTGGTGGCGCCCATGATCTCGCGGTTGCGGGCGATGGCGTTCTCGCCTTCCAGGACCTGCAGGACCACCGGGCCGGAGATCATGAAGGACACCAGGTCGTTGAAGAACGGACGCTCGCGATGCACGCCGTAGAACTGCTCGGCCTGGGCCTTCGACAGCTGGACGCGCTTCTGGGCGACGATGCGCAGGCCACCGTCCTCGAACTTGGCGTTGATCTTGCCGGTCAGGTTGCGGCGGGTGGCATCGGGCTTGATGATCGAGAGGGTCCGTTCGACGGCCATGGTGGTGACTCCTGCAGGTTGGGCTTTTCGCCGATTAAAAAGCATGCAGGCGCCACCGGTTGAACCGGGGCGCCGATGGGCCGCTTTATAGAGGCGCTTTCGCGGCGCGGCAAGGCGTTCGTTGGAGAATGCGGTAGAACCGCCAACGGACCTGCGCCATCGGACTTGCGCCAACAGACTTGCGCCATCGGACTTGCATGGAACGCTTCCAAGTCTATGGTGGGACCGCCTCCGGTGCCCCGTGCAACGACCTCAACGGCCGAGACGCCCGACCATGACCGAGACCGCCGCCCGCTCCGCAACGCCTGCTGCAGCCTCCCCCGACGATGTCCCGCCGGTCTTCACCCACCAGGAGATCCTGCGCGTGTTCAGCGGGGTCGCGCTGGCGATGCTGATGGCGGCGATGGACCAGACCATCGTCGCCACGGCGTTGCCGACGATGGCGAGCCAGTTCGGCGGGCTGGAGATGCTGCCCTGGGTGGTCACCGCCTATCTGCTGACCTCCACCACCACGACGCCGATCTACGGCAAGCTGTCGGACCTCTACGGCCGCAAGCGCGTGCTGCAGACGGCGATCCTGCTGTTCCTGGCGGGATCCGTCCTGTGCGCGGCGGCGCAGAGCATGACCCAGCTGATCCTGTTCCGCGGCCTGCAGGGGTTGGGCGGCGGCGGGCTGATGTCGCTGGCCTTCACCATCATCGGCGACGTGGTCGCCCCGCGCGAGCGCGGACGCTACCAGGGCATGATCGGCGGCGTCTTCGCGCTGGCCAGCGTCGCCGGGCCGCTCTTGGGCGGCATCTTCACCGAGACGATCGGCTGGCACTGGATTTTCCTGATCAACCTGCCGCTGGGGGTGGCGGCCTTCGCCATGACCCGCAGCACCCTGTCGCGCCTGCCCGCTGGCCGGGCCAAGCCGCGCATCGACGTGGCCGGCGCGGCGCTGCTGACCGGGGCGGTCACCTGCCTGCTTGTCTACGCCACCCGCGGCGAGTCGATGGGCTGGGGCAGCCCGGCGGCGCTCGGCCTGCTGGCGGCGGGTCTCGCCATGCTGGCCGTCTTCCTGTGGCACGAGCGCCGTATCGAGGAGCCGATCCTGCCGCTGCACCTGTTCCGCCGCCCGGTGGTCGCGGTGGCGACGCCGGTGGTCGCGGTTTCGGCGATGGTGCTGTTCGCCGGCATCGTCTATCTGCCGCTGCACCTGCAGCTGGTGCAGGGCGCCAGCGCCACCGTGTCCGGCCTGCTGCTTCTGCCGCTGGTGCTGGGCATGACCTTCGGGTCGGTCGGCGGGGGCCGGCTGATCGCGAGGACCGGGCGCTACAAGGCCTTTCCGCTGGTCGGCTTGGCGTTGTCGGGAGTGATGTACGCGCTGCTCGGCACCCTGCCGGAACTGGCCGCCAGCGGTCTGTGGTCGACGCTGATCCTGGTGCCGCTCGGCATGGGGCTGGGGCTGGTGATGCCGGTGATGACGGTCGCCGTGCAGAATGCGGTGGAGCAGCGCGACCTGGGGGCGGCCACCGCCTCGGTCGGTTTCTTCCGCTCGCTCGGCGGTTCGGTCGGCGTGGCGGTGTTCGGCGCCGTGTTCAACGCCGTCGTGTCCGAACGGTTGGAAGGGGCCGGCCTGTCCGGCCGCGCGGTGCTGGACCATGGCGCCGCAGCGCTGGCCGACCTGCCCCCGGCCGTCCGCAGCGGGGTGGTGGCGACGCTGGAGCACGGATTCGCCACCCTTTTCCTGCTGGCGGCGGCCCTGGCGGTCGTTTCCTTCGCCATGACCCTGTTCCTGAAGGAACTGCCGCTGCGCTCCTCCCGCACGGACCAGTCCGCCGCCGCCCCGGCTGCCGAAGGCTGAAGCGTCAGGACTCGTTGTTGGGGAAATGCCGGGGCTGGCCCAGCTTGTCCTCGATGTAGAGCAGGTTGACCAGCACCAGCACGACCACGGCGATCGGCGTCGCCAGGAACATGCCGATGAGGCCGAACAGCACGCCGCCGGCGGCGATGGCGCCTATGGTGATCACCGGCGGCAGATCGACCACCCGCTTCTGCAGCAGCGGGGTGACGAGGTTCCCCTCCACCTGCTGGATGACCAGATAGAGCCCGGCGACCCACAACGCGTCCTGCGGCGATTGGGCAAACGCGATCAGCAGCGCCGGGATCGCCGCAAGGAAGGGGCCGACCAGCGGAATGAACTCCAGCAGCCCGGCCACCATGCCCAGGGCCAGCGCCGACGGAATCCCCAGCAGCCAGAGCCCGACCGCGGTCAGCGTACCTACCGCGGCCATCGCCACCATCTGTCCGATCAGCCATTTCCACAGGCTGTCGCCGGCCACGTTCATCACCTCCCAGGCCCGCTCCTGCCCCTGCGGCGGCACCAGCAGCACCACGCCGCGCCGGTAGACGCCGGGCGAGGCCGCCAGATAGAGCGCGGCGAACATCACCACCACAGCGTCGCCGATCACATAGACGAGGCTGGAGGCGAAGCTGCTCAGCTGGTTCATCCAGGGCCAGTCCTTGCTCTCGTCCATGATGCGCTGGCGCCACTCGTCGGGCAGCATGGCCATGGCCTTGGTCACCTGCTCCTGCAGCTGGCCGAGCTGCGCCGCCATCGAGGTACCCATCAGCCAGCCGCCGCCGCCGACCACCAGCACCAGCGCCACCAGCACGATGGCCAGCGCCCAGCCATGGCCCAGCCCCGTCGCCTGCCGCACATAGCCGGTCAGCCGCTGCAGCAGGATGGCGAACAGCACGCCGGTGAAGATCAGCAGCAGCGTGCCCGACACCTTCCACAGGAACAGCGTCAGCGCGGCCACCCCGGCGACGATCAGCACCTTCCAGGTGAAGACGGCCAGTTCGCCGCGCTTGGCCCGCGCCGGCGGCTCGTCCTGCGTCGTCCCGCTGCCGGACCGGCCGGGCGGGACGGCGCCCGGGGAAGCGGTCTGGTGGGCGGTTGGGCGGCTGGGTATCGCCATCTCTCGGAACTCCCGCACTTGCGCGGCCGCCGGACGGACGGCCCTGGGGGAGAACGCTCAAGCCCATCCAACGTTGCGGAAAGTCAGCAGGCTAGGCCGTCGGCGGTAGTCCAAAGATGAGTCTGGAAGCCGGCCGGCACCGCCCCATATCAGAAGGGACGCCAAGGAGTCATTCTCGCTGATGTCACTTTGAAAGCCCGCCGCATGGCGGGCTTTTTTTTGGCGATGAAAGCGTCCTTGCAGGTCCAAGGGGGCCCCTAGCGCCGTGCCTCCGGCGGGAACACCAGGCTGACCCGCAAGCCCGGCGCGTTGTCGTCCAGCTCCAGACGTGCGCCGTGCAGCGTCGCCACCGCATCGACAAGGCTCAGCCCCAGCCCGTTGCCGGGCGACGCGCGGGCGGTATCCAGCCGGACGAAGCGTTGCAGCACCTTGTCGCGCATCTCCGCCGGGATGCCGGGACCGCTGTCGGCCACCGAGATGCAGGCGGCGCGGCCGGGCGCCGCTCCTTCCAGCACCAGCGAGATGGTGCCGCCTTCCGGCGTGTATTTGATGGCGTTGTCCAGAAGGTTCGACACCGCCTGGGCCAGAAGCTGGCCGTTGCCGCGCACGGTCGGCTTGCCCCGCACCTCCACGCTCAGCCGCTGGCCGCGCTCGTCCGCCACCGGCTCGTAGAGGTCGGCGGCCATCTCGACAACCTCGGCCAGGTCGACCGGCATGAAATCCTGCCGCTTGGCGCCCGATTCGGCCTCCGCGATCGACAGCAGGGCGCTGAAGGTGGCGAGCAGCCGGTCGGCTTCGGCGATCGTGTCCTGCAGGACGGTCCGGTAGACCTCCGGGTCCTCGGTCTCGTGCAGCAGAGCAAGCTCGATGCGGGAGCGCAGGCGGGTCAGCGGTGTGCGCAGGTCGTGGGCGACACTGTCGGTCACCTGCCGCATGCCGGTCATCAGCCGCTCGATGCGGTCCAGCATGGCGTTGAGGTTGCCGGCCAGCCGGTCCATCTCGTCGCCGCCGCCGAAGCGCGGCACCCGGTCGCTCAGGTCGCCGCTCATGATCTGGCGGGTGGTGCGGTTGATCGCCTCGATCCGCCGCATGGCGCCGCGGCTCATCAGCAGCCCGCCCCCCAGCCCCAGCAGGGCGGTGGAACCCAGGATCCAGCCGAGCGAGCGGAACATGCGGGTGCGCAGCTGGTCGATCTCGCTCATGTCGCGGCCGACCAGCAGGCGGAACTGCCCCGGCAGGGTGAAGGTCACGGCCTGCGCGGTCGAAGGCCGGTCGGTGACCCCGCCATAGTCGGCGACCTTGAAATGGGTCCAGCCGCTGGCATTGGGCACCGCCGCCGGCCAGCCCGACAGGTTGCCGGCCAGGATCACCCCGGCGGCGGTGGTCAGCAGATAGATGGAGTTGTTGTTGGGAACCGCGCTGCGCGCCCGCACCACGTCCACCAGGCCGGGCAGGCCGTGGATGCGGTAATGGTCCTGCAGCCCGGCGACCTCCAGCGCAATGGTCTCGCCGATCTCCTGCTCCAGGAAGCCGGCGGTGGTGCGATAGACCACGCCCAGGATCAGACCGACCGACAGCACGAACATCGCCAGATAGAGCAGCGCCAGCCGGAACGCCGTGGTCCGCACCAGCCGCAGGCCCGCGGCAAGGAAGCCGTGCAGGCCGCCGGCCGCGCCTTCGGCTTTCAACAAAGGTACTCTCCCGCCGCCAAAAGACCCTCTCCCCCCCGGGGAGAGGGTTGGGTGAGGGGGATGCGTTGCGAGGAGCGTCCGGCAAACGGTTCCCCCTCACCCTGCCCTCTCCCCGGGGGGGAGAGGGGAATCACCGCCATCAAAAGCCAAACTCCATAAAGCCCCGTTATCCCTCCGCCGCGCGCAGGCTGTATCCGGCGCCGCGAACGGTGTGGATCAGGGGGGTGGGGAAATCCTTGTCGATCTTCTGGCGCAGACGGGCGATGTGCACGTCGATGACGTTGGTCTGCGGATCGAAGTGATAGTCCCAGACATTCTCCAGCATCATGGTGCGGGTCACCACGCTGCCGGCGTTGCGCATCAGGTACTCCAGCAGCGAGAACTCGCGCGGCAGCAGGTCGATGGCCTTGCCGGCGCGCTTCACGCTGCGCGACAGCAGGTCCAACTCCAGGTCGCCCACCACCAGCCGGGTCTGCGGCTGCGCCGCGCCGCGCCGGCGCACCAGAACCTCGATGCGGGCGAGAAGCTCGGAGAAGGCGAAGGGCTTGGTCAGGTAATCGTCGCCGCCGGCCTTCAGCCCCTTCACCCGGTCGTCGACGCTGCCCAGCGCCGACAGGAACAGGACCGGCGTGTCGTTGCCGGCCGCCCGCAGCACCTGGACCAGCGAAAGCCCGTCGCGGCCGGGCAGCATGCGGTCGACGATCATCACGTCGTAATGCTCGGCACCGGCCAGGAACAGGCCTTCCTTCCCGTCGTTGGCGACGTCCACCACATGGCCCGCCTCCTTCAACCCCTTGGCGAGGTAGCTGGCGGCCTGGCGATCATCTTCAATGACGAGAATCTTCATGAGCACGAGTGTAGCCTCCCAAAACAGCCCGGCCAAGCGCGAGCGTGCCGCGCCCGGCCGGACTTCCGTCACTCAGGCGGCGGACCGCCTCAAGCCTTCAGCTTCAGCGCGACGAAGGATTCGTTGCCCTGACGGTTGATCAGCATCAGCAGCGCCTTCTGGCCGGCCTTCTCGGCTTCGGTCACATGGCGGGCGACGTCGGCCGGGCTCTTCACCTCGGCATCGCCGATCCGCTCGATCACGTCGCCGGGACGGATCGGCACGTCGACGCTGCCCGACAGGCCGACCACCACCACGCCCTGGACATCATCGGCGATGCCCAGACGCTTACGCGCCGCCGAGTCCAGCGGGGCGAGCTTCAGCCCCTTCACCGGCGCGACCTCGGCCTGTGCGCCGGGGCCGTTGCCGCCGTCGGTCTCGGCCGACGCGACCTGCGGCTGCTCGCTCAGCCGGTCGATGCGGACCTGCACCGCCGTTTCACGGCCGCCGCGCAGGACCTTCAGTTCGACCGTGTCGCCGGGCTTTGTGTCGGCGACGTTGCGGGTCAGGTCGCGCAGGCTGTTGACCGGCTTGCCGGAATAGCTCAGCACCACGTCGCCCTGGCGCAGGCCGGCACGCTGGGCCGGGCTGTCGGCGGTGACGTCGGCCACCAGGGCACCCTTGGCGGCGGGCAGGCCGACGCTGTCGGCGATGTCCGGCGTCACCTCCTGGATCCTCACGCCGAGCCAGCCGCGCTCGACCTTGCCGGACTCCTTCAGTTGGGCCACCACGTCCTTGGCGAGGTTGGACGGAATGGCGAAGCCGATGCCGACCGAACCGCCGTTGGGGGAGTAGATGGCGGTGTTGATGCCGATCACCCGGCCGGCGAGGTCGAAGGTCGGGCCGCCCGAATTGCCGCGGTTGATGGCGGCGTCGAGCTGGAAATAGTCGTCATACGGACCGCTGTGGATGTCGCGCCCGCGGGCAGACACGATGCCCTTGGTGACGGTGCCGCCCAGACCGAACGGATTGCCGACGGCCATCACCCAGTCGCCGACGCGGGTCTTGTCGCTGTCGGCCCAGTCGACCGACGGCAGCGGCTTCTTCGGCTCCACCTTCAGCAGGGCGATGTCGGTCTTGGCGTCGCGGCCGATCACCTTGGCCGGCATGGCGGTGCCGTCCTGCAGGGTGACGGTGATCTCGCTGGCGCCGTCGATCACGTGGTTGTTGGTCACGACGAAGCCGGCCGGATCGATGATGAAGCCGGAACCGAGCGCCCCGCTCTTGCCCCGCGGCCCCGGGCCCTGCCCATCCTGATCGCCGTCCGGACCGCCGTTCCGGCCCATCTGGTCCTGGAACTGGCGGAAGAACTCCTCAAAGGGCGAGCCGGGCGGGAAGCCGGGAATTCCGGGACCGCGCTGCGCCCGCGGGTCGGCCTTGGCCTCCTGCGTCGCGGCGATGTTGACGACGGCGGGGCTGACCTTGGCGGCGAGATCGGCGAAGGTGGACGGCGTGTCCTGCACCATCGTCACGGCCGGCGGCGTGGCCGTCTGCTGCGCGTGCGATGCCGCCCATCCGGCCAGCGCCGGCCCCGTCAGCACCGTGGAGCCCAGCAGAAGGGCGGCGACGGTGCGGCGCAGGCGGTTCGGACGGTTCGGCGTGGTGGAGGGAATGGTGGTCATGGCGACAACGCTCCAGTGATGCGGTTCCGGCTGTCCGGTGTTGTCCGCAATCTAGAGTGCCGCCGTTGACCGGCGCCTTGCGAAGGGATGAAAGATATTTCAGACGGACTGCAGCCTATTCTCCCAACAGATGCAACGCGATCTCCCGCCGGTGCGGCCGGGCACGGTGTTCGAACAGGTAGATGCCCTGCCAGGTGCCCAGCACCGGCTCCCCTTCCATCACCGGGATCGACAGGCTGACGCCGGTCAGCGCGGAGCGGATATGCGCGGGCATGTCGTCCGGTCCCTCGGTGGTGTGGTCGTAGAGCGACGGATCCTCCGCCACCAGCCGGCGGAAGAATCGCAGCAGGTCGGCCTGCACGTCGGGATCGGCATTCTCCTGGATGGTCAGCGAGGCAGAGGTGTGGCGGCAGAAGACCGTCAGCAGGCCGGTGGCCATCCCCTGCTCCGCCACCCAGTGCCGCACCGGGGCCGTCACCTCGACCAGTCCGGTGCCGCGGGTGGCGATCGTCAGCGTCGTGGCGGCTTGTCGCATGGGATCCATCCTCGTGTTGGCGTTCAGCGGCTTGGTTCCGGCCGCAATCAATACCAGATGTGTCTGCCCGGCCGTTGGGCCGGGGTTGCGACCCTGCGGGAATGCGAAAGAGGAAGATGGCGCATGGACATCACCGGCACCCACAGCGTCCCCGGCCCGCGCGACCGCGTGTTCGCGGCGCTCTGCGACCCGGCGGTGCTGATGCGCTGCATCCCCGTGCTGGAAGAGATGGAGCGGCTCTCCCCCACCGACTATGCCGCGCGGGTGCGGACCACGCTGGGGCCGATGAAGGCACGCTTCTCCGGCCGGCTGAAACTGGAGCCGGAGGATGGCCTCCACCGCTACCGGCTGCTCGCCCAGGGCAACGGCGGGCTGGCCGGCGCGGTGAAGGGCGAGGCTCTGGTGGTCCTGGAGGAGGAGGAGGGACGCACCCTGCTGACCTACCGCCTGACGGTGGCGCTGGGCGGGGCCGTCGGCCGGCTGGCGGTGAAACTGGTGCAGGCCAAGACCGACCGGGTGCTGGCCGCCTTCTTCGAGCGCTTCGCCGCGGAGATCGACGCCCGTTCTGAATGATGCGGCACAATGCCGCAGGCCAGCGGCCGGGAGAGCGTCTTTCGCACATGCAGCATCCTGGGTCAGGATAGCGGGCGTCGCGGGTGCTTCCAGCCGGTGGAGATGGACATGTCCAAGCTCTCAGCCCATTCGCCTGCCTGCGCTCCGGATTGCACGGACCCGGACGATCCCGCCGCCGACCGCATGATCTTCGGCCGCATCCTGGCGCTTGCCGCCGCGGACGGGGCGCGGACGATGCCCCGGGCGCTCGCCCTGGCCAAGGCCGACCTTGCGGAGATGGCGGCCCGCCACGCCCCGCAATTCGCCGCTGCCGTCGCATCCCTCCCCGACGGGGGGGAAGCCGGCGAGGATGCCATCGAGGAGGCCGACCTGCGTGCATTCCTGGCCGACCATGGCGCGCGCGGCACGGATGAGGAGCGCTGGCTGTCCGCCATCCTGGCCCGCCGGTCGTTGGAGCCGAACCATCTGTGGCAGGATATGGGGTTCCACGACCGGGGCGAACTGAACACGATGTTCCGCCGCCATTTCCCGGCGTTGGTGGCGCTGAATGCCGGCGACATGAAGTGGAAGAAGTTCTTGTACCGGCAGCTTTGCGAGCGCGAGGGGCTGATGCTGTGCAAATCGCCCAATTGCGAGGTGTGCGACGATGTGGATGTCTGTTTCGGCGAGGAGACCGGCGATCCGCTGGCGACCCTGTCGCGCCTTGCCCGCAGTGGCTGAAGGGCTTCAGCGCGGCTGGGCGCCCAGATCCTCGAAGGCCATTCCCTTGTCGGTGCGGCGGAAGCGCCCCTTGCCGTTGACGGTCAGCGGCTGCTGCCCCGGCTGCGGCACGAAGGTGGCGGAGTAGTAGCAGTCGTACTGCCCGCTGCCGTCCTGCCCGTTCTTCAGCTTCGCCTCGACGCAGCCCTGCTTGCGGAAATTGTCGAAGGCGCGGAAGCCGGCATTCCCCTGCCGCTCCAGCGTGCGGCGGGTGTGCGTCTCGACCAGCTTGCGCATGTCACCCTCCGATGGCTCGCCGGAGCAGGCCGTCAGGATAAGCGCAAGCGTCAGAGTGGCGGGCCGGAGCCTCACCGTCCCCCCAACAGCCTGTCCACCCGCTCCTTCAGCGCGGCGAAGGACGGGGGTTTGACCACGAAGCCGTTGACACCCAGCGCCATCGCCTGTTTCACGATCTCGGATTCGGTATGGTTGGTCAGGAAGACCACCGGGGCCCGCGGATTGGCGGCCTCGGTGCTGGCGCGCAGATGGGCCAGGAATTGCAGGCCGGAGACCGGCTTCATGTCGATGTCGCAGACGATCAGGTCGGGGTTGACGCGGATGCACTCGTACATCGCGGACTCGCCATTGTCGGCCTCGGCGACGTCACGGAAGCCGATCTGGCCCAGGATCTGGACGATGGTGCGGCGAACGAAGGGCTGGTCCTCGACGACCAGGATGCGATGCCGGGAATAGTCGATCGTCTGCATATCCATCCCCGATCCTCCAGCCAATTCGCCGCTTTCCACTGATACCGTCCGAGCCGTCGGCGGGCAACCGAAGGCCGGTTACCGTCAGGTGGAATATGGTTTTAGGTCTGTAAATTTTTCGACAATTTGTATCGGACCGGCATCAGCCACCCGGCGGAATGCGGCCGGGGAACAGGCGCTCCAGCACGGCGCCCAACCGGTCCATGGTCAGCGGCTTGTGCAGGCAGTCGTCCATGCCGGCGGCGCGGCAGTGGGCGTCGTCCTCGGCATCGGTGCCGGCGGTCAGAGCCACGATCGGCACGCGGCCCGCCTCGCCCGGCAGCGCGCGGATGGCGCGCGATGCCTCATGGCCGTCCATCACCGGCATCTGCACGTCCATCACGATCAGGTCGAACCGCCGTTCGGTCGCCGCGGCCACGCCCTGGGCCCCGTCCTCCGCCGTCGTCACCGCATGGCCCAGCGCCTTGAAGAAACCGGCGGCGACCAGCCGGCCGATCGGGTTGTCCTCCACCAGCAGGACCGAAAGCGTGGCCGGCGGGGCAACGGGACGGTTCGGCAGCTGCACAGGGATTCGGGCGGTCAGCCATTCCCCGGCGTCGCCATCCGCACCCGCGCCGGCCGCGCCGTCCGCAAGCAGGCGCCCCCCCAGCCGCCGGACTTGCGGTCCGGCCACCGCCAGCGCCAGCGGGCGCAGCCGCGGCACGCCCCGGCGGCGGAGGATCAGCTCGGCCGCCTCCCCCGCCGGCTGAAGAGACAGCGACAGCTCCGCCCCCGTCTCCGCCGTCAGGAGGACCAGCAGGGAGCGCAACCCGCCCGCATCGCCGATGAACCGTTGGTCGGCGTCCCCCTCCACCGCGACCGCCTTCGCGCCGGCCGCCAAGTCGCCAAGGGTCAGCGTCTCCACCACCCGGGAGTCCGGCTTCGCCGCACGCAGGGCCGGCAGCGTCGCGCGCAGCGTGTTGGCCGCCGTCCGGACGCCGGTCAGCCGGTCCAGCTGGCTCGGCAGCAGAGGCGATTCCAGCGCCGCGGCGGTCAGCGCCAGCATGGGATCGAGCGCCGCCTCCACCGCGGCGGCGGCGGCGTCGAACAGCGCCCCCGCCTCGCCCCCTGCCCTCTCCGCCCCGGCGAGAGCCGCACGCAGGCGGTTTTCCCGTGCCTGGCGCCGAGGGGCGGCGGCGACGGCGCGGCGCAGGGCTGCGGCATCCCCGGCCGGCAGCGCATCCTGCGCGCCGGCCGCGATGTAGGATGCCGCGGCCTCCTCCTGCCCATCCGGCAACAGGACCAGCACGGCGGGGACCGGGTCAAGCCGGACCAGCGCCTCGACCGCGGCATGACCAGGGGCGACATCGGCGGCACTGCCGGCGGCGTCGATCACGACCACGCCGTCGCCTGCCGCTGCACCGCGGCGCAAACGGTCCAGCGCCGCATCGACCGTATCCACCCGCGGGGGAATGCCGCCCAGCGCGATGGCGAGCTGCCTTGCGCGCAACGCATCGCCGGAGACCAGCAGAACCCTGTCCCGGCCGGAGGTGTCGGTCATCATTCCTTCGGCCATCTTTCCTCGGACATGCCGTCAGCTCGCGATGGAGGTGGGGATGGATGCGGTGGCGAAGGCCGGGCCGGGATAGCCGTCGCTGACGACGACGCGGTTGCGGCCCAGCGACTTCGCCTCGTACAGCGCGCGGTCGGCGCGGCCCAGTGCGCGCTCGATGCTGGCGTCCTCGTCGCCGCACATGGCGACGCCGATGCTGACCGTCATGCGCAGGGTGCCGCCGCCAGACTGGCCACCGGATTGGCCGCCGGGCTGCAGCGCCACGTCCGCAATCGCCAGACGCTGGCGCAGCCGTTCCGCCACCTCGGTCGCCGACTCCAGCGGGGTTTCGGGCAGGATGATCGCGAACTCCTCCCCTCCCAGCCGGCCGACATGGTCGGTGTCGCGCAACTCGCTGCTGCAGACCTCCGCCAGCCGGATCAGCGCCCGGTCTCCCACGGCATGGCCGTGGGTGTCGTTGATCGCCTTGAAGCGGTCGATGTCCAGCATCAGCACCGACACCGGCCGGCCATAGCGGCGCAGCCGCGCCATCTCGACCTCCGCCATTTCCATGAAGCGGCGGCGGTTGTTCAGCCCGGTCAGCGGATCGGTGGTCGCCATGCGGCGAAGCTCGCTCTCCACCCGCTTGCGCTCCGACACGTCGCGGATGACGGCGGTGAACAGCAGGCCGCGGGCATGGTGCAGCTTGGCGATCGACACCTCGGCCGGGAACTCCCGCCCGTCGGCGGTCAGCCCCTGCACCTCGCGCCGGTTGGTCATCACCTGCGCCTGCATCTCCGACGCGGCGAAGCCGGCGATGTGCGCCTCGTGGTCGGGGCGGAAGCGCTCGGGGATCAGCAGAGACAGCGGTCGGCCCAGGATGTCGTCGGCATCGTAGCCGAACAGGCTTTCCGCCGCCCGGTTGAACAGGGTGATGTTCAGGTTCTCGTCGGTGGTCAGGATGGCGTCCTGCGCCAGCCCGATGATGCCCTGCAGCCGCTCCTCCGACAGGCGCAGCTCCTCCTCCAGCCGCTTGCGCGCCATGGCGTGCTGGACGGCGCGCCACATCAGCGGCCCGTCGGTCTGGCCTTTCACCAGATAGTCCTGGGCGCCGTGAGCCAGGATATCCAGCGCGAAATCCTCGTCGTCATAGCCGGTCAGCACCACCAGCGGCAGCGACGGCGCATCGGCATGCAGGCGGGTCACCGTCTCCAGCCCGAAGCTGTCGGGGAGCGACAGGTCGAGCAGCACGACGTCGCAGGCGTTGCGGTGCAGCCAGGCCCGCGCCTCCTTCAGCGAGGTGGCGCGTGCCACGGTGGAGCGGCGCGCATAGGGCGTCAGGGACCGGATGACCAGACGCGCGTCGGCGTCGTCATCCTCGACCAGCAGGATGGCGGTGCGTCCCTCCTCCTGCTCGGGGCTGTGCGAAAGGGCGGGCTTGGCCGGTAAGGCGATGGACATGTCTGGCCTCCTTCACCGTGGCAGCCGGACGACGCGGAACCAGTATTCCTCGATGCTCTTCACCGCGTCGAAGAAGGCGTCCATGTCCATCGGTTTGGTGATGAAGCTGTTGGCACCCAGCAGATAGCTGGCGTTCACGTCGCGGTCGACGTCGGAGGTGGTGAGGATCACCACCGGAATGGTCTTCAACTCCTCGTCCGCCTTCAGTTCCTGCAGGACCTCGCGGCCGTCCATGCGCGGCATGTTCAGGTCGAGCAGGATCAGATCGGGCCGGGTGGCGCCGGCGAACGGGCCTTGGCGGCGCAGATACTCCATCGCCTCCACGCCGTCGCGGACATGGCCCACGTTGCACAGGATGCGGCCGTCGCGCAGCGCACGCTTGGCGAGGCCGGCGTCGGCCGGGTCGTCCTCGACCAGCAGGATCTCGAAGGGAGTCGTCAGGTCCTGCATCAGGGGAATCCTCGGAAGGCGGGATGGGGCAGATGGATGGAAAAAGTGCTGCCGACGCCGGGGCTGGAGACGACGGTGATCCTGCCGCCCAGCCGCTCCACCATCTTGCGGGCGATGGCGAGGCCCATGCCGGTGCCGGGATGCTCGTCGCGCGAATGCAGGCGGCGGAACACCTCGAAGATCTGGTCGCGGTAGCGCGGCTCGATGCCGATGCCGTTGTCGCGCACGTCGATCACGTCATAGCCGTCGATCCGCCGGCCGGAGACATGCACCTCCGCCGCACGGTAAGGGTGGCGGTATTCGACCGCATTGGCGACCAGCACGATGAAGATCTCGCGCAGGCGCCGCTCGTCCGCCTGCACCGCCGGCAGTTCGCCCACGGTGACGGTGGCGCCGGCATCGGCGATGCGCCGCTTCAGCGCGGTCAGCGCCGCCTGCAGCGCGTCCCCGGCCTCGACCGTGCCGCAGCCGAGCGGCACCCGGTCCTCCGCCAGGAACAGCTGCACGTCGCGCAGCAGCATCTTCAGCCGCCCGGCTCCGTCGACGATCTCGCGGATGAAGCCCGCGCTTTCCTCGTCCAGCTTGCCCCTCTGCTGCTTCTCCAGAAGCTGGGCATAGCTGGCGATGGCGCGCAGCGGCTCCTGCAGGTCGTGGGCGGTGGCGTATGCGAACTGCTCCAGCTCGTTCTTGGCGCGGCCCAGTTCGGCGGTGCGCAGGTCGACCTGCCGTTCCAGCGTGTAGCGGCGGCTGACCGCCATGAAGGTCAGCGCCTCGATCAGCAGGGCCAGCAGCAGGAAGGCGGCCTGGAATCCGCGGAAGGTCGCGTCGGCATAGGCGAGCCCCTCCCAGCTGGTGCGGGGGGCCATCGCCAATTCCCAATGGCCGTCCGGCAGATTGATCCGCTCCAGCAGCGGGTCGCCCTTCAGCGCCAGCACATCGCCCGCCACCTGCTGGCCGCTGTCGGTCACGACGGCGAAGCCCAGATGCGGCGGCACCCGGTCGAAGCGCACCTCGCCCAGGATGGCGCCGACATCGAACACCAGACCGACCGCCCCCCAGGGCTTGCCCGGCCCGTAGACGATCTGTCGGGCGATCAGCCCCTGCCCGCCCTGGAGCAGGGTGACGGGGCCGTGGATGGTCACGTCGCGGCTGATGATGGCGCGCTGCACCGTTTCGGCGAAGCCGGGCCGCGCATCCTTCAGCAGATCGTTGCCCAGCACCTTCTCGTTGCCCTCGACCGGATAGACGATGCGGACGACGAAGTCGGGGGCGGCGGAGATGTTGCGCACCCCCACCACCGAGCGCCGCAGCCCCTCCGCATAGCGCGGAAACTGATCGGTGAGGCTGCCGGCCGCGGCCGCCACCTCGACGAAGGCGGTCAGGCCGCGGACCAGCGCCAGACGCTCGTTCAGCGCGCTGGACAGGGTGCTGGCCATCGACGAGGCGGTGAGCGCCGCATTCGCCCGGTGTTCGGCCACCAGGACACGGATATAGACGTCGCCCATCCACAGGTAGGCCAGCGCAAGCACCAGCGTCACCGCGGCCTGGACGGCGGCGGCTTTCCAAATCCGCTGGCCGCCCGCGATCAGGCGGCGCAGGACGGCCGGCACCGGCGGGCGCGGCGCGGTCAGGGGCTCCGCCGTCATCGCCGGTCCCGTGCCTCCCCATTCGCATCCGCCGGGTCCGCCGGAGACGTCAGGGCCGGCAGGACCATGCGGAACAGGCTGCCGCAGGGGCGCCCGTCCGCATCGCGCAGGTCGTCGTCCGGCGGGCCTTCCACCCACAGGCGGCCGCCGTGATGCTCGACCACTTTCTTGCAGACGGCCAGCCCGACGCCGGTGCCCTCATACTCGTCGCGGCGGTGCAGCCGCTGGAAGATGCCGAAGACGCGGTCGCGGTCCTCCGCGGCGATGCCGATGCCGTTGTCGCGAATGTCGATGCGCAGCACCGGCGCGCCGCCCTGCCGGCCCGAAGCCCGGTCCAAAGCCACGGTAACGCGCACCACCGGCGGGCGGCCGGGCTCGCGGTACTTCACCGCATTTCCGATCAGGTTCTGGAACAGCCGCATCAACTCGTTGTCGTCACCGGCCACCACCGGAAGCGAGGCGCCGTCCTGCCCGCCCACCGTGACCGTGGCTCCCGCGTCCTGGACCGCGACCTCCAGGTTCAGCAGCGCCAGCCGCAACGGCTCGTCCAGCGGCACCGGCCTGAATGGCTTGGCCTTGCGCCCGACCCGCGAGTACTCCAGCAGGTCGACGATCAGCCGGTCCATGCGTTGGGCGCCATCGCGGGCGAAGTCGATGCATTCCCGGCCCTCCTCGTCCAGCGACCTGCCCAAGCCCCGCTCCAGCAGGGTCAGGTAGCTGGTGATGACGCGAAGCGGCTGGCGCAGGTCGTGGGAGGCGACATAGGCGAAGGCCTCCAGTTCGGCGTTGGAGCGCTCCAGCTCGCGGGTCTTGCCGCGCAGGGCCTCCTCCGCGATGCAGCGTTCGGTGATGTCGTGGATCAGCGACATCAGAAGCGTGCGGCCATGGACGATGATGTTGCTGATATAGACCTCGACGTCGCGGACGTCGCCGGAGGCCAGCCGATGGCGGAACTGGAAATGCTTGCGTTCGGCGGTGTGGGCCTGACGCAGTTCCTGCTCCACCTCCGCCCGCGGCGCCACATTGATGTCCTGGATGTGCATGCTGCGCAGCCGGTCGAGCGGATGGCCGTAGAACTCCGCCGCCGCCGGGTTGGCATCGACGATCCTCCCGTCGGCCGGGTCGATCAGCAGCTTCACCGCGCAGCTGGCGACGAAGATCTGCTCGAACAGCTGCTGGCGCTCCAGCAGGGCCTGCTCGGCATGCTTGCGCTCGCTGATGTCCATCACCGCGCCGACGATGCCGGCCGGCTTGCCGCCGGTGCGGCAATAGACGGCCTTGGAGAACAGCACGTCGCGCAACGTTCCGTCGGCACAGCGCAGCTGGGTTTCGTAGCTCTGCGGCTTCTGGTCGGCCAGCAGCGCCTTGTCGACCGCCTCGTCGGCCTCGGCGACGTGCGGCGGGGCGAGGTCGAAGACGGTGCGGCCGAACAGGGCCTGCCGGTCGATGCCCATCCAGCGCTCGAAAGCGTCGTTGGCGTCCACGTAATGGCCCATGACGTCCTGGACGAAGATCGGCACCGGCACCGTGTCCAGCAGCACGCGCTGGAATCCGGCGCGGTCGTTCAAGGCCTGTTCGGCGCGCCAGCGCACCGTGACGTCCTCCACCACCCAGACGAAGCCGCGTGCCGGGTCGCCCGTCTTCACCGGCCGGCCGATCAGGCGGCAGCGGATGTCGGTGCCGTCGGCCCGGCGCATCGCCACCTCCTCGTCGAACTGGCTGCCCGACTGCATCCGCGGATAGGCGCGCCGGCCCACATCCTCGAACACCCGGTCATCGCCATAGATGATGCGGGAGCTGCAGCCGACGATGTCCTCCATCCGGTACCGGAAGGTGGCGGCCGCCGCCTTGTTGACCCGGCGGATGACCCGGTCGCCGTCGACCAGCAGCACGCCGACCGGGGCATTGTCGAGGATCGCGTCCAACTGCAGCCGGCTTTCGGCAAGCTCCTCCTCCATCCGCTTGCGGGCGGTGACGTCGACATGGGTCCCGATCATGCGGCGCGGCAGGCCTTCCGCATCCCAGGCCACCACCCGGCCGCGGTCGAGGATCCACAGCCAGTCCCCCGATTTGGCGCGGACGCGGTGCTCGCACTCGTAGAAGGGCCGTTCGCCGGAAAGATGCGCCTGCAGCGCCGCCCGGGCCAGCGGCAGGTCTTGCGGATGGACGCGGGAACACCAGAAATCGAGATGCGGCGTCACCTCGCCGGGCGAGAAGCCCAGCATCGTCTGCCAACCCGGGCTGTACCAGACCGCATCGGTCGCGAGATCCCAGTCCCAGATCCCGTCCCCCGCAGCGTCGGTCGCCAGATGCAGGCGCGGCACCGCCGTGGCCAGCCTGCCGCGACGCCATTTCAGGCGGGTGCGGAGCTTCGGCGCGGCGGTGCCGGCCGTCGCGCCGGCGTCCGGGAGGGGGCGCAGCGTGGTTGCTTCGAGTGTGGTTGCTTCGACCATGGTTGCGGTCGGACCTCGTTTCCATTCACCCGGAAGGAGTTGCGGAAAAACGCGCATCCACCGGCAGTACGGCAAGCATACTCCTTCAACCTCGAAGCAATCCCTTGCGAAATTGTCACAGGGCTGCAGTCTTCACCGGGCGGGAAGAAGAAGATGCTTAACCATTACCAACGCTGAATGATGGGATGTCGCTGAATAGTTCAGGCGGCCACATCGACGGGTGCGCGATCCTTGGTGGCGATTTCCACCGCACGGCTGAAGTCCCGCGACATGCTATCCGTCTCGAAGGCCAGATGGATGCGGTTGTGTTCCACCGCCTTGACCACGACCGCCGCCTCCGCCCCGTAGCGGTCGAGGCGCAGATGGCCGATGGTGCCGGCGAGCGAACGGCCGTCGGTCGCGGTCACCGGATCGATCATGGCGCCGCCGATGGACAGGTTGCGGACGGTCACCGCCAGACGGTCGCCGCCGATCAGAAGCGTTCCCGTCTCCTCCACCTGATAGCGCGGCTTGCGCCGACGGTCGGCGTCGCCGGTGGAGGTGCGGACGATGCGCACCAGGACCTGCCGCAGGGACTCGATGGAGCGGGCGACGTCGCCGGAACCGTTCTTGACGTGGGTGGCCTGTTCGCCGGTGCGGTCGGCTTCCTCGGACACCGCAGCGATGCGGAACGACACCTCCTGCGCGGCGGTCGAGGTCTCCACCACGTTGCGGCTGATTTCCTGGGTGGCGGCCGACTGCTCCTCCATCGCGGCGGCGATGGACCCGGAGATGTGGTCGATCTCGGCGATGGTGTGGCCGATCTCCTCCACCGCCTTCACGGCCTCGTCGGTCACGGCCTGGATCGCGGTGATCTGACGGGTGATCTCCTCGGTCGAGGACGCGGTCTGGTTGGCGAGGTTCTTCACCTCCTGCGCCACGACGGCGAAGCCCTTTCCGGCCTCCCCCGCCCGCGCCGCCTCGATGGTGGCGTTCAGCGCCAGCAGGTTGGTCTGGCCGGCGATCGACTGGATCAGGTTCACCACCTCGCCCACCTTCGCCACCGTCTCCGACAGGGAGCGGATGGTGGCCTGCGTGTGGTGGCCGCTCTCGACCGCGCGGCGGGTCACCGCGCTGGAATGGGCGACCTGGGACGAGATTTCGCGGATCGATGCGGCCAACTGCTCGCTGGCCGCGGCCACGGTCTGGGCGTTGGCCAGCGCTTGGCCCGCCGCCGACGCCACCGTCTGCGCATTGATGCTGACCCGCTCGGCAGAGCCGGACATGCCTTCGGCATCGTCGGCCATGGAGCCGGTGCGCTGGGCCACCTCCTCCACCGCACGGCCGGCCTCGCGCTCCACGGTCGACGCCATCGCCTCCAGGGCGCGGCGCCGCTCCTCGTCCGCCTGCCGGGCGCGCTCGACACGCTCCTGCACGGCGTAGCAGAGCCGGGCCTTCAGCCCGCGCAGCTGGCCGGCGACGGGATGGAACTCGGTCGCCGCCGGCAGGTCGATGATGTGGGCCTGATCGTTGCGGGCGATGGCGTCGAAATCACCGGAGAAGTCGGCCAAGGGCCGGCGCACCGTGCGCAGCAGCAGAAGCCCGCACAGCACCGCCGCCGCCAGCACGCCCATCCCGGCGGCCAAGGCGAACACCAGATGCCACCGGAAATCCTCCAGCGCCCCCTCGTACTCGGCCTTGGCGACGGTCAGCTGCAGTTGCAGCAGGTTCTTGTTGGTCTGGAAGGCCTCCTGGAACAGCGGCTCGACGCGGTCGCGAACCAGAACCTCCAGCCGCAGCGAATCGCCCTGGCGTGCCAGTTCCACCGCCGGCCTCAGGCCTTCGTTCAGGAAGGCGGCGCGCTGCTTGGCGAAACGCTCCGTCAGCGCCTTCTCCTCCGGCGTCAGATAGGTGGTGAGATAGTCCGCCCACAGCCGGTCGATGGTGGCGATGTTGCCGGTGATCCGCGCCTCGCGCCCCGCCATCACCTTGGCGTCGGTGCCGTCGCGGGTGTCGATGATCAGGCGCTGCAGCGTCTGCACATTGTCGCGCATGTGGTCCAGAATCTCGCCGATCTGCACCGCCGGCACCGTCCGGTCCTCGTACACCGTCTTCAGCGAGGCGTTGCTGTCGGCCATGCCGCGCAGGGTGACGCCGCCCACGACCAGCATCGCCAGGATCATGAAGGCGAAGATCAGGGTCAGCCGGCCGGTCACGCTCGCCGTCCAGCGCCTGAACGCCGCACCGGCGCCACGGCCCACCGCCTGCCCGTCGCGCACCATCAGATGGCGCGCCCGGCCCTCGCGGATATCGGCATAGAGCCTCTCCGTCGCCGCCACCTGCTCGCGCGAGGGCTTGGTGCGGATGGAGATGAAGCCGGTCACCTTGCCGTCCTCGATCACCGGCGTGACGTTGGCGCGCACCCAGTAGAAGTCGCCGGACTTGGTGCGGTTCTTCACCAGCCCTTCCCACGGCCGCCCGTCCTTGATCGTCGCCCACAGATCGGCGAAGGCCTCCTTCGGCATGTGGGGGTGGCGGATCAGGTTGTGCGGCGCGCCGATCAGCTCGGCCTCAGTATAGCCGCTGATGTCGACGAAGGCCTTGTTGACGAAGGTGATGCGCCCGCCTGTGTCGGTACGCGACACCAGCAGGACGCCGTCCTCCATCACGATTTCGCGGTCGGTGATCGGTTCGTTCACGCGCATGGACGGGGCCTCGTCAAACAAAGGGCTTGAGACAGGGGGGCACGAACAGGACGGCGCGACACCGCCGGACCGGGCGATTGCTGGGTACGGAGAGCGGGGAGCCTGTTCATCTACCCTGGGTGGATGCAGGTCCGCACTGACCCAGATCAAAAGAGCAAGAGGCGTGCCATGCACAACAGCCGGGCCCGAGAATGGCCTTTGGGGGAAACCCCTATGAACTCCAAGGGTCGTGCAGCGACGGGCATGCACCGGCAATCGTCGGGACATGCAGCCGGCCTCGCAGTTTGCGAATAGAAACGCGAGAAAGCGGCCAAATTCCTAAAATGCAAAGTATCAAACACACCCCAAGGGCGGCGAATCTCTTTCAAAAGAGAGATCTTATAAAGAAAAAGCCCCTCTCTCGACTTGAGGGAGGGGCTTCACGACTGCGGCGTATTGTCGCAGCGCCTATCGCTATACAGTCGAAGCCAACAGCCGGTCAGGACTTCGCCATCAGCTGTTCCAGCCAATGGATGTCGTAATTGCCGTCGATGAAGGCCTGCTGGGCGATGATGCGGTCATGCAGCGGCAGCGTGGTCTGGATGCCGCCGATCACATACTCCTCGATGGAGCGGCGCAGGCGCATCAGGCACTCGTTGCGGGTGGTGCCGTGAACGACCAGCTTGGCGATCAGGCTGTCGTAATGCGACGGCACGCGGTAGCCGTCATACAGCGCCGAATCCACCCGGACGCCCAGGCCGCCCGGCGCGTGGTAGCCGTCGATCTTGCCCGGCGACGGCATGAAGGTCTCCGGATTCTCGGCGTTCACGCGGCATTCGATCGCGTGGCCTTCGAAGCGGATGTCCGACTGCCCGTAGCCCAGCGGCGCGCCGGCGGCGACGCGGATCTGCTCGCGGACCAGATCGATGCCGGTGATCATCTCGGTAATGGTGTGTTCCACCTGCAGGCGGGTGTTCATTTCGATGAAATAGAACTGCCCGTCTTCGAACAGGAACTCCATCGTGCCGACGCCGCGATAGCCGATGGCCGCCGCGGTCTTGGCCGCCAGGGCGCCGATATACTCGCGCTGCTCGGCGTTCAGGGCCGGGCTCGGCGCCTCCTCGATCACCTTCTGGTGCCGGCGCTGGACGGAGCAGTCGCGCTCGCCGAAATGCACGCAGGTGCCGTGGGTGTCGCCCAGGAGCTGGATCTCGATGTGCCGCGGATGGCCGAGATACTTCTCCAGATAGACCTCGTCGTTGCCGAAGGCGGCGCGCGCCTCGCCACGGGCCAGCTGATAGGCTTCCTTCAACTGGTCGGGGTTGCGGGCGACCTTCATGCCCTTGCCGCCGCCGCCCGCCGCCGCCTTGATCAGCACCGGATAGCCGGTCTCGTGGGCGATCTTCTCCGCGTCTTCCAGCGTCGTCACCGGGCCGTCGGAGCCGGGAACCACCGGCAGCCCCTGCTCCATCACCGTCTTCTTGGCGGTGACCTTGTCGCCCATGATCCGGATATGCTCCGGCGTCGGGCCGATGAAGGTGAAGCCGTGCTCCTCCACCATCTCGGCGAACTGGGCGTTTTCGGACAGGAAGCCGATGCCGGGATGGATGGCGTCGACATTGGTGATCGACGCCGCCGACAGGATGGCCGGAATGTTGAGGTAGCTCTCGCGCGCAGACGCCGGTCCGATGCACACGCTCTCGTCGGCGAGGCGGACGTGCATGGCGTCGGCGTCGGCGGTGGAATGCACCGCCACGGTCTGGATCCCCATTTCGCGGCAGGCGCGGTGGATGCGCAGAGCGATCTCACCACGGTTCGCGATCAGGACCTTTTCGAACATCGCCAAGGGAATGCCCCGCTTACTCGATGATGAGGAGAACTTCGCCGAATTCGACCGGCTGGGCGTCGGACACCAGCACCTCGGCGACCGTGCCGCCGCGCGGGGCCTTGATCGGGTTCATGACCTTCATCGCCTCGATGATCATGATGGTCTGGCCGGCCTTGACCACGTCGCCCGGACGGACGAAGGGCGTGCCGCCCGGCTCGGCCGCCAGATAGGCGGTGCCGACCATCGGCGAGGTCACCGCGCCCGGATGGCTCGCCGGCTTGGCCGAGGCCGGAGCGGCCACGGCGGCGACCGGGGCGGCCGCCAGGACCGGGGCAGCCTGGACGGCGACCGTCTGGGCGGCGGTCGGGCGGGTGACGCGGATGCGCTTTTCGCCCTCGGCGAACTCGATCTCGCTCAAGCCCGTCTCACGCAGGAGGTCCGCCAGCTTGCGGACCAGATCGCCGTCGATGTCGAAGCTCGCCATGATGTCAGTCGTTCCCGTTTCCTTAATCGCGGTCGATGATGTTCGCGATGGCGTCCAGCGCCAGAAGATACCCGTGCGGCCCGAACCCGCAGATCATCCCCCTCGCCACCGGCGAGATGTAGGAGTGATGGCGGACCGGCTCGCGCTTGAAGATGTTCGACAGATGGACCTCGATCACCGGCAGTTCCGACAGGATCAGACTGTCCATGATCGCGACCGAGGTGTGGGTGTAGGCGCCGGCGTTGATGACGATGCCGTCATTCTCCGTGCGGGCCTGCTGAATCCACGAGACCAGTTCGCCTTCGTGGTTGGATTGCCGGAAATCCACGGTCAGACCCAGCTGGTCGGCACGCTCGTGGCAGGCGGCCTCCAGATCGTCCAGGGTCATCGACCCGTAGATTTGCGGCTCCCGCACGCCCAGCATGTTGAGGTTCGGCCCATTGAGGACCAGAATCGACGCGTCGATGGCCACGGCCCGCGCCCCTTTTCCATGATCGAAACCGCGCGTTTATAGCACGAAGCACCGTCCTGTCCATGGCGACGCGGGCCTCCGGCGCGGAAAAGCGTGGCCTGGGCCCCCGCCCCGCTTCGCGCCGGTCCCATCCGCGCCGGCAAGCCGCCGGGGCTCAGGGGAGTGGCGGGACGGTGTGGCCGGACAGCAGTTCGCGGTAGACGCCCTGCGCCTTCAACGCCTTGAGCCCGTCGTTGAAGGCGGCGAGCGTCGTCTCGGCTCCCGGCGTGGCGCGCCCGATCACCAGATGGAAGGCGACGACGGCATAAGGGTGTTCCGAAACCCGGATGTCGTCCGCCAGTCCGGACCGGACGATGGCGGCGGCGGCGCTGTACTCGTCGATGACGAGGGCATCGGCCCGCCCGGTCGCCACCATGCGCACGCAGGCCCCCAGGTCGGACGGGGTCTGCCGAGTCAACTGCCCCTGTCCGACCAGCGCCTCCAACTCCGGCGGCAGGGCATAGCCCACCGGCTGGCAGACGGTCCGGCCGTGGAACCCCTCCAGGCCGCGGGGGTCGCGCACCGATCTCCCGTCGGCCAAGCGCCCATCGAAGGTCATCGCCGTGCGGTTCGACAGGTAGACGAACTGCCGCACTTCGATCACCGGGTCGGAGAACAGCACCTCCTGCTCCCGTTCCGGTGTGCGGACATAGGGAAAGGTGGCCAGGAAGCGGCCGGCGACCACCCCGTCGTATCCACGCTTCCACGGCATGAACCGGACATCGTAATGGCGGCCGGACACCGCGAAGGCCCGGCGGGCCAGATCGGTCACCAGCCCGCCGCCCGGCAGCTCCTCCCCCGTATAGGGCGCGTAGTCGCCGCCGGTCACCAGGTCGAGGCCGGTGTAGGGAGCACGGACCGGCTCGGCACCGGATTCGAGCGCCTGCCCGCCAGTCGGCGCAGCGAGCAGCAACGCGGCAGCCGGAACGACGGCCCGCATGGCAGCGCCGGCCTTCTCCACGACCTTTCCGCCCGCCGATCGAACGCCCATTCCTGCCCTCTCCCGCCCCTTCGCGGACCGTTGTCCATCGTCCGCAAGGTCCAGGGATCTAACGGCCTTTCCGTGATCCTGTAAAGAGCGGCCGGCGATCCCGGATCACTCGGCGGCGGTGGCGGGGGTGGAGGCGGCCTCCCGCGCGCGGCGGCCGGCCGGGTCGGTGTAGAGGTCATTGATGCGTTGGACATGCACCGCCGTCGCTTCGCGGATGGCGAAGATCGCCTTGCGCGCCCTGCCGCCCCAGCCGGCCGGCTGCTTGGCGAAGATCGACCGGAAGAAGCGGGTGTTGGCGAGGAAGGCCTGCCGCAGGTTCAGGTCGACGTCGCCGAAGCGGTCGCTCAAGCTCGCGGCGACGCGGTTGGCGAAGAATTGCCGGATCTTGAAATGGCCGGCCAGGAACAGCCCGCCCAGCAGCAGGACGGTGCCGACCAGGCGTAGCGGCACACCGCCGTCGGGATTGTCGAACATCCAGCCGAGCAAGGCGCCGAACCCGCCGCCCATCGTCTGCACGACGGTTCCCAGCAGCGCCAGAAGGAGGACGCCCCAAACCGCATCGCCGATCAGCACCCGCCGGCGCCATGCCCCCATCGCCTCGCGCAGCTTGGGGATCACCTCGCCCTCCAGCTCCTTGGTCAGGCTGTCGATGGAGCCGATGATGCGATAGGCCCGCGCGACCTCCACCTCGTTGATGCGGGTGTGGAGTTCGGCAAGGTCGTGGTCGCGCCGCGCCTCGTAGCGGGCACGGCGGCCGTCGTCCTCGATGGCGACGGAGGAGCGCTGGTCGTAGATGGCGTAGAAGCGGCCCGACACCAGCCCGGCCTGGGCGATCGCCCGCTGCCAGGCGCCGAACACCGCCTCCAGATTGTCTTCCTTGGCCGTGGTGTCGACCTGGTTCAGGATGTAGCAGACCTTGCGGGCGTCGGCGCGGTTCACCGTCTTGGCGACCAGATGGCGCAGCGTGTCCTGCATGGCGCCCGGTTCGGGATGGCGGGCGTCGAAGAAGACCAGCACGAGGTCCGACAGCTCCACGATATGGTCCACCAGCCGCAGGACGGAGCGGCGCTGGTCGTCGGCGTCGAAGCCGGGCGAATCGATGAAGATCTTGCCCTTGGTTCGCGGTCCGGCCAGCGTCTTCAGCTGCAGGTAATTGTCGATCCGCTTGCCTTCGCCGGCCGCCACCTTCTCGATCTCGTCGGCGATGCGGTAGAAGGGAAAGCGCGGGTCCGCGTTCAGCGCGGTGCCCGGCAGCGCCTCCTTCCGTGTCTCCGGCCCGTGGCAGATGACGGTGAACTTGTCGTCGACCGCCTGGTTGCCGGTGTTCTGCAGGACCTCGCCGAGATAGCCGTTCAGGAAGGTCGACTTGCCGGCCGAGAAGGTGCCGAGCACCGCGACCATCGGCCACCAGGGAATGCGGGTGGTCAGCGATTCATGACGGTCGATCAGACCCAGCCCGGCCAGGATCCGGTCGAAGGCACGGAAGGTCGGGAGGACCGGCAGCAGGTTGGGGTTTTCCGCGCGCAGATGGGCATCCAGGGCCGCAAGGCGCTGCTGAAGGGCTTGCCGGGGGGTCATGGTCGGTCTGATTCCACAATGGCACGGGGCACAGGGCACGAGGCGCGAGACTTGGGCCGGATGCGGCGGGGCGCCGGCCCGGTTCAGTCCGGCCCTTCTAGCACGGGCGGGGCGGCGCCCGGACATGAAATCTCCCTCATACTCCATGCGGGGGACCATCCGTGGGGCCGCATGGAAGGCGCGGCATCGGTGGAACAGGAAGCGGAAGCGGAACGTTGTCCTTGAATGGACAACGACGGCGGCATCGACGATCCCCCTTCCGCACCTCCCCTCCCCGCATCGGAGGAGGAGCACCGGCTGACCGCGGAAGAACTCGCCTTCCTATTGCGCGATCCGGCGGCGAGAGCGCGCGAGGCCGAGCGCGCCGCACGCTCCAACCGCAACCGCACCGAACGCCGCGGGGCTGATCCCGCCTATGCCGAGCGGCTGCGCGCCGGCGACCGCGAGCGCCAGCGCCGACGCCGTCTGCGCGAGTCCATAGGCCGTCCGGAGCCGTCCGGCTCCCCTGCGGTTCCCCTGCCCGACCTGACCGAGGCCGAAGCCGCCCGGCGCCTGACGCTTCATCTGGAACGAAGCACCGATGCGCAGGCCGTGCAGTTGCGCCGCCGGCCGGAACGCATCCGGCTCTATGCCGAGGCCTTCGTCGTCTACCGCACCCTCTCGGCCGGAGGCGACCGGCCCACACGCGGCGCGCTCGCGTCCCTGCTGAAGTCGCGCTTCGGCCGCAACGTCACGCCCTCCCAGGTCCAGAAGCTGCGCGACCATGTGGAGGCGTTCGCCGCCCCCGGCGGGCCTTGGGCAACCCGCACCGCCGCTGCGCCGACACCTGTCCGAACGAAGGGCACCGCCAAGGCCGATACGGATAGTCACGCATCACGGCCGGAACGCCGGTGATTCCGGAGCCGGAACCCTCTCCGCAGGGCCGGTTAATATGGTTAATTATCTATTAACGCTTCCCTGGCCAACGATTCCGCCCTTTGCCCTGAGCACGGCGGCGCGTGACGCCTTGTATCGGCCTGACTCATATGAAAGATTGCTTTGCTTGCGCATGATTATTTGCCGCAACCAGAAGGTTTGCCATCACCATTTGTAGCAGTTCTAATCCAGTCTGGTTTCGAACGGTTGACGGCTGAATTTCGTAAGCTATCGATCCAACCATTGGGTGAGTCGAAAGACACGGAGATTTCCGCCAAGGGATGGGTGTAGGGTGTGGACAAAGCGCTTGCGGAATTGACTCTGGCAACGCCGGGAATAATTCAAACCTGTAACAAAGCAACTCCTACGAATGTTTCTACACCACCGATGCCTATCGGAATATGGCGCCCATATACCAATATTCAAAAGTTTTCTCTTGAAAATGGGAAAAGAACGTGCAAACAATCTTTTCATTCTCGCAAAGAGAGGCGATGGAAGACTGGCTATCGGAGACCAATGGACATGAGTGAACCGACGGCGCGCAAAAGAGGACGACGCGGATCGCCGGAGTCCTGGTCTGTGGATGCCCATGTCGGGCAGCGCGTGCGGATGCGCCGGACCTTGCTGGGGATGAGCCAGGAAAAGCTGGGCGAGGCCATCGGCCTGACCTTTCAGCAGGTCCAGAAATACGAACGCGGATCCAACCGCATTTCCGCCGGAACCCTTTATCGCCTGGGCCAAGTCCTGGACGTTCCGGTCAGCTTCTTCTTCGACACCTACAACGATCCCGACGGGTCACGCCGCCGCCGCGGCTTCGAGGAATCCGACGACAACGACACGCAGATCAGCCGGCGCGAGGCGCGGCTGCTGCGCCTGTGGCGCGCCGCTCCCTCTCATGTGTCGGACGAGATGCTGTCGCTGCTCTCTGCCCTTTCCCCGGAAATCAGGGAACCACCGGAGGGATCCGGCGAGGATGGCGACGATGATGGCGAACCGCCGTCCTTCGATGGCGCTCCGCCGTCCGGCGACACCGGCCAGAGTGATGGCCGGAGCAGCGCGGTCACAGGCCCGATGATCGAGGCGGATGGAACCCGCGCCTCCAGCCGGGTGGTCCGCAGCGACACGCCGCGGGTCAAAGCGGCCGGATCGGCCGATACATCGGGCAAAGGCAAGGGGGAGCGCCGCCGCCATGGTGCGGTGTGGGACCCGACCGACATCCTCCGCGCGTCCAAACCGTCGCCCCGCAGTTGACGAAAGAAGGCCGTTGCCGGTTTCGCCAATGCGGTGAGTCTTCGCAGTCGCCCTATACGAAAAGCCCCGCATCGCCTGATGCGGGGCTTTTCAGTTCGAATGCCTAAAATCGGCAGGTCGCAAGCGCCGGCGCGCGGCCTTACCAGCTGCGCACGGGGCCGACGTCGAGGTGGACGAAACCACTGCGCGGGTAGAAACCGACGCCGCCGCCCTGCATGGCCTTCGCCGTCTCGGAAATGGCGCGCAGTTGCGTGTCGGGAAGGCGGATGTCGATGGCCATGCCGCGGGTATGGTAGCTTTCCTTCGCCACCCCACGCGACCGGCGGCGCGCCATCGCATTGGTACGGCGGGAGCGGAAGCCGCAGATCACTTCGAAGGGATCGTCGGACCCGACGCTCTGGTGCACGCGGGCGAGCAAATCGAACAAGCGTGGGTCGTAGTGGCAGACCTGCTTGGCGCGGTGGTCGCGCAGGAGCACATCCAGCTTGCGCAGGGCATCGGGCTTGTAATGGCCATCGGCCCAATAGACGCCGTCGAAGCGCTCGTTGGTGTTGATGTTGTGAAGGCTGAGGCGCCGGACACCGCCGGCCAGAGGCGCCGCTTCGGCCGAACCCGATCCCAGAAGGACCGGAGCCGCCGTTACGCCGGTCACCACGCCACCCGTCACGACCCTGGCCGCGACGCTCGTCACCATCCCCGATGCGACCGGAACGGCCGCAGACACCGCCGCGGCGGCAAAACCCAGGAACCCGCGCCGCCCCATGGCCGGAGCGGCACGCTCGTCATCCCCCAAAAGCATCCCCGAACCTCGTCGTTTTGCGTTTTGGCCGTTCTACGATGTGGCCGTTTGGCGTCTGGCGGGTCGCTTGGCGCCCACGTTAGGTGTAAACCTTGTAACCAACGCTGTTTCGGAGCGCTCCGTCTGGCGGGAAACGTCTCCGAACGGCTATTCGTATAGGGAAGGTCATCTGCCTAGGCAATCAAAAAATTTCGCACTGTGACCTTATTGCATAGGCGAGGTCATAGGACGGCGACGGGAAAGCCACACTGGACGAGTGTTCGCTGAGATTTCGCTCCGTACGCCTCGCCTTCCATTATTGCGTTGCATAAATTGATCATAAGGGCCGCGCCGCACCCCTTCCGATGTGCAACAGGCCCGCCGCGACAGAGGGTTCCGACATGACCGTATCCGCCGACTTCCGCAAGCCCCGCAAGCTGGCCGTCCTGTACATGGCTGCCGCATCGGCGCTGGCGCTGCTCGGACCGGCGTCGGCGGACGCCCTGCCCTACCGCGATACGCTGACCCAATGGGCCGACCGGCTGGACGGCGCCGCGACGGAATTGGACCGCGCTCCAACACAGGTCTCCACCCGCATCGGCGAAGGCGGGACGATCAAGCTGGGAAGCCGGGGGGAGCGGGTCGCCCGCCTGTCCCAGCGGCTGTTGGAACTCGGCTTGCTGCCGGCCGACAAGCTGTCCGACACCTTCACGACGGACGTCGACCACGCGGTGAAGGCTTTCCAGCTTTCGCAGCGGATGAAGCCGGACGGGCTGGTCGGCGCCGGCACCCGTGCCGCGCTGGACCGCACGCCGGCCGAGGCGGCAAGCCTGATGCGGCAGAGCGCGGCGGCCATGCGCAGCTTCCGCGACACCGCTCCGGACGATGTGCTGGTAGTGAACCTGACCGACCAGACCACCACGCTGGTCCGCGGCGGGGAGGAGGAGATGACGATGCGCGCCATCGTCGGCCGGCCGTCGCGCGAGACGCCGCTGCTGACCGATCGCATCACACACATTATCGTCAACCCGACCTGGACCGTGCCGCCTACCATCCTGAAAGAAGACAAGCTGCCGATGCTGCGGGCCAAGGGGGTTCCCGGCATCCAGAACGCCATCGTCTATCTCGACGGGCAGGAAGTGGCCCCGGAGACGGTCGACTGGTACGGCGTCACCCCCGGACGGGTCCGCATCGTCCAGCAGCCCGGCGACCACAATGCGCTGGGCCGCTTCCGCTTCAACCTGACCAACCCCTACGACATCTATCTGCACGGCACCAACGAGCCGCGCCTGTTCTCGCGGGAACTTCGCTCGATCAGCTCCGGCTGCGTCCGGCTGGAGGACCCGCGACGTCTCGCCGAACTGCTGCTGCAGGGCACCACGGTGACGCCCGCGCGGATCGACCGCATGCTGGATAGAATGCAGCCGCAATGGGTGAAGCTGGCGACGCCGATGCCGGTCCAGTTCGTCTATTGGATCGCGACCGTCGAAGCCGACGGCGCCGTCCGCCTGCATCCGGACATCTACGACCGGTTGGACGAGGCGCCGGCCACCGCGTCGGCTCCCTCGTCCGCGCCCGATCCGGCAGCGCCGGCCATCGCGCCCGCGGTCGCTCCGGCGCCGGCACCGGCAACCCAGCCGGCCGACACCGGCCGCGCAGCCGCGCCGGTAGACAAGTCCGGCACCGCCGAGGGCGGGCCGGCTGCAACGGAGAAGTCCCCGGCCTGACGGCCGGGGCATCCAATCCGACGGTGAGGGCTACGCCCGGCGGCGGGTCTTCTTGCTGCGGTTGGGCGGCACCGCGGTAGAGGCCGCCTCCTCCGGCGTGGGCCAGGCATCGCGGTCACCGCGCATGGGTATACCGAACTCGTCGCCCTGATCGGCCAGCCCGGGCTGTTCGCCTTGGTTGGCGATGGCCAGCACCGGCTCCACCGGCTCGGTCCGCATCGCGGTCGCTTCCGGTCCGCCGGCCGGATTGGGCTTCAGCGTATCCAGATAATTGTCCTGGATCGCGATCTCTTCGCTGGCCAGTTCCCAATTGGCTTCGGCGCGGCCCTCAGGCCGGCCTTCGCGTTCCCAAATCTCATGCGCGCGCCGACGGATGCGGCTTTCCAAATCCTCGGCCATACGGGTCCTCTCCTTCACGGCTGGGGTTTCCCCTAATGAACCCCGCCACGGCCCTGCCGGTTCCGGTCCCGTCTTCGCACAGAGGTTTCGACCCGTGGCCGGCCACGCGGCATCCCACCGTTTCCGAATGGCAACGCCTGCCCGAAAACCGCCGGAATTGCCCCAATTCTGCCGCTTGTCGTTTGAATTAATACCTTTGGGATGATATTGCACCGCGATCAACCGGCGGTCCCGCAGATTGTGGCTGGGCCAAGCGACGGGACCGATATGTTGCGCATCTTCCGGCCGAACGCCGTTTCCACCGCCTCCCCCGTTCGGGCAGCCGGCGCCGTCCGCGACCTTGGCGCCGCTTCGGCCGCCGGGTTCCGGACCGGCCGTTCCGGCGGCGGCCTGATGAGCGCCGCGCTGCTGGCCTGCGTTCTCGGCCTGCCTGCCCTGCCCGCCGCCGCCGCGCCCGACACCCGTCCCCAGCGCCCGCCCGCCGCCAAGGCGGAGCCGGAGAAATCCAGTGCCGCGCCCGCGAAGGCGGAAGACAAGCCGGCCACTGGACCGGTTCTGCAACTCGGCATCTATTCCCGCGACGGCGACGCGTGGTGGAGTTGGAAGAGTCTACAGCAGCGTCAGCCCGAGCTGGCCGCCGGCCTGACCGCGACCGTCACGCTGCTGGACGGCAAGAGCGAGGCCGGGGGCGTGGCGCTCTACGCCCAGGTGGCCAACGGGACCGATCCGAAGGTGCTGTGCCGCCGCATCGTCGGTGCCGGGTTCGGCTGCCTCGTCGTCGACCGTCCGCCGGCCTCGGCAACGCCTGCTAAGGCAGAGCCCCTACCGGCCGCCATCGCCAACGTCGCTTCCGCCAACGTCGCTTCCGGCGCCAAGGCTCCAGCCGCCGCCATGGTCACCGCACCGGCACCTGCTGCGACCGAACCGCCCAAGCCGCCGGCCGTGACCGTGGCCGTGGCGCCGCCCGCCGCGGCAACCGCCGAGGCGAAGCCGCAGCCTGCGGCCAAGCCCGAAGCACCGTCCGGGACGACGACCTCCGTCCTGGCGCCGATCGGTTCAGCCGCCGCCGCACCGCTGGCGCCCCCGCCCCCGGCGGTCGCCGCCGCCATCCCGCCGGCCGAAGGGCTGATCATCTACAACGAGGAAGACGCCCGCACAATGGCGGACATCGAGCAGCACAGCCGCCGCAAGGGCCGGCTCCGCTCGGTGATGCCCGATTCGCGCTATGACGTGATGCCGGCGACGCTGAAGAAGGAAAACTGGAACCTCTGCGCCCTGACCTTCGATGATGGGCCGCACCGCACGGTGACCAGGCAGGTTCTGGACATCCTGAACCGGGAGGGCGTGCGTGCCACCTATTTCCCGGTCGGCCGCATCGCCGAACGGCAGGGCGAGCTGATCCAGGATTTCGTCGCCGGTGGGCACGAGATCGGCAATCACAGCCTGACCCACTCCGACCTGCGCAAGATGGACACGGTCGCCGCGCGGTACGAGATTGCCGAGACCAACCGCATCCTCCGGGAATTCGGCGCCAACCCGGTGCTGTTCCGCCCGCCCTACGGTCGCTATTCGGAGGAGCTTCTGGCCGTCGCGCGCGAGGAACGCATGGGGTCGGTCCTGTGGTCCGTCGATACGCGCGACTGGCAGGTGCGCAACGCCGACAAGATCGTCAGCCAGATCAAGCTGGGCGGCATGCCGGGCAACGTCTTCCTGATGCACTCGACCTATCCCAGCACCGCGCAGGCTCTGCCGCGCGTGATCGCGGAGTTGCGGGCCAAGGGCTGCGAGTTCGTCACATTGTCGGAGTGGTTGGATCGCGCCCGCAATCTGGCTCTGCCGAAGATCATCAATGCCGGCATGCCGACACCCGCCGGCGGCGCCCCGGCCGACCCCCAGTAAGGAGCGGGATCGCGCTGCCGGGTGTTCCTATCGGGCGCCCCTAACGGGCGCTCTTGGCATCCTGCTGCTTACGGTTCTGGGCATATTGCCGGATCGCCCCCTCCACCTCCGGCGGCAGGATCGTCCAGGTGGCGCCGAAGGTGGGTCCCTTCACCTCCACCACCGCGACGGTCGCGGCAAAGGCGAATTTGCCAGCCGGATCGTCGACGCGCACCGACACGCGGGCATTCTGTCCGACGATCAGCGATCCGTCGAAGCCGCGGGCGACGAAGCCCTTGGGCGTCAGCGACACGATGGGGAAGCTTTTGCCGTCGCACTCCACGACGCTGACCGCCATGCGGGCGGCTGGCTTGGCCAGCTTCTGATCCTTCACCGTGACCTTCAGGAAGTCGAAAAGCCCCATCCCGCGCCCCCAGAAAACCGCCCCGCACAGCCAGGGAACGGGCGAGTGCCGCCCATTTGCCATCCACCTGCCGTCCATGTCCCGCGATTAAACGCGGGCACGATGCCGGGGGCAATCGATTCCTGCCTTTGGGGTAGTCCGTTCAGGCAAAACCCTGAGTGGGCGGAAGCTCAGCGGCGCAACGTCAGCGGCGCAACGCACCTTGCATGTCCGCCCAGGCGCGATGCGCCCGCCTGACCGACAGCAGGGCGAAGGGCAGCAGGGTGACGAGGACCATCGCCATTCCGGCCATGATCGACAGCGCCCCCAACGCGTCGGAGGCGGGAAGCCGTGCAGCCAGACCGGCCAGCAGATGGAGGATCAGCGCACCCAGGACCGACGTCGCCAGCAACGGGCCGATAAGGGCGGTCAGCAGGGCCATGGCGCCCACCTGCCGGGGCTGTCCGGCATCCTCGCCACCGCTCTTCGGCCAATCGGACCGGACCGCCGAAGATCGGATTGCCGAAGATCGGATAGCGGCAGACCGGATAGCGGCAGACCGCACTGCCGGGTACGGCATGCCGGCGACGCCTCGCACAACGCTCCGCATGGGCACCTCCGTTCTGGCTGTTCTTCCGCATGCCCGTTCTACCGAACCCGACCGGCCACCCGACCATATTGCCAACTGGATTGGTCGGGGTACCGAAGGAACCGGTGCGGGAACTATAGGATGCTTTTTCCGGCTTGGCTAAAATCCAAACCGATTACCCCCTTGCGCATGCCCCACGCTGCCTGTCTGCCTAAAGTACAGGCATCGAAGGTACAGGTTCGGAATGCGGGCACGCCATTGGCCATGGCCGCCGGCAGAACCCGCGGTCTCCACAGAGGCTGTGGATAACTGTGTGGGCAAGCCGTGGGCAGCCCCGATTCGCACTAGGCGATTCAAGGCCCCCGTGATGTTTGCCCAAAAATCAGGCATTTCCGTTAAGCGCTTGATCCGTAAGAAGAAACTTCCATTCAGAGCCCCAGGGGCTTGGCCGGCGTGTCAACCGAAATCTGTCACATTCCGCCATGCCCCTGGATTTCACACCCGGTTGTGCCCTGTTGACAACTGCCTCCAAGGGCATTGCACCATCGTTACGGGTGGAGCGACCTTGGTCCGCCGCCCTATGACTTTGGTAAAGAAGCGGTTCCGCAACCTTTGTCCCGCCTAGCCGTCGGTCTTCACCCAACAGCGCAGCACCTCCGCCACGCTCCAGGCCTGGGATATGCAGCCCCGCGGGGTGAAGGGGGGTTCCGCATCGAAGATCTCGCTGATGGTTCCGATACCGCCCTCGTCCAGATGCGGCAGGAAGCCTTCCAGCAGCCGGCGCGCTCCCTCCTTGTCCTGCGGGTGCAGCTTCAGCCACGCATCGACGTAGGGGCCGATCAGCCAGCCCCAGACGGTGCCCTGGTGATAGGCGGCGTCGCGCGCCCGCAGGTCGCCGAAGTATTTCGCCTTGTAGTCGCGGCAGCCGGGCGCCAGCGACCGCAACCCGACCGGGGTCAGCAGGTGCTTGCGCACCGTCTCCACCACCGGCTCCCACCGCTCCCGTTCCAGCACCGGATGGTCGAGCGAGACGGCGAAGATCTGGTTGGGACGGCAGGCGATGTCGTCGCCGTGCTCGCCATCCACCACGTCGAACAGGTGCCCCGCCGACGGACACCAGAACCGCGCGTTGAAGGAGGCGCGCGCCTGGTCGGCCAACTCCTCCAGCGGCCGGGCGGCAGCCTCGCCGTCCTCCTCGCGCAGCCAGTCCGTCATCAGGCGCAGGGCGTTGTGCCACAGCGCGTTGATCTCCACCGCCTTGCCCCGCCGCGGCGTAACCACCCAGTCGTCCACCTTGGCATCCATCCAGGTCAGCTGGTATCCCTCCTGCCCCTGGCGCAGCAGCCCGTCCTTGGGATCGACGCCGATGCCGAAACGGGTGCCGCGGCGGTGGAAATCGATCACCTCGCGCAGCTTGGGCAGCAGCAGGCGCAGCGTGTCGCGGTCTCCGGTGACGCCCAGATAGCGGTGCAGCGCGTGGAAGAACCACAGCGTCGCGTCGGCGGTGTGGTACAGCCCGCGATCCTTGCCGTCGGGGAACATGTTGGGGATCAGGCCGTCGCGGATGTAATGGCCGAAGGTGTGCAGGATCCATCCCGCCTCCATGTGGCGGCCGGTGGCCAGCGTCAGCCCTTCCAGCGCGATCATGGTGTCGCGGCCCCAGTCGGTGAACCAGTGGTAGCCGGCGATCACCGTCCGCACCTCGTCCCCCTCGGCCCGTGCCCGCATCTGGTCGGCGACGCGGCCGGCCGGCACGAACAGGAAGCTGTCGGCGGACAGCACCAGCTCCGCCATCGCACCGTGCCGCAGGCTGGGATGGGCGTTCTGGATGATGCGGCGGCGGCGTTCGGTCTCGAATCCCAGCACGTCGGTCGGCGGCAGCGCCTCCAGCCGCCACCACTCCTCGGTCGCGGCGGCGAAGGTGATGCTCTGCCCGGCCCCGACCTCGCCACTGAAATAGCCGGGCGTCCACAGCGAGCCGCGGGCCTGATAGCCGCGCTCGTCCTCGACCTGGTAATAGACCTCGCGGCGAATGCCTCCGTCGAGCGTCATCGGGAAGTCGCCGCCCTCGATCGCCATGCGCAGAACCGGCAGGTCGGGACCGGCCGACACCTCGTAGCGCTGACCCGCCGCGGTGATGCGGTAGGCTCCGGCCAAGGGCTGGTCCACCGCCGATTCAAGCGTGCGGAATGCCAGCACCGGCCGCAGCCGCAGCTGCACGGGCTCCTTGGCTTCCAGCACGCGGTAGGTGACATGGACGATGTTCTGCCCGTGCGGCAAGACGACCTGCTTCTCGATCACCGCACCACCGGCCCGGAAACGCCAGACGGGAAGTCCCGCCTCCATGCGGAATTCCTGCAGGGCGGCGGTCTGCGCATCCTCCCGCGGGTTGCCGTTCGCCTCGCGGCTGCTCAGCCAGTATTCATGGCCGTCGGCGTCGACGACGACGTCGCTCAGCTGGCTCAACATCAGGACCCGGCCCAGCGGAGCCGGCAGCGCCGCGATCAGAAGCCCGTGGTAGCGCCGGGTCACCGCCCCCGACACGGCGCCTGAGGCATAGCCGCCGAGGCCGTTTGCGACGAGCCATTCCCGGGTTCCCGTGCTGTCGGGACCGGTGGCCAGCACGTCGTGCGACAGGGTGCGAACGAAATCAGCCATGGTAAGCCTGCGATCTGCTTTCGATTTCCGACCCTTTGGAAACCACGATGACGGGGGTTGTGTTGCCCCCGGCCCCGTCGCTTTTCGTCGGAAAATCGCGCGCCGGCCCCAAAACCAGGGCGGCTTGCCCCGGCAACCGCCACGCACCGCCCGGCTGTTCCACCGGTCCCGTGCCGCAGCCGCCATAGAGCGGCTCATCGCTCGACCACAGAACCGTCCAGGCACCGTCCCTTGGCGGCGCGAGCAGCGGCTCCGCCAGAACCCTCAGGGTCAGGTCGCGCCCCAGATTGACCAGCAGCAGCCGGTCGTCGCCCTCCTCATCACCAAAGATGCGCAGGACAAAGGCCTCCTCCCCCAGAACGGCCCCGTCCAGCCCGCCGACGCGCTGGGCGGCAAAGACCGCATCCTCGCGGCGCAGGCGCAGCAGGTCGCGGTGCAGCGCCCAGACATGGGCGTTCGTCTCCCGCTCCCCATGGTCCAGCTTGCAGCGGGTGAAGCTCTCCTCCGCGTGCGGCTCGGGCAGTCGTTCGCGCATCGGCGGGGAAGCGATGCTGGGAAACTGGGCCAGGAACTCCGCCCGTCCTTTCTCCACCAGGCCGGCAAGTTCCGGCTTGTGGTCGGCGAAATAGAGGAAAGGCGTGCCGGCCGCGAACTCCTGCCCCTGGAACAGCATCGGCGTGCCGGGGCCCAGCAGGGTGAGCGCCGTCATCGCGCGCAGCCGGCCCGGCGAGGTCAGCGCATGCACGCGCAGCCCACGGGCGGAGTTGGCGATCTGGTCGTGGTTCTGCAGGAAGGTGATGAAGGCCGGGCGCGGCACCGTGAAGGCCGGCATGCCGCGCCGCTTGCCCTGCCAGCGATACCATTGCCCCTGATAGAGGAAGCCGTGCTTCATCGCCGACACGAATTCCTGCGGCGTGCCGCGATAGTCGGTGTAATAGGCCTCCGTCCGGCCGGTCAGCGCCACCATGGCCGAATGATGGAAATCGTCGTTCCATATGGCGCAGAGCCCGCAGCCGCCTTCCTCGGCCGGCTTCACCATGCTGGCGTGCTGAGGCTCGTTCTCCCCCACCAGGATGGCGGCGCGGTTGCCGGCGGCCTTGCGCACGGTGCGGGAGATCTCGGTCAGGATGTGCGGGCTGCCCCAGGATTCGCTGCCGTCGTGGATCGACTGGGTCGCGTCCAGCCGCAGCCCGTCCAGATGGTATTCCTGGATCCAGAAGGCGGCGTTCGACAGGAAGAACTCGCGCACCGGTGCGGAGTTGGGACCGTCGAAGTTGATCGCCTCGCCCCACTCGTTCTTGTAGCGGTCGGTGAAATACTCGTCGGCGAAGCACTTCAGGTAATTGCCGTCTGGTCCCAGATGATTGTAGACGACGTCGAGAATGACGGCGAGCCCCAGCCGGTGCGCCCCGTCCACGAAGCGACGCATGGCGTCGGGGTCGCCATAGAGCCGGGTCGGCGCAAACAGGTTCACCCCGTCATAGCCCCAGCCGAAGCGGCCGGGAAACTCCGACACCGGCATCAGCTCCAGCACCGTGACGCCGAGATCGGCCAGCGCCGGCAGTTCCCGCAGCGCCGCGTCCCAACTGCCTTCCGGCGTGAAGGTGCCGATGTGCATCTCGTAGATCACCTGGCCCTTGATGGACCGGCCGCACCAGTCCCCATCGGTCCAGGCGAAGCGGTGCGGATCGACAAGTTGCGAGGGACCGTGCGGCCCGTTGGGCTGGAAGCGCGACATCGGGTCGGGATAGAGCGTCTCGCCGCCATCGAGCCGGAACCGGTAGAGCCCGCCGGCCGCCAGCCCCGTCACGGCACCGGAGAAATAGCCGTTCCCTTCGTCATCCAGCGCCGTCGCCGGCCCGTCCGGCTCGACCACCAGTTCGACCCGCTTGGCGTTGGGCGCCCAAACGCGCGCGTGCGCCCCGCCCGGCTGTAACTCCACCCCGATCGGCCAGCGACGCGTGACGGTGGTGCGGGGCTGCTCGACAGACGAAACTGCGGTGGAGATGTTCACGACGGCTGGCCCCCAAAGGCGTGAGGCGGACTTGCCTTACGGTCATGGTCAACAGGAGCGGGGCGGCGTGGTCACGCGGGGAATGGGGAAATTGTTTCGGGGGCTAAGGGGTTTGGGGGAGTGTCGGCTGACGAATGCCCCCACCCCGACCCTCCCCCGTTGAGCGGGGGAGGGAGTTTAGTGCAAGGGCGGCGGAGTTCCCTCCCCCACCCAGTGGGGGAGGATAGGTGGGGGTCTAACCTCGCAAGGAACCAACCGCCCGCTCAAACCCGCTCGCCGAAGCTCCCCGCGGCGGCGTCGATCACCAGAGGGTGGGCGCGGAGCGTGGTCAGCGCCGCTTCCACCTTGTCGTCGGCGACCTCCAGCGTCACCAGCACGTCCGAGCGGTCGCCGCGTTCGGCATCGCGCTCCTCCCGCCCCGTCTGCACCACGTTGCCGAAGCGGTCACGCAGGCTGCCGACGATCTCGGCCTCCACACCCCGGCCGCGTTCGGCGGGATAGGCGTAGACCAGTTCCATGACGCTCTCCCTTCTCTGCTAACCTTGGGGGGCGAAGACGACGCGCATGCAATCGTCGGCCTTCTCCTTGAACATGCGGTAGCCCTGCGGTCCTTCGTCCAGCGGCATCCGGTGGGTCAGCAGGTATGACGGGTCCAGCTCGCCCTTGCGGATGTGCTCGAACAGCCGCTCGGCATAGCGCTGGCCGTTCTGCTGGCCCATGCGGAAGGTCAGGCCCTTGTTCATCGCCGCCCCCATCGGGAACTTGTCGATCAGCCCGCCATAGACGCCGACGATCGACAGGGTGCCGCCCTTGCGGCAGCTCTCGATCATCTGGCGCAGCACCGCCGGCCGGTCGGTCTGCAGCCCAACCGCCTGCTTGGCCCGGTCGTAGAGGTCCTCAACCGGATTGGATGCGCTGTCGGCCTCCATGCCGACGGCGTCGATGCACACGTCGGGACCGCGCCCGCCGGTCATCGCCTGCAGCGCATCGAAGATGTCGACGCGGCTATAGTCCAGCGTCTCCGCCCCCGCCTTCATCTGGGCGGCGCGCAGCCGGTCGGGGAAGCGGTCGATGCCGATCACCCGCTCCGCCCCCAGCAGATAGGCGCTGCGGATCGCCATCTGGCCGACGCCGCCGCAGCCCCACACCGCCACCACGTCGCCCGGCTTGATGCCGGCCATGTCGGCGGCCATGTAGCCGGTCGGCACCGCGTCGGACACGAACAGGGCCTTCTCGTCGCTCACCCCGTCGGGCACGCGGACGGCGTTGAAATCGGCGTAGGGCACCCGGATATACTCGGCATGGCTGCCGGCATAGCCGCCGAAGGCGTGGCTGTAGCCGAAGATGCCGGCGCCGCAATGGCCGTAGGCGGTGCGGGCATAGTCCGGGTTGGGGTTGGAGTTGTCGCACAGCGAGCTTTCGCCATGCCGGCAATGGCCGCAATGGCCGCAGCCGATCACCGAGATGGTGATGACCCGGTCGCCGCGGTTCAGGTAGCGGACCTCCGGCCCCTTCTCGACGATCTCGCCCAGGAATTCGTGGCCGATGATGTCGCCGGGCCGCATGGTGGGGACATAGCCGTCGATCAGATGCAGGTCGGACCCGCAGACCGACGACAGTGCCACCTTAATGATCACGTCATGCGGATTGACCAGCACCGGGTCGGGCACGCGCTCTACCCGCAGGTCGTTGGTTCCGTTCCAGCAGAGCGCCTTCATTCCATCGCCTCCCGGAACGACCCGTGGCCCGCTCCATTTCCACTCCCGTTCCCGCGGGGCTGGCGGTCGATGGTGGACAGCTCTCCCGTCTCCACCCGCTGCTTCAGCCTGCGCAGCGCTTCCTCGGCCTGCGCTTCCGGGGTGACGCCCAGACGCGCCGCGACCTCCGTGGCCGGGACGCGGTAGACCAGCGTCAGCCGCACCTCCGTGCCGCGGTCGCCCGGCGCCGGGGTCAGCATCAGCGAGGCGCGGTGCGGCAGCGCCGTCTCACCCACAGTATGCCAGGTCAGCAAGCGGTCCTCGTCGACACGGTCGAGCACGCAGCGCCAGCTCAGCGCCTCCCCGCCCGGCGCGCCCCCGGACATGGCGATCCATCGGCTTTCGGTGGCCGACAGCACGTCGACCCGCTCCAACTGCGGCATCAGCTTCGGCAGGTTGGCGAAGTTGCGCCAGAAGCGGAACACGGTTCCCGGTTCCGATGCGATGGTAACGACAGCCTGCGTGCGTTCCGGCGTCAGCGATCGGCGGCGCGATGCCGGGACATGGCTGCGCCAGGCGCCGGCATCGGGTACCGCCTTCAAGGCACGGTCGCCGAAGGGCCGCAGACCCAAGGCACCTGCGGCGAACAGGCCGGCGCCGCCCAGCGCCAGCATCGCTCCGCTCCAACCAGTCCGCCGGAGTCCAAGCACACCCAGCGCGGTGCCGCCCACCATGGCGAGCCAGCGGCCGCCGGTCGCGGCATCGCCCGATCCGATCAGGCTCATGCCCGACCGTAGGGAGTCCGACTGTGGCCAACGGCCCCGCCCGGTCAAACTGTTCGACGCCATCGCCGCTCCTTTCCCGTCTGTGCAATACCTGTGGACAGAGAACAGCCGGGTTGCGGCTTCGTTGCCTTACGCATGAGCTGATGCGCAGCAACCCTGCGGCGTTCCGCCTGTTACCATCGGCAGCAAAGATCGGAAGGGAGGATGGCCGTGCCACTTCTGGACGCCACCGTGGGTATCGCCGACGCCGAAGGGTTCCGGCCGGCATCCCTGGAAACCGACCGCGGCCCGCTGGAGGCCCGCTACTATCCGGTTCCGGACGGGGAGTTGGCGGTGCTGTGGGTCGGCGGGGTGGGCGGCGGTTTCGACACGCCGGCACGCGGACTCTATCCACGGCTGGCCGCCGACCTGACCGCGGACGGCATCGCGTCGCTGCGGCTGCGCTTCCGCGATCCGCGCGACCTGGAGCAGGCGGTGTACGACGTGCTGTGCGGGCTGAGCTTCCTCGGCCGCCAGGGCATCCACCATGTGGCGCTGGTCGGCCATTCCTTCGGCGGCGCCGTGGTCATCCAGGCTGCGGCCTCCAACCGCGGCGCCGTCTGCACCGTGGTAACGCTGGCGACCCAGGGTTACGGCACCGACCCGGTGACCGACCTGGCCTGCCCCATCCTGCTGGTCCACGGCGAAGCGGACGAAATTCTGTCGCCAAGCTGCTCCATGCACGTCCACCGCAAGGCGCGGGAACCGAAGAAGCTGGTCCTGGTCCCCGGCACCGGCCACCCGATGGAGGAGGCCTCCGAAGCGGTCTGCCGCGAGGTGCGCGACTGGTTGAAAGCGTATCTGCTGCGGCGGTAAGGGGCAAAGTTCAACCCCCCCACCTATCCTCAGCTTTCCTTCGGCTTGTGCGTGTCGCTGATCGGCTGCACGCCCGCCGGCTGCTCCTGCTGCTGCGGCTGGGGTTGCTGCTGTTGCTGTTGCTCCGGCGGCGGTTCTCGCCGCGGCGGGCCGGCCTTGACGTCTTGGTAGACGGCCTTGGCGATCTCCAGCAGCTCCTCCTTCGACAGGCGGCCGGCCAGCGCATAGGCCAGCTGCCCTTCCACCCAATAGAAGGTGGCGACGTCGCCGTTCTGGGTGAAGCTGAAGCTGGACTGGTTGCCGCTCTGGGGAGCGCCGACGAACAGGGTGATCCGCTTGTTGGCGTCGTTGGCGTACATGTACTGCGCGCCGGCGCCCATGTCGGTCGGCAGCGACCGGCCGCCGATCAGCCGGTAGCCGACGCGGCCCAGATCGGGGCCGAACACGTCGCGGCCGACCCGCTTGGACAGCCAGCCGTTCAGTTCGTCCTGGTTGTCGGCGCCGAGCTCCACCTGGAAGCGTTCGTCCGACGTGTAGAAACGGTGTGCCTGGGTGGCTTCCTGGGCGAAGGTGGCGAGCGTCTGGCGCTGCTGGGCGACGGGGGCGACGGCCTGCTGTTCGGCGCCGCGGCCCATCCAGCCGCCGGCCGCACCGGCAACGACCAGCATTACCGCAGCGGCGAACCGGACCAGCGGGCGGGCGTGCCAGGCCGGGCGGTTGTCGTTGAAGGCGATACGCCCCTTCAGCTTGTCGGACAGTTCCTGAACCGTATCGCTCGGCGGTTCGCGCAGGACGGTGTCGAACATCTCGTGCAGAAGCATCGCCTGGGCGCGGTAATCATCCGCCCGGCGCGCCGCGTCGGGATCCTCGGCCAGCCATCGTTCCACCGCCAGACGGCGGCTGCCGTCCAGCTGTCCGTCCACG
>NZ_DASPIS010000137.1:0-23604 GCF_035628975.1 Azospirillum sp. | reverse complement strand
CAATCCGCGTCGCTCTCGCCAGAAAGCTCCTCGTCAGGCTCAATGCCAAAGCCCGCGAAGTTCGGGCCGGACTCGCTGTGGAAGCTTGACAGGCCAGACAGTCGCTCACCCCGACCCTCTCCCCGGGGGGGAGAGGGGGATACGGGTGGGGAAGAGGTCACCTCCCGCGTGAGCTTCGACTCCAGCCAGTCGGGCCAAGCCGCCTTGTCGTCCAGCCTCACATAGGCCATGCCGGTCAGGCCGGTCTTCACCCGCTCGATGTAGCGGGTCACCAGCGCTTCGGGCACGCGGGCCTTGACGCGGAACATCATGCGGTCGCGTTCGGACTTGGTCTCCACCTGCTTGGGCGTGAACTGGGCGCGCGGGGCGACGAAGGTGACGGTCGCGGGGATCGCGGTGTCGGGAACGGCGTCCAGCAGGATGCGGGCGTCGGCGCCGAGCGCCAGGTTTCCCGCCGTGTCGGTCGGCAGGAAGAAGGTCATGTAGACGTTCGACAGGTCGAGCAGCGTCGCCGCCTTGCCGCCGGCGGCCAGAACCTCGCCGGGTTCGGACAGGCGGTAGAGGACGCGCGACTTGCGCGGCGCCTTCAGCACGCCGTCGGCGACCAGATCGGCCAGCCGGTCGACGTCACCGGCCGCTGCGGCAATGGCCTCGTCGGCGCTGGCGAGGTGGCTCTTGGCGGCCTCCAGCGCGGCATCGGCGGTGCGGCGGCTGTTGCGGGCCTGATCGACGCGCTGTTCGGCGACATGACCCTTGCCGAACAGGATCAGCGCCCGCTCCATCTCCTTGGCGGCGAAATCGGCCTCGCTGGCGCGTTGGGCGACCAGGGCGACGGCCTCGTCGCGGGCGCGTCGGGTCTGGCGCAGCTGGGCCTCGGCGGAGCGGAGCTGCGCCTCCAGGTCGCGGGTGTCGAGCGTGGCGATGACGGCGCCGGCCTCCACCAGATCGCCCTCCTGCACCGGGATGGTCAGGACGCGGGCGGCGTATTTGGTGGCGACGTCGATCTCGTTCGCCTCGATCCGGCCGTTGCCGGAGGCGAAGCCGGCGGGCAGGCGGTTGCCCTGCATCGCCCGCCAGCCATAGGCGGCCCCGGCGCCGAGCAACGCCAGCAGGACCACGGCGATCAGAAGGCGCTTGAGGGTCATGGCTGCGCTCCCTTGCCTGCTTTGCCGGTGGTGTCGAGCGCCCCCATCACGCCGGCCAGGATGCGTTCGCGCGCCGCGTCGTCGGGGGCGGCGTCCAGCGTGCGACGCAGGCTCAACAGTGCCTCGGCATAATGGTTGTGCCAGTCCCGGCCGGCGAGTTCGGCGGGGGCGAGGCGCGGGTGACGGTCTGCCGGGGCCAGCGGGCGCGGGGCGGCAAGGTCGACGCGGTCGTCCAGGGCCGGCTGGGCGATGCGCTCCGGCGGCCAGGCCATGTCGAGCAGGGCCTGCCGGATGGAGGCGCGGGCGGGCTCCTCGCCATGGACCAGGAACAGGCCGTGGCCGACGCCGTGCCGCGCCTCCACCCAGTCCAGCAGGGTGGAGCGGTCGGCATGGCCGGAATAGACGTCGATGGAGCGCACCTTCGCCTTGATGGCGATCTCCTCGCCATGGATGCGGACGCGCGGGGTGCCCTCCTGCAACAGACGGCCCAGCGTGCCGGGAGCCTGATAGCCGACCAGCAGCACGGTGTCCTGCGGGCGCCACAGGCGGTTCTTCAAATGGTGGCGGATGCGGCCGGCGTCGCACATGCCGCTGGCCGCCATGATGATGGCGCCGCCGGAGATGCTGTTCAGGCGCTGGCTTTCCGGCACGCCGCGGACATGGTGGAAATTGGCGCGGGTGAAGGGGTCGCCGTCGGTCTCCAGATCGTCGAGATGGCGGCGGAAGACGCCGGTCACCGCGTCGGCGAGCGGCGAATCGAGGAAGACGTCCACCGCCGGCAGCTGGCCGCCGTCGAACAGGCAGTCGAGGTCGTAGAGCAGTTCCTGCGTGCGCTCCACCGCGAAGACCGGGATCAGCAGGACGCCGCCGGCCCCCAGTGCCGCCGCCACTTCGGCGCGCAGCACCGCCTGCCGTCCGGCTTCGTCGAGGTCGGTGCGGTCGCGGTCGCCGTAGGTGGTCTCCAGCACCATCCAGTCCGGCCGTTCCGGCCCGTCGGCATCGGCGTGGAAGCTCTTGCCGCCGGGGCCGAGATCGCCGGAGAACAGGATGCGGGTGGGGTCGCCGGTGCCATTCGTTGCTTCCACCTCGATGGAGGCGGAGCCGAGGATATGGCCCGCCTGCCAGAAGCGGGCGCGCAGGCCGGGCAGGATCTCGGTCCAACGGTCGTATTCGACGCGGCGGAGCCGGCGCAGGCTGCGGATGGCGTCGTCCTGGGTGTAGATCGCCTGGACGGGTGGCCGGCCGCGCTGGCGGTTGCGGCGGTTCAGGCGCTCCACCTCGCCCTCCTGGATGTAGCCGCTGTCGGGCAGCATGTATTCCAGCAGGTCCACCGTGCCGCCTGTGGCATAGATGCGGCCGCGGAAGCCGAGACGGGTCAGCTTCGGCAGCAGGCCGGAATGGTCGATGTGGGCGTGGGTCAGCAGGACGGCCTTGATCGCGGCGGGATCGAAGGGGAAGGGGCGGTAGTTCAGTTCCCGGATCGTCTTGGTGCCCTGGAACATACCGCAATCGATCAGCACGTCGCCCGCAGGCGTGGACAGGCGGAAGCAGGAGCCGGTCACCGTGCCGGCGGCGCCATGGAAGGTCAGCGACAGGGACATGGGTCTGCTCCTTGGTTCGGTCAGTTCACCCCGCCACCCGCACCCCGCTGTCGTCCGCCGCAAAGGCCTGGGCGAAGGTGAAGTCGGCGTTGGTGCTGGCGTGGATGCGATAGAGCGGTTCGCCCCGGCGCACCCGCTCGCCCACCTTGCGCAGCAGGTCGATGCCGGCGCCCTTGTCGGTGGGCGCGCCGGCCAGCCGCGCGATGCGGGCGAGGCGGTAGCAGTCGAGCGCCGACACCACCCCGTCGGCGGGGGATGCGACCTCCGCCACCAGGGAACCCAGCGTGGCCACCGCGGGCGGCGGACCCTGCAGGGCGATGATGCGCTCCATGGCGGCGAGTGCCGCGCCGGATTCCAGAAGGTCGCGCGCCCGGCGGTTGCCGCTGCCGCCGCGGATGGCGGGGTCGAATTCCAGGATGCGGCCGGCCAGCAGCAGGGCGCGCTCCTTCAGGTCGGCGGGGGATGCCGTGTCGTTGCGCAGGACGGCCATCACGTCGCGCGCCTCCAGCACCGGGCCGATGCCGCGCCCGACCGGCTGCGAGCCGTCGGTGATCGCCACCTCCAGCGTCAGGCCGAGGCTGTCGCCGACATGCTCGAACAGCTTGCGCAGGCGCACCGCCTCGCTCGCGGTGCGGATCTTGGCGCTGGGGCCGACGGGGATGTCGATCAGCAGATGGGTGGAGCCCGCAGCCACCTTCTTCGACAGGATGGAGGCGACCAGCTGCTCGCGGGTGTCGATGGCGAGCGGGCGCTCGACCGAGATCAGGATGTCGTCGGCCGGCGACAGCCGGACATGGCCGCCCCAGACCAGGCAGCCCTTGGCCTCGCGCACCAGGGTCTGCATGCGCTCCATCGGAACGTCGACATTCGCCAGCACCTCCATGGTGTCGGCGGTGCCGGCGGGGGAGGTGATGGCGCGCGACGAGGTCTTCGGTATCGGCAGGCCATGGGCGGCGACGATCGGCACCACGATCATCGAGGTGCGGTTGCCGGGAATGCCGCCGATGCAGTGCTTGTCGGCGATTGTGCCCAAATCCTGCCAGTGCAGCCGGGTGCCGGCGGCGATCATGGCGCGGGTCAGGCCCAGCACCTCCGCCGTCGTCATGAAGCTGGCGCAGGCGATCAGGAAGGCGGCGATCTCGATCTTGGAATAGCGCTGGTCGGTGATGTCGCGGATGATCGCGGCCAGCTGCGCGTCGGTCAGGGCGGCGCCGCCGACCTTGGCGCGCACCAGCTCGAAGCTCTCAGGCGGGGTGGGCGGGACGAGATGGACGGCGGAGCCCTCGGCCAGTCCCAGCTGGCGGAAGGCGGGATCGGACAGGCCGATCTCGTCGGGGCCGACGATGGCGGGGTCGTCGACGATGTTCAGCACCGCCAGCAGGGAACGGCCGTCGTTCCGCACCTCCACCCGGCCCAGGCCGAGGAAATCCTCGACATGGTACCGGGCGCAGTGCCGGTTGAGGAAGGCGACGTTCTCCCGGACGGTGTCTATCGCCAGATGTCGAAGCGTCAGCATGGGAACAGTCTACGACAGACCGCGCCAAATAGAGACGCCCAGCCCGCGCGTCAGCCATACGGGACTTCGCGCGCGCCATTTGATCCGGATCATTGGCAAAACGGAGGGGCCGTGTTTAGGAGATGCGCAGTGACACTGCTGCTGCACCACCCCGGCCGCCCCGCATTTATTCCCGCCGGCCCATCAGCCCTTCCAGCTTGGCGAAATCCACATACTGCGCCGGCCGGTCCTTCAACAGGTCCGGCGCGGCCTGGGCATTCTCGCGTGCGCATTCGGCGACATAGCGGGCCAAGAGGTCGCGCATGACCTCGGCCAAAGGCGTCTGCCGCTGGCGTGCGTAATTCTTGGCGACATCTTTGATTCGGCGATCAACGCGCAAAGAGATCGTCGCCTTCTTTGGATGAAACGGATCTCCGATCATGACGATCCTCCACCAATCTTGCCGATCCTCGTTATTTGGATATGCCGGATCGGCGGTGGATACAAGGATCGTCGGGAAGACGGGCGATAAAACTTGGGGATGATAACTTGTGAATTTGTGTGGATAAAATTTCTGCCGGTTTTCTTCTCCACAGAATCTGTGGATAGATGTGTGCGCAATCCCCGAACAGAATCATCCACATCCTTCCGGCCGGCCTGTCCGGCCTGTGGATGACTGGGTTTGCTTATTTTTTGGGCATACCTGGCATGCCGGGGGAACCCGGACCGCCGACCAGCCGCAGGCGCCCGGCGGGGGACAGGTCTGGCAGGATGGACAGGACGGTTTCCTCCGTCAGTTCGCCCATCTGGCGGCGCTTGGCGCGGGCCGCTTCGGTCGCGACGCGCAGGGAGTCGTAGTCGACGGGATCGGCCTGCAGCAGGGCGCGCACCCGCTGTCCGGCCTCGTGATACTCGCGGGTAAGCGTGTCATAACGCGGGCGCAGCGGCTCGAAGGCGGCACGCAGGCGCCGCGCGTCGGCGTCGGTGAGGTCGGCGGCCATCCGCTCGACGAAGCGGTCGGGCATCGGTTGGTGAGGGGGCGGGGGAGGATGGCGGAAGGTCGCGACCAACATCGCGACGAAGAACAGGTTCAGCGCCAGCGAGGCCAGCGCCAGAGTGCGCAGGCTTGGCCGCCTCAGGATTTGACGGGGCGCGGCGAGACCGCTCATCGGGACTCTCCGTCGAACAGCGTGACGACGTCATCGTGCAGCAGGGCCAGTTCCTGGCCGCGTAGCGTCGGGGCGGCGGGTGCCGGCAGCGTCCCGGCAAGCCAGCCGCCGGTGAGCCAGCCCAGCGCCAGCAGGGCGGCGCAGAAGCCCGCCACCGTCCGCCGCGGCATCCGCCCCAGCAACAGCAGCGCCAGCCCGTCCTGCGGCACGGCGCGGGCGGCGGCACCGACCGTCGCAAGCAGGCGGCCGATGCGGGCATCCTCCACCGCCGGCGGGCTGCCGGCCAGCAGCCGGTCGAAGGCGAGCGCCTCGTCCGCCGCCGCCCGCAGTGCAGGTGAACGGGCAAGCGCGGCCTCGGCCCCGGCACGCAGCTCGGGCGGCCAGCGTTCCGTGGAGGCGCCGTACTCGTCCAGATGGCGGAGGAACTGGTCGTCGGTCATTGGTTCCTCCTTCATGGACCGTCACCGGCGGAGAGCGCGGCCTTCAGCGCGGAGCGGGCGCGGGCGAGCAGCGAGGCGAAGGCGGTCTCGCCCATGTTCAGCACGTCGGCGGCCTGCCGCAGGCTGAGCCCCTCCTGATGGAACAGCACCACCGCGGCGCGATGGCGGTCGGGCAATGCTGCCAACGCCCGGTTGACGCGCTCCGCCGTCTGGCGCTCGGCGATGCGGTCGACAGCGTCGGGGCTCTCGTCGGGCGGATCGCCAGCCTCCTCCAGCGGCGACCAGCCGGGACGGCGGCCGCGGTCGATGGCGAGGTTCATCACGATGCGGTAGAGCCAGGTGGTGAAGGCGGCGCGCCCGCCGTCCCAGCGGCCGGCATGCTGCCAGACCCGCAGAAAGGCCTCCTGCGCGATCTCGTCGGCGTCGGACGGGTTGCCGGTCATCCGCTGGGCGAGCGCCACGGCGCGGCGCATGTGGCGGGCGGCCAGCCGGTCGAAGGCGGCGGCATCGCCGCCGGCCACGCGGGCCATCAACTCGTCGTCCGTGCCGCTGGCCTCGATCACCGGGGGTCCGCTCATGCCGTGGGCGAGAACTATGCCCAACAGCGCGAGGGGGTGCCAGCTCCCTCTCCCCCCCGGGGAGAGGGTCGGGGTGAGGGGGAGACACAGCGAGGATTCTCGCGAAGGCATGCCATGCGTCCCCCTCACCCTAACCCTCTCCCCGGGGGGGAGAGGGGATCTTGTCCAGTGTAGCAGGATCAGGACACCCATCGCCGCCCCCTATTCCGCCGGGGCGGCGATGGCGGCGCGGCGGCGGCGGCGCATCGCCAGCCGTTCCAGCGTCAGATAGACCACCGGCGTGGTGTAGAGCGTCAGCATCTGGCTCACCAGCAGGCCGCCGATGATGGCGACGCCCAGCGGGCGGCGGATCTCGCCGCCGGTCCCGTAGTCGAAGGCCAGCGGAACGGCGCCCAGCAGCGCCGCCATCGTCGTCATCATGATCGGGCGGAAGCGGACCAGGCCGGCCTCGCGGATCGCCTCCAGCGGCGACAGGCCGCGCTCGCGCTCCGCCTCCAGGGCGAAGTCGATCATCATGATGGCGTTCTTCTTGACGATGCCGATCAGCAGGATGATGCCGATCAGCGCCACGATCGACAGGTCGTGGCCGGTCAGGATCAGCGCGATCAGCGCCCCCAGCCCGGCCGACGGCAGGGTCGACAGGATGGTCAGCGGGTGGATCAGGCTTTCGTACAGGACGCCCAGCACGATGTAGATGGTGATCAGCGCCGCCAGGATCAGCAGCGGCTGGCTGGACGAGGATTGCTGGAAGGCCCGCGCGTCGCCCTGGAAGCCGGCGCGGATGCCGGCCGGCATGCCGATGTCCTCCGCCGCGCGCTGGATCACCTCGGTCGCCTGGGACAGCGAGACGCCGGGCGCGAGGTCGAAGGTCAGGTTGGCGACCGGGAAGCCGCTCTGGTGCTGGATGCTGGACGCCTGGTTGCCGATGACGACGCGCGCCACCGCCGACAGCGGCACCATGCCGTCGCGGCCCGACACGTAGATGCGCTTTAGGTCGTCGGGGCCTAGCGCCTCGCGCGGATCGACCTCCAGCACCACCTTGTGCTGGTTCTGCGCCAGATACATGGTGGAGACCTGCCGCTGGCCGAAGGCGTCGTAGAGCGTCGCCTCCAGCGCGCTCAAGGACACGCCGAGGCGCGAGGCGGCGTCGCGGTCGACGATCACGTTGGCCTGGATGCCCCCGTTCTGGCGGTCGTTGGCGACGTCCACCAGCTCCGGCAGGGTGCGCATCTTCTCCACCAGCTTGGGCGCCCATTCGTTCAGCGCGTTGATGTCCGGGTCCTGCAGGCTGTAGCGGTATTGGCTGCGGCCCTGGAAGCCGCCGGTGCGGATGTCCTGCACCGGCATCAGGAACAGCTGCACCCCCGGTACCCGGCCGGCGCGCATGCGCAGCCGCTGGGTGACGGTCGCCAGATCCTCGCGCTCCGTTTTCGGCTTCAGCGCGATGTAGATCTGGCCGGAATAGCTGCCGCCCGGCCCGCCGCCGCCGATGGTGCCGCCGACGCTGGCGACCGCCGGGTCGCCGGCCACCGCCTCCTGCAAGGCGCGCTGGCGCGTGACCATGGCGGTGAAGGAGATATCCGGCGGCGGATCGCTGAAGCCCATCAGCAGCCCGGTGTCCTGCTGCGGCACCAGGCCCTTCGGCACCTGCCCGTAGAGCCAGACGCTGACGCCGATGATGGCGAAGGTCGTGGCCAGCATGGTGCGGCGATGGGCCAGCACCCAGTCCAGCCCGTCGGCATAGAGCCCGAACAGCCGGTCGCCAATCCAGGTGAGCCCGCGGGCGAGGCGTCCGGGGGGCTTGCGCTCCGATTCCGGCTGAAGCAGGTGGGCGCACATCATCGGGGTCAGGGTCAGCGACACCACCGCGGACACGGCGATGGCGACCGACAGCACCACGGCGAATTCGCGGAACAGCCGGCCCTGGATGCCGCCCATGAACAGGATGGGGATGAAGACGGCGACCAGCGACAGGCTGATCGACACCACGGTGAAGGCGACCTGCCGGGCGCCCTTCACCGCCGCCTCCAGCGGCCTGGCTCCCTTTTCGATGTGGCGGACGATGTTCTCGATGACGACGATGGCGTCGTCCACCACGAAGCCGACCGAGATGGTCAGCGCCATCAGCGAGAAATTGTCCAGGCTGTAGCCGACGATCCACATCACGCCGAAGGTGCCGGCCAGCGACAGCGGCACCGAGGCCGCCGGGATGACCGTGGCCCACAGGCGGCGCAGGAACAGCGCCATCACCATCACCACCAGCGCCACGGTGATCGCCAGCGTCTTCTGCACGTCGTCGATGGAGGCGCGGATGGTCGGCGTGCGGTCGGTGCGCACCGAAAGCTGCACCCCCGGCGGCATCCAGCCGCGCAGGGTCGGCAGCTCGGCGTTCACCCGGTCCACCGTCTCCACCACGTTGGAGCCCGGCTGCTTCTGGATGTTGATCAGCACCGCGCGCTGGCCGTCCTGCCAGGCGGCGGTGCGGCTGTTCTCCGGCGCCTCGATCACTTCGGCGACATCGCCGAGACGGATGGTGGCGCCGTTCTTCTCGGTCACGATCAGCCGGCGGTAGGCATCGGCGCCGAACAGCTGGTCGCTGGCGCCGATCGACCAGGATTCATGGCGGCCGTCGAAGCTGCCCTTGGGGCCGTTGGCGTTGGCGCGCGAGATGGCGCTGCGGATCGTCTCCAGGCTGACACCCATGTTGGCTGCGGCAGCGGCGTTGACGCGCACGCGCACTGCCGTCTTCTCGGCCCCGTTGATGGAGACCTGGGCCACCCCCTCGATCTGGCTCAGCCGCTGGCCGATAACGCTGTCGGCCAGATTGTACAGCTCCGACGGGGCGAGCGTGGTGGAGGTCATGGCCAGCGTCATCACCGGCGCGTCGGCCGGGTTGATGCGCCGCATCTTCGGCGGGCTGGGCAGGTCGGCCGGCAGGTCGCCCCCGGCGGCGTTGATCGCCGCCTGAACGTCGCGCGACGCCGCTTCCACCTCGCGGTCCAGGTCGAACTGCACGACGACGGAGGTGCTGCCGAGCCTGCTGTTCGACGTCATCTCCGTGATGCCGGCGATGCGCGACAGCCGCCGTTCCAGCGGCGTGGCGACGGAGGCGGCCATCGTCTCCGGGCTGGCGCCGGGAAGCGACGCGGTGACGACGATGGTCGGGAATTCCACCTGCGGCAGCGGCGCCACCGGCAGGAAGCGGTAGGCGACCATGCCGAGGATCATCAGCCCGACCATCAGCAGCGAGGTGCCGACCGGCCGTGCGATGAAGGGGGCGGAGAGCGACAGCCTGGACGGAGAGTTTGCGGGGGATGCCATGGGCGGTCTACTCCGCCGCCGCACGGCCGGGCGCCCGGTCGTTGCCGGGCAGCGCCGCCGCCTTGGACCCCGGCCGCAGCCAGCGCCGCAGGCGGGTGCCCAGCCGGTCCATGTAGAGATAGACCACCGGCGTGGTGTAGAGCGTCAGCACCTGACTCAGCACCAGCCCGCCGACGATGGCGATGCCCATCGGCTTACGCAGTTCCGATCCGGTGCCGTTCTCCAGCGCCAGCGGCAGGGCGCCCAGCAGAGCCGCCATCGTCGTCATCATGATCGGCCGGAAGCGCAGGAGCGACGCCTCGTAGATCGAGCGTTCCGGCGCCATGCCCTGGTGGCGTTCGGCCTCCAGCGCGAAGTCGATCATCATGATGGCGTTCTTCTTGACGATGCCGATCAGCAGCACGATGCCGACCAGCGCGATCAGCGACAGGTCGTGGCCGGTCGCCATCAGCGCCAGGAGCGCGCCGATGCCCGCCGACGGCAGGGTCGACAGGATGGTGACGGGGTGGATCGTGCTCTCGTACAGGATGCCCAGCACGATGTAGACCGCGACCACCGCCGCCAGGATCAGCCAGGGCTGGGTTTCCAGCGAGGTGCGGAACTCCGCCGCGGTGCCGGCGAAACGGGCGGTCGCGGTGTCGGGCATGCCGATGTTCTCGCGCGCCTGCTGGATCGCCGCCACCGCGGCACCCAGCGAGACGCCGGGCGCCACGTTGAAGGACAGGGTGACGGACGGGAACTGTCCCTGGTGGGTGATGACCAGGGGAGCGGTCTTGCGCTCCGCCGACACCACCGCGCCCAGGGGCACGACCCCGCTCCCATTGGCGCCGTTGCCGGACTTCACATAGATCTTGGACAGCGACGCCGGGTCCATCTGGAAGGACGGCTCCACCTCCAGGATCACGCGGTACTGGTTGGTCTGGGTGTAGATGGTGGACACCTGCCGCTGGCCGAAGGCGTCGTACAGCGTGTCGTCGATGGCCTGCGGCAGCACATTCAGGCGGCTGGCGGCGTCGCGGTCGATGGTCAGGTAGACCTGCAGCCCGTCCGGCTGCTGGTCGGTCGCCACGTCGGTCAGCTCCGGCCTTGCGCGGAGTGCGTCCAGCAGGCGCGGGGTCCAGTTCTCCAGCTCCCGCGGGTCGGCGTCCTGCAGGACATACTGGTACTGGGTGCGGCTGACCCGGCTGTCGATCTGCACGTCCTGCACCGCCTGCATGAACAGCGAGACGCCTTGCAGGCCGCTGGTGGCGGCGCGCAGGCGGGCGATGATCTCCTCGGCCGAGGAGCTGCGTTCGTCGCGCGGCTTCAGCGCGATGGTCAGGCTGCCGGTGTTGGTGGTGGCGTTGACCGTCCCGGTGCCGACGAAGCTCGCCACCCCGGACACGTCGGGATCGCGGCGCACGATGTCGGCGACCTCGCGCTGGCGCTCCGCCATCGCCTTGACCGAGATGGATGGGGCTGCGTCGGTGACGCCGATGATGACGCCGGTGTCCTGCTGCGGCAGGAAGCCCTTGGGCACCACCGTGTAGAGGTAGAGCGTGGCGGCCAGCGTTGCGATGGTGAAGATCAGGGTCGCCGGCTGGTGGCGCAGCACGACGCGCAGCGAGGCGGCGTAGCCGTTCAGCAGCGCCTCGAAACCACGCTCGGTCCAGCGGAAGAAGGCGTTGGGTTTGCTGTCCGTCTCGGGCTTCAGCAGGCGGGCGCACATCATCGGCGTCAGCGTCAGCGAGATCACCGCCGACACCAGCACGGCGATGGACAGCGTGATGGCGAACTCGCGGAAAAGCCGGCCGACCACGCCGCCCATGAACAGCAGCGGGATGAACACCGCGATCAAGGACAGGGTCAGGGACACGACTGTGAAGCCGATCTGGCGGGCGCCTTTGAGGGCCGCCGGCAGCGGCTTCTCGCCCTTCTCGATGTAGCGGACGATGTTCTCGATCATCACGATGGCGTCGTCGACGACGAAGCCGGACGCGATGGTCAGCGCCATCAGCGACAGGTTGTCCAGGCTGAAGCCGCAAAGCGCCATGATGCCGAAGGTGCCGATCAGCGACAGCGGCAGCGCCGCCGCCGGGATCACCGTCGCCCACGCCTTGCGCAGGAACAGGAAGATCACCATCACCACCAGCCCGGCGGTCAGCACCAGCGTCTTCTGCACGTCCACCACCGAGGCGCGGATGGTCTCCGTCCGGTCGGTCAGCACCGCCATGTGAATCTGCGGCGGCAGCGTGGCCTGGAGCGAGGGCAGGAGGGCGCGGATGCGGTCCACCGTCTCGATGATGTTGGCGCCGGGCTGGCGCAGCACGTTCAGCAGCACCGCCGGCTTGCCGTCATGCCACGCCGCCAGCCGGGTGTTCTCCACCGAATCGACCACGGTGCCGATGTCGGACAGCCGCACCGGGCCGCCGTTCTTGTAGGTGACGATGATCGGGCGGTAGGCGGCGGCGGTCTCGATCTGGTCGTTGACGCCGATGGACCAGGACTGGCGCGGGCCGTCGAAGCTGCCCTTCGGCGCGTTGACGTTGGCCTGGGTGATGGTGGTCCGCACATCCTCCAGCGTCAGCCCAAGACCGGCGACGGCGGCGGGGTTGACCTGCACGCGCACTGCGGGGCGCAAGCCCCCCTCGATCCCGACATAGCCGACACCCTCGACCTGGGACAGCTTCTGCGCCAGCAGCGTGTCGGCGGCGTCGCTGACGGTCTCAAGCCGTAGGGATTCCGAACTCAGCGCCAGCACCATGACCGGCGTGTCGGCCGGGTTGACCTTGTCGTAGACCGGTGGATTCGGCAGGCCCTTGGGCAGCGTGCCCGATGCGGCGCTGATCGCCGACTGCACGTCCTGCGAGGCGGCGTCGATGTCGCGGGAGAGATCGAACTGCAGGGTGATGACCGACAGCCCGAAGGAACTGGTCGAAATCATCGAGGAGATGCCGGCGATCTGGCCGAGCTGCCGCTCCAGCGGTGCGGTGACGGAGGACGCCATCACGTCGGGGGCCGCCCCCGGCAACTGGGTGGTGACGCGCACCGTCGGGAAATCCACCGTCGGCAGCGAGGAGATCGGCAGCGCGCTGTAGCCCAGCAGGCCCAGCAGCACGACCGCCAGCATCAGCAGCCCGGTGGCGACCGGCCGCAGGATGAAGGGGGCGGAGATGTTCATGAGGGCTGCCGACCCTCACGCTGCTGCCGGTCGCGCCGCCGTTCCTCCTGCGGCGCCGGGGCGGTGCCCGGGACCGGCGCCGGTGCAGCCGACGCGATGGGTTCGACGATGCGGATCTTGGAGCCGGGCTGCAGGCGGTACTGGCCGTCCACCACCACGCGCTCGCCATGGGTCAGGCCCTCGTCGATGATCGCCTTGTTCTCCTCCTGGCGGGCGACCTTGATCGGGCGCTGCTCCACCGTCAGGTCGTCCTTGATGACGTACGCGTAGGTACCCTGCGGCCCGCGCTGGACCACGGTCGAAGGCACGGTGGTGGCGTCGCGGCGGATTGTGGACAGCAGGCGGACATTGACGAACTGGCCGGGCCACAGCTTTTGCGGGTCGTTTGGCATCTGCGCCTTCAGGCGGATGGTGCCGGTGCCGCTGTCGATCAGGTTGTCGACCACGGCGAGAGAGCCGGTGTCGAGCACGCGCCGGCCCTCGCGGTCCTGCACCTCCACCTTGACGGGACCCTGCGCCTGGGCGGCCAGCACGGCGGGAAGCTGCTTTTCCGGCAGAGTGAAGAGCACGGCGATGGGTTGGATCTGGGTGATGGTGGCGATGCCGCTCTGGTCGCTCGCCCGCACCACATTGCCCTGGTCGACGTTGCGCAGGCCGATGCGGCCGCTGATGGGCGCGGTGACGGTGGTGTAGTTCAACTGGACCCGCACCGCCTCGATCGCCGCCTCGTCGGCGCGGATCTGCGCCTCGTACTGGGCGACCAGCGCGCGCTGGGTGTCGACCGTCTGGCGCGACGCAAACTCCTTCAGGTTCATGTTGCGCTCCAGGTCGCGGCGGGCGTTGGCGAGCTGCGCCTCGTCCTGCGCCTTCTTCGCCTCGGCCTGGGCCAGCTGGGCCTGCAGCGCGCGGGAATCGATGGTCGCCAGCAGGTCGCCGGCCTTCACCAGCTGCCCTTCCTGCAGCGAGACGCGCTGCAGCTCGCCATCGACGCGGGCACGCACGGTGACGGTGTTGAAGGCCTGGATCGTGCCGATGCCGTCGAACCAGATCGGCACATCCTCGCGCGCCACCGTGCCGGCCTGCACCGCCACCACGGCGCTGCGGGCGCCGCCCCCGGGGCCGGAAGGTGGGCCGGGAGGGGCGCCGGGAGGACCGGGGGGAGGACCGCCGGCACCGGCGGATTGCGGCGCGGCAGGAGGAGTCAGCTTCTGCTGAACCGCGTAACCGATGCCGCCGACCAGACCGGCAAGAATCACACCGGTGACCACCGGCTTCCAACGAATCGTCATGACTGTCCCGACGCTTTTCAGGACGGCCGCAGGGCCGCCCCGGTCTTTTCGTGTGCCTTTGATACGAGGCGGCGCGGTGGATTCGTCGAGACCGATCGAAAAAAATGTCCGGCGTCCGGCGGGATGGCGTCCGGCGGGATGGTTCGTCTTGACCCTCGGCCGAGCCTTGGTCATTATGATGCATCATACAGCAAACACGCGAGGATGGGTGAGCGGGCAGACGATGAGCGGATTCGATCTTACCCTTCTCGAGCATGACAATCTCGGCGGCACGATCTATCAGAAGCTGTGCGAGGCGCTGATGAAGGGGGCGTTCAAGCCGAACGACCGTCTCAAGATCCGCGATCTGGCCGAACGGCTGGGGACGAGCGTCACGCCGGTGCGCGACGCCATCCTGCGGCTGGTGCAGGATCAGGCGCTGGTGCTGCGCTCGCCGCGCGACATCCGCGTTCCGATGCTGACCCGCGCCGCCTATCTGGAGATCCGCGACATCCGCGTCAGCCTGGAGGGGATGGCCGCCGCGCGCGCCGCCGGGAAGGCAACCGCCGCCCAGATCGCCGCCCTGGAAAGCCTGCTGGCGCGCAACGAGGACGCGATGGCCGCCGGCAACACCGCGCTGGCCACCGAACTCAACCAGATCTTCCACTTCACGCTGGCGGAAATCGCGGACATGCCGGTGCTCGGCGACATCCTGCGGCGTTTGTGGCTGCAGATGGGACCGCTGATCGCCGACGTCTATGGCGGGGCGGGGCGCACGATGATCGACCATCACTACCCGCTGATGGACGCCATCCGCCGTCACGACGGCCCGGCCGCCGCCATCGCCATCCAGGCCGACATCCTGCTGGCCAGCGGCCCGATCCTGGAGCGGATCGACGCCGAGATCCCGGCTCCGGCCCCGACTCCAGCCCCGACTCCTGCCGCGCTCGTCTCCTGATCCGGCCGCCAGCCCCCAGTTTCCGAGTTCCGGTCCATCCATGAAGATGATGCATCAAACATTGAAAGCCTCGAACCACAAGGAGACATCGGCCATGACACCCGGTGACGTTCTGACCACCGCCGCGCCGCCGATCTCCCCCGACGAGGCGGGCGCCATGATGCAGCGGTGCTTCGGGGTGACCGGCACCGTCCGGACCCTGAGCAGCGAGCGCGACCGCAACTTCCACATCGCCGCCGCCGGAGGGCAGGGCTATGTGCTGAAGTTCACCAATCCGGCGGAACCGCAGCTCGTCACCAGCTTCCAGACCGGGGCGATGCAGCATGTCGCCGCGCGCGACCCGTCCCTGCCGGTGCCGCGGGTGGTGCCGACGCTGGACGGGGAATCCGAGGCGACCGTCCTGATCGACGGCCAAACCATGGTCCTGCGGCTGCTGACCTATCTGGAGGGCACGCCGCTCCATGCGGCGCCGGCCTCACCGGGGCAGATGCGGGCGCTGGGGGCGACGCTGGCCCGGCTGGATCTGGCGCTGGCCGATTACGCGCATCCCGGCTCGGAGCGCGATCTGCTGTGGGACATCACGCGCACCGCCGGCGTGGCCGACCGGCTGCATTATCTGCCCGACGGCCCGCGCCGCCGGATGGTGGAGCGCTTCGTCGCCCGCTTCGCCGGGCAGGTGGCGCCGCGGCTGCCCGCCCTGCGGCATCAGGTGATCCACAACGACCTGAACCCGCACAACGCGGTGGTCGATCCGGTCGGGCACGAGGCGGTCACCGGGATCATCGATTTCGGCGACGCGCTGAAGGCGCCGCTGGTCAACGATCTGGCGACGGCGCTGGCCTACCACGTCACCAGCGGCGAGACGCCCTTCGGCTCCCTGGTCGAGATGACCCGCGCCTACACAGCCGTGCTGCCGCTGACGCCGGAAGAAGTGGAGTTGCTGCCTGATCTGGTGGCGGCCCGGCTGGCGCTGACCATCGGCATCACCGGCTGGAGGGCGGCCGAATATCCGGACAACGCCCCCTACATCCTGCGGAATTCCGAACGCGCCTATGCCGGCCTGGAAAAGCTGACCGGCGACGAGGCCGCCACCGCGCACCGCCTGCTCCATCTCGCCTGCCAGAGAGTGTGACCCGTCATGACCATGATCAACGCCTACGCGCCCGCCTCCGCCGGATCCCTGCCGGAGCGCGAGCGCGCCCTGATCGCCCGCCGCGAGAAGCTGCTCGGCCCGGCCTACCGCCTGTTCTACGCCGACCCGATCCATGTGGTGCGGGGGGAGGGCTCCTACCTCTATGACGCCGACGGCAACCGCTATCTGGACGCCTACAACAACGTCGCCTCGGTCGGGCATTCGCGGCCGGAGGTGGTGGAGGCGATGGCGAAGCAGGCGGCCGTGCTGAACACCCACACGCGCTATCTGACCGACGGCATCCTCGACTTCGCCGAAGCCTTCCTGGCGGAGTTTCCGGCGCCGTTGTCGCACCTGATGCTGACCTGCACCGGCAGCGAGGCCAACGATCTGGCCCTGCGCGTCGCCCGCGTCCACACCGGCGGAACCGGCGTCGTCATCGCCCACAACGCCTATCACGGCGTCACTTCGGCGCTGGCGGAGATGTCGCCTTCGCTGGGCAGTGCGGTGAAGCTGGGCGACCATGTCCGCGTGGTGCCGGCGCCCGACAGCTACCGCATCCCGGAATCGGAGGTCGGCGCCGCCTTCGCCCGCTCGGTGGAGGCGGCCATCGCCGACCTGCGCGAGAAGGGGATCGCCCCGGCGGCGCTGCTGGTCGACACCATCTTCTCCAGCAGCGGCGTCTTCACCGATCCGGCCGGCTTCCTCGCCCCGGCGGTGGAGGCGATGCGCAAGGCCGGCGGCCTCTTCATCGCCGACGAGGTGCAGCCCGGCTTCGGCCGGCTCGGCACCCACATGTGGGGCTTCGCCCGCCACGGGCTGGTGCCCGACATCGTGACGGTCGGCAAGCCGATGGGCAACGGCCACCCGGTGGCGGGGGCCATCTTCCGGCCGGAGGTGATCGAGGCGTTCGGCAAGAGCCAGCGCTATTTCAACACCTTCGGCGGCAACCCGGTGTCCTGCGCGGTGGCGCTGGCCGTGCTGCGCGTCATCAAGACGGACCGGCTGCAAGAGAATGCCCTGGCCGTCGGCACCGAGATGATCGACGGCCTACGCGCGCTGGCCGCCAAGCACGACCTGATCGGCGACGTGCGCGGCAGCGGCCTGTTCATCGGCGTCGAGATGGTGCGCGACCGCAAGCTGAAGACGCCGGCGCCGGAGGAGACGGCCCGCGTGGTGAACGACATGCGCCGGCGCCGGGTGCTGATCAGCGCCACCGGGCAGGAAGGGCACATCCTGAAGATCCGCCCGCCGCTGGTGTTCTCCTCCGACGACGCCAAGCTGTTCCTCGCCACGCTGGACGAGGTGCTGGCGGCGCTGTGATCCTCGCGCTTCCGCCTTCGGCCGGCCGGTCAGTTGGAGGCCGGATAGAGCGGAAGCAAGGTCTGCTGGCGGCGCTGGTAGCTGATCAGCTCCCAGGCGGTCAGCGGCTTTGCGCCCTGCGCCCGGCAGGCGTCGGCGACCTCGAACATCAGGGACTGCTGGTGGAACAGGGTGGCGTAGGCGGCGGCCAGCCGGAATTCCGGATCCCACATGTGGATGGCTTCGGCTCCTGCGCCGTTCACCTCGATGATGCGGAAATCCTCGCCCACCGCCAGCCGTTCCACCGAGGCGAAGCGCACGTCGAAACGGCCGAAATGGAAGCCCGGCATCTGGTCGGCGATCTCGTCGAAGCGCGCGGTCAGCGTCGCGGTGACATGGCCGCAGGCGTCCTTGTAGAGCCCGCCGACCCGGCTGCTGCCGACCAGCGACAACCGCACCGTCCGGCCCGCCGCCGGCACCTCGTCCAGCCGGTCGGCCAGCGCCTCGTGATGCAGGTCGGCCTTCCACGAGGCGCGCGGGTCGGCGGCGATCAACTCGCGCAGGCTGGACCGGCCGTCGCCCACCACATGGGGGTAATAGCGGAAGGTCATGGAGAAGATGCGGCCATGCCGCTCGCCCGGCTTGCGGACATAGAAGATGCCGGCCTCGCCCGCGTAATCCACATGCTCCTGCAGGATCACCCGCGCCTCGGCCGGGAAGCCGGCGAGATAGGTGCGCAGGTCGGCGGAATCGCGCACCAGCCGCACGCCGATGCCGCGCCAGCCGATGTCCGGCTTGGCAACCAACGGGAAGGACAGGCCGGCGCCCGACGCCAGCATGTCGAGCGCCGCCGGGGTCAGCGAGGGCCGGTTGACCAGCGCCACGGAGCACGCGGCCCACCGGCGCGCCGCCGGGCCGATCAGGTCCATGCAGGCGATCTTCGATTCGCCCAGCAGCCCGCCGGCCTCGATCGACGGGTTGGCGGCGGTCGGCAGGCTGAGGCTGCGGTAGCGGATGCCCAGCGCGAACCACTGGACCACCAGCGGGATGTAGAACAGCAGGGGCGGGATGCGCTCCGCCCAGCCGATGGTGGGGGCGCCGGCCGGCACCACCGGCAGGCCGGGCAGGGCGATGGCGCGCGGCGTCGGATTGGCGTGCAGCGCGTCGCGCAGGCCGCGGGGCAGATGCGGCTCCGCCTTCGTCCGGATGCGGGCGAACAGGCTGCCGGCGACGGACCGGGCGCGCCGCGTGCGCAGAAGCACCAGCAGGGCCGCACAGCCGATGCCGATCACCTGCACCTGGACCGCCGCCGCCTCCAGCGACGAGGTCATCAGCGTCAGCAGAAGCCCGACATGCACCCCCGCCGTCACCAGCGTGATGACGATGAAGCGCAGGAACGGCACCCGCATGACGCCGCAGGCGAAGTAGGTCGGGAACAGGACGCCGGGCACGATCCGGCAAGTCACCAGCGTCGGCAACAGGTTCTTCTGCAATGCCGTGCGGCAGCGCTCAAGCATCGGCCCCTCGGTCCGCCGCCGGATCCAACTGACGCGCAGGGACAACAGTCCGAGGACATAAATGAAAAGGTCGCCGATAACGATCCCGCACAGCAACGTGATGGCGGTCACGCCGATGCTGACGGTACCGACGCTGACCAGGCTGGCCCCCACCGCAATTGCAACGTCTTCGTGCAGAAGCGTAAGCAAAGCAAGGCCCAGCAAAAGAGGGAAACCGGCAAGGGCGGTTATTGGTTGCAGTGCAGCAAACACGGGCGGGATGTCCAATGGATGGATGGCGGTCAGGGCGCCATCGGCAAAATTGCATAGGTAATCGTAAGCATCACGTTAAAACTTTTGTGGAACCGGTGGGGTTGCCGACTGTTTTTCTTGAGGCATATCGTATCGTTATGGCTAGGATAGAAAATATGTGTTTGCAGGTATGGCGTCGGCACGGCACAGTGCGGTTCAATCGATGACCGGCCAAATCGGCAACCGGCGGCGAACCGCCATACGACCTGACCAGGAGACGCACCGTGCAGAGCATCCAGTGGGACGACGCCTTCCTCCTTGAAGCCCAGCTGACCGAGGATGAGAAGCTGGTGCGCGACAGCGCCCGCGCCTACTGCCAGGACCGGCTGCAGCCCCGCGTCATCTCGGCCTTCCGCGAGGAGCGGTTCGACCGCGAGATCATGAGCGAGATGGGCGAGCTGGGCCTGCTGGGCCCGACCATCCCGGAGGAGTATGGCGGGCCGGGCGTCAGCCATGTCGCCTACGGTCTGGTCGCCCGCGAGGTGGAGCGGGTGGACAGCGGCTATCGCTCCGCCATGTCGGTGCAGTCCTCGCTGGTCATGCACCCGATCTACGCCTATGGCAGCGAGGAGCAGAAGAAGAAGTGGCTGCCGCGTCTGGCCACCGGCGAGCTGGTCGGCTGCTTCGGCCTGACCGAGCCGGACCACGGTTCCGACCCCGGCGGCATGAAGACCCGCGCCACCAAGGTCGACGGCGGCTATCTGCTGTCGGGCGCCAAGATGTGGATCACCAACTCCCCCATCGCCGATCTCGCCGTCGTCTGGGCGAAGTCGGACGCCCATGACAACAAGATCAAGGGCTTCGTGGTGGAGCGCGGGATCAAGGGCTTCACCACCCCGAAGATCGAGGGCAAGCTGTCGCTGCGCGCGTCGGTCACCGGCGAAATCGTTCTGGACGAGGCCTTCGTCCCCGACGAGAACCTGCTGCCCAACGTGTCGGGCCTGGGCGGTCCGTTCGGCTGCCTGAACAAGGCGCGCTACGGCATCGCCTGGGGCGTGATGGGTGCGGCGGAGTTCTGCTGGCACGCCGCCCGCCAGTACACGCTGGACCGCAAGCAGTTCGGCCGTCCGCTGGCCCAGACCCAGTTGGTGCAGAAGAAGCTGGCCGACATGATGACGGAGATCACGCTGGGCCTGCAGGCTGCCTTGCGGGTCGGCCGCATGATGGACGACGGCAGCTGGTCGCCGGAGGCGATCTCGCTGATCAAGCGCAACAACTGCGGCAAGGCGCTCGACATCGCCCGCGTCGCCCGCGACATGCACGGCGGCAACGGCATCTCCGAGGAGTTCCAGGTCATCCGCCACATGGTGAACCTGGAGACGGTGAACACCTACGAAGGCACCCACGACGTCCACGCCCTGATCCTGGGCCGGGCGCAGACGGGCCTGCAGGCCTTCTCGTAAGGTCTTGAAAACACCCTCTCCCGCCCCGGGAGAGGGAGGGACCCGCCGCGGTGCGGCGGGAGGGTGAGGGGTGCTCCGAGGATCGGTGTGGTTGCGGATTGCTCGGAGCGATCCTGTCCTTTCCCGACCGGCAACGCCGGGTCTTCCCTCCTTCTCCCGGGGCGGGAGAGGGCGTTTTTCAGGTCCCCGTCGCCTGCTGGCGCACCTCGGCCAGGAAGCGGTCGACCTCGGCCGCCAGCGCGCGGGTCTGGCCGGACAGGCCGCGGGCGGCGTCCTGCACGCCCAGCGCCGTGCTGCCGGCGCTCTCCGCCGTATGGGCGAGTGCGGCGATGGTCGCCGACACGTCCTGCGTGCCGAGTGCCGCCATCTCCACCGCCCGCGCGATCTCCCGCGTGGCGGCGTTCTGTTCCTGCACCGACTGGGTGATGGTGCCGGCGATGCCGTCGATCTCCGTGATGGTGCTGCCGATGGCGCCGATGGCGTCGGCGGCCTCGCGGGTCACCGACTGCATGGCGTTGACCTGGGCGGCGATCTCGTCGGTGGCCTTGGCGGTCTGGTCGGCCAGCCCCTTCACCTCGGTTGCCACCACGGCGAAGCCCTTGCCGGCTTCCCCGGCGCGGGCGGCTTCGATGGTGGCATTGAGCGCGAGCAGGTTGGTCTGCTTGGCGATGGCGTGGATCAGCCCGACCACCTGGCCGATGCGCTCGGCATTGGCGATCAGCCCCTGGACGGTGGCGTTGGTGCGGTCGGCGTGCGACACCGCCTCCCCGGCGATGCGGGCGGAATGGCCGACCTGTTCGGAAATGCCACCGATGGACCCGGCGAGTTCGGTCGCCGCCGCCGCGGCGGAGCGGACGTTGGACTGGATGTCGTCGGATTCGCGGGCGACATTGCGGGTCTGGCTCGACGCCTCGCCCACCACCACGGCCATGCGGTCGGCGCTGTCGGCCATGCCGGACGCGGACTCGGCGATGCCCTCCACCAGCCGCTTCACCGTGCCCTGGAAACGGTCGGCAAGGTCGAGCAGGGCTGCGCGCTTGGCCTCCTCCGCCTTGGCGTCGGCTTCGGCTTGCACCGCGTGCATGCGGTCTATGGCGCGGGCGTTGTCGCGGAAGACGGTGACCGAGCCGGCCATGGCGCCGATCTCGTCGGAGCGGCCGGTGCCGGGGACTTCCACCGCCGTGTCGCCGCCGGCGAGCGTCGCCATCGCCGCCGACATGGCGCGCAGCGGGCGGATGACGATCCGGCCGAGCAGGACGTTCAGCAGGGCGATCTGAACCACCAGCGCGATCAGGCAGATGGCGATCTGGTTGCGCATCTGGGTGGCGATGGCGTCGATCTGCTGCTCCAGGCTCCAGGCGATCTGCAGGGCGCCGACCAGCCGGTTGCTCTTGCCGGTCACCACCGGCACCGTCACGACGATATGGCCCTTGGCCGAGCGGGTCTGCGCCCCCTTGCCGGCCAGCACCGCCTCGACCAGATCCTGGTCGGCCTTCAGGTCGTATTTGGCGAAGCGGGGGTTGGAGAAGTCGGCGAGCGTGCCGGTGGCGGAGGCGGCGCGCAGCGAAGCCAGTTGCACCTCGCTGCTGTCGGCCAGCGGCATGAACTCCGTCTCGATGGAGGCGCCGTCCCCGGCGACGAAGCTGGTCTTGGTGGCATTCGCCAGCATGTCCGTCTTGACGCGGGCGTCATGCGTCGCCAGCCGCACCGCGTCGTCATACTGCATCTTGGCCTGCAGCCCCATGATGACGATGAAGCCGCCGACGATGGCCGCCACGAATGCCGCCGTCACCTTGCGCCCGACGCTCCAGAACCGCCGCGGCCGGGATGCGGCCGCCTTGTCCACTGCCATGCTCTTGCCCCTTCCCATGCCGCCTCCGCTCCATTTCGACCGTGGCCCTTCAGGGCATGACCGCCGGCCGCGAGGGCACGGCGATGCACCGCCGGCAGGGCCGGCGCCCGCTATAGAAGCGTCAACGAATTGCAAAATTTAAATGATATTGTAACGGCATATCATGGTCTGCGCCATGATCTTCTTCTCTGACTTTCGGATGGTTGCCAATTGTCACAGCAACCCCAAAGTCACAGGCCGGCTTGGACAAAGTGAAGGCGCCGCCGTCGATTTGACGAAACGGCGCCCTTCCAGGCCGGGCACGTTGCGAACCCGGCTTCAGTTCTTTGTCGCTGTGTCTTTTCCTGGGACCGTGTCAGCCGCGGGCCGGATTGCGCTCCCGCCAGCCGAACGGACCGGCCGTCTCGTAGAGCCACGGATACTGGTTGACCATGCGCCTTGCGATGGCGATGCGGTGGGCGGTCAGGGTGATCAGCGCGATCACCACGGTGTGGACGATGAAGCCCCACAGCGACAGCAGCTGCTCGCCGAACAGGCCCCAGGCCAGGAAGCGGTCGCCCAGCCCCAGCAGAAGCGAGTAGGCCAGCACGTTCGACACCGGCTTCCACCCTTCGGCAAGCGTCTGGCCGGTCAGCACGCCGCAGCCGCCGAACACCAGAACCGTCAGGAACACGAACACCGGAACCGAAGAGCCAAGGATCGTCTCCATCTCAGTGGCCCCCTTCCAGATAAGCCGCGCGAACCTCCGGGTCGGCCAGAAGCTGCGCCCCCGTCCCCGTCATCGTGATCTTGCCCGTCACCATCACATAGGCCCGGTGCGCAAGCTTCAGTGCGTGGAACGCGTTCTGCTCCACCATGAACACCGTCATCTTCTGTTCCCGGTTGATCTCCTGGATCACCTGGAAGATCTGCTTCACGATCAGCGGCGCCAGACCCAGCGACGGCTCGTCCAGCAGCAGAAGCCGCGGCTGG
>NZ_DASPIS010000136.1:0-34993 GCF_035628975.1 Azospirillum sp. | reverse complement strand
GGCCGGCAAGCGCCTGTTCGTCTGGCGCGAGCAGGGGGTGGGGGACGAGTTCCTGTTCGCCTCCTGCTATCCCGACCTGATCAAGCTGGCGGGGACCGTGGTGATCGAATGCGAGCGCCGGCTGGTGCCGCTGTTCGCCCGGTCCTTTCCCAAGGCCATCATGCGCGCCGGGCAGCCGTCCTGCGGGCTGGTGGAGGCGGAGACGGTCGACTGCGACTATCACATTCCGGCCGGTTCGGTCCCGCGCCTGCTGCGGGACCAGCTGTCGGCCTTTCCGGCCCGGTCCTGCTGGCTGTTCGCCGACAGCGGCCGCGTCGCCGACTGGCGGGAGCGGTTGGACGGCGCCGGTGACGGCCTGCGCGTCGGCATCAGCTGGCGCAGCCAGGTAATGACCGCCGACCGTCGCAGCGCCTATCTGCCGCTGGACGCCTGGGGCCCGGTCTTCGCCGTTCCCGGCGTCACCTTCGTGAACCTGCAGTATGACGACTGCCGGCGCGAAATCCTGGAGGCGGAGGGTCGGTTCGGACAGCCGATCTACGGCTGGACCGGTTTGGATTTGCGCAATGATTTCGAGGAGACGGCGGCACTGGTCTCCGCGCTGGACCTCGTCATCGCGCCCGCGAACTCCGTGGCGGAACTTGCCGGTGCGCTGGGAGTGCCGGTCTGGCGCTTCGGCAATCGTGACTGGACGCAGCTCGGCACCGCCGGGCGGCCCTGGTATCCGTCGATGCGCCTGTTCCAGCCGCTGGGCGGCCAGGGGCTTGAGCAGGCGATGGAGCGCATCGCGGCGGAACTGCGGCGGGTGGCCGGGGGCTGACCCGGCGAGGAAATGCTACATCAGCCGCGTCGGCTGATCGCCATCCTCATCGAAGCCGCGCTCCGACGGCGGCAGGCGGAAGGCTGCGGCGAAGATGCGGTCGGCGAGGCCCGGCGGGGGACGATCCTCCGACCGGCCGAGCGCCAGTTCCATCGTCACCATCTCGTCCAGCATCGCCTGCGCCTTGACCGAACGCAGAAGAAGGCGCCGCGCGTCCCGGGCCACATCGGAGGGCCAGAGGGCGAGGTCGCCTCCGTGGCGATCGAGCCGATCGCGAAACTCCTCATCCGTCATCGAAGGAATCCCTGGCCGCCTGCGCACTGGCGCGCAGCAGCAGCCGGAGCTGCTGGCGCGCGCGTTTCAAAAGGGATTCTACAGCACCTATGCTGATTTGCATAACGCCGGCGATGTCGGCGTTGCTCAAATTCTCGTAATAAAACAGCGTCACGGCGGCGCGCTGCTGCGGAGTCAGCTTGTTCTGGGCGTCCAGAAGGCGGGCGGCGACCTGCCGGCGGTGAATGGTGCTGACGGCATCGGGAGCGCCGTCCGACGGTTCCGCCACCGCATCCAGATCCTGGCCGACCGGCCGGCGCTTGTGGTCGATGCAGCGGTTCACCACCACCCGGTAGAGCCAGGTGGTGAAGCGGGCCCCGCCGTCGTCGGTCCATTGGGCGCGGCGCTGCCAGACCTGGAGGAAGGCATCCTGCACGACATCCTCCGCCTCCGCCTCGTTGCCGGTCAGGCGGCGGGCCAGCGCATAGGTGCGCTTCAGGTGACGGTGGACCAGGCGCCGGTAGGCCGTCTGGCTGCCGGACCGGATTTGCGCCATCAGCGCCTCGTCCGGCTCCTCGTCCAGGGGAATGATGGCGCCGGCGGCACGCCCTTGCGTCACCTCGCCCGACATGACCGATCCGTGATCGGGGCGCCCGCAGTCGTCCGGCCGGCGCCTGGCATCAAGCCGAGAGTCCGCCATGAGCATGATCCATCGTTCTCCCGACGACGGATGCATGCGGCCCTTTGGCCGGGGCACCGACGACAGTGGATGGCCCGCCGCGTTCTGCGGCGATGGCCTGCCAGGCCTTCAGCATGAAGGATGTCTGGCTGATCAGTGACTCGCAGGCCGCAACCGGATCCTTCCGGCTGGCGGCGGCGCCCGCCTGTGCGATCAGCCGGCGGTAGAACCGCCGGAGCGTCCAGGCGATATCCTCATATTTGTCGAAAATTAGAATGGAATCAAGGCCGGCGAACACCATGACGGCGCGCTGGATGGCCGCATGATGGTGGTCGAAGCGGCGTGCGGCGGCGGCGTCGCGGGCGGCGTGCAGGTGGATCATCGCCCGCTCGTAGAGCCGCACCACGGCGACCAGCGGCGGCACCGTGCTGTTGGCGACGGCATAGGCGTTCAGGGCTTTCGAATAGGCGGAGTTGCGCATGGCGCCGGATCCTCGTGATGGGGATGAGGTCTGCCCGATGGAGCCCCGACCGGAGCCTCCCAAGTCAGTCGTCATCGTCGTCGCTGTAGGTCAGCTGCTTCAGCAGCAGCGCCGCGGTTTCGGCGGCGGCCTCCAGCCGGGCGTAATAGGCGGTCAGCGTGCTGCGGTAGGTCTCCGCCCTGGTGCGGATGTCGTCCGACCGGCTCTGCAGCGTCGTGTCCTGGGCTTCCAGGTCGTCGACGGCGGTCGCAAGGTCGCTGTCGTAATCGGCCGCCGCCGCATCGATGGCACCGTACAGCTTGTCCGCCAAGCCTCGCGAGAAATCGACATCGACGCTGCCGCTGCCGCCGGTATAGACCAGCACGATGCCCTGGTATGCGGTGCCTTCGGCACCGATGATGCGGTTGCCGCTGACGGTGAACAGACTGCTGTCGCCATTGACCGACGCCGATGTCAGCGTCCCGTCGTCGCCCCTGACGATGTCGAGCGTGAAGGACAGCGACGACTGCGTGGTCTCGTAGCGCAGCAGCGACAACTGGCTCGACGACGAGGTCATGGTGAGGCCGAGCAACTGCTGCACGGCGTCGACGTCGCTGGTGAGGATGCTGTTCAGCGTGTCCTCGTCCAGCTCCAGATTGTTGGAACCGTCGAAGGTGATGCCGAGCGAGGCCAGCGACAGCACGGTCCCGTCGTCGGCGGTGATCGAGGTGTTCAGCGCGCTCGACACCGATTGCGTGATCTGGCGGAGCAGGCTGTCGGCGAACAGCGTCGCGTCCTCGCTCGCCTCGCCGTCCGAGGTGGTCGACTGCTGGGTGAGTACGAACTCGCGGTAGGCGTTGTAGGCATCGACGAAATCGGTGATCGCGGATTTGATCGACGACAGGTCGGTTGAGATCTCCATGGAGACCGCCGTATCCGGGCTGGCGCTGTACAGGTTCAGCGTCACGCCATCGATGGCGTCGTCGATCGTGTTGGAACGGCGGGTGACGGTGACGCCGTCGATCTCGACGATCGCGTCCTGGACCGCCACCAACTCGTTTTTTATCGCGCCGTCGCCGTCGGTGAGGCCGAGGGAGGACAGCACCCCGTCGCCGCCGTCGGTCAGCGTGATCTCCTCGCCGGTGTTGTCGGCGGTCAGGATCAGCCGATAGCTGCTGTCGCTGACCTGAACGATGCTGGCGGTCACGCCGCTCGTCGACTTCTGCGCGTTGATCGCGTCGCGCAGGTCGGTCAGGCTGTCGTCGCTGTCCATGGAGATGGTCACGGCGGTGCCGTCCGCCGCCTGCAGCGTGAAGCTGCCGGAATAGCCCAGCGCGTCGGTCTTGCTGCCGGTGCCGTCGGCGGCGAACTTGTGCCTGGTGGCGATCTGCTGCACCACTACCGAATAGGTGCCCACCTCGGTACCGTCGTCCACCGTGGCGCTGAATACGTCGTCGTTGCCGATATAGGCGGCGCGCTGGCTGAACAGGTTGCTGGAGGCGCCGGTCGATGTGCTGCGGTTGCGCAGACCGTCCAACGACGCGTTCACCGTCTGCAGCAGATTCTGCAGGTCCGTGTAGGCGGTGATCTTCGCCTCGTTGGCGGTGATCTTGGTGTCGATCCGGTCGGCCTTCACCAGTCGCGCATTGACCTTCGCCTCGATCAGCAGGGAATAGTCGATGCCCGTCCCGGAATCGGTGGAGGTCAGCGCCGAGTATCCGGTGCCGGCGGCCGTCGTGCCGGTGGTGCTGGTTGTCGAAGTGACTGTGGACATGGCGGTGGTGATCCCCCCGATGTTTCACCGTCGCCGGCCGTCGGCGCCCTGCGCGTGCATGAAGCCGTGCCGAGCGCGCCGGATCGGCGACCGCCGAACCGTCGGCGAACCGTCAGCGGAGAAGGGAGAGCAGGTTTTCCGGCATCGAATTCGCCTGCGACAGGACGGCGATGGCCGCCTGTGTCAGCACCTTCTCGGAGGCGAGCTGCGACTGCTGGGCCGCGACGTCGACGTCCATGATCGCGGACTGCGCCGCCTCGGTGTTCTCGATGGTGGTGTCGATCATATCGCTGCGGAACTCGAAGCGCGAGATCAGCGCACCGACATCGGCACGGGCGTCCGACAGGCTGGTCACCGCGGTGTCGAGCGCCGTCAGCGCGGCGGCGGCGGTGGCCGAGGTGCCGACATCGAGCGTGTTGATGCCCAAACCCGTCGTGGTCACGTTGCCGATGGTGACCGTGATGTTGTCGGTGGCGGTGGTGCCGACCCGGAAGTTGACGCCCGACGCCCACTGCTCGGTGCCGTCGAGCAGCGATTCGTCGTTGAAGCGGGTGCCCGACGCGATGCCGTCGATTTCGTCCTGCAGTTGCTGGAACTCGGCGTCGAGATAGGCGCGCTCGTTGTCGGTGACCGAACCGGAGAGCGACTGCGTCGCCAGCGAGCGCATGCGCTGGACGATGTCGGAGATGCTGGACATGCCGCCATCGGCGGTCTGCAGGATCGACGAGCCGTGCGAGGCGTTGGTCGCCGCCTGGTTCAGCACCGTGATGTCCGACTGCAGCGAAGTGCCGACGGCGAGGCCCGCCGCGTCGTCCGACGCCTTGGTGATGCGCGAGCCGCTGGCGATCTTGGACACCGAATCCGACTGGTTTTCGGAGTTGATGTTCAGATAGCGAAGGGCCGAATTGGAAGCCGTGTTGGTCGTGATGACGGGCATGATCTGGTCTCCTGATCGAACCGGGGCCGTTTCGGCGACCCTCACTGGGACTCACGGCGGACGCGGCGAAAGCTGGCGGGGTTTTTCGATCGGGTCAGCGCTTTTTTTGCGCGCCTTCGCGGCGGTCACAGGTAGTCGGACAGGCTGTTCTCTTCGAGGATCTTCATCAGGCTCATGGTCGCTTCCAGCGAGGCCTGGAGCTGGGACAGCCTGGTGGTGGACTCGGCCAGGTCGATGCTGCGGATGTCGTCGACCTGGGTCTGCAGCACCAGCTGCTCGTCCACATGGCGGTCGATGGTGTTCTCCAGCGACGCGCTGGCGGCACCCAGCTTGGCCTGGACGATGGTCAGCCCGTCGGTCGCATCGGATGCCAGTTGCGTCGCTTCGGCCAGCAGGTCCTCGTCCACCGGATCGGTCGACATGCCGGCGATCAGGCTGAAGGCGCGCAGGGCCTTCTCAAAGGCCGGATCGTCGGCGTTCACCCCATAAGACAGCACGAAATCATCGGCCGCCTGATAATGCGTGACGGTGGAATCGCCCTGGTAATAGCTGGTGTCGGCGCTCGACGGGTAGGTCTGGGCGGTGTAGCTGTCGAGATCGACCGCCGTCTGGTCGGTGCGCCCGCCGGCGAACAGGTAACGGCCGTCCTGCCGGGTGTTCATAAGGCCGGCGAGTTCCTCCATCAGCTGGGCGGCTTCCGCCACCACGCCTTCGACACCGGCGGCGTTGTCGCCCTGCAGCCCGGTGATCAGCGCGCTGAGGCGGGAGGTGAGGTCGGTCATGCTGCCGACCGCGTCATACATCGACTGGATGCGGCCGTTCACGACCTCGCCCTCGTCGATATACTGTTCCAGACGGCGGTAATGGCTTTCCAGATTGACCAGCCGGCTGCTGTCGGTGGCGATGCCCTTGTAATCGGTGGAGTTCAGGCCGGACGCCGACCGGATCTGCTCGGCCGCCACCTTGGCCTCGGCCTTCAGCATGTACTGGACGAGCGTGTTCTGATGGTTGTAGGTCGCGACCCGTTCCATCGCGGTCTCCTTTACTGAACCATGTCCAGCGCCGTGTCGAACATCTCCTGCAGCGTCTTCATGACCGCGGCAGCGGCCTCGTAGGCGGATTGCATGGTGGAGATCGCAGCCGTCTCCTCGTCGACGTTGACGCCGCTCCGGGACGAGAAGGTCGTCTCCAGGCTGGTGGTGTAGGTTTCCTGGCTCTCCAGGGCGGTGGCCGCCTTCTCGGCAAGCGTGGCCGCTCCCTGGATCACGGCACCGGCATAGCCGGCGAAGGTGGTGCTGCGGGCGCTCAAGCCTCCTGCGGCATCGAAGGCGTAGCTGGTCGAGAAGGCCGCCGACAGGGCGCTGGCGACCGACCCCTCGCCGCTGGCCAGCACCGTGTCGCCGGCGGTCAGCCCGCTGGCGGAGGACAGGGCGCCGGTGGCGAGCAGGCTGCTGTCCTCGGAGATGCGGGTTGCCACCTTGATGTCGGAGGCGCCGGTGCCGGTCAGCAGGTCATTCAGTCCGTAGGCGTCGGAAAAGGCGCCGGTCGTCCCGTCATTGGCGTCGCCGCCCAGCGCGATGCCGTTGCTGGAGTTGTCGGCGGAGATCACCAGCTTGCCGTCGGCGGAGATCGAGGCGGACGCGGTGCTCATTGTGTTGATGGCGTCCACCACGTCCTGCAGCGTCGACATGGTCGACAAATCGATGTCCAGAACCTCCGCCGCCGTGCCGCTGCTGTCGGTGACGGCGACGCGCAGCGTCCCGCTGGTCACCGCCAGCGCATCGCCGTCCGACACCGTTCCGGTTCCCGTCAGCGTCTGCGGCGCGGGATAGGAGGTGCCCTGGTTCTGGATGCCGTTCAGGGTGTCGATCAGCATCGTCGCCAGCTTGTCCAGCGCCGCCTGCTGGGCGGGCAGGTCGGTGTCGCGCAACTGCACCAGCGCGCCCAGCGAGCCTCCCGGCGAGGAGCCGGTGATATCCACGCCGTTCAGCATGATGCCGTTGAAGCCGCTGCTGCCGCTGGCGCTGTAGGCCGTGCCGGCGCTCACCGACGAAGCCGCCGTGTAGGACAGCTCGTGTACCGCGCTGTCGAGCAGCGACTTGCCCGACGCGGTCGAGATGCGCATCAGCCCGCTGTCGTCGACCTGATAGGTGACGTCGAGGTTGGACGCCAGGCTCTTCAGCGCGGTGTTGCGCTGGTCCTCCAGGTCGGTGACGTTCTGGCCCAGCGCCTTGCCCCGGACGATCTGGTCGTTCAGGTCGTCGATGGTGTTCAGCGTCTCGTTGATGCTGTCGACGGTGGTGGCGATCTCGTCGTCGGCCTGGGCGCGCAGCGACTGGATGGTGGATGAGGTGCTGCGCAGCGTTTCGGCCAGATCGGACAGGTCCTGAACGGTGGCCGCCTTGGCGCTCCCGCTTTCCGGGGAGGTGGCGAGCGTGCCCAGCGTGTCGGCCAGCGCGTCGATCATCGACCCGATGTCGGTGCCGGTGCTCTCCTCGTCCGCCGTCACGCTGCCCAAGGCCGACTGCACCCGGTCGAGATAGCCGTCGCGCGTTTCGGCATAGCCGAGGTCCGACTGCGCCGACACGATGGTCTTCAGCAGATAGCGGTCGACGTTGCTGGAGACGGAGGTCACGTCGACGCTGGAGACGCCGGTCCCCGTATCGCGGGTGATGGTGGAGGAGGTCTTGCGGGTATAGCCCTCGGTATCGGCGTTGGCGACGTTGGAGGAGGCGACGGCCATCCCGACTTCGGACGTGCGCAATGCCGACGTGGCGATGGAACCGGCGACGCGAAGCGACATGGCGCGGCCTCCCTCTCCTTCATTCCGCCGTCAGACTGTCACGCCGAAGGCGTGGCCGGTGGTGCACATCGCCACCCGTGCGCCGTACCGCGCACCGGGACCGCAGGCGACGCCGTAGACGCCGGCCGGGGCGGTCGATGCGGCGCGCAGGGCGGCGCCGATGGCGCTCTGGCGGGCACAATGAACCTTGATCTGCGCTTCCATCCTCCGCATGCGGGCAGCCAGCGTCGGCAGCACCTGCCCGGCGGCGGCCTTGGCGGCGCCGCGCACCGCCGGAGCGACGCGCTTGCTGCGCGCCTGGGCCAGCGCATCGGTGAGCCGGTCCTTCCAGGCCATCAGCAGGGTCTGCATGTCGCCCGCCGCCAGCAGCGCGTCGCGCGGCCGGCCTTCGCGCACCGCTGCCTCCGCCCGCGCCGCCGCGCGATCCAGTTCGACGACGAAGCCCTCCAGAACCACCACCGCGTCGACGCGCAGGAAGATCGTGGGCGTGTCCGGAATTGCGGATGCCGTCCGCGGTTCAGCCTTCGTCAGCTTGAGCTTGGACGCCTCGGAATTCGCCGTTTCGGATTTCGCCGTTTCGGATTTCGGTTGGGCGGGCTTGCGCAGGGTGTGCTTGAGCGCCATGGCGTAGGCTCCGGGGTGTGGATGTCAGGTTCCACGGCGGGAGAGGGAAAAGCTGGCGCGGAATTTTCGGGAGGAGGGGCGGCTTCGACTGCCCTTACCGCCGCGCCGCCATCGCCTTGCCATAGGCGCAGACCGCCGCGCTGGCGGCCCGGCCACGGTGGATGCGGGCGGCGAGCGCACGCTTTTCGATGCCCAGCCGGTCGATCAGCGCGATGAGGTCGTCGGCCATCGCCAGCCGCTCGGCCCGCGTGCTGCTGCGGGCCAGAAGCGACCACGCCTGCACCGTGAGCCGGCGGTGTTCCAGCAGCAGGCTTTCGGCGCGGGCGAATCCTTCGTCCGGTGCGGCGGCCATGGCGTCACCGCTTCATCGAGATCAGCGTGTCCAGCATGTCCTGCGCCGTGGTCATCACCTTGGACGCCGCGGAATAAGCCTGCTGGGCGACGATCATGCGGCTGAACTCGTCGGTCAGCTCGACGGTGGAGCTTTCCAGGGACCCGGCCTCGATGTCGCCGGCCTTGCCGTCTCCGGCGGTGCGCAGCTGGTAGCTGCCGGACTCGTAGGTCTGGGTGAAGGTGGTGCCGCTCTCGCTGTCCAGCCCGTCGGCATTGGCGAAGGTCGCGATCGGGATCTGGTAGATCGCCCGCGTTTCGCCGTTGTCGAAGGTGGCGCGGACCACGCCTTCGCTGTCGATGGTGGTGCCGGTCAGGGAGCCCGGTTCGTAACCGTCCTGGGTCGAGGTCCAGTCGCCAATCTCCGGATCGTCCTCGCCGGACGCATATTGCGTCAGCCCGTCGGTGCCGTCGGCGGTGCCGAGATCCATCGAGACGCTGCTGTCGCTGGCCCCCGTCGTCCAGCCCGTGACCGAGAAGGAGACGGCGGCCGGATCGACCGTCGTGCCGTTCTGGGTTGCGCCGGCCAGCGAGCCGTCGCTGTTGAAGCTGATCGTGATCGGGAAGCCGGAAATGGTGCCGGTCGTGGTCGTGCCGTCGTCCGAGCTGACCGGGTTGGACGCGCTGACCGACCATGTGTTGTCGGCGGTCTTGCTCCAGGTCATGGTGACGGAGTGGCTGTTGCCCAGCGCGTCGAACATCTCGACGTCGGAGGTGAAGCTGTCGCCGGTCTCGGCATCGGACGGCAGGTTGGCTTCGATCCCCAGGGTGGAGGTTGCCTTCGGCGTCCCCTTGATGTTGGACAGGTTGATGGATTCCAGGCTGTCGACGGAGGTCTTGTTGCTTGCGCTCACATTGCCGCTGTCGTCCAGCTTCCAGCCGGAGAGATAGTAGCCCTCCGAATTCACCAGATACCCGTCTGAATCGGTGCTGAAGGAGCCGTTGCGGGTGAAGTAGGTCCCGCCGTCCGCCGTGTCGTCCGACACCACGAAGAATCCCTCGCCGTTCACCGCCAGGTTGGTGGTGACGCTGGACGTCTCGATCTCGCCCTGGCTGCTGATGCTGCGGGTGTTCGATGCGATGACGCCGCCGACCTGCTCGTCGACCGTGGTGGTCTTGTTGATGTAGGACGTGAACTCGGTGACGGTGCCCTTGAAGCCGGTGGTGCTGGAGTTGGCGATGTTGCTGGAGATGCTGGCGAGCGCCTTGCTCTGGGCGGTCAGCCCGGACGTGGCGCTGTACATGGCGCTGGTGATGCTCATCGCGGCACCTGTCGTCTGGTGTTCGGGGAGGGGAGGAGAGGTCAGGACACCGAAAGCACGTCGTCGGCCGACACGCTGACGCCGCCGACGCTCAGCACCGCGGTGCCGGACGAGCTGTCGACCGAGGTCACGGTGCCCTTGAACCGCGTCGTCGTGTCGATGGCGTTGCCGTTGGCGTCGAGCGCGGTTATCGACAGGGTGTAGGTGCCGCTGCCGTAGCTGCTGCCGTCGGTGCCGACGCCGTCCCAGGTCACCTCATGGGTGCCGGCGGCGGTGGAGGAGCTGACGTCGCTGTAGACCGTGTTGCCGCTGGAATCGGTGATGGTCAGCGTGACCGAGGCGGCGGTGGACTCCAGGTCGTATTCCCAGGTCGCCTCGCCGTCCTGCAGCGGGGTGGTGGAGCCTTCCGCCTCGACCGTCTGGCCGTAGTAGTTGATGGCGCTGCTGGTGGAGCCCAGAGCGGAGGTCAGGGAGGTGCTGAGGTCCGATACCGTGCTGGTCAGCTCGTCGATCTTGTCGCCGATCGACATCTGCTGCTCCAGCGACGCGAGCTGGACCAGCTGGGTGGTGTAGGTGCTGGCGTCGACCGGGTTGGTCGGGTCCTGGACCTCCAGCTGCTTCAGAAGCAGGGTGAGGAAGGACTGGTAGTTTTCGACCAGCGAGCCCGAAGAACTGCTCGTTGAGGAACTGTTGGACGAGGAGCTCGTCGTGGTCGTCGAGGTTGTAGAGCTGACAGAATCGACCAGCATCGCCTTCTCCACCCAATCCCGGCCCGTTCGCGGAATCCGGGCGGGATTTCGCGGCAGTTCGGGCCGATGTCGTTCTGGAATGGGCGACGGTCAGGCGCCGCCCCGTTCGTTCTGTGGCTATCCACGGAACGCCCGGCGAAAGCTGGCGCGGTTTTTTCGGGGAAAAGGCGGCTGCAATAAAAAGCCCCGGCGGGAGGTGAGTCCGGCCGGGGCGAAAAGGCAGGTGAGACGACGATGACTGCAGGAAAAACGGTTACGAAACAGCCGTTACGGGAGAACCGTCAGCCGGCGCGGCGCAGGTCGGATCGACCGGGGGAGGTCGCCGGCCGGTGCGCCGCGGTGACGGGGAAGGCCAGAACCGACGGGCGGCCATCGGACACCCGAAGGGCATCCGCAGGCTCCCGGCCGTTCAGCAGCCACTGGTAGGCGGCGGCGATGGCGACCCGGTCGCGGCCCTCGGTGAAGAGGACGCGCAGGCCGGTGGCCGTCTCGCTTCCGCCCGTGCCGCCCGTGCCGCCCGTGCCGCCGCTGCGGCGGACCGCATCGCACAGCGCGTGGCCGAGCCGGAGGTCCGGCACCAGAACCGCACTGAACCCGGCCTGGGCCAGGACCGACGCCAATGCTCCCAGGTGGGACGGCGGCAGGGGGGACTTGCCGACCTCCCGCAAATCCAGGAACAGGCGGGAACCCGTGCCGGCGCCGGACAGCGCGTTGCGCAGCGTCCCGAGCCAAGCGGAGGGGGGAGCAAGAGGAAGGCCGGTGCAGGCGACGGCGTGGAGACCCCAGTCGGTGGCTGCGACGGTGATGTCCTTCATGCTCTTCCCCTTCGATCAGGTCCGGGCCGTTTCAGGACCGCTCCGCCGGTTCCGCCGCCTGGGGGGACGGGTGGGGGCCGGTGGAGCGGCTCCGTGGGAAGAGTATAGGGAAGATTCCTAACAATCGGTAACGCAAACTAGTTTCGGAGCTGTAATCCATATTCCGGATTCAGCATCCGATCGGCTGTCCGTCCGCCGCCCGTTGCAGCAGCAAAGCGGAGGGGCGCCATTGCGGTCCGCCGATGTCGCGGTGGTAACGCTGCACGGCTGCGGCGATTTTGCCCAGCCCCTCGCGGTCGGCCCAGAACAGCAGGCCGCCGCGCCAGGACGGAAAGCCGTAGCCGTGCAGCCAGATGGCGTCGATGTCGACCGGCCTTGCGGCGATGCCTTCCTCCAGGATCTTGGCGGCCTCGTTGACCATGGCGTAGAGACAGCGTTCGCGGACCTCCTCGTCGCTGACGGCGCGCGGGGTGATGCCGCGGCGGCGGCGGTCCTCGTCGATCACCGCCGCCACCTCCGGATCGGGAATGGGAGTGCGGCTGCCGGGTTCGTAGCGGTAGACTCCGGCGGAGGCCTTCTGGCCGTAACGGCCACGTTCGGCCAGCACGTCCAGCCAGTTGGGCGCCTGCGCCTCGGGATCGCCGGCCTTGCGGCGCTCCTCGCGGATGCGCCAGCCGACGTCGATGCCGGCAAGGTCGGTCATCGAGAAATGGCCGAGTGGGAAGCCGAACTCCGTCAGCACGCGGTCGACCTGCTCGGGGCTGGCGCCCTCCTCGACCAGCGCCATCGACTCGCGCCCGCGCTGGTGCAGGATGCGGTTGCCGACGAAGCCGTAGCAGACGCCGACCGCCACGCCCACCTTGCCGATCCGACGCGCCAGCCCCATGACCGTCGCCAAAACGGTGTCGGAGGTCCGGGCGCCGCGCACCACCTCCAGCAGGCGCATGACGTTAGCCGGGCTGAAGAAATGCATGCCCAGCACGTCCTGCGGCCGGCCGGTCGCCGCGGCGATGGCGTCGACATCCAGCGTCGAGGTGTTGGTGGCGAGGATCGCGCCGGGTTTGCAGCTCTCGTCCAGCGTCCGGAAGATGGTCTGCTTGACCTCCATGCTCTCGAACGCCGCCTCCACCACCAGATCGGCGTCGGCGAGGTCGTTGTAGGACAGGGTGGGGTGGATCAGCCCCATCCGCTCCTCCACCTGCGCGGCGGTCAGCCGGCCCTTGCGGGCGGTGGATTCGTAGTTGCTGCGAATGGCGGCGATGCCGCGGTCGAGCGCCTCCTGCGCGCTGTCGACCAGAACCACCGGAATGCCGGCATTGGCGAAGCACATGGCGATGCCGCCGCCCATGGTGCCGGCCCCGATCACGCCCACCTTGCGGATGTCGCGCGTCGGCGTGCCGGCGGGCAGGCTGGGGACCTTCGCCACCTCGCGCTCCGCGAAGAAGGCGTGGATCAGGCCGGCGCGCTGGGGCGAGTCCATGCAGGCAAGGAACAGATCCCGCTCGCGCGCCGTGCCTTCGGCGAAGGGCAGGGTGACGGCGGCCTCCACCGCATCGACGATCCGGTGGGGAGAAAACAGGTGCGGCTGACGCTTCGCCAGTTCGGCCCGCTTCGCCGTGAACAGGGCGGGGTCGGTGCCGGCGATGCGGTCGGTGCGGGCGCTGACCGGCTGCGGCATCCCCCCGTCCGCCAGCAGCCGGCCGGCGGCGCGCAGGCCGGCCTCCAACGGCAAATTGCCGTTCTCCACCGCATCGACGAGACCGATCGCCAGCGCCTCCTCCGCGCCCACCGGATCGCCGGACAGGATCATGTCCAGCGCCTTGGCCGCGCCGACCAGCCGCGGCAGCCGCTGGGTGCCGCCGGCCCCGGGCAGCAGGCCCAGCTTCACCTCCGGCAGGCCGAGCCTGGCCGAATTCAGCGCGATGCGGACGTGGCAGGCCAGCGCCACCTCCAGCCCGCCGCCGAGCGCCGTGCCGTGGATGGCGGCGATCACCGGCTTGGACGCGGCGTCGAGGCGGGCGATCACCTCCGGCAGGGTCGGCGGTGCGGACGGCTTGCCGAACTCCCGGATGTCCGCCCCGGCCATGAAGGTGCGGCCGGCGCAGACGAGCAGAAGCACCTCCGCCTCCGCATCGGCCAACCCCGCATCCAGTGCCGCCACCAGCCCGCTGCGCACGCCATGGCCGACGGCGTTCACCGGCGGATAGTCCACGGTGATCACGCCGACGCGCCCCTGGCGCGCGTACTGGACAGGATTGGACGGAACCGCTTCAGTCTGGGCCGGTGACGGCATCGGCGCTCTCCGAAAAGCCTTGAATCAGGGCGCGTCGGCCCACTGACGGTCAGTCTAGCAGACGATCTGCAGATTTCAAGTTTTCGGAATATAGTTTTGTCGTACGAAATTTGCTGTCATTGCGGGGCCGAGATCCGCATGACGAAGCCCGACGGCTTGTCGGTCGCACCGAAGGGGCCGGCGACCTTGTTGGCGACCGGGGGCAGACTTTTCAGATAGACGGCGATGGCGCGGGCGTCCTCGTCGCTGAGCGCGGCGAAGGACATCCAAGGCATGGCCGGCGCCAGCATGCGCCCGTCCGGACGCTTGCCGGTGCGGATGGCGGTGACGATCTGCTCCTCCGACCAGTTGCCGATCCCGGTTTCCTTGTCGGGGGTCAGGTTGGAGCCGTGGAAAACGCCGAGGCCGGGGATCTCGAACCCGACATCCGAGCCGCTCAGCGCGCGGGCGAGGTCCGGTTTGCCCAGCAGATGGCCCGGCGTGTGGCAGTCGCCGCAGCTGATCACGGTGACGAGATACTTGCCGCGGGCGACCGCGTCGTCGGCAAAGGCAGGACTTGCGAGGGTCGCGGAAAGAAGCAGGGCGGACAGGGTTTGACGGATCATCGGGGTGTGCTCCGGGGAAAGGGATATCGCGGGCAATCTGGCGCTGCGTCAGCCGCCCATCTGCGAGCGGACGGCGGCGACGATGGCGTCGGCCTGCGGGACGAAGGCCTGCTCCAGCGGGAAGCTCGCCGGGGCCGGGGCGTCGGGGCCGGTCAGGCGCAGAACCGGGGCGCGCAGGCTGGCGAAGGCCTTTTCCGCCACCAGCGCCGCGATCTCCGCGCCGACGCCGCACAGGCGGCTCGCCTCATGCACCACGACCAGACGGCCGGTCTTGGCGACGGAGCGCAGGATGGCGGCCTCGTCCAGCGGCTTCAGGCTGCGCAGGTCGATCACCTCGGCGTCGATGCCCGCGGCGGCGAGCGTGTCGGCGGCGGCCATGCAGGTGCCGACCGTCTTGGCGTAGGACACCAGCGTCACGTCGCGACCCTCGCGCCGCACCGCCGCCTTGCCCAGCGGGATGGCGTCGGCCTCCTCCGGCACCTCGCCGGTGCTGTAGCCGAGCGCGATGTCGGCGAAGACCAGCACCGGGTTATCGTCGCGGATCGCCGACTTCATCAGCCCCTTGAAGTCGGCGGCGGTGGAGGGCATGACGATCTTCAGGCCGGGGCTGTGGACGAACCAGCTCTCCACATTGTGGTTGTGCTGGGCGCCGACGCCCCAGCCGGCGCCGGTCATCGCCAGCACCACCATCGGGAAGCTGAACTGTCCGCCGGAGATGTAGCGCAGCTTGCCGGCGCTGTTGACGATCTCGTCCATGGCGTAGCAGAGGAAGGGCGCGAACAGCAGGTCCACCACCGGGCGCAGGCCGGTGGCGGCGGCCCCGGCGGCGGTGCCGGCGATGATGCCCTCCGCCAGCGGGGTGTTGCGGACGCGGGCGGCGCCGAACCGCTCCAGCAGGTCGCGGCGCTTGGTGGCGACGCCTTCGCCGAAGATCATCACGGTGGGGTCGCGCTGCATCTCCTCGGCCAGGGCGGCGGAGATCGCGTCGTTGACGGTCATGGTGGTCATGGTGGCTGGCCTCCGCTCAGGCGTAGACGTCGGTGGTCAGGGCGTCGGAGCCCGGATAGGGGCTGGCGTCGGCGAAGGTGGTCGCGGCCTCCATCGTCGCGCGGACGCGGGATTCGATGGCGACGACGGCGTCGGCGCTCAGGCGGCCTTCACGTTCAAGCTTTGCCCGAAGGCGCAGGATCGGGTCGCGGTCGCGCCAATGGGCCAGTTCGGTCCGGTCGACATAGGTCTGGTCGTCGGGCTCGAAATGGCCGCGCAGGCGGTAGGTCATCGCTTCCAGCAGGAAGGGCTTGCCGGTGCGGCGGATGCTGTCGATGGCGGTGCAGGCGGCGTCGAACATCGCCAGCGGGTCGTTGCCGTCGACCACGGCGCTCTCCACCCCCAGGGCCGCGGCATGGCCGGCGATGCCGTCGGCCAGCATGGTTTCCTTGCGGTGGACGAAGGCCTGCCACTGGTTGTTTTCGCAGACATAGAGGATCGGCAGCTTCCACACCGCGGCGAGGTTCAGCGATTCCTGGAAACGCCCTTCGGTGGCGGCGCCGTCGCCGAAGAAGCAGACGACGATGCCCGGCTTGTTCAGCATGCTGCGCGACAGCCCGACACCGGTCGCCAGCGCCAGCTCGCCGCCGACGATGGTGGAGGTCAGCACGACGCCCAGATCCTTGGCGGAGATGTGCAGCGACCCGCTCTTGCCGCCGCAATAGCCGTCGCGCTTGCCCATCACCTCCGCCAGCATGCGGCCGGGATCGGCGCCGCGGGCCAGCAGATGGCCGGCGCTGCGGTGATTGGTGAGGATCAGGTCGTCGGCGGTCAGTGCGGATACGACACCGACGGCCGGCGCCTCCTGTCCCACAGAGGTGCAGGTGCCGGCGGCACGTCCGCGGCCATGCAGGTCGATCAGCGTCTCTTCATAGGCCCGGATCAGCATCATGCGTTCCAGGGCCTGGACGGGGTCCAGTGGATGAATGCTCATGGTGGTCTCCCTGAATTCGGAGACCGGTCGGATGCGGGGATTCTTCTTTGCGCAAGCGGCAAGGCCTGCCGCGATGTTGCATTCCGAACGGTCCGTGTTCGGAAACGACCATAGGCATGCTAATCGAACTTCGGGTACTAACTGTTTCTTACCGGAATGCTAAAAGATCATTAAGTGTCTCGGTCGATATAATTATCTGAATTATATCGATTTTTTCAGCACCGCGACCAGCGTGTCAGCCATCCGGCCAGCCGGTCGAACCCGGCATCGATCACCACCGCAAGTGCGGCAACGATCAAAGCGCCCTGGATGACGTAGGCTTGGTTGGAACCGTTCAGCCCGACGATGATGGGAAGGCCGAGGGTCTTGGCCCCGACGGTGGAGGCGATGGCGGCGGTGCCGACATTGATGATGACGGCGGTGCGCACGCCGGCCACGATCACCGGGGCGGCCAGCGGCAACTCCACCTTGAACAGCACCTCCGCCGCTCCCATGCCGAGGCCGCGGGCGGAGTCCAGTACCGCAGGCGATACGCCGTCCAGCCCGGCGACCGTGTTCTCCACCACCGGCAGCAGGGCGTAGAGCGTCAGCGCGATCAACGCCGGTTCCGGGCCGAAGCCCATCACCGGCACGGCCAGCGCCAGCACCGCCACCGGCGGGAAGGTCTGGCCCATGGTGGCGACGGTTTCCAGAAGGCCGCGGAACTCCCGCCCCCAGGGGCGCGTGACCGCGATGCCAGCCCCGCCGCCCAGCAGGATGGCGGCGAGGCTGGAGAGGCCGACCAGCATCATATGGTCCAGCGTCAGGCGGACGAAGCTTTCCGCCTCGTAGAGTGGGCGGTCGAGGCCGGGATAGAGCGTGGCGAACAGAGGCTTCAGCGACGGCATGCCCAGCACCAGCGCCACCAGCGCCACCAGCCCCAGCATCAGCCGGTCGGTCAGGAACTCCCGCGGGGCCATGCCGGCGACTGTCATGCCGCCCGGTCCGGCAAGGTTCCATCGGACGTGGGACGGACGAGGTCGGACAGGTGCAGCACCCCGGCCGGCTGGCCGTCGCCGTCCACCACCGGCAGCCGTTCGGCCCCGCGGGAGACCATTTCCGACAGGGCGCGGTGAAGCGGGGTTTCCGACGGCAGCGGTTCGCCGCCAACGCGTTCCTGCGGGCGGGCGCGGTCGCCGGCCGTCTCCACCGCCAGCCGCTTCAACCCCCATTCCTCCCGCCCCACGAGGTCGCGCACCAGCGGGCTGGCCGGGCGGGTCAGGATCTCCAGCGGGGTGGCGCACTGGATCAGGCGGCCATGGTCCATCACCGCGATGCTGTCGCCCAGCCGCAAGGCCTCGTCCATGTCGTGGGTGACGAAGACCACGGTGGTGCCGGTGCGGCGGTGGATGGCCGACAGTTCCGCCTGCAGGCTGGCGCGTGTGATGGGATCGAGCGCGCTGAACGGCTCGTCCATCAGCAGGATGCGCGGCTCCGCCGCCAGAGCGCGAGCGACGCCGACGCGCTGCTGCTGCCCGCCGGACAACTGGTGCGGATAGGCGGAGCGGTAGCGGCGCGGGTCGAGGTTCAGCAGTTCCAGCAGTTCCGTCACCCGGTCGCGGATGCGCGCCTTGGGCCAGCCGAGCAAGGCGGGGACGGTGGCGATGTTGCGCTCCACCGTCCAATGCGGGAAGAGGCCGACCGACTGGATGACGTAGCCCATGCGGCGGCGCAGTTCCTCCGGCCTCAGGGAGGCGATGTCCTCGCCGTCGATGCGGATCGCGCCCTCATCCGCCGGGATCAGGCGGTTGATCATGCGCAGCACCGTCGATTTGCCGGAGCCGGACGGGCCGATCAGCACCCGGAACTCGCCTTCCGCCACGGTGAAGGACACGGTGTCCACCGCCGTCCAGGAGCCGAAGCGCTTGGTCACGCGCTCGAAGTCGATCATGGCGCACTCCTTCCCGGCGAAAGGCCGATGTGGCTGGTGGCGGCGGCGATGCCGATGGACAGCAGGGCGTCCGCCGCCACCGCCAGCAGGATGACGGGAACGGCCCCCAGCAGCACAAGGTCCAGCGCGTTGGCGAAAAGCCCCTGGAACATGATGGCGCCCAGCCCCCCGGCACCGATCAGCGCCGCCACCGCCGCCAGCCCGACCGCCTGCACGACGGTGATGCGCAGGCCCGACAGGAAGACCGGCAAGGCCAGCGGCAGGTCGACGCGCAGGAAGATCTGGCGCGGCGTCAGCCCCATGCCGCGCGCCGCCTCCCGCACCGGGGCGGGCACTCCGTCGAGACCGACCGCGGTGTTGCGGACGATGGGCAGCAGCGAATAGAGCGTCAGCGCGATCACCGCCGGCAGCGGCCCGACCCCGCTGATCCCGAAGCCCGGCAGCAGGGCGCCGAGTGCGGCCAGCGGCGCCATGAGCAGCCCGAACAGGGCAATGGACGGCACCGTCTGCACGACGTTCAGCACCGGGAACACCGCGCGCCCGACCGCCTCCACGCGGTGCGCCGCCACGCCCAGCGGAATGCCGACCAGCAGCGTCGGCACCAGCGCCGCCGCGACCAGCGTGGCGTGGCGCAGCACGGCGTCGGCGAAGACGTCGCGGCGGTTGGCGTATTCCTTGAGGATCGACAGCGCGTCGAGATGGCCGGTCGCCAGTTGCACTGCCACCAATCCGGCAACCGCACCGCCTACCGCCAGCCGGCCGACGGCACCAAGCCCCATCCGCCGCGCCGCATCGACCGCCGCCAGCAGCCCCGCCGCCGCCATCACCCAAAAGCCGGAGGCGAAGGAGGTGCGCGCCGCCGCCGAGGCCCCCTGCGCCAGGGCGGTCGCGTGATGTCCCGCCAGCCAGACCAACCCGGCTGCGAACAGCCCCCCCGCCGCCACGGTCAGGCCGAGCCCGACGCGCGTCGGCCGCAGGAACGGGGTTGCCAGCAGGACCAGCCCCGGCAGGATGGCGAGGCCGCCCAGACCCTGCACCGCCGCCCACAGCGGCACCGGCCGGCCGGACAGCAGCCGGTTGGGCGCGAAGCCCAGGAAGGGCAGGGCAACGGCGGCGACCGCCGCGGCCAGCGCCATGAGCAGGGCGACGCGGTTGTGCAGGGGAAGGCGGCTGGGAAGGCGGAAGGTCACGTCACCGGCTTACTTCAGGAAGCCCTTGGACTTCAGGTAGTCGGTGGCGACCTGCTTCTGGTCCTGTCCGTCCACCGAGATCTTGGCGTTCAGGCCCCGCAGCGTTTCCGCATTCAGGCTGGCGAAGACCGGGTTCAGCAGGTCGGCGATCTTGGGGTTCGCCGACAGCACCGCGGCGCGGACGGTCGGTGCCGGCTCATACACCATCTGCGCGCCCTTGGTGTCGGCCAGTACCACGAGGTCCAGGGCGGCGATGGCGCCGTCGGTGCCGTAGACCATGGCGGTGTTGACGCCGGAGGTCTGCTCCGCCGCCGCGCGGATGGTCGCGGCGGTATCGCCGCCGGCCAGGATCAGCATCTGGTCAGGCTTCAGCGCGAAGCCGTAGGTCTGCTGGAAGGAGGGCAGGGCGGCCGGGCTCTCCACGAACTCGGCCGAGGCGGCGACCTTCGCCTTGCCGCCGCCGGAGACCCACTTGGCGAAATCCTCCATCGTCTTCAGCTTGTTTGCGTCGGCCACGTCGCGGCGGACGGCCAGCGCCCAGGTGTTGTTGGCGGGGGCCGGCTTCAGCCAGACGATGCCGTTCTTCTCCTGGTCCATCTGCCGGATCTTCTCATAGCCGGCGCCGGCATTCTTCCAGACCGGATCGCTGTCCACATTGAAGAAGAAGGCGCCGTTGCCGGTGTATTCGGGATAGACGTCGATCTCGCCCGACAGCAGCGCGCCGCGCACGATCTTGGTCGGGCCGAGCTGGATCTTGTTTTCCGTCGGGATGCCGTTGGCCTGCAGCATCTGCAGGATCATGGTGCCGAGCAGTCCGCTTTCCGCATCCAGCTTGGAGCCGACGCGCACCGCATCCGCCGCCTGCGCCGCCCCGGCGATCAGGCCCAGCGCAAGCGCCGCCGCACCCATCACGGCACGGCCCCTGTTGAACAGTGTGAACACCCCTGATCCTCCCCCGGTAAGCTTTGGGAAAAGGATGGGCGACGGCCGCGCTCACGGCAAGACGCGCTTTCCGACTGTCCGGTCCCGGATATGAAATTCAGCCTAATCCGGTGAGGAACCTTCCATCAGTCGATGCTGTTGAGCGGGAAATTGCGACAGGAGGATCGGATGTCCCAGGGCGACAAGGAAAAATACACCGACAAGCAGAAGCGCAAGGCCGAGCATATCGAAGAAGGTTACGAAAAGCGCGGCGTGTCCCGCGACGAGGCTGAGCGGCGCGCCTGGGCCACCGTCAACAAGCAGGACGGCGGCGGCAAGAAGGGCGGGTCGGGGCGTGATGGGTGAGGGGGAGTCTTGCGAAGTTAGCTCTCCGCCTCAGTCGTTCAGGAACGGATTGTACAGCCGCTCCTCCCCGAAGCTGGACATCGGGCCGTGGCCGGGGATGAAGGCGATGTCGTCGCCATAGGGGAACAGCTTGTCGCGGATGGACGCGATCAGGTCGGCGTAGTTGCCCTTGGGGAAATCGGTGCGGCCGATAGAGCCCTGGAACAGCACGTCGCCGACGATGGCGAGCTTCGACGGCCGATGGACGAACACCACATGGCCGGGGGTGTGGCCGGGGCAGTGGCGGACCTCCAGCGTCTGGTTGCCGACGGTCACCGTGTCGCACTCCGCCAGCCAGCGGTTGGGCGTGAACGAGCGGACGGGCGGAAAACCGAACATCTGGCTCTGCATCGGCATGCCGTCGATCCAGAACCGATCATCGCGGTGCGGTCCCTCGATCGGCAGGGACAGCTTGTCGGCCAGATCGGCGACGGCGCCGGCATGGTCGATGTGCCCATGGGTGACCAGGATCTTCTCCAGCGTCACGCCCTTGGCCTTCGCGGCGGCCAGAATGCGGTCCAGGTCACCGCCCGGATCGATGGCGGCCCCCTTCATCGTCTCGGGGCACCAGAGCACCGTGCAGTTCTGCTGGAACGGGGTGACCGGAACGATGGCGTACTGCATGTCCTGTCCTTCTGCGCTTCTTGGGTAACGGGTCGACGGAGGCCGCGCGACCTTAACGCGCCTGCGGCGGCCGTCGCAAACCATTCGCGCAAAGCCGGTCGCATTGGGCGGCGATTCTGGCTAAGGTCCGCAAGTCCGGCCGGGTGTCACGCCTTTGGGTGGAATACCGGGCCGGCACCAAATGTTAACCACCGAAGCTTTAGATCGGTGCGGTCCCACCAACCGCGCCGCAAATAATACGGACTCCGCCGGAATGCTGTCGCAGAAAGCCAAATACGCGTTGCGTGCCCTGATCATGCTGGCGGAGAAGGACAATGGCGATCTGATCCTGATCGCCGACATCGCCGAGCGCGAGAACATCCCGCGCAAATTCCTGGAAGCGATCCTGGTGGAGTTGCGCAAGGAAGGACTGCTGTTCGCCAAGCGTGGCAAGAGCGGCGGATACCGGCTGGCCCGGCCGGCGGCGCAGATCACCTTCGGTGAGGTGATTCGCCTGATCGACGGCCATCTGGCCCCGATTCCCTGCGCCAGCAAGGCCTCCTTCCGGCCATGCGAGGACTGCATCGACACGGCGACCTGCTCGGTCCGCTGGCTGATGGTTCAGGTCCGCGACGCCACCGCCGCCGTGCTCGACAACCAGACGCTGGCCGACGCGCTGCGCCATCGCCAGTCCACCGGCAACATCGCCGCCAACTTCGACATCTGACGCTGCGGGCCTCCGGCCTCCCATCCAGAAATCGCGTTTGAGGCGATGTTCCCGCGCCCCTATGGTTGGCGGGACCAACATGGCTTCAGGAGGGTTCGGGATGTCTGGAGAGAAGGTGGCCGTCGTCACGGCCGGGGGCAGCGGCATGGGGGCGGCCTCCGCGCGCCGCTTGGCGGCCGACGGGTTCAAGGTCGCGATCCTGTCCTCCTCCGGCAAGGGCGAGGCGCTGGCCGAAGAGTTGGGCGGTATCGGGGTGACCGGGTCGAACCAGTCCAACGACGACCTGAAGCGGTTGGTCGACGCCGCGATGGAGCGCTGGGGCCGCATCGACGCGCTGGTCAACAGCGCCGGGCATGGTCCGCGCGGGCCGCTGCTGGAGATCAGCGACGAGGACTGGCACCGCGGGCTGGACGTCTATTTCCTCAACGTCGTGCGGGCGGTCCGGCTGGTGGCGCCGATCATGGTGGCGCAGAAGTCGGGCTCCATCGTCAACATCTCCACCGCCTGGGCATTCGAGCCGAGCGCCATGTTCCCGACCTCGGCCGTCGCGCGGGCCGGTCTGGCCGCCTACACCAAGATCTTCGCCGACCAGTACGCGGCGGACAATGTGCGGATGAACAACGTCCTGCCCGGCTGGATCGACAGCCTGCCGGCGACCGAGGAGCGCCGCGAGAGCGTGCCGATGCAGCGTTACGGCAGCAGCGACGAGATAGCGGCAACGGTGGCCTTCCTGGCGTCGGCGGGAGGCGGCTACATCACCGGTCAGAACATCCGGGTCGACGGCGGCCTCACCCGGGCGGTTTGAGCGGTCCGGGCCTTTTTGATACGAAAAAGGGCCGGCAAAGCGCCGGCCCTTCCTTCTTGGGAATTCCCCGTCAACTCAGTCGGCGCCGCCTCAGTCGGCGAACGGGTCCGTCATCAGGATGGTGTCGTCGCGTTCCGGGCTGGTCGACAGCAGGGCGACCGGGGCCTGGATCAGCTCCTCGATGTGGCGGACATACTTGACCGCCTGGGCCGGCAGCTCCGCCCAGGAGCGGGCGCCGCGGGTGGTGTCCTTCCAGCCTTCGAAGGTCTCGTAGATCGGCTCGACGCGGGCCTGGGCGCCGGCGTTGGACGGGTAGTAGTCCAGCTCCTTGCCGTCCAGGCGATAGCCGACGCAGACCTTGATCTCGTCGAAGCCGTCCAGCACGTCCAGCTTGGTCAGGGCGATGCCGTCGATGCCGCCGGTCTTGATCGCCTGGCGGACCATGACGGCGTCGAACCAGCCGCAACGGCGCTTGCGCCCGGTGACGACACCGAACTCCTTGCCCTTCTGGCCGATCAGTTCGCCGATCTCGTCCTTCAGCTCGGTCGGGAAGGGACCGGAGCCGACGCGGGTGGTGTAGGCCTTGCAGATGCCCAGCACATAGCCGACGGCGCGCGGACCCATGCCGCTGCCGGCGGCGGCGTTGCCGGCCACCGTGTTGGAGGAGGTGACATACGGATAGGTGCCGTGGTCGATGTCCAGCATCGTGCCCTGGGCGCCTTCGAACAGGATGCGCTTGCCGGCGCGGCGCAGTTCGTCCAGCTGCTTCCAGACGACGGCGGCGTAGGGCAGCACCTGCGGCGCGATTTCGCGCAACGGGTCCAGGATGTCGGCCGGGGTCATCTCCGGCGCGCCCAGCGCGCGGAACAGGGCGTTGTGGTGGGCCAGCAGGGCGTCGACCTTCTCCACCAGCACGGCGTCGTCGGTCAGGTCGCACAGGCGGATGGCGCGGCGCGCCACCTTGTCCTCATAGGCCGGGCCGATGCCGCGGCCGGTGGTGCCGATCTTGCCGGCGCCCTTGGCCTCTTCGCGCGCCTTGTCCAGCGCGCTGTGCACCGGAAGGATCAGGGGCACGTTCTCGGCGACGATCAGGTTCTCCGGCGTGACGGAGACGCCCTTGTCCTTGATCGCGTTGACTTCGCGGATGAAGGCCCACGGGTCGAACACGACGCCGTTGCCGATGACCGACAGCTTGCTCTGGCGCACCACGCCGGACGGCAGCAGGCTCAGCTTGTATTCGACGCCGTTGATCACCAGCGTGTGGCCGGCGTTGTGACCGCCCTGGAAGCGCACCACCACATCGGCCCGGCTGGACAGCCAGTCGACGATCTTGCCCTTGCCCTCGTCGCCCCACTGGGCGCCGACCACCGCAACGTTGGCCATCTCTCGTCTCCGCAAAACTTCGATAAGGAACCGCTCGACCGCCCGATCCGCCGCAGGGCACCATCCGCGCGGCGTGGGGGTCCGTTCATCCTAAAACCGGATCATCCGACCGGCTTGACGTCTCCGCCGGCCAGCCAATGGCCGCACTGAAGCCGCTTGGCCTCGGCGATCGCATCGGCCACCGGGGCGAGCCCGGCCACCGTAACCCAACCCTCGGCCCGCAGCCGGCACGCCGATTCCCAGCCGGTGCCGTGCGGCACATACACGCGCCCCGGCGCCTTGGCGGCGGGAACCGCGCGCAGCAGCGTATCCATATAGAGCGTGAAGCCGGTCGCCGGCTCCCCGCGGTCTTCGCCCTGGGCGCCGGCGCGGTAGCGCCCGCCCTGGCCGAGTTCGCCCGCCGCGCGGGAGAACAGGGTGAAGCTGAGGCCGGTCTGGTATTCGAAACCGCGATGCTCGACCAGATCGACGGTCACCGTCAGGTCGGGCATCGCCGCGCGCAGCAGGGCGAGCGTATCGGTCAGCCGGCGGCGGTCCTTTTCGGCCCCCTCCGGCAGCGGCAGGGCAGCCAGCGCCTGCATGGCGCGGTCGGCAGGACCCGACGCGCTCATCAGCGATTCCAGCAGCGTCGCCGCCGGTCCGCCGACGGCGGCCACCGCAGCGGCATCCTTGCGGTCGAGCGCGGAACGCAGCTGCCGGATCTCGTCCTCGCCGAGGCCGAGCCCGGCGCAGATGCGCGACACCATGGTGGGAACGCAGAGATCGACCGACAGGTGCGGCACGCCGATGGCGGTCAGCGCCTGTACGGCGAGCAGGACCACCTCGGCATCCGCCTCCGCCTCGAGCGCGCCGATCAGCTCGACGCCGACCTGGGTGAACTGGCGTTCGGGGCGCAGCTGCGACCCCTTTACCCGCAGCACCTGCCCGGCGTAGCACAGGCGCAGCGGCCGTGCCTCGTTCTTCAGGCGGGTGGTGGCGATGCGGGCGATCTGCGGGGTGATGTCGGCACGCACCGCCATCATCCGCTGGGAATGCGGGTCCATCAGCCGGAAGGTCTGCTTGGACATCGCCGCACCGGGTCCGGAGAGCAGGTTCTCCTCGAATTCCACCAGCGGCGGATCGACGCGGCGGTAGCCCTGCGCGGCGAATTCCGCCAGCAGGCGTTCGACGGCGGCCGCCTCGTGCGCCGCTTCGGACGGCAGCACGTCGTGCAGTCCGGCGGGGAGCAGGGCGGAACTCAATGCGTCGGCGGGCATGACCAGCGTCGTCTCGTTTCAGGCAGGGAACAGGGTGCCGCGGCGAATGTCGGACACACGGGGCGGGCTAATACCCGACACCCGCGCCGCATGCAAACGGAAAAGCCCCGCACTTCGGCGGTATCTCCCCTGCGCAGGTGGTGCGGATAAGGAAAGCCGCGGGAATTCGCCGGCTTTCGCCGGACAAAGTGTCGCTGCGGATATCGTGGGGAATGTTGCGGTCAGCCGGCGTCCGCCGGTCCGGACTCGTCATCCAGCACGCCCGGCAGGTCCGTTTCCGGCCGGCCGGCGGACGCCATCGCCGGCGACACCACGGCGAAGCTGCTGCCGTCGTTCTTCCGCCGCACGACGGTCAGCGGGGTGCCGACCACCAGGAAATGGATGATCTCGGCGATGTTGGTGGCGTGGTCGCCGATGCGCTCCAGGTTCTTCGCCATGAACAGCAGATGCGTGCAGGGCGTGATGTTGCGCGGATCCTCCATCATATAGGTCAGGACCTCGCGGAACAGGCTGGTGTAGAGGTCGTCCAGCTCCTCGTCGCGTTCCCAGGCGGCGATGGCCTTGTCCACGTCGCGCTCGATATAGGCGTCCAGAACCTCTTTCAGGATGGCTTCGACCAGCCGGCCCATGCGCGGGATGCCGGCGGCCGGACGCACCACCGGCACCTGGGCCAACGCCAGCGACCGCTTGGCGACGTTGGCGGCATAGTCGCCGATGCGTTCGAGATCGGCGGAGACCTTCAGGGCCGACACGATCTCGCGCAGGTCCTGGGCCATCGGCTGTCGCAGGGCGAGCAGCCGCACCGCTTCCGCGTCGATGTCGCGCTCATAGGCGTCGAGCCGGGCGTCGGCCTGCATCACCTGGGAGGCCAGCCCGACGTCGCGGCGCGATACCGCCTTCACCGCGGCCTCCACCTGCGCCTCGGCCACGCCGCCCATCTGGGTCACAAGGTTCGACAGGCGCTGGAGTTCCTGCGCGAAGGAGCGGACGATGTGTTCGGTGCCCATGATCGGTCGCGACGCCCCTTTGATGCCCGTCCCGACCGCCGCGACCGGATCGGTCGCCTGGGCGCGGGACGCGTACAATAACGTTGGCTGATGACTCCGGAATGGCGGGTTCATTGCGAATTTATGACAATCTCGCGCCGGTTGTAGGGCCGGCTTTACTGGCAATGGGATGTCGGGCCGACGTATTGAATTTGAAGTAACTCGGTAACTTCGCTAAAGGGTACACAGCCATATTGAATCCGTCCGCAACAGGTATGCCCCGTTGCATTGACCGGGAGGCCGTTTCCATGTCCGTCGCGTTCCAGATGCCCGCCCGCGCGCTTGCCGCCGGTGCCCTGCTGCTGCTGGCCGCATCTCCGGCTGCACTCGCCGCCGATCCGGCCCCTGCTGCCGCCGCCGGTGCCTCTCCCACCGCGCTGGTGGAGGATGTGTCGGACGGCGTCGACGGCGTGCAGCCGATGGATTATCTGGCGGCCGGCCGCACATTGGCGCTGAAGCCTGGCCAGACGCTGACGCTGAGCTATCTGGAATCCTGCGTGAACGAGACGATCACCGGCGGTTCGGTGACGGTCGGTGCCCGCGAGTCGGCGGTGCAGGGCGGAACCATTGACCGCCACACGCTGCCCTGCGACGGCGGCAAGCTTCTGCTGGCCTCGAACGAGGCGGGCAAGGCGGGGGTGACCGTCTTCCGCAGCGCGCCCATCGCCCTGCCGGGCATGAAGGCGCCGCTGCCCAAGCCGGACCTCACGCTGTTCAAGACCCATCCGGTGCTGATCCTGTCCGCTCCCGGTCCGGTCACCATCGACCGGCTGGACATGCAGGGCATCGCGCTGACCACGGTCAACGTTCCCGGCACGACGCTGGACACCGCCAAGCAGGGCACCGGGCTGGAACCCGGCGGCCTCTACAAGGTCTCGGCCGGGCAGAAGTCCTTCGTCGTCAAGATCGACGACAAGGCGGTCGCCGGCGGCGGCCCGGCTCTCGGCCGCCTGATCCGTTTCTGACCGGCCGGACGTGAGGCTGCCGACGATGAAACTGCCCCGGCGCGTGAGGCTGGTCCTGCTCGGCGCCGTCGCACCGGTCCTCGCCGGGCTTCTGGCACTGGCAGCCTCCCCATCCCTGCAGGGACCGTCGATCGACAGCCTCTATTGGCTGCGCGAGCATCTGCACGGCCCGCGGCCGGCGCCCGACCCGTCGCCGGTGGTCGTGGTCGGCATCGACGAGGAGACCTACCGCCGCCCGCCCTTCGCCGGCACGCCGCAGGCGCTGTGGGGGCCGCGGCTGGGCACCGTGCTGGGGGCGATGCTGGACGGCGGGGCGGCGGCCATCGGCCTCGACCTTGTCCATCCGACCTCGGTCGAGACGCTGATCCCCGGCTTCGAGCGCGACTATCTGCTGACCCTGCGCCGCGGCGGCAAGGACGGCCGGCTGGTTCTGGCCAAGGTGCAGCACCAGAGCGACCCGCTGATGCCCTACCGCGGCTATATGATCGCCGCCGGGGTCAACAACGTCCGTTCGGTCAATCTGGTCGAGGATCCGGACGGCGTGCTGCGCCGCGTGCCGCTGACGTTGGCCGTGACCGGTCCTGCCAATGGCGAACAGGGCGGCAAGCCGAAGGACGAGCCGGGCATGGCGGTGGAGGTGGCGTCCCGCGCGCTGAAGGCGCCGCTGGAACGGGGGGCGGACGGCTCCGCCACGCTTGGCGGCTACCGGCTGCCGGGCGGGGAGGGCAACCGCCTGCTGGTCAACCACGCCACGGCGCCCGGCGCCATCCCGACCTATTCGCTGGCCGACCTGCACGCTTGCGCCGAGGCCGGCAAGTCCGACTATTTCGCCAAGCATTTCAAGGGCAAGGCGGTGATGGTCGGCACGGTGTTGGACGTGGAGGACCGCAAGCTCTCCTCCAACCGCTGGGTGACGAAACCGGAGGGGCTGAACCTGCCCGAACGCTGCGCCCTGCCGGTGATGAGCGACCTGTATGTCGCCGGCCGCACCCGCGACAGCATCCCCGGCGTCTACATCCACGCCGCCGCCATTTCCAATCTGATGACCGGCGATGCGCTGGCCGAGGTGGGAAAGCCGATCTCCGCGGCGCTGGTCCTGCTGCTGGCCGGGCTCGCCGCCCTGGCGACGCTGGCCGCCCGCCCGCCGGTGGCCGCCGCGGGCCTGATCCTGCTGCTGGCGGGCTGGAGCGGCGTGGCGGTCGAGCTGTTCCAAGCCGGTCTGGTCCTGCCTTATCTGCAGGCAACGCTGGCGGCGGTGCTGGTCTTCCCGCTGGCGCTCGGCTTCCGCTTCGCCGTGCTGGACCGCGACCAGCGGCGCATCCGCAACGCCTTCAAGCTCTATCTGCCGGGCTCCCTCATCGACGACATGATCGCATCGGGCCAGTCGCCAAGCCTGGGCGGCGAGGAGCGCGACCTGTCGATCCTGTTCTGCGACATCGCCGGCTTCACCAAGATGTCGGAGGGGATGGAGCCGGAAGCCCTGGTCACGGTGCTGAACCGCTATTTCACCGTGATGACCGACATCATCGAGGCGCATGGCGGCTTCGTCGACAAATACATCGGCGATGCGGTGCTGGCGGTGTTCGGCGCCCCTTATGCCATCGACAACCACGCCCGCGCCGCGGTGTCGGCGGCGCTGGCGATGCGTCAGGCGATGGCCGACGACCCGACCTTGCTGGCGACCTCCAGCGGGCGCGGCTCCAACCGCATCGGCATCGCCACCGGTCCGGCGCTGATCGGCAACATCGGCTCGCCCCGCCGCTTCAACTATACGGTGATGGGCGACACGGTGAACCTGGCCTCCCGCCTTGAAGGGGCCAACAAATACTACAACACCGCTCTGATGGTCAGCGGCGAGACCGTGCGGCACCATGGCGATCCGGAGGCCTTCCGCGCCCTCGACATCGTTCAGGTGGTCGGCCGCAGCGAACCGGTCGAGGTGTTCGAGCCGCTCTCCGAGGCCCGCCGCGCCGATCCGGAGGACCGCGCCCAGCGCGCCGCCTACGCCGCGGCTCTCGACCATTGGCGCGCCGGCCGCTTCGAGGCGGCGGCATCCGGCTTCCGCGCGTTGGTGGCCGGCGACGGCGCCGCGTTGGCGATGCTGCACAAGGCGGAAAAGCGCGTCGGCCATCCCGCCGAACCCAGCTGGGCCGGCGTGACCGCGCTCACCGACAAGTAGCTTTCAATCAGCCCTGAAGCAGCCCTTCCCAGGACCGCGATCTCCGCCATGCCCCGTTCCGTTCCCTGTTCCGCCCTGCGCCTTGCCCGCCTGTCCGCCCTGCTGCTGGCCGGCGCCGCCGTTCCGCTGCCGGTGCTGGCGCAGTCGGTTCCGCCGGTTCTGCCGCCTTCGCTCGACCCCAACCGGCTGGAGCAGCGCTTCGAGCGTCCGATCGTGCCGCAGTCCGTCCCGGAACTCGAGATGCCGGAGCCGGAAAAGGCTCCGCCGCCCCGCGACGCCGAGCGCATCACGCTGACGCTCAGCGAGATCCGCATCGACGGCAACAGCGTCTATGACGCCGACAGCCTGTCTACCCTGTGGCGCGACAAGCTGGGCAAGCCGGTGACGCTTGCCGACCTCTACGCCATCCGCGACGCGATCACCGCGCGCTATCGCAACGACGGCTATGTGCTGTCGCAGGCGGTGGTGCCGGCCCAGCGCATCCGCGACGGCATCGTCCGCCTGCAGGTGGTGGAGGGCTATGTCAGCGACGTGGTGGTCCAGGGCGAGGCATCCGACCGGCTGGACCTGCTGCGCCGGATGGGGGAGAAGATCAGGGCCTCCCGCCCGCTGCGCATGGCGGACATGGAACGCTACGTCCTGCTGGCCGACGATCTCCCCGGCGTGGCGGTGAAGACGGTGTTGGAGGCTTCTCCCGACACTCCCGGCGCCTCGCGCCTGACGCTGGCCCTGGAGCGCACGCCCTTCAACGGTTTCCTGTCGCTCGACAACCGGGGCACCCGCTCGGTCGGGCCGATGCAACTGACCGGCGTCGCCAGCGTCGAAGATCAACTCGGTCTGTTCGAGCGCACCACCGCCCAGGGCATCGTCACACCGCAGATTCGCGAATTGCGTTTCTTCGACGTCAGCCAGCTGGTGCCGGTGGATGCCGAAGGCACGACCATCGAGTATGGCGCCCGCCGCTCCTGGTCGGAACCGGGTGACAGCGTGCGTCCGCTGGAGCTTTACAGCCTGACGAGTTCCGCCCGCATCGCGGTGGCGCATCCCTTCATCCGCAGCCGGGCGCAGACCCTGCGGGCCGGCGTCAGCTTCACCATCCGCGACAGCCGCACCGATGCGCTCGGTGACAAGCTTTCGCAGGACCGGCTGCGCATCGTCGCCGCCAATGTCTCCTACGACTTCGCCGACGGGTGGGGCGGCACGAACCTGCTGACGGCGGAGCTGTCCAAGGGCCTGGACATCCTGAACTCCACCTCCTCCGGCAGCGCCAATCTGACGCGCAGCGGTGGGCGCAGCGATTTCCGCAAGCTGCTGGTCTCGGCCCAGCGCAACCAGCCTCTGGACGATTCGCTGATCCTGGCGCTGTCCGGCGAAGCGCAATACAGCCCCGATCAATTGCTGTCGTCGGAGGAATACGGCGTGGGCGGCAAGCAGTACGGCCGTGCCTTCGACCCGTCGGAACTCACCGGCGACAGCGGCTTCGCCGGCCGGGCGGAGCTGCAATATGTCCTGCCGGTGCAGGAGGAGGGGCTGGATTACGCCGTCGCCTATGGTTTCGGCGACTATGGTGCGGTCTACAATTATGAAGGCGGCACGCGCCATGGCCGCCGCTCTCTCGCCTCGGCTGGCGTCGGCCTGCGCTTCGGCGTGTTCCGGCGGATCGACGGCAGCGTGGAGGTGGCGAAGCCCTTCATCACCACGCCCTTCAGTACGCAGGACCGTTTCCCACGTGTTTTCTTCACCCTGTCGACACGGTTCTGATCGAAACAAACACAAATAGCCGCACGGAGGGCCCGTCAGGCTCTCCGCACGGCATTGCTTTCCGGCAGTTGCTCGCCGTCAGATCAGTTCGACGCGCTGCGCGACCGGTGCATCTTCCGACCCGACGGCCAGATACCGTACGTCTTCGCCGTCGGCGACGATGTCCAGGCCGGACTGACGCAGGGTGGCGCGGTCGAAATAAACGGTCGCCCCGTCTTCCCACGGTTCGATCAGGCCGGACTGGCTGTCCAGGTTGTACCAGCGCACGGTGCCGTAGGCCATGGTGGCGGGCCCGGCGGGCTCGACTTGACGCTCGCGGCGTTCGCGCTGCGGCTTGGGCGCACGGACGAGAGGCTCGCCGCCATCCTCGGGCTGGGCTGACGGCTGGATGGCCGAGGCGGTGGGGCGAGGCGGACGCTGGTTGCGGGCCCGCGGCGCCGGCGGGGTTTCCGGCGGTGTCGCGGAGTGGATGGCGACGACCTGGGGACCCTTGGCGCCCTGGGCCAGATCGCAGACGACCGTCGTGCCCTCGACCGGGTTGGGCAGGGAGGCGGCAGCCAGGACCGAAGCGTGCAAGAAGGCCTCGCCGGACCCATCGGCAAGGCGGACGAACCCAAAACCCTTTTCCGGCTTGAACCACTTTACCGTCGCGGTGACGTTCGTCGCGGTGACGTTCTTCAACTCTTCGCTCAAGACAGGTCCCTTTCACGTCCTGTAGGCCGGGGCGGGCGGTCCTGACGCTGAACTGGGCGCGGCTCCGCTGAATGACCAAGAACAAGACCCCGGCGGGCACAAGCTTATCATAAAATTCCAGAAAATGACCAGCGCGGTGATGCCCTGTAATGCATCCGCGATGGACACCGGAGGCTGGCCGTGCATAGGCACACGTACAACGGGAATCCCCGGGTAGGATGTTTGGGCGATCACCATGGTTGATCATCGCAAACAAAACCGAACATGAATCGCTCCAATTTTGAATAGGGTAACGGGGTACAAGAAACCGATCTTGCAGAGTGCACCTGTCCGTCAGAGGTACTGAGCTCGTAAATAAAATTTTAACTAAAAAATTCGACTCATGCCTCCATCAGAACGGAGGATTAATTGATGCCGACCACCGACCAGACCGCTTTCTTCGTGTCCACCAAGGGCAATGACAGCTGGTCCGGGCGGCTCGCCGCTCCCAACGCCGACCGCACCGACGGCCCCTTCGCCAGCCTCGAGAAGGCACGCGACGCCATGCGGTCCAGCGATATCGACACTGCCTATGTCCGCGGCGGCACCTATCGCCTTGACAAGACGCTGACCCTTGATGCCCGCGACAGCGGCCACAGCTTCCTCGCCTACAAAAGCGAGACGCCGGTGCTGAGCGGCGGGGAACGGGTGACCGGCTTTGCCAGCGAGGGCAAAGGCCTCTATTCGGCCAAGCTCTCATCGGCCAGCGGCCTGGACGTCAGCATCGGCGGCGTCCGTCAGCATGCGGCCCAGACCGGCAACTTCGACCCGGCCCACCCGGCGACCAGCGGCTGGCACGTGCTGAAGGCCAACTCCACGGGCGCCAGCAAGACCAGCTTCAACTTCTCCGCCGGGGACATCCCATCGGGCCTGAAGCCCCACGCGGGTCTGGTCGTCCAGACACTCGACACGGAAAGGTTGAAGGACGACATCTCGCATGTGAAGTCGATCGACCAGTACCATCACACGGTTACGCTCGACGACGCGGCTTCCTATGGGCTGCGCACTGGCGGCACCTACCGGGTGATGAACGACGCCTCGCTGATCCGCGACGCCGGAGAATTCGGCTGGCGCGCCAGCGATGGCAAGCTGGTGGTGAAGCCCGAGGACCCCGGCAGCTTCCAGTCCGACGGCGTCGTGGTCGCCCGGCTCGGTTCGCTGATCAAGACCAGCAATGCCAGCAACCTCAGCATCGAAGGGCTGACCTTCTCCGATGCCCGTTATGACGGGGCGGCGATCTCGATGCAGGGCGGCCAAGGCAATTCGGTGGGCGGCAACCACTTCGTCAATGTCGGCACCGCGGTCTCGCTCGATGGGACGGACAACAGCCGCATCGCCGGCAACCATATGGAACATCTCGGCGGAGATGGCGTATCGATGATCCACGCCGCCAACGGCAACCGCATCTACGCCAACACCATCGAGCATATCGGCCAGATCAACAAGGGCGGGGCCGGCATCGGTGCTGCCGGCAGCAGCAACACGTTGGTCAGCCACAACGACATCACCGATGCCCCGCGCTACGGCGTCTCGTTCAAGGAATGGGACGACGGGCAGCTGAACCGCAAGAACATCGTCGAGTTCAACAAGATCCATCATGTCGGGCAGGAGACCGCCGACGGCGGCGGTATCGAAATGCTCGGCCGCTCCGCTGCCGACATGGGCTCCGTCATCCGCGGGAACGAGATCGTTGACACCGGCGGGCTCGCCACCGACGGCAAGGGAAACTGGCTGACCGATCACAAGGGCTGGGGCATCTCGCTCGACGATCTGACCAGCGGCGTGATCGTGCGCGACAATTTCGTGAAGGGCTTCGCCTGGGGCGGCATCTACGTCCACGGCGGCGACAACAATCTGCTGGAGAACAATTTCGGCGTCGCCAGCCGTCCGCAGGATGCCTTCATCCGCCTGGAATGGGTTCCGAAGGCAGGCGACGAGGCGCGCCCGCACGACAATACGGTGATCAACAATCTGGCTGCCGGCGACATGCCGATCGAGCAATATTGGAAGCTCCTCAGCCCCGGCAGGCTCACCATGGACGGCAACCTTGCCGCCAATGGGCGAGCTTACGGGCCGAACGACGCCGTGTTCAACCCTGGCTTCACCGACAGCGCCCGCGGCGACTACTCCCTGAAGGAAGATGCGGCGGCGCTATCCCATGGCATCCACGACCTCAGCTGGTCGTCGATGGGTGTGGACGGCTATCATGCGAGTAGCGCGCTGACTCAGTTCTGGGATCACGCTGCCTGATCAAGGCCGAGGGGGCGTCGGCTTACCGCCGACGCCGTCCGGTCAAAAAAACGTCACCCTGCCGAAAAAAGTGCTTGCGCGGTTTGGGGGAGGCCGCATATAAGACGCCTCCCGACGCGAACGACGCCGGCGCCGCCGAAACGGCAGCGACCGGCACCGCGAAACGGGAAGCCCGACAAACCGGCGCTTGTCACTTGAACCCCAGAGGTTCGGTGATGCTCTCGGTTTCTGCATCGGGCGGGTTCTTTGACAAGTTTATACCGTGTTGTGAGAAGGGATGCGCAGGCGGCGGCAGTTGGTAGCCGTTGCGGCCTTGGGGTGTTGGGTTCCCGGAAGGGGATCGGCACAATGAGGATCGTCTGTGCATCTTTTGAGCAG
>NZ_DASPIS010000135.1:0-2994 GCF_035628975.1 Azospirillum sp. | reverse complement strand
AGCGGTCCCATGGCTCACCCACGGTTGTGGCCTGAGGGGCGTCGGGCGCCGTCCGCCTCGCGCCGGGTCCGGTGGCCACCGGACCCGGCGCTATCCAAGTTCCATCACGAAACAGGGACCCATTCCAGATACAAGGGGGATCCGCCTGCCGGACGCCCGTCTCCGCGCCTCCCCCTCACCCCGACCCTCTCCCCGGGGGGGAGAGGGAGCCTGGAGGGGAGAGGGAGATTGGGCAGGGACACCGCCCCTCCAGCAGGTCGCGTTCGCGGGTGAGTGCGTCGGCCATGAAGTCGAGGAAGGCGCGGACGCGGCCCATATGGCGCAAATCCTCGTGCGTCAGCAGCCAGAGCTTGGCATCGGCCTCCGGCACGGGATCGCCGATGCGGCGGAAGCCCGGGTCGCGGTCCACCACCCCGCAGGGCAGCAGCCCGAGGCCGATTCCGGCCCGCACCGCCTCCACCGCCCCGGCGACCGAATTGACCCGGTAGCCGATGGACGCCGCCGGCACCGTCCGCTTCATCCACTGGGCGAGGGAGGTGTGCTCGAAGGACTCGTCCAGCCCGACCCACGGATGCCTGTCCAGGTCGTCGGCACCGCCGACCCGGTCCAGATAGGAGGATGCCCCATAGACGGCGAAGGCCAGCCCGGAGACCGCACGCCCGACAAGGTTTTCCGGCGGCCGGCTGGTGGCTCGGATCGCCACGTCGGCTTCGCGCCGGGTCAGGCTGAGCGACGCCTCCGCCGCCACCAGATCGACACGCAGTTCGGGGTGGAGTCGGCGGAAGGCGGCGATGTGGCGCGGCAGGATGTAGAGCGTCAGGATGTCGACGGTGGTCACACGCAGGCTGCCGCTGATCCGGGTGTCGCGGCCGGACAGCAGGCGGTTGGCGGCGGCCAGATCCTCCTCCATCTTCTGTGCCACCCGGTGCATCTCGTCGCCCGCCGCGGTCAGCACATAGCCGCCGGGCAGCTTGTCGAACAGCTGGGCGCCCATGGCCTGCTCCAGCGCCGTAACCCGGCGCAGCACCGTGCTGTGGTTCACCCCCAGGACGCGTGCGGCGGCGGACAGGGAGCCATGCCGCGCCACGGCCAGCAGGTAACGCAGGTCATCCCAATTGTTACCGTTTCCCATTTATTCCCGCTCATTCCTGCAGATGCTTTTTGCAAAACTCGCCAATTTGCGCTCACCAGAGCACAGGTTAGGGTCTGCACCAAGCGCATCCTGCGCCACCCCATCCAAAGCCGGCCGTCCGCATGTCCGAGTTGCTTCAAGATCCCTTCGTCCAGTCCAGCGCCCTGCCCTTGGTAGTCAGCCTGATCCTCGTCGGTGCCCTGCACCTGCTGCGCCGTCCGCTGGCCGCCGCCGGGATCGCGGCCGGGTTCCTGGTGGTCTTCGTGATGGTGGTCGGCCTTCCGGCCCTGCCCCCGCCGTCGAGCATGGGGAAGCTGTTCTGGTCGTCCGCCATCGGGCTGCTGCTGGGGGTCGCCGCCGATGCGGCGGGCCTGCGTGGCCGGGCGGTTTCGGCGGCGCTGGCGGCGTGGCTGGCCGGTTCGCTGCTGTGGATCGCGCTGCCCGCCCTGGATTCCATGGCGGCGGTCGTCAGCGTCGTGATCCTGCTCGCCGTCGCCGCGTGGGTCGCCTTTGCCCGCGCTTCGCAGACGCATGGGTCGGAGAAGGCAGAGAGCCCGACCGCGCCGGCCGCCTCGCTGCTGGCGATTGCGCTGGCCGTCGGCGGCACGGCCCTGATCGGCTCATCGGCGTCCATCGCCCAGATGGCATTGGCCCTGGCCGCGTCGGCCGGCGGCTTCCTGCTGTGGAACTGGCCGGTGGAGCGCCATGGCTGGGGCGTGTCGGGCCGGGTCGCCACGGGCATCGCGGTTCTGCTGGCCGCCGTGCTGACCCTCTTCACCCAGGCGCAGACCGCCGTCCTGCTGCTGGCGTTGCCGGCACTGCTGGCCGGCCATGTCAGCCGTTTCGTTCCCCAGGGCCGCGGCCTGATCGGCCGGGCCGCCTCGTCGGCCGCCGTCACGGTGGTCGCGGTCCTTCCGGCGCTGGTCGCCATCGGTGCGGCCTATGCGCTGACCGGCGGCGAAGCATCGCCCTACTGATCCTCCATCCCCATCATCCGAACCCAATCCTCGGAGCTCCGTTCATGAAGAAGACCCTGTTCGCCGCCGCCCTGTTCGTCGCGACCGCCGCCGGCACCCTGACGCCCGCCTTCGCCGCCCCGGTCAGCTACAAGATCGATCCGGCGCACACGGCCGTCGCCTTCATCGTCAACCACATCGGCTTTTCCAACGTGATCGGCCGCTTCAACACGGTCGGCGGCGACATCAGCTTCGACAAGGACGCGGTGGAGAAGAGCACGGTCAACGTCACCATCGACTCCACCAGCATCGACACCAACCACGCCAAGCGTGACGAGCATCTGCGCTCCCCGGACTTCTTCAACGCGAAGGAGTTCCCGAAGCTGACCTTCAAGAGCACCAAGATCGAGAAGACCGGCGACAAGACCGGCAAGCTGCACGGCGATCTGACCATGCTGGGCGTGACCAAGCCGGTGGTTCTGGACATCACCTTCAACAAGGACGGCGTCAGCCCGGCCAGCAAGCTGGAGACCGCCGGCTTCTCCGCCCGCGGCACGGTGAAGCGCACCGATTTCGGCATGAAGTACGGCGCCCCCGCCGTCGGCGACGACATCCAGCTGCTGATCGAGATCGAGGCGGTCAAGTCCTGACCGAAGGACCGTTCCGGTCTGTTGCAGTGTGGAGGGGACCGGTTCGCCGGTCCCTTTCCGTTTCCACCCCCCTGTTTCCACCCCCTTGTGATTGGAGGCCGCGATGCCGCAGCTTGTGAATGGTGTCTGGGTGAAGGGCGACATCGCGGCCAGCGAGATCAGGAACGGCGCCTTCCACCGCGAGCCGACCCGCTTCCGCGACTGGATCACGCCGGACGGTTCACCTGATGCGGAGGGGCGCCCCACCCTGCCGGCG
>NZ_DASPIS010000134.1:0-23582 GCF_035628975.1 Azospirillum sp. | reverse complement strand
CGCCATCCCAAGGCCGCGGTGGTGGCGCCACCGCGCAGCGATGCCGTGCTCAGCGACACGGCCGCGACCGCTCCCAGCCAACGCGACCGTCACATCCAGATGATTGCGCAGGCGGGTCGGATGGCGTGGCAGCGGGCCAGCAGCTATAACAAGCGCGCCGGTGTGGAGAGCCAAATGGCGCGCTGGAAGGGCGTCCTCGGCGGGGCGCTGCGCTTCCATACCGATCAGGCGCAGACCACCGAGGTCGCCATCGGCGTCGCGGTCCTCAACCGCATGCTCGACCTCGGACGCCCGAATTCCGTCCGCGTCACTTGATCACCAACGGGGCTGGGGTAATCTCTTGCCCCGCTCACCTCGCTGCAACAGGCCGATTTGGTATCGCAACGATTTTTCTTCGCTGTAGACTTCATTGCATCCTATATCCGGATCAGAATTTGGGACTTGAAGGACGTTGAGGCGATGGATCTGACGCTGGAGAACCTGGAGAAGATGACGCCCGATCAGGAGAGCCTCTTCTTGCTGCGTCTGGATGCCGACCTTGAGCAAGACGCCGGTGCTGCTGCTCGTGCTCACCTCACTGACGGCGAGCCGATCTACTACCGCAAGCCCGATACGCGGCCGGGCTGCGTCATCAAGGAATATCCGGACGGCCGAAAGGAACTGGTCGATTTCTCGACCGGGGAGGAAAGGCTGGTCGGCCGGCTGGTCGCATGAGCCAACCACAGTTATGGGTGCTTGCCGGGCCGAACGGCGCCGGTAAGTCGACCATCGCCCATCGCCACATCATCGGGCGCGTCCCATTCGTCAACGCGGACGACATCGCCCGCCAGCTCGATCCCAGCGACGTGAACAGCCCGGCCGCCCACTTGCGCGCCGGCCGGCTGGCGGTGGAGGAACGCGAGGGCAGGCTTGCCCGTCGCGAAACCTTCGCGATGGAAACCACGCTGACCGGAAAGAGCGAGCTGGCGCTGATGCGCCAGGGCGGCCGAGGCCGGTTACAAGGTCAACCTGATTTTTGTCGGGCTGGATGATGTTGCGTTGTCGGCGGCGCGCGTGCATGCCCGTGTGCGCAGAGGTGGCCACAACGTTCCAAAGGACGCGATCCTCCGCCGCTATGGCCGCAGCATGGAGGCCCTGCCGGAAGCCTTATCCATCGCCCACCGGGCGTGGGTGTTCGACAACTCCGACAGCCGGCGCCGGCTGCTGCTGAAACGGGATCAGGGCGAAGTGAAAAAGCTGTCCGCCGATCTATCGGCGTGGGCCGAGCAGGCGATCCCGCAGCATCTCAGGCAGAAGGCTCACAAGCGTGGCGACCGGTAAGAACCCGGAGTGGAAAAGGGCAGTCGAAACGCAAGAGGGCTGGAACGATCCCGGCCCTCCTATCGACGTGCGGAAGGTGTCTCATCGTGTTCTTACTAGGCTCTGCTTCAGTCAGACTGTTTAGGGTTTAAAGGGTGAAGCCCGAGGGAAGAACGCCAGCGCTCAATGGTTTTTCGCGTTTCCGAAAGCGTTCGTTCAGCTAAAGCTTCTTCGTATGTACACAAATGTTTCAGAAGGTAGGGGCTTACATTGTATTCACTCGTTGATTTTTTTCTTTCATCACTCATAATTTTCGGCCCATCTTTCTGAACGCTTCCCGTTCTTCTGCGGCGCCGAGACATTTTGGATTTATGGCGAATGGTAATATGCCATCTTTCCTGGCTTCTCCGTTCCCTGGCAACCCACCTTCCAACCAACCACGGCCTTGGTGAATTCAGCCCTGCCAGGGCGGGATGATCATGTCCTTGGTCACCATGATGTTGAAGCGGTAGCCGGGACGGATTTCCAGGGTCGGAGCGACGTTCAGGCCCTTGCGGGCATACTCGGTGCCGAGCTGGCCCATCTGCTGGCCGAGACTGCCGGCGATGATCTGCTGCGCATCATAGCCGCCGCGCGTGTCGCCGCGCTGCTGCGGCTGGGAGAGCTGGACGCCGGCCGAGAAGATCGACAGCAACAGGGCGTTGCCGAAGGTTCGGAAATAGTGGTTGTTCACCTGATCGGAGACGCCGGCATAGCCGCCCTGATCGGCGCCGGGCATACTGCCGAGATCCAGCGACGAGGCGTCGGGATAGATGATCCGGTTCCAGGCGATCAGCACCCGTTCTTGGCCCATCTCCACCCCGTTGTCGTAGCTGCCGATCAGCATGGCGTCCTTGGGGATCAGCAGGTATTGCCCGGTGGCGGTGTCGTAGACGTTCTCGCGCACCCGCGCCTTGATGATGCCGGGCAGGTCCGAGTTGATGCCGCTTTCCATGACACCAGGGATGATGGCGCCAGCCTTCACCTCATAGGGCGACAGGGCCGCCTCGCGGGTGCCGGCGAGATAGTGCGAGCCGCGCCCCGGCTGCTGATTGAGAAAGTTGCGTTTGGCATCCGGCCCGGCGCCCCGTCCCCCACGCCCTTGGCCACTGCCATAGCCGCCGGTACCGCCACCAGTCCCATCGGCCGCGCCCAGGCCGCCGCTCGTGCCTGAGCTGCCGAAGCCGTTGGCGAGCTGGGCGAGCGCTTGCGAGCCGGTGCCGACGGCGCCAGGACCGGCCGCAGCCGGCTGCTGCATCTGGCCGGGTTGGGTGCGGTTGCCGGGGACGGTGGTCGGCGCTTCCAGAGCCGCCTTGAGGGCTGCCCGGCGTTGCTCCTCGACCCGCCGCACTTCGGCGTCATACTGCTGCCATGCCCGCATCCGGGCGTCATCCTCCAGTGTCCGGCCGCCATTGGCGGCAGGGCCTCGCCCGATCGGGTCCGGTGGTGCCCCTGGCAGGGTGGCGGGGGTGATCGCAGGAGGTGCCGTCCGGGTTGCCGGGGGCGGAGCTGCCCGCCGTGCCTCGATGATCCCGGCATTCTGTGCCGCGCCGAACAGGGGCTTGGCGTCCACCGGCTCTGGCGCCGCCACCACCTCGGTGCTGCCGGCGCCGGCCGCCCGGCGCTTGGCCCGTTCGTTCATCGTGTAGGCGATGGCAATGGCAACCAAGGCAGAAATGCCAATCAGGATGTAGATCGGCACGCGGGTCAGGCGCCGGCCGCCGGTCTGCCGCAGAGTCGGGCCGGCCAGGAAGTCGGGCGAGCGGTCGGGGCCATCGGCCGGTTGCTGCGTCTGGTCGGTCATTCTGCGGCGTCCTCCCGCACGGTGAAGGGGGAGCCGGCTTGGAGGGTGCCGGCACTGTTGCGCAGCCACAGGCGCGAGGCCGTGGTGCGGTCGACCTGGAGACGGACGAGCAGCCCGGCATCGAGCGGCGTCACCAGATAGCGCAGCGGGTGGGCGCCTGGTGCTTTTTGGCCGGCGTCCGCCACCCCGAAGCCGATCCGCCGCAGCTCGCCGCGCAGGACCGGCGTCAGGCTGTCGCTGGACATCGCGCCGGCCGGCGCATCGAGCGCCAGGGTGGTGGCGGCCGCCGGCAGGCGCTCCGCCACGAAGCCGGCGATGTCGGCCACCAGCACCGGGGCATCGGCCGGCGTCACCGCCTCGACGTAGGAGGACCGTGGGCCGACACCGGCACAGCCGCCGAGCAGCAGCATCGCGCCGATCAGCGCGGCATGCAGGGGGGGCCGCATGGCTCAGTTCCTTTCGCGCAGGATCTCGACCTTGGTTTGGTCGCCGCCGACGCCGGAAATCAGCGCCGCATGGCGCAGCACCTTGTCGACCACATAGCGGTCACCGCTGGCTCGGTAGTTGACGAGCTGTTCCTTGTCGTCCGAGCCGATCGCCACCAGGGCAGGGGACTCGGCGTAGCGCATTTCGCTGGGAAACTGGATGTAGGTCTTGCGCCCGTCGGTGTAGACCCGCACCGGCCGCCAGGACGGGCTGTCGCCGCGGATGGCGAAGTTGAAGTCGAGATTGGCGGCGTTCAGACCATCGGAGAGGGTGGTGGCCTGCTGGCGCCGGTTCACCGCCGCCCGGTAGGCGTCCCATTCCTGCTGAACGTCCTCCGGATAGACGAAGGACACCAGCGGCATCCAGTCCTTGGTCCGGCTGACGAGCTGGACCACGTAAATCCGCCGGTCGGTGGCGATGGTCATGGTGGTGGTCAGCCCGCTGTCGCTCGCCTTGATGACGATGACGCTGGTCTGATTGGCACCGGTTCCGTAGGCGGTGGGCGTGGCTTTCCAGCGGGCGATGTCGCCGAGGTCGATCTGCTGCACCACCTCGCCGGGCTGGAGTTCGAGGTTGCAGACCCGCAAAGGCGCGCAGACGACGGAGGGGAGGGTGGAGCCGTAGGTGAAGGTGACGCGGCCGGCCTGCCCGCGCGCTGGGCGGTCCTTGCCGCCGCGCCATTCGCCGGAGAGAGCGACCCCGCGCTTTTCCTTGGCGTTCAGCTCGGCCTCCTTGCCCGACATCAGATTGACCGGCGGCGGGTTGCCGGTTCGGCGGGTCAGCACGGCCGGGGGATCGCCGGCCGGCGGTGTGGCGCCGGGCGCTTCCGTCTGCGCCGTCTGAATGGCTGGAACCTGCTGGGCAAGCGCCGGTCCCGCGACGGTCAAGGCCAGGGCGGCTAGGGTGAGGTTTACCTTGAGCATGGGGGCACCTGTCAGATAAGCCGCTGGGACCAGGAGTAGCTGTTCACGTAGACCCCCATCGGGTTCATGAGGATCGCCTGTTCGGTGGTCGGCGGCGCGATGCTGATCGTCACCGTGGCCTGCCAGGACACCGGCGGCTGCTTGACCGAGCCGTCCCGGTTCATCACGCTTTCCCGCCATTCGATCCGCCATGTGTCCTGGCTGATCGGCAGCACCGATTGCACCTCGACGGTCACGGTTTCGTTCTCCGCGCGCTTGAAGGGATCGTTGGCGCGGAAGTGTTCGAGGATTTGCGGGTAAGCGGCGCCGCGCTTGTTGAGCATGGCGAAGGCCTCGTCGACCAGCGCCCGCTCCGCCGCGGCATCGACATAGACGGAGCGGATGTTGCTGACCCAGCGGGCGAGCTGGGCGCGGATGACCCGCTCGTTGGGCACATAGATCTGATCGGCACGCCGCACCCCCACCGCATCGCCGAGTTTGTTGGTTTCCACGACATAGGGGACGAGACGGTTCTGGCTGCCGATCCACACCACGCCCCCGACCGCCAGGGCGGCGATGGCGAGGCTGGACAGTGCCGCGAGGCGCCATGCATTGGCGCGGGCGATGTAGGAGCCATACCGCTCGTTCCATTCCCGCCGGGCCGAGAGGTAGGGGGTTTCGGCTGGCGGTTTTGCTGGAGTTTTCGGTTTGCGCAGGGCGTGGGTCTTCATAGTCGATTGCCTATAGATCGAAGGACTCCCTCCCCCTGGCGTTCAAAACCGAACGCCTATTCGGGGCGGATCACGTTGTCGGGTTGGCCCGGCGGCTGCCCCTGCTGAGGAGCTTGCGGCGCCTGCGGTTTTTCGGTCGAGGCCCGGAGCTCGCGAGCCTTGTGGATCATGCTCTCACCCATGCGCCCGCCCATGGTGCCATGATGGCGGCCGGACAGGCGGCGGCCGACGTCCTGCACCGCCGCTTGACCGAGATTGCCGGCGGCGCGGGCGGCCATGCGGGCAGCGAAAGCGGGCGGAGGGGACGAGGACAGGCCGGAGCTGGCGAGCTGGGCACTGGCAAGCTTGGAGGCGCCACCGACCGCTATCCCGGCACCGGCTGCACCTGCTGCGACACCAGCCACGGCGCCGCCGACCGCTGCGGTAGCCCCGACCAGGGCGCCGCCACCACTGGGGGCAGTGCCGTTCACGAGGCTTTGGACCATGTCCGGCACCACCTTGGTGATCGCCAGCATGACGACGCCGGAACCGACGATGACAAAGATGTCGGAGGTGGTGTTGACGAGCCGGGCTTCCCAGCTCTGAATCAACGCTTGCCCAAGTCCGACGAGCAATTGCAGGACAAAGAGTTTGGCGCCGACCGCCACGGCGTAGACCATGATCTTGACGGCATAATCCTTGGTCCAGCGGGAGCCACCGAAACCCATTAGCAAAACACCGGCAGATATGACGATGTAGCTTTCCACCAGGGCCAAGATCAGGAAGGCAGCGACTAGCGCAAAGCAGATGAGAACGATCAGGGCAGCCAGGACATATCCAGCGCTATCCCCAGGAGAGAAAAGCGAAACTTGGTCAACAATACGAGTGGCTAATCTCAGGCCCACATCAAAGATGTTCGAAGGCGTAATCTGCTGCATACCGCCACTGGCCGCACTCGCCTGATTGGCGGCTTGCCGGAAGCTATCGACGATAGCTTGGGCATAGTCGGCCGAGTTGAGCAACAGGGTCAGGAAGAAGCCGATGAAAAGGACTTGGTTGACGACCTCTGTCACCCACTCGCCAAAGTCGGCGCCTCGCAGCACAAGACGGATAGCGGCCCAGGTGAAATCAATCGCTGCCAACAGCCAGAAGAGATTGAGAGCAGCATTCCGCAAGGTTGCCTGCCAAGCAGCCGACCTCTCCTGATACAGCGTTGTGATTTCATCAAGAGAGTTGTTGGTCACCTGTGCGAGAGCATCGCCCGCAGTCAGGATGACTGCACAGAAGGATACGATAACAAGATATTGAAAAACTGCTCTTATCCGCATCATACCCTCCCTTTTAGAATGCCTTGCCATCCCTGGTGTTTACCGTTGGGCCTGGACCAATCGGTAACCGCCCCAGTGGAGCCGGCTCAGCGGTGGCGCAGGAAACGCTCACACTGTAGCGAGTTACGATGTGTGTGATGACCGCAGATCCGGCGATTGAACTCACGAGAATGAGAATGGCGACAGACGTCTTTACTTGGAGCATTCCATTTTCCCTTTAGAAGGCTTTACCGTCCCCGGTTGGTACAGTGGCGGGAGCGGTGAAGCGGCGCAGAAGTTCGGTTTGAGCGTCAGAGCGTGTTTGCGCCGCCGCCGCTGCACTGGCGGTGACCCGGCCAGTGGTCGCCATGGTCATGGTCATGTCGCCGAGCTGGGTCGCCAGCAGCGCCAGCATTTCGTTGGTCGCCTGGAGCTGGCGCACCTCGCCGTCCGAGGCTTGCGCATCGGCCAGGATGCCTTGCGCAGCCGAGACGTTGCGCTGGACGTTGCGCACCACGCCCTGACTGTCCATCGCCGTGCGCGAGGCGTCCTGCAGTTGGCTGGACCAGCGCTGGTAATAGGGCGCCACGTCCTCGGTCGGCACCGACTGCCAGTTCGTTCCCGGCGGGAAGAGCTGGTTGAATTCCTGTTCGATGCCGCCGAGCTGGTAACCGATCCCCTGGACCCGGCTCATCACCGCGTTGAGCTGGCCCACCTGCTGGCTGAGGTTGCCGTTCAACTCACCGAAGCTGCCGCCGCCCAGCATCTGGAGCGTGCGGGCCTGGTTCTCGATCATCTGAATCTGATTGCTGATCTGCTCCATCTGGTTGGCAACCTGGGTGATCATCTGCGCGATGGCCGACACGTCGATCACCGGGATGCCTTGGGCGTGCGCCGGCAGGGTGTGGAACACCAGGGCGGACAGCAGGATGGCGGAGAGGGGCTTGCGCATCGGGGCACCTATTGCATGCGGACGCGGTGGAAAAGCCGGGAGTCGATGTAAACGTCGAAGGCTTGCGGCGACTTCGGTTGCAGCCATTGCACGGCGTCGTAGACATAGACGGTGATCCGCTCATCATCGGAGCCGCCCTGGACGGTGGTGCCCATCAGCGAGCCGACACAGGCGCGCGGCCCCGGGCGCCCGCCGTGGTCGCCGGTGATTGACGCTTCCGACTGGGCCGGCCGCGCTGTGTCCCCATCGGCCGGCAGGCCCCCAAGCGGTAAGAGTGCAAGCTGCGAGCGGCTGCCGACCCATTGGCTGGCCGGCGCCGGCTGGAGACCGGCCGGGCAGAGGTCGTAGGGGTCGACCACCTGTTGGACGTAGGAGCCGCCGCTTTCCGGCGAGCCGGCCATGTCGCAGGTCGGGAAGCTACCGCCACGGCGCAGATGCCGCCACAGCCGCTCAATCGGCGGAACGCATTCCGCAAACTGCGTCGGCCCGCCGGGGTTGCTCATACAGAGCAGGACCTGACAGCCCCAGTCATCCGCCCGAGCCGGCGCCGGCAGCAGGGCGAGGCCGACCAGCAGCGCGCCGGCCGCTTTACAGCAGGTGGTCATAGCGCACCCCTTTCTTCTGGAGCCAATGGAAGGGCCAGTCGGCGCCATGGCTGACGGCCAGCTCGCGCACCTGCACGACGCTTTCCTTGTCGGAGACGCCGACGAAGGCGAGGGCCACCGGCCCGAGGGCGAGCGAGAACAGCCGGCGGCCTTCCGGCGACAGGTAGTAGTAATCGCGCTTCTTGGCCGCGGTCTTGAGGATGCCGATCTGCACCTCGTTCAGCCCGATGGCGGTGTAGAGGTCGCGCGGCCCGGGAACCTGCGGCGTGCCGCCCTTGTCGGCCTCTTCGTTGGGCAGCAGCAGCTTGGTGGGACAAGACTCCAGCAGCACGTCGAGCAGGCCCGAGCGCACCGCGTCCGACAGGCTTTGCGTGGCGAGCACGACGGCGCAGTTGGCCTTGCGCAGCACCTTGAGCCATTCGCGGATCTTCTCGCGGAACACCGGATGCCCGAGCATGACCCAGGCCTCGTCGAGCAGCAGAAGCGCCGGCTGGCCGTGCAAGGATTTCTCGAAACGGCGGAACAGGTAGAGCAGGACCGGGATGAGGCTCTTTTCGCCCATCCCCATCAGTTCCTCGATCTCAAAAACGGTGAAGGCATCGTCCCCCAGCCCGTCGCGGGTGCTGTCGAGCAGATGGCCGAGGGGACCGCTGATCGTGTAGGGCGTCAGGGCCGAGCGCAGCTTTTCGTCCTGCACCGTCAGCAGGAAGTCAGTCAGGGAGCGTTCCTCCGGCCCCTTTTCCTGGCTCAGCAGCCGCATGGCGCGGTGGATTTCCTCCCGCTGGGCCGGGGTCGGCGGCATGCCGGTCTGCAGCTGGTAGCAGGACTCGATCCAGTCTTCCGCCCAAGCGAGATCCCCGGCAGTGTCGAGCGCGGCGAGCGGAGCGAAGGAGAGCCGGCTGGCCTCGCCGGCGATGTCGTGGTGGGCGCCGCCGCAGGCGAGCGCCAGGGCGAGCATGGAGCGGCCCTTGTCGAAAGCCACCACGGTGGCGCCGGGGTAGCGGCGGAACTGGGCCGCCACCGTGCCCAGCAGGGTGGATTTGCCGGCGCCGGTCGGGCCGAATACCAGAGTATGCCCAACGTCACCAACGTGCAGATTGAGCCGAAAAGGGGTCGATCCAGGGGCAGCCCCATACAAAAGGGGCGGTGACGCCTCCGGATAGAAGGGGCAGGGGGCGGCATCCAGCCCGGCCCACACGCTGGCGAGCGGCAGCAGATCGGCGAGGTTCAGCGTATGGATCAGCGGCCGGCGGACGTTGGGGTGGGGATGGCCGGGCAGGGTGCCCAGCCACGCCTCCACAGCGTTGATCGTCTCCAGCCGGCAGGCGAAGCCGAGGCGCTGCACCTCGCGCGACACCAGCCGGGCGCTGTCGAGTAGCCGGGCACGGTCCTCGCTCATCAGCACGATGACCGGGGTGTAGTAGCCGAAGGTCACCAGTGCCGAGCTGGCGTCGGTGATCGCCGCTTCGGCCTCGCCGGCCATCAGCAGGGCGTCCTCATTGACGACGCCGCCTTGGGTGCGGAAGACCTGGGACCAGAAGCCCCGCACCTTCTGCTTCCATTTGCGGCGGTAGCGGTGAAGGTGGGTCACCGCCTCGTGCTGGTCGAGATGGATGAAGCGCGAGGACCAGCGGTATGCCACCGGCAGATGTTCCAGAACGTCGAGGATGTTGGGGTGTGAGGCACCGGGGAAGCCTTCCAGCGAGACGCAGGCGATGTAGCGCTCGCCGACGCGCGGGGTGTCGCCGGTCCACAGCTCGCGCCCGCCAATCACCGCGTCGAGATACATCCCGTCCGGCGGAATGTTGAGCGGGCTGTCGTCGCCGGTCAGGCAGAAGTGCAGATAGTCGACCAGCTCGTCGCGCAGGTGCTCGCGGTCCTGGGCGCAGACATGGCTGTAGCTGGTCATGCGGCGCACCGTCAGCACGGTGCCGAGCGCGTCTTCCAGATCGTCCAGTGCCTTCCGGAAAGCGGCGAGCGTCTGGTCGGCCGGCGACTGTGGCGCCGCGGTCGGATCCTCATCCCACAGGTAATCCTGGATCTTGGTGTTGCGCCGCAGGGGCGGGGTGTATTGCACCACCAGGGCATAGTCGGACTCGTAGTGCGCGCCGTGGGTGGTGAACTGGCGGCGGCGCTCCGCCTCGATCAGGCGGCTGACCGGATCGGGGAACGCCGACGCCTCGGCAGACGGATAGCCGGCCGAGGGCAGGCGGGCGGCCTCGAACCAGCTCGCCCAGCCGCTTCCCAGCCGGGCGAGGGCGGCGTTGACCCGCTCCGTCACATAGTTGCGCTCATCGGCGGTCGAGGAGGCAGTGTCCGGCCCCCGGTAGTAGAAGCCGGCGAGCAGGGCGCCGCTCTTGCCGAGAACGATCCCGTCATCGACCAGAGCAGCCCAGTCGAGCAGATCGGGCACGCCCCTGGCCTTGTCGCGATAGGTCTTGAGAGCCAGCATGCCGCCTCCTTATCGGTCGCGGGAGGGCCGCGACCGGGCCGGGTAGTAGGCTTGGTATTGGAGATGGCGGGTGTAGACATGGCTGAGGCGGGGATCGGCTTTGGCCATCGTCCGCAGGAAGCCGATCAGGCCGAACCAGACGCTGAGACCGACCGCCGTGGCGATCCAGTTCTGCGCCGTCAGGATCAGGCCGCCGGCAACGAGCGCGGTGAACATCACCAACTCGCGCTCGCCGCCCATCAGCAGGTTGGCGCGGTGCAGCGCCCGGCGGAACTCCGTCCGCCGTAGGCCGCTGACCCCGCCGCTCACGCCAGCACCACTCCGGCGCCGGCCGCGGCGATCACCGCGCCGACACCGAAAAGCTGGGTCAGGATGTTGGTGGCGAAGACCAGCAGGGCGACCACCAGCACCAGCATGACGAAGCGGCGGGCGAACTCGTTGATTTCACCGCCCCAAATCAGCATGGCGCCGCAGACGACGATGCCGAGCAGCGAAATGGCGAAGGCGACCGGCCCGGTCAGCGAGTTGACGAAGGTCTGGAGCGGCGCTTCCCAGGGAAGCCCGCCGCCGCCACCGCCGGCAGCGAGCGCCGGCTTGGGAGCGGCGGCCAGCACCGTGAGGGCAGCCGTCAGGGTGGCGGCTGCGACGCCGCGTAAGAGAGGAGTGCGCATGGGGGCTTTATCCGAGTTGTGACAGGACGTAATTGCTGCCGTCAAACCCATCGACGGCGAGAACGGCGGCGATGCGCCGGCCGGGGATGGAGGGGGTCTTTTCGATGTTGACCACCAGGTTGACCGCCTCGGCGATCAACGTGTGCATCGGCGTCGGGGTGGCTTCGGCAATCAGGCTTTCCAGGCGGACCAGGCCGGCGGTGCCGGCGCTGTCGCTGGTGTTGGAGTGGACGGTGGCGACACCGCCGGGGTGGCCGGTGTTCCAGGCCTTCAGCAGCGCCAGGGCCTCGGGGCCTCGGGTTTCGCCCACCAGAATGCGGTCGGGTCGTAGGCGCATGGTGGCCTTGAGAAGGCGCAGCATGCTGACATGCTCGGTGGCGCGCAGCGGCACCGCGTTGGGCGCGCTGCATTGAAGCTCCACCGTATCCTCAATGATGATCAGCCGGTGATGCGGGGTGGCGCGCTCGATTTCCTTGATGAGGGCGTTCGTCAATGTCGTTTTGCCGGTGCCGGTGCCGCCGACCACCAGGATGTTGCGGCGGGCGGCCACAGCCTCCACCAGCACCGCCCTCTGGCGCTCAGTCATGATGCCGCGTTCGACATACTCCTCCAGCGTGAAGACGCGCGACGCCTTGCGGCGGATGGCGAAGGTGGGAGCGGCAGCGACAGGTGGAATTAGGGCCTCGAATCGGGAGCCGTCGAAGGGCAACTCGCACTCAAGGATCGGGCTCTCGCGGGTGATGGTGGTGCGCAGAGCCGCCGCCACCGTGGTCATCAGGGACTCCGCCTGACTGGCCGACATGGTGCCGACCGGCATCATCTCCTGCCCCAGGCGCTCGACCCACAGCCGGCCGTCCGGGTTCAACGCGATTTCCACGACATCCGGTTCGGCCAGAAAACCGCACACCAGAGGGCCAAGCTCGCGGCGTAGCTTCTCCTGCACGCGCCGGTCGTGTTCCTGTTGGAACGAGGCGGCAGTGGTCACGCTCATTGGCACCTCATGGTGTCGCTGCTTCGTTCTCTCCTGCGGCAGCCACTATAGCCCCGACATAATCAGCTAAGAACGGCTAAAAGGGCATAGGAAGGCCCATCAATGGTCGTGGTAAGGTTGTACCGTCAAAAGGACAGGACCACCACAGAGGAGTCCGCACACGCCTTGTTTCACAAAATGAGCGCATATTCGGGTATGCCGTTTGAGCATATGGTTTTAAGCGCAAGCGGCTTGAATTCTAAAATTGCCCCAGTACTGTGGAAGCGAGAACACGGCAGTGCAGCTAATAGGACAGGGAGTGGGACGTGGCGTTCCTAACAAACAGGTCGCAATACTGGGATTTTGTGCAGTTATGCGTCCTACAACGTTCATCGAAAGTTTGAATGAACGAGCTTCTCAAGCCGGTTGTGGTACAAAACTACCTGCTCAGCCAGCTTATTGTGATGCTCACCGTGACAGAATAGTAGGCGCGGGCAAAAGACTTGACCGGACCAGAAGAAAAGCCAGAGCCAACTCCTCCCAAACGTCGGATGTCCCACAAAGACAAACCGGTGGAGCTGTTGATCTTTGCTCATAATTTTAAACAGGCCCGCCTCGCTGCAGGACTGACACAAACCGACATTACCAAAAGGATCGGCATTTCCCAGGCTTATGTTTCGGAAGTGGAGCGTGCGGTTGTTGACCCGAGCTTGACCCATATGGCTTTGCTGGCACGTGTGGTGGGCAGACCTCTGCACGAGCTTCTCAAGCCCTCACCAACGAAGTGACGGTCGTCAAGCTGTGACGGAAGAAGGCAAAAAATCCCGCGCGCCACGCAAAACTCATAAGCAGCGCGTCACTGAAGAGACTGCGCCGCCAGAGCTCCTAACATTCGCTAGAAATTTCAAGAAGGCCCGCCTGGAAGCAGGTCTTTCTCAGTACGATATCATGAGGTTGACAGGCATAAGCCAGACCTACCTCAGCTTTCTCGAAAGATCACTGCACTCGCCAAGTCTGAGCTACATGTCTTTGCTGGCGCGGGTCGTTGGAAAGCCATTGCACGAGCTGCTAGAACCATAATTCATTATGCCCTGGCGTTGGACCGATCGGTGAGCGTCGGGTGAAACAATCGGAGACAGACAGCGCTACAAGGCGATGGCTCCCACCAGCAGGCCGAAGAGACAACACACGGCCCCCACAGCGACCAGGGCGGCGTAGAGAGCCGTCCGGCGGGCCAGGACCGCCTGCTCGGCAGCTTCCCGTGCTGCCTGCACCTGCCGGTCGAGAGAGGCGAGAAGCTGCGCCTGAACGGCCTTTCCGGCTTCCTCAACCTGCCCGGCCACGTAGCCTCCAGTCTCGGTGACCAGCTTGCCGGCCAGCTCGCGGGCCGCGGCGATCTGCTGGGCCGACCCCGCAGCCGTCCGGTCCTCTGCCTGTTCCAGCGTGGCAGTCAGTCGCTCGACATAGTGGGCGAGTACCAGCTCATTGAGGGTGAGCGTGACGAGGATCGGGTCAGAGGGGCCGAGCAGCACGTTGTGCCGCTTGGCAACCTCCCCGATCAGGCGTTGGACGTCCATGGCGGTCAGACGACAAGAGCGATCTGATTGAAGATATCACGTTTCATCATCGTCAGACGTTGCTTTGCCATAAGACCGAAGTCCGGGCTGCTAACCGCCTCATCAAATGTGAGTTTGCGATCCAGCATCATCTCCATGTCCTTACCAAAGGTTTCGCTGGTATAGCGTTTGATCTGCACCAGCCCTTTTACCCGATGCTTGTTGATCTGGTATGTCTTCATTTCTTCGAAGCTCTTTCCGCCGGCGACGATGTCGCCGAAATACTCGTTGAGCCACACCACCATGTGGGCGCTTTCGGGAAGCTGGCTGGCGAGCTGATCAAAGCCGGTAAGAGTGTCCATGATGGCCTGACCGCCGGTGACGACGGTATGGACGACGAGCTGTCTTCTTGAAGCGGCCAGGAGGTCGGCAACGCCGTTCTCGAGCATATAGCTGGTGAGGGGCAAAAAGGAGGCGGCACCATTGTCGACCACGACGCTGGCGTCCTCTGACACCAGCAACTCGATCATGGTGTCGAAGTTACGGGTGTTGATCTGATTGCCCTGCAAGAGGTCGAGGCGGCGGGCGTTGAGCGCGGTATAGCCCGACAGGGTGTCGTTGACGGGATCGGTGTCGATGCAGGTGACGGGCCGGTTCTGGGTGATGAGGTGTTGTGCCAGGAAGGAAGAGATCATGGATTTTCCGACACCCCCTTTTCCCTGGAGTGTCATGTGAATTTGGGAAGGCAATTCGGGTAATGCTGCGGCCTCATCAGTGGCCTGTTTGACCTTCGTCGTCATTGGTGGCTCCTTAAATCAGATCCTCGGGTTTTTCGCGCGAGGGTTGTATTTAAACTGACGGATCATGGGAGCGGCGTTGGGATCGGAAGGCTTGGCAGAGGGCGGTCGCGGCGTAGGGGACGCGGGTAAGTCGGCTTTATTGGGAGGAGCGGTCACGTCCCTGTCGTTCTTTCGTCGCCGGCTTTCTGCAGTGTCCACTTCAGTGATGTAGCGTTGCACATAGCGGGCGAAGCTTGAGTAGCTGACGCCCAGACTGGCGGCGTAACGCTGATGGATCACCGTCAGCGGGTAACCCTGGGTCACGTCCTTGCGAACGGTTTCAAGGATGGTCAGGAAGGCGATTCGGCCGGCGCCCCAGTGGCGCGCAGGGCCGGCACTGTCCGGCTTGTCCATCATCGGCTCTCTCAGCAGCTACCGGACCCCGAGTCTCGCAAAGTTTCGCAGAGTTTCGCAAACTCTCCGACGGTATAGACTGGGAAACTCTGCGAACCATTGCGAAGGTTTTAGAGGCTCTGCAAATTTTTGCGATTGTGACTCAGGTGGGATAGGCCTTTGCAGAGTCTTGCAGACTATTGCGGAGTTTCGCAGAGTTTTGGCTGGCAAGATGTGTGTTGTTGGCCAACACGGCGAAGCCGTGTCGTCCCCCACCACCCGCGCTTACTCGCCCAGTGGGCTCGACGCTGCTCTTGCTCTGCGAGGCATACGGCGGCTGCCGCCACTTTGAACGCCAGGGAGGAAACCACCATGCCAAGACCGAAGTGTGAAGAGACGAGGGAGCGGAACCGCCCGTTGCGGGTGGTGGTATCGCCTCGGGAACGAGCACAGATCGAGACCCAGGCGAAGGTGACTGGCCTGTCGGTGTCGGCCTACCTGCGCAGTGTCGGGCTGGGGTATCAGCCGCGCAGCGTGGTGGACCTCGATGCAGTGGAGCGGCTGATAAATGTGAACGCCGACCTGGGACGTCTCGGCGGCCTCCTAAAGTTGTGGCTGACCGACACGCCGGGGCGGGGGGCAGCGGTTGCCGACGTGCGCGAGCTGCTGGGACACATCAAGGACACCCAGGACGAGCTTCGCCATGCGGTGACGCGATTATGATCGCCAAGCGGGTTAAGCGGACGGCGGCGACCTCCGATTTCGCAAGATTGGGTCGTTATATTCTGGTCGCTAAGACCGAGGCGGCGGCGCAGTTATGGACGCGGACGGTAGACTACATTCTGGACGCCAAAGGCGGCGGGGAAAAGCTGGCGTGGTCACGCATCACCAACTGCACCAGTGACGAACCAGGGTGGGCGATCCGCGAGATCCTGGTGACACAGGAGCGCAACAAGCGGGCGAAGGGCGACAAGACCTATCACCTGGTCGTGAGCTTCCCCGAGGGGGAGGCGCCAACCAAGGCCCAGTTGGAGGACATCGAGGACACGCTGTGCGCCGGCATCGGCTATGCCGAGCATCAGCGGATCAGTGCCGCCCACACCAACACCAAGCACTTCCACCTCCACGTCGCGATCAATCGGGTGCATCCCCGTACCCTGCACTGCATTGAGCCATTTTACGATTACAAGGAGCTGTTCCGGCTGAGCCGGGCGCTGGAGCAGAAGCACGGGCTTCAGCTCCACCCGATGGATGGCCCGACGCTGCCCGGCCGACCGGCCGATCTGGAGGCGCACGACGGCGAGATATCGTTCCTGCGGTGGCTGAAGGAGACGGCAGGCGCCGAGCTGGTGGAGCGGGCGGGTAGGGCGGCGAACTGGGGCGAGCTGCACGCGGTGCTGGAGCGCCATGGGCTGGCGATCCGGCCCAAGGGCGCCGGGCTGGCCATCGTACAGGAGGCGACGGGGCTCGGTGTGAAGGCGAGCAGTGTCGACCGCAGTCTGTCCGCCAAATCGCTGACGAAGAGACTGGGAGCTTATGAGCCATCCCAGGCGCAGAGCCAGCGCCGGCCGAGCGTGGCGGCCAGTGACGGTGCCCAGGATGACACTCCCGCACAGCCAGGGCACGGCTACCAGAGAGTGCCTCTGCACCGGCACAGTAATAGCGAGGGGCTGTACCGAGAGTACCAGGCACAGCGGGAGGCGCTGCTCAAGGCACGGGCCGCCCAACGGGCAGCACTGCGGCAGGCCCAGGCGGAACACGCCAAGGAGCTGGCGGCGTGGTATGCGGCACGGCGGGCGGAGATCAAGCGCAGCCCGGTGCTGACGGCGGCCGAGCGCCGGCATGCCTACGCGATGCTGGCGCATCAGCGCCGGGCCGATGCGGCTGCGTGGCGGCAGGAGCGAAGCCGACAGCGCCAGGGTGCGGCAGAGCTGGGTTTGCCGACATGGCAGGCATTCCTGACGGCAGAAGCCAGCCGGGGCAACGAGATGGCGGTGGCGGTGTTGCGCAGCCGATCCCGCCGGCAGCGCCGCATGGCGGAGACCCTGCTGACCGCTGCCGACGCCGATGTGGCCCGGCACATCGTCTATGAACGGCTGCGCCCGAAGGCCGGTAGGGACGGCGCGCTGGTCTACCGGGTCGAGGATGGTGGGGTGGTCAGCGATGAGGCAACCCAGGTGCGGGTGACCGAGGTCACCGCCGGGGCGGCCTTCCTTGCCCTGTCGCTGGCCGACGATCGCTTCCGCGGCCAGGCCCTGGTGGTCGAGGGGACCCAGGCGTTCCGGACTCAGGTGGCGCAGCTCGCTGCCATGAAGGGGCTGGAGGTGCGCTTTGCCGATCCCGAGCTCGAGCGGGAGCGCGCTCGAATGGCTCAGCCTATGACCCAGGCCGAAGGATCTACATCCGTTACCGACTTCATCTCCCGCCGGAACAATAGGAGGGAGAGTGTAACGTCTATAGACTATACGCGACTTTGGACGGCGAGTGACGCCGGCCCGGTGGTCTACCAAGGCCGCCGTAGGTTGCAAGACGGCGCCGAGGTGGTGCTGCTGCATCGAGGCGGTGAGACGCTGGTCCAACCGGTCACCCCTGCCCAGGCCGCCAAGGCGAGCACATGGCGGGTCGGGCAGACGGTCGAGCTGGACAACCGGGGCCGCCTCCTGTCCCCATCGAGAGGGCGCAAGCGATGACGACGGCCGGTCCCTTAAGTCCGACCCTCCAGCCCAAGCGTAAGCGGTCACGGGCGCGGCTGTTGGGGCCGCTGCTGCTGGCTGGGACGGCGGTCGGGCTGTCGAGCGTTTGCACCCAGTATGTGGCGCAGAGTCTCGGCTACCACCCGGCGCTGGGGGAGCCGTTGATTGGGGTGGTCTATCCGCCGTGGGCGTGGTTCCGCTGGCAGATGGACTGGTACTGGAACGCCAAGGAGGTGTTCGACACAGCCAATCTCGGCTTTCTCGGCGGGCTCGGCGCCAGCATCCTGACCACGGTGCTGGGCATTGGTTTCGCGACGCGCAGCGCCACCCGGCATGAGGGCGTACATGGCACCGCTCATTGGGCGGGCCGGAGCGAGGTGGAGCGCAGCGGGCTGCTGCCGGCGGCGGACAAGCCGGGTGCCGGCGTCTATGTCGGCGGCTGGACCGATCCGGCAACCGGCCGGCTGCATTACCTGCGGCACAACGGGCCGGAGCACATCGCCGCCATCGCGCCGCCGCGAAGCGGCAAGGGCGTCGGGCTGGTGGTCCCCACCCTGCTGTCCTGGCCGCACAGCGTCGTGGCCCACGACATGAAGGGCGAGCTGTGGGCGATGTCGGCGGGTTGGCGCAAGGCGCAGGGCCATGTGGTGATGAAGTTCGACCCGGCGGCCGCCGAGGGCAGCGTTGCTTTCAACCCGCTGGCGGAAATCCGCTTCGGCACGCTCTACGAGGTGGGCGACGTGCAGAACGTCGTCACCATAATGGTTGACCCCCAGGGCACCGGGCAATTGGACCACTGGGCGGCATCGGCGCACGCGCTGCTGACCGGGGTCATCATCCATCTCAGCTACAAGGAAGCCAAGGACGGACGGGCCGTCACCCTGCCGGCGGTGGCACAGGCCCTGTCCGATCCCGAGCGGCCGGTGATCGAGCTGTACGAGGAGATGCTGGAGAACCGGCATCTGTGGAAGGCAGAGACCGGCGAGGCGGTGGCTCATCCGGTGGTGGCGGCGGCGGCCCGGGACATGCTGAACACCGAGGACGAGGAACGCGCCTCGATCCTCTCCACCGCACGGCGTTTCTTGAGTCTCTACCGCGATCCGCTGGTGGAGCAGAACACCGGGCGCAGTGATTTCATGGTCGGCGACCTGATGGACCATGAGCGGCCGGTGTCGCTCTACCTGGTTGTCCGCCCCGCCGACAAGGACCGGCTGAAACCGCTGATGCGGCTGGTCATCAACCAGATCGTCAGGGTGCTGGTGCGCGACGAAATGACCTTCGTCGACGGCCAGGAGCAGGCGCTTCATAAGCACCGTTTGCTGCTGCTGCTGGACGAGTTCGCCAGCTTCGGCAAGCTGGAGGTCTTCCAGGAGGCGCTGTCCTTCATTACCGGCTACGGCATCAAGGCCTATGTGATCGTTCAGGACGTGGCGCAGCTGTGGAGCCTCTACGGCAAGGACGAGAGCATTCTGTCCAGTTGCCATGTCCGGGTGGCCTACGCGCCGAACAAGGTCGAGACGGCCGAGTGGCTGTCGAAGATGACCGGCACCACGACGATCGTCAAAGAAGACATCTCCACCAGCGGATCGCGCTTCGGCGCCGTCCTGCAGAACGTGACACGCTCCTATCACGAGGTGAGCCGGCCGCTGCTGACGCCCGACGAGGTGATGCGGCTGAAAGCCCCGGTGAAGGACGAGGCCGGCCGGATCAGCGAGCCGGGCGACGTGCTGGTGTTCACCGCCGGCCATGCCCCGGTCTATGGCACGCAGAGTCTCTATTTTCGCGATCCGGTCTTTGCCGACCGGGCCAAGATCCCAGCTCCACCAACCGATCGTCTGCGCGGCCCGGTGCCGGGCAAGGCGTTCGTGCTGTGAGCCGGCCCAATCGTGGACGGCGCTTTGCCGTGGGGGTGTGGTGCGCCGCGATCCTGACCACGGTGGCGACCACCGCCGCCGGCATGGCCGGTTGGCGGATCAACGCCACGCCATCCCTGCCGGTCGGGCTGTGGCGGGTCGATGCGGCCGGCGCCGTGACACCGGGTGTCATAGCCGAGCTGTGCCCGCCCGACAGCGAACCGTTCCGGCTGGCGCGCGAGCGCGGCTATGTGCCGGCGGGGGCCTGCCCCGGCGGCTACCAACCGCTGTTCAAGCCCATCGTCGCCCAGGCCGGTGACGAGGTGGAGTTGACGGCCGAGGGGGTGCGGGTGAACGGCCTGCTTCTGGTGAACAGCCGACCGCTTGCCGCGGACGGCGCCGGCCGGCTGATGCCGGTGCTGGCGCCCGGCCGCTACCGGGTCGAGACCGGCACGGTGTGGGTGGTGTCCTCCCATCACCCCGCGTCCTTCGACAGCCGCTATTTCGGGGCGCTGCCGCTGGAGAGCATCCAGGGCACCGCGCGTCCCATCCTGGTGCAGGGGGCGTCATGATCGACCTCATCCTTGCCTGTGCGCCGGACGTGGCGCCGCAAACGGTGCAAGAGATCATCCGGGTGGAGAGCGGGGGGAATCCCCTGGCGATCAACATCAACGGTGCCACGCTGGCGCGGCCGGCCATCGACGTGGCCGACGCGGTGACGCTGGCCAACTCGGCAATGGCTGCCGGCTATACGGTGGACCTCGGGCTCATGCAAGTGAACTCGGCGAACCTGTCGAAGCTTGGCTACACGGTCGAGCAGATGTTCGACGCCTGCACCAATCTGAAAGCCGGGGCGGCGATCCTGACCACCAACTATGGACGGGCGGTCGAGCGCCATGGCCCCGGCCAGGAGGCGTTGAAGGCCGCGCTCAGCGCCTACAACACCGGCAGTTTCGAGCGTGGGTTCCGCAACGGCTATGTCGCCCGCTACTACGGCGCGGGCGTGACCTTTGCAGCCGGCGCTGCTTCGGGTGACGCGGCTCCTTCCCGCCAACCCCTCCCCCAGCCAGCGCCCGAGGCGGCGCCGGCCGATCCCTATCATGCTGAAACCACGGCTTACCGGAGGACGATCAATGTCCAACAACAGCCTTCCGACCGGGGCTCTGCCCCCGGCGGCCAATGACGCCGAACAGGCGCCGACCCGCATCCAGCAGGACGCGATCCTCTCCACCAGCCTGTCGGACTTCGGCACGCCAGGGGTGGTGGTCGAGGTCGATCCCGACGAGGCGGAGGCGCTGGGCGCGTTCGAGGAAACCGCGCTGACCGAGGCCGAGGCTTGGGAGTCGAACGCCGACTTAGGCGACGCGCTGGAGGGCCACAGCCATGGCGTCGCGTGAGTTCGTCCAGACCGTCGCCGACACCATCATCGAACAGCTCAAGGAGGGAACGGCGCCCTGGATCAAGCCGTGGAAGCCGGGCGAGCGGCATCTGCCCTACAACCCGACCACCGGCAACGACTATCGCGGCGCCAACACCCTGTGGCTGATGGCGGTGGGGCAGGCTAGGGGCTACGGCGATCCACGGTGGATGACCTACACCCAAGCCCAGGACACGGGCGCCCAGGTGCGCAAGGGGGAGACGGGCACCCGCGTCCAGTATTGGAAATGGCAGGGCCTGGAGCCGGTGCTGGGGCAGGACGGCAAGCCGGTGACCGGCGAGGACGGCCAGCCGCTCAAGCAGATGGTGCGCTACGAGCGACCCCGCGTTCTCTCCGCCGTGGTGTTCAACGCGGCGCAGATCGACGGCCTGCCGGCGGCCGAGGCGAAGCCGGCGCTGCCGGAGTGGCAGCGGCACGAGCAGGCGGAGCGGCTGCTGTCGGCGGGCGATCCCAAGATCCTCCATGAAGGCGGCAACCGCGCCTTCTACAGCCCGGTATGGGATCACATCGTGCTGCCGGAGCGGGCGCAGTTTCCGAGCGCCGATAGCTTCTATGCGACGGCATTGCACGAGAAGGGGCATTGGACCGGACACAGCTCCCGCCTGAACCGCGACCTGTCGCACCCGTTCGGCTCGGCGGGATACGCCAGGGAGGAACTGCGGGCGGAAATCGCCTCGATGGTGCTGGGGCAGCAGCTCGAAATCGGCCACGACCCCGGCCAGCATGTCGCCTACATCGGCTCGTGGATCGAAGCCCTGCAGGAGGACCCGCGTGAGATTTTCCGCGCGGCGGCCGACGCCGAGAAGATCGTGAAGCACCTCAACGGGCTGGGGCAGCAGCTCAGCCAGGATCAGAGCCAGGACCAGGGCCGCGACCAAACCCCGGTGCCGGCGCAGGGTCAGGACGAAGGGGTGCAGGTCAAGATGCCGGTGCTCATCACAGAGACGCAGGCCGTGGCGATGCAGACGGCCGACGAGCGGGTTTATCTGGCGGTGCCCTATGCGGAGAAGGACGAGGCGAAGGGGTTGGGCGCACGGTGGGACCGCGAGCAGAAAACTTGGTATGCGCCGCCCGGTGTCGATCTGGCGCCGCTGGAGAAATGGCGGCCGGGGCATACCGATCTGCATGTGGACGCCGGCCGCGACCCCCGCGCCGAGTTCGCCGCCGCCTTGCGGGAGGCGGGCTTGCGCCTGGACGGACCGCCGGAGATGGACGGGCAGATGAGGCGCGTAAAGGTGGAGGGCGACAAGCCGGGCGAGCGCAGCGGCGCCTATGTCGGCCACACCGATGGGCATCCGGCCGGCTACATCAAGAACCACAAGACGGGGCTGGAGCGGAATTGGAAGGCACCGGGCCGGGTGCAGGCCGCCACTGCGGTGGACCGCGCCCGGCTGACGGCAGAGGCGGCCCAGCGCCGGCAGACCCGCGCGCAGGAGCGCGAGCTGGTGCAGGAGCGGGCGGCCGACGCCGCCGAGGCACGGCTTGCCCAGGCCGAACCGGCGACTGACGATCATCCCTATCTGCGGTCCAAAGATGTGCCGTCCTACGGGTTGCGCCAGGACCGTGAGGGGAACCTGCTGGTGCCAATCCGGGACATGGACGGCAAGGTGATGTCGGTGCAGGCGATCACCGCCGAGGGGCGCAAGAGCTTCCAGAAGGAAGCCCGTGCCCAGGGCGGGCATTTCCTGATCGGGGACGCGGCGGCCTCGCCATCCGTGCTGGTGGCGGAGGGCTACGCCACTGCGGCGACGCTGCACCGGGAAACCGGGCTGGCGGTGGCGGTGGCGTTCAACGCCAACAACCTTGGGCAGGTGGCCGAGGCGTTGCGCCAGCGGTATCCGGACAAGCCGCTGGTGATTGCCGGCGACAACGATCACGTCAAGGAACGCCAGGGAAAGCCGAACGTTGGACGTGAGAAAGCCGAGGACGCGGCGGCCAGGGTCGGCGGGACGGTGTTGCTGCCGGCGTTTCGGCCGGATGACCGGTGCACCGACTGGAACGATTTGGCGTGCTCGCAGGGGCAAGCGGTGCTGTTCGAGCAGGTGTCGGCCGGGCTGGCGCGGGGCGAGCGGCAGCGTATGGCGGCCGAGCTGGCGCAGGCGCGCAAGCCTCAGACGCAGGGGCAGGAGCGGAGTCAGCGCCAGGACGAAGGCCGGCGTCTGACCCAGGGCGAGCCGGAGACCCAACTCCGCAAAGCACGCGGTATCGGACGGTAACCGCGCCCTGCTGAATGCTGTGGTAGGCGTCCAGAGGCGGCCAGGTCTGTCCCGCCTCATGGCACTGCCGGATAAAATGGGCTTTTCAATTGAGGTCAGGACCGCTCAGGTGCCCTGGCCTCCTCCTCTTTCAAGATTAAACGGTCAAATGACCATTTGGACAAAGGATCAATAGATAAGGTTAGGCTTCGCGACAAACTCCGGCTTCAATGCACGCCGCCAACACAATGTCCGTTAGTGGCTGATGAAGCTCTTCAGGAAAGGTAACGGTTGGGCTCCACTGCCCATCGATGTCCCGATGAAGAGGGGAAGTGACTCAGGGCTGTTCAGCGCTCCGACTGGTCGGGTGAGTCGGATTTGCCACGCCTGACGCCGCTGTGATGCGAGGCTAGATTTTCCGGATTCGCGCGGGCCGCTTTGCGTGATTCTTTCCTCGGCAGCCCAGCCAACCGGGATT
>NZ_DASPIS010000133.1:0-38400 GCF_035628975.1 Azospirillum sp. | reverse complement strand
CCGCCACACCCCGTTCTTCACCAACTACCGTCCGCAGTTCTACTTCCGTACGACGGACGTGACGGGCATGGTCTCGCTGCCGGAAGGCGTCGAGATGGTGATGCCGGGTGACAACGTCGCCATGGAAGTGGCTCTGATCGCCCCGATCGCCATGGACGAAGGCCTGCGCTTCGCCATCCGCGAAGGCGGCCGTACCGTCGGTGCCGGCGTCGTTGCCAAGATCGTCGAGTGATGACCGTCCGGCAGCCGCCGCAAGGTGGTCGCCGAAGCGGGCAGGGTAAGGCGGCGGGAGCGATCCCGCCGCCGGTTGCAAGAGACGGGTCGTCTTCCCCGCGAAAGCAGGAAGGGCGACCCGCCCGGTTCTAGCCATCGGGCGTCGGTGTTCGGAACCGTCAGCCTGTCGATCCAGCTTCCTCCGATCCGGGGGAGATTCAGGATTGACACGCGGGCGCTGAACGCCTAGAGATTACGCCCTCTGGATTTTGGGTTGGTGGTAGGCAGCTTCGGCCTAGACGCAGCCCGAGACGAACGGCACGGCGCGCCTCCACGGGGGCGCGCCGTCTGCTGAACGGAACATCCTCTTCGCGCATCCGCCGCGGGGGATGTTCTTTTTCGTATCGGCACGTCGCATCGGTCACAGTGTCGCCCGTCGGCCCCGCTTGGGAGGTTCGGCGCGCGGCCTTGCGCTGTCGGCGAAGCCCCAAAGCAGCTCGTGGAGTTCCGGTGACGCGTCCGCGTCATCGTTAGAAGGTGCAAGGGACGTTTGGACATGGACAGCCAGAACATCCGCATCCGTCTGAAGGCGTTCGATCATCGCGTGCTCGACCAGTCGACCAGCGAGATCGTCAACACCGCCAAGCGGACCGGCGCGCGCGTGCGGGGCCCGATCCCCCTGCCGACGCACATCGAAAAGTTCACCGTGAACCGCTCGCCGCACATCGACAAGAAGTCGCGTGAGCAGTTCGAGATCCGCACCCACAAGCGCCTGCTCGACATCGTCGATCCGACGCCGCAGACCGTGGATGCGCTGATGAAGCTCGACCTCGCCGCCGGCGTCGACGTCGAGATCAAGCTCTGATTTTGGTTGGTAAGGGACCTCTCCACTCACGGACGTCCCTGGTCAGGAGATAAAGAACAATGCGATCCGGTTTGATCGCGCAGAAGGTCGGCATGACCCGCGTCTTCACGGACGACGGCCAGCATGTTCCGGTCACTGTGCTGAAAGTCGACAGCTGCCAGGTCGTCGCCGTTCGCACCGAGGAAAAGGATGGCTACACCGCCGTCCAGCTCGGCGCGGGCGCCATCAAGGTCAAGAACGTCAACAAGCCTGAGCGTGGGCATTTCGCCAAGGCGCGTGTGGAACCGAAGCGCAAGCTCGTCGAGTTCCGCGTCGATGCCGATGCCCTGATCGAGGTTGGCGCCGAGCTCTCGGCCGCCCACTTCGTCGCCGGCCAGTACGTCGACGTCACCGGCACCTCCATCGGCAAGGGCTTTGCCGGTGCGATGAAGCGCTGGAACTTCGGTGGTCTGCGCGCCACGCACGGCGTGTCGGTGTCGCACCGTTCGCACGGTTCGACGGGTAACCGTCAGGACCCCGGCAAGGTCTTCAAGAACAAGAAGATGGCCGGTCATCTCGGTGACGAGCGGGTTACGGTCCTGAACCTTCAGGTCGTCGCCGTCGACGAAGCTCGTGGTCTGATCATGCTCAAGGGTGCCGTCCCCGGCGCCGAGGGCGGTTGGCTGCGCATCCGTGACGCCGTCAAGAAGAAGGCTCCGGAAGGCCTGCCCTTCCCGGCCGGCATCAAGTCTGCTCCGGCGGCGGAAGCCCCGGCCGAGACGCAGGAGTGAGCGCCATGAAGGCCACGATCAAGAACCTGAACAACGAAGCCGTCGGCGAGATCGAGCTGTCGGATGCCGTGTTCGGCCTGCCGACCCGCACCGACCTGCTGGCCCGCATGGTGAACTGGCAGCTGGCCAAGCGCCGCTCCGGTAACCACAAGACCAAGGGCATCAGCGAGATCAGCGGCACGACCAAGAAGCCCTACTCGCAGAAGGGCACCGGTCGCGCTCGCCAGGGCTCCATCCGTTCGCCGCAGTTCCGCGGCGGTGCGACCATCTTCGGGCCGGTGGTGCGTTCGCACGCCCACGACCTGACGAAGAAGGTCCGCAAGCTGGCGCTCAAGACTGCCCTGTCGGCCAAGGCCGCCGAGGGCAAGCTGATCGTTCTCGAGGCTGCCGCTGCCGAGACTCACAAGACCAAGGAACTGGCCGCCCGTCTGGCCACCCTCGGCCTTACGTCCGCGCTGATCATCGATGGCTCGAACCTGGACGAGAACTTCGCCAAGGCTTCGCGCAACATCCCGCTGATCGACGTGCTGCCGGAGCAGGGCGCCAACGTCTACGACATTCTCCGCCGCGACACGCTGGTCCTGACCCGCAACGCGGTCGAGCAACTGGAGGCTCGCCTGAAATGAGCAAGCAGTCGAAACCTGCGGTGAGCCAGGAGCGGATGTACGACCTGATCCTCGCTCCCGTCATCACCGAGAAGTCGACGTTGGTGTCGGAGCACAACCAGGTCACGTTCCGCGTGCCGCTCACGGCCTCCAAGCCGGAGATCAAGGCCGCCGTTGAAGGTCTCTTCAACGTCAAGGTGACCGCGGTCAACACCCTGGTTTCCAAGGGCAAGACCAAGCGGTTCCGCGGCACCATCGGCCGTCGCTCGGACTTCAAGAAGGCCGTCGTCACCCTCGCCGAGGGTAACAAGATCGACGTGACCACGGGCATCTGAGCGGGAGTGTGATCCGATGGCTCTGAAGCAATACCGCCCGATTACGCCGTCGCTCCGCCAGCTGGTCATCGTTGACCGCTCGGAGCTGTGGAAGGGCAAGCCGGTCAAGACCCTCACCGAGGGCCTGACCAAGTCTGGTGGCCGCAACAACACCGGCCGCATCACTGCGCGCCGCATGGGTGGCGGTCATAAGCGTACCTATCGTCTGGTGGACTTCAAGCGTCGCAAGTTCGACGTTCCGGCCACCGTCGAGCGGCTCGAGTATGATCCGAACCGCACGGCCTTCATCGCGCTGATCAAGTACCAGGATGGGACCCTGTCCTACATCCTGGCGCCGCAGCGCCTGAAGGTCGGCGACACGGTGATCTCGGGCGAGCGCGTCGACGTGAAGCCCGGCAACGCCATGCCGCTGAAGAACATCCCGGTCGGTTCGATCGTGCACAACGTCGAGCTGAAGGCCGGCAAGGGTGGTCAGGTGGCTCGTTCCGCCGGTACCTACCTGCAGCTGGTCGGCCGCGACGGCGGCTACGCCCAGCTGAAGCTGCCGTCCGGCGAGCTGCGCATGGTTCGCGGCGAGTGCATGGCCACCCTTGGTGCCGTGTCCAACCCGGACCAGATGAACACCAACCTGGGCAAGGCCGGTCGCAACCGCTGGCTGGGCAAGCGTCCGTCGGTCCGTGGCGTCGCCATGAACCCGATCGACCACCCGCACGGTGGTGGTGAGGGTCGTACCTCGGGCGGCCGTCATCCGGTCACGCCGTGGGGCAAGCCGACCAAGGGCAAGAAGACTCGTCACAACAAGAAGACGGATGGCCTGATCCTGCGCCGCCGTCATTCGAAGTAAGGAGGTCGAACGATGGCACGCTCCGTTTGGAAGGGCCCGTTCGTCGACGGCTATCTGCTGAAGAAGGCGGACAAGAGCCGGGCTTCGGGCCGCAACGAGATCATCAAGATCTGGTCGCGTCGTTCGACCATCCTGCCGCAGTTCGTCGGTCTGACGTTCGGCGTCTACAACGGCCACAAGTTCCTGCCGGTTCTGGTTACCGAGCACATGATCGGTCACAAGTTCGGCGAGTTCGCTCCGACGCGGACCTTCTATGGCCACGCGGCGGACAAGAAGGCGAAGAGGAAGTAAGCCATGGGCAAGTCTGCCAATCCCAGCCGGATCGCGGAGAACGAGGCTCTGGCCCGCAATCCGATGATCCGCACCAGCCCGCGGAAGCTCAACCTCGTCGCCCAGCTGATCCGGAACATGGATGCCAGCCGCGCCGTGGCCGAGCTGACCTTCTCCAAGCGCCGCATCGCCGGCGAGGTGAAGAAGGTCCTGCAGGCCGCGATCGCGAACGCCGAGAACAACCACCAGCTCGACGTCGACCGTCTGTACGTGTCGTCGGCGACGGTCGGTCGCGCTCTGGTGATGAAGCGCTTCCACGCCCGTGCCCGCGGTCGCGGCGCCCGGGTCGAGAAGCTGTTCAGCAACCTGACGATCATCGTTCGCGAGCGTGACGCCGCCGTTGCCGAGGGGGCCGAGTAATGGGTCAGAAAATCAATCCGATCGGGCTGCGCCTCGGCATCAACCGGACCTGGGACAGCCGTTGGTTCGCCAAGCGCGACTACGCCAACCTGCTGCACCAGGACCTGAAGCTGCGTGGCTATCTGCAGGGTCGCCTGCAGCAGGCCGGTTGCTCGCGCGTCGTCATCGAACGTCCGGCCAAGAAGGCCCGCATCACCATCCACTCGGCTCGTCCGGGCGTGGTGATCGGCAAGAAGGGCGCGGACATCGAGAAGCTGCGTCAAGAGCTGTCGAAGATGACCGGCAGCGAGGTGAGCCTGAACATCGTCGAGATCCGCAAGCCGGAGATCGACGCTCGCCTCATCGCCGAGAACATCGCCAGCCAGCTCGAGCGCCGTGTGGCATTTCGTCGCGCCATGAAGCGCGCCGTGCAGTCCGCCATGCGTCTGGGCGCCCAGGGCATCCGGATCAACTGCTCGGGCCGTCTCGGCGGTGCGGAAATCGCCCGCATGGAGTGGTACCGCGAGGGCCGCGTTCCGCTGCACACCCTGCGCGCCGACATCGACTACGGTGTGGGCACCGCCAAGACCACCTACGGCACCTGCGGTGTCAAGGTGTGGGTGTTCAAGGGCGAGGTCATGGCTCACGACCCGATGGCGCAGGACAAGCGCATGGGTTCCGAGCCGGTGTCGACCGACGGCGAGCCGCGCCGCGATCGTCACGATCGCCGCGACCGTCGCGAGCGCTCCGAGCGCTCCGAACGCGAGTAAAGGGGCCGAGCGATGCTTTCTCCCAAGCGCACGAAATTCCGTAAGGCCCACAAGGGCCGCATCCACGGCAACGCCAAGGGCGGCACCGCCCTGAATTTCGGCTCCTACGGCCTGAAGGCCCTGGAGCCGGAGCGCATCACCGCCCGTCAGATCGAAGCGGCCCGCCGCGCGATCACCCGTGCGATGAAGCGTCAGGGCCGCGTCTGGATCCGCATTTTCCCGGACCTCCCCGTCTCCACCAAGCCCGCCGAAGTCCGCATGGGTTCCGGTAAGGGTTCGCCGGAGTACTGGGCGGCTCGCGTGAAGCCGGGCCGCATCCTGTTTGAACTGGACGGCGTGCCGGCAGATGTGGCAAAAACCGCCTTCGCTCTGGCGGCCGCGAAGCTGCCGATCAAGGTGAAGCTGGTGACCCGCCTGGGCGGTGTCGAGGAGACCGCGGCATGAAGGCCGTAGACATTCGTACGAAGAGCGCGGATGAGCTGAACGATCAGCTCCTCCAGCTCAAGAAGGAACAGTTCAACCTGCGTTTCCAGAAGGCCTCCGGCCAGCTGGAGAACACCGCGCGGGTGAACACGGTGCGCCGCGACATCGCCCGCATCAAGACCATCCTCGGCGAGCGTGCCCGCTCCGCCGACGCCGGCAAGTAAGGGGGATCATCCATGCCTCGCCGCGTTCTGCAGGGCACGGTGGTCAGCGACAAGTGCGACAAGACCGTTACGGTTCTTGTCGAGCGCCGTGTCATGCACCCCGTGTACAAGAAGTTCATTCGTCAGTCGAAGAAGTACGCCGCCCACGACGAGGGCAACCAGTTCAAGGTCGGCGATACCGTTTCGATCATCGAATGCCGCCCGATCTCGAAGTCCAAGCGTTGGACGGTCGTGACGGAGTCCGCCGCCGACAGCGGCGCCGCGTGATAACGAAAGGTCGTAAACAATGATCCAGATGCAAACCAACCTGGAAGTCGCCGATAACAGCGGGGCGCGCCGGGTGCAGTGCATCAAGGTGCTTGGCGGGTCCAAGCGGAAGGTCGCGACCGTGGGCGACGTCATCGTCGTCTCGGTCAAGGAGGCCATTCCGAAGGGCCGCGTCAAGAAGGGCGACGTGCATCGCGCCGTTATCGTCCGCACCGCGAAGGAACTGCGTCGGGAGGACGGGTCGGCGATCCGTTTCGACCGGAACGCCGCCGTGCTGATCAACAAGCAGGGCGAGCCGATCGGCACCCGTATTTTCGGGCCGGTCACTCGTGAGCTTCGCGGTAAGAAGTTCATGAAGATCATCTCGCTGGCGCCGGAGGTGCTGTAATGGCCGCCAAGATCAAGACCAAGGACAAGGTCGTTGTCCTGACCGGCCGTGACAAGGGCAAGACCGGCGAGGTGTTGAAGGTTTTCCCGAAGGAGAACCGTGCCGTTGTGCAGGGCGTGAACGTGGTGAAGAAGCACCAGCGTGCCAGCGCCCGCTCGCAGGGTGGCATCATCGAGATGGAGGCGCCGATCAACGTCTCCAACCTCGCTCACGTCGACCCCAAGGATGGCAAGCCGACCCGCGTCGGTTTCAAGATCCTTGAGGATGGCCGCAAGGTGCGTGTCGCCAAGCGGTCCGGCGAAGTCATTGACCTGTGAGGGCCCGGGCATGACCGCACGTCTGAAAGAAGTTTACGACTCCAAGATCCGCGCCGCTCTGAAGTCGGAATTCGGCTACAAGAACGACCTGGAAGTTCCGCGGATCGAGAAGATCGTGGTCAACATGGGTGTCGGCGAGGCTGTCGCCGACTCCAAGAAGATCCAGCTCGCCGTGGCCGAGATGGCCGCCATCACCGGTCAGAAGCCGGTGGTGACCAAGTCGCGCAAGTCGATCGCTCAGTTCAAGCTGCGCGAAGGCATGGCGATCGGCTGCAAGGTCACGCTCCGTCGCGACCGCATGTACGAGTTCCTGGATCGCCTGGTGACGATTGCGTTGCCGCGCGTCCGTGACTTCCGCGGTATCCCGGGTGACAGCTTTGACGGCCGTGGCAACTACGCCATGGGCGTCAAGGAACAGATCATTTTCCCGGAGATCGATTACGACAAGATCGATCAGATCCGCGGCATGGACATCATCATCGTCACTACGGCGAAGACCGACCAGGAAGCCAAGGCTCTCCTGAAGGGCTTCGACATGCCGTTCGTGAGCTGAGGCTGGAGCACGACCATGGCTAAGACCAGTGCCATCGAAAAGAACAAGCGTCGCGCCAAGCTGGCCAAGCAGTACGCGAACAAGCGTGCGCGCCTGAAGGCAATCGCGAACGACAAGACCCTCCCGCCGGAAGAGCAATTCGCTGCCCGCCTCAAGCTGGCCGAACTGCCGCGCAACTCCTCGAAGGTGCGCGTCCGGAACCGCTGCGAAATGACCGGGCGTCCGCGCGCGTTCTATCGCAAGTTCAAGCTGTCCCGCGTCACGCTCCGCGAACTGGCCTCGACCGGCCAGATTCCGGGCATGACGAAGTCGAGCTGGTAAGGAGGGTCCGAGAATGTCTTTGAGCGATCCGCTCGGCGATATGCTGACCCGCATCCGCAACGGTCAGCACGCCCGCATGTCCGTTGTGGTTTCCCCGGCGTCGAAGCTGCGCGTCAACGTCCTGGAAGTTCTGAAGCGTGAAGGCTTCATCCGCGGCTGGTCCGAGGAAGAACTGCGTCCGGGCGTCAAGAACCTGAAGATCGAGCTGAAGTACCACGAAGGCGAGCCTGTCATTAAGCAGATCGCCCGTGTGTCGAAGCCCGGCCGTCGCGTCTACTCGAAGATCGCCGACCTGCCCCGTGTCTACAACGGGCTCGGTCTGTCGATCCTTTCGACCCCGCGTGGCGTGATGTCGGACAATGAGGCCCGCGCCGCCAACGTCGGCGGTGAAGTCCTCTGCCGCGTGTTCTAAGGGGGATTGGCAGATGTCGCGCATTGGCAAGCATCCCGTGCCGGTCCCGGCTGGCGTCGACGTGAAGGTCGACGGTCAGCAGGTGACGGCCAAGGGCAAGCTGGGGCAACTCAGCCTGACCCTGATCGACGACATCACCGCCTCGCTGGAAGACGGCAAGGTGGTGGTGAAGCCGGCAAACGACAGCAAGCGCGCCCGCGTCATGTGGGCGACCTCGCGCACCCTGATCAACAACATGGTCACCGGTGTCAGCCAGGGCTACACGATCAACCTCGAGATCAACGGCGTCGGTTACCGCGCGGCCGTGCAGGGCAAGGAGCTGGTCATGCAGCTCGGCTTCTCGCACGACGTGAAGTACCCGATCCCGGAAGGCATCACGATCAAGTGCGACAAGCCGACGGCCATTTCGGTCAGCGGCTACGACAAGCACAAGGTCGGCCAGGTGGCTGCCGAGATCCGCGGCTGGAAGAAGCCGGAGCCCTACAAGGGCAAGGGCATCAAGTACGATACCGAAACCGTCCTGCGCAAGGAAGGTAAGAAGAAGTAACCGCCATGCTGAAGCCAAAGCAACTCCACGAGCGCCGCAAGCAGCGCGTGCGCGCGCAGATTGCCAAGAAGGCCGGCGGGCGCGTTCGCCTCTCGGTCTTCCGGTCGAATCTGCACATCTACGCCCAGATCATCGACGACGAAAACGGCAAGACGCTCGCGTCCGCCTCGTCGTTGGAGAAGGAGCTGCGCGAGCAGCTCAAGCACGGCGGCAACGTCGATGCTGCCAAGCGCATCGGCGAGCTGATCGCCGAGCGCGCCAAGGCCGCTGGGATTACCGAGGTCGTCTTCGATCGCGGTGGGTATATTTACCATGGCCGGGTCAAGGCCCTGGCCGACGCCGCCCGCGAGGGCGGGCTGTCGTTCTAAGGAGGCCCGGATATGGCACGTGAACGTGGGGAGCGGGATAACCGCGACCGGCAGCCGCGCGAGCGGGAAGAAAGCGAGCTGATCGAAAAGCTCGTCGGTATCAACCGCGTCGCCAAGGTGGTCAAGGGTGGTCGGCGCTTCGGCTTCGCCGCTCTGGTCGTCGTTGGCGACGGCAAGGGCCGCGTCGGCGTCGGTTCGGGCAAGGCCCGTGAAGTGCCGGAAGCGATCCGCAAGGCGACCGATCAGGCCAAGCGCGGCATGATCCGTGTTCCGCTGCGCGAGGGCCGTACGCTGCATCACGACACCAACGGTCACTTCGGTGCCGGCAAGGTCGTGCTGCGGGCGGCTCCGGCCGGTACCGGCATCATCGCCGGTGGTCCGATGCGCGCGATCTTCGAGGCTCTCGGCGTCGCTGACGTCGTGACCAAGTCGATCGGCACGTCGAACCCGCACAACATGATCAAGGCGACCTTCGACGCCCTGACCCAGGTCACCAGCCCGCGTTCCGTCGCGGCGCGTCGCGGTCGTCGCGTGAGCGACATCCTCGGCCGTCGCGAGGCCGGCGCCGGACAGGAGGCCTGATCATGGCGGAGAAGAAGACCGTCGTCGTGACCCAGATCGGCAGCCCGATCGGCCGCAAGCACGACCAGCGCGAGACGCTGGTCGGTCTGGGTCTCAACAAGCTGCACCGGACCCGCGAGCTGGAGGACACTCCGGCCGTGCGGGGCATGATCGCCAAGGTCGCGCACCTGGTCCGCGTCGAGAACGAGGGCTGAGATCATGACCAAGCTTAACGACCTGCGTGACAACGCCGGTGCCCGCAAGGCGCGCATGCGCGTCGGCCGCGGTATCGGTTCCGGCAAGGGCAAGACCGCTGGCCGCGGCGTGAAGGGTCAGACCTCGCGCACCGGCGTGGCGATCAACGGCTTCGAAGGCGGGCAGATGCCTCTGCACCGCCGCCTGCCGAAGCGCGGCTTCCGGAACATCTTCGCCAAGGAATATTCGGTGGTTAACCTGGGCATGGTCCAGAAGGCCATCGACCTGGGCAAGCTGAATGCTTCCGAGACCATCGATGCCGCGGCGCTCAACGCTGCCGGCGTCACCGGCAAGGTGAAGAAGGACGGTGTCCGTCTGCTGGGCAAGGGCGAGCTGACCACGAAGGTTTCCTTCACGGTCGCCGGCGCGTCCAAGTCGGCGATCGAGGCCGTCGAAAAGGTGGGTGGCAGCGTCACGCTGACCGCGCCCGCCGCCGAAGCCGCCGAGTAAGGTTCCGCGTGAAGCCCGTGCTTGCGCACGGGCTTTCGTGGCACTACAAAAAGCGAAGTCGCGAGGGGCGGCCTGCGTCATGCAGTGCCGCCCCGTTCGCGCTTACGGGACAGGGATTGGACCATGGCATCAGCGGCCGAGCAGCTTGCCGCCAACATCAATTTCGGGGCTTTCTCCAAGGCGACCGAGCTGAAAAAGCGGATTTGGTTCACCTTGGCGGCCCTGATCGTCTACCGGCTGGGCACTTACATCCCGCTGCCGGGCATCGACCCGACGATTCTCAGCGACGTCTTCAAGCAGCAGGGCGGCGGCATTCTCGGCATGTTCGACATGCTGGCCGGCGGCGCGCTCAGCCGCATGACCATCTTCGCGCTCAACATCATGCCGTACATCTCGGCGTCCATCATCGTGCAGTTGCTGACCGCCGTGTCGCCGCAGATGGAGGCCATGAAGAAGGAAGGTGAGGCCGGGCGCAAGAAGCTGAACCAGTACACCCGATTCGGCACGGTGGCGCTCGCCACGGTGCAGGCCTATGGCCTTGCGGTCGGCCTTGAGGCGATGCGCGGCTCCAGCGGGGCGGCGGTCATCGATCCAGGTCTTTTCTTCCGCGTCGCCACGGTCATCACGCTGGTTGGCGGCACCATGTTCCTGATGTGGCTGGGCGAGCAGATCACCGCCCGCGGCATCGGCAACGGCATCTCGCTCATCATCTTCGCCGGCATCGTCGCGGAACTGCCGCGAGCGCTGGTCAACACGCTGGAACTTGGCCGCCAGGGCGCCTTGTCCACCCTGTTCATCATCCTGATGCTGGTGATGTCGGTCGGCGTGGTGTTCTTCATCGTCTTCATGGAGCGCGCCCAGCGCCGCCTGCTGGTGCAGTACCCCAAGCGCCAGGTCGGCAACCGGGTGTTCGGCGGCGAAGCGTCGCACCTGCCGCTGAAGATGAACACCGCCGGCGTCATCCCGCCGATCTTCGCGTCGTCGCTGCTGCTGCTGCCGCTGACCGCGGTGGGCTTCGCCGGCGGCGAGGGGCCCGAGTGGCTGCAGGCGGTGTCGCGCTATCTGGCGCACGGCACCCCGCTGTACATGCTGCTCTACGCCTCGCTGATCGTGTTTTTCTGCTTCTTCTACACGGCCATCGTCTTCAATCCGGCGGAGACGGCCGAGAACCTGCGGAAGTATGGCGGCTTCATTCCCGGCATCCGCCCCGGCAAGAACACCGCCGATCATATCGACTATGTGCTGAGCCGGCTGACGGTCATCGGCTCCGCCTACCTTGTGGCGGTTTGTCTCCTCCCCGAAATCCTGATATCCCAGCACTCGGTTCCGTTTTATTTTGGCGGCACCAGCCTGCTGATCGTGGTCACCGTCACGATGGACACGGTTGCGCAGATTCATTCCCACCTGCTGGCTCACCAGTATGAGGGATTGATCAAGAAATCGAAGCTTCGGGGGAGAAAGTAATGAACCTCATACTGCTCGGTCCGCCGGGCGCCGGGAAGGGGACCCAGGCGCGCCGTCTGGAAGACACGCGTGGCTTGGTGCAGTTGTCCACGGGCGACATGCTCCGCGCCATGGTGGCGGAAGGTGGGCCGCTCGGGCAGCAGGCGAAGGAGATCATGTCCGCCGGCAAGCTGATGCCGGACGAGCTTATGGTCAGCATGATCGCCGAACGCATTTCCAAGCCCGACGTCAAGAACGGCTTCATTCTCGACGGTTTCCCGCGCACCGTGGCCCAGGCCGAGGCGCTGGACAAGATGCTGGAGGAGAAGGGCCTGAAGCTCGATCATGTGATCGAGATGCGGGTCGTCGACGATGTCCTGGTGGAGCGCATCACCGGCCGCTACACCTGCGCCAAGTGCGGCAAGGGCTATCACGACAGCTTCGAGAAGCCGAAGGTCGAGGGCGTCTGCGATGCCTGCGGCAGCACCGAGTTCAAACGGCGCGCCGACGACAATGCGGAGACGGTGACGACCCGTCTTGCCCAGTACCACCAGCAGACCGCGCCGATCCTGCCCTACTACCAGGGATGCGGCGTGTTGAAGGCGGTGGACGGCATGGCCGACATCGATGAGGTGACGAAAGAGATCGAGGCGATCCTCGCAAGCTGAGGGTCGCGTCTGGTCGAACGACGAAGGCCGCAGTCTCCGGTGGGAGGCTGCGGCCTTCGTCGTTCTTTGGTACTGGTCGGCCTTTGGTGCCGGTCGGCGGGGCGGCGTGGTCAGGCGGCGGGAGTGCCGGGGGAGGGCGGGGCATCGCCCTGTGTCGCAGCCGGGGTCGCCGGCTCCTCGGTCATGGTACGGTAGCGGGCCAGGATCCAGCCGAGATGGGCGGTGACGGCATTGGCCGCGGCGTCGGGGTCGCGACGGGCGATGGCTTGGTGGATGGCGCGGTGATGCTCGATCATCAGCGCCTCGTGGTTCTCCATGAAGGGCTCGGTGTGCTTCATCTCGACCATGTTGCCGAGGATGTCGCGGATGGTGGAGAGCAGGTGCAGATAGACCGGGCTGCCGGACGCCTGGGCGACGGCGACGTGGAAGTCCATATCGTCGGCGGCGCGGCCGCCATCCCGGTTGGTCTCGCTCATCGCCTGCAGGATGCGGCCGATGGTGTCGATCTGCTCCTGGGTCGCCCGTTCGGCGGCGCGGCGGGCCGCCCAGCTTTCCAGCGCCATGCGGATTTCGACGAGGTCGCACAGGTTCTGGTGGGTGCTGCGCACCATGGTGGTCAATGCGCCGTCCATCACCCCGGCCGATGACACCACGCGGGTGCCGCCGCCCTGGACGGCGGTCAGGAATCCCTGTGTCTTCAGCTTCTGCAGGGCCGCCCGGACCGAGACGCGACTGACATGCAGCTGTTCGGCGAGCTGGCGTTCGCCCGGCAGACGCTCCCCCGGCACCAACTCGCCGCGCGCGATGCGGTCGAGAAGCTGTTGAGCCACCCACTCCGAAATGCGCTGCGAGGAGGAGGGGACGTGAGCGCTGTCGTCGGTGCCGGGCACGGGTGGTTTCCCTTCGGTCGGAAAGCGGTTCATTGGCAGTTGGTAATACCGGTAGCGGTCCGGGCGGGCCGGGTCAATGGTCGACAGGCCGCCTGCGGCGCCTTGCCCGCGGGATGAAAAGACATGGCTGGCCGGTTCTCCGACCGAATAGCCCTGCCTGATGTCAGCGGCTGCCGCGCCGGGCCATCAGGATGCCTATCAGGATCACGGCGGCGCCCACCGCCTGCAGCGTTCCCAGCGGTTCGTTCAGCAGGATCCAGGCGAGGATCGCGGCGGCGGCCGGCTGCAGCAGCAGGCTGACGGACGAGAAGGAGGCCGGAAGATGGGCCAGCGCGTAGGCGATCAGGCTCTGCCCGCCGGCATGGCTGAACAGCGCCAGCCCGGCCAGCACCAGCCATCCGGCGGCGGTCGCCGGCAGCATCGCCTCGCCGTCATAGAGGCCCAGCGGGAGCAGCACGGCCGCGGTGATGACGCCGCTCCAGGTCATGATGGTGGCGGTGGAGAACTCGGCGCGCAGATGCCCGACCGATAGAATGTAGCCGGCGTAGAAGACGGCGGTCAGCAGACCCAGCGCGTCGCCGAACAGATGATCGGCGCTCAGCTGGAAGCTCTGCCCCATCAGCACGATCGCTCCGCCAAGCGCCAGCAACATGCCCAGAACGAAGCGTCCGGTGATGCGCTCCTTGAACAGGAACCAGGCGGCCGGCGCGACGAAAAGCGGCGCGAAGTTGGCCAGCAGCGTGGCGTTGGCGACGGAGGTGTAGCGGATGGAGGTGTGCCAGACCGCAAGGTCGCCGGCAAAGCAGAGGCCGGCCAGGGACAGCCGGCCGTAATCGGCGAGCGATGAGGGGCGCCGGCTGGCTCGGCCGGTAGGCTGTCGCGACTCGCCCACCATCCACAGCGCCAGCACCGGGGTTGCCAGCGCCATGCGCCAGAAGCCGGTGGCGACCGGCCCGACATCCGACAGGCGGACGAAGATGGGGGCGAAGGCGATGCCGAGGGCACCCAGCAGAAGGGCGATCAGGGCGACACGTTGCGTCCGGGATGCATGGTCGAGCGGGATGGCACTGGCGTCTGGCATGGGATCGCTTATATCCGCCGATGATTGGGCGGGCCAGCAGGACGCGCGTCATGGCTGCCGTGCGCGTCCCAGTTTCCCCTTTACGGTGTCGGGCCGGTGTATGGGCCTGTTGTGGTGGCCCGATGCGTCAGCGCGGGCGGATGCGGCGCAGCGACACCGACTCGTCGTCTTCCGATCCGAAATCGTCATAGTGGATCGGGCAGCGGCCGTCCTTGCGCGGCTTGTCCTTCACCGTCGCGGGATACCACTCGCCCTTCCATTCCACCTCCACCCGCATGCCGGGCTGGCACAGCGAGGCGCCGGCCGGGTAGCCGCCGGTGTTGTTGGACATCGCCGGGGACTGGACCGGAGATTGGGCCGCGCCCGGCGGCATCGGGCTCAGCCTCGGCGCGGCTGCGGGGACCGGCGCGGGCTTCTCCTGGTCGCAGAAGGCGGTGCACACCGTCCGGGCGATCACCTGACCGCCGCAGCTGCCGCCGAAGCAGTCGCGATAGTCGGCTTCGCACCCCGCCTCGCAGCTGCTGTTGCCGCAGGAGTAGGAACGGTCGAAGTCGCTGACCGATTTCTTGATCGGCTTCTTTTCCGCCTGCTGCCGGTTGACGTAGGCCTGATACTCGTAAAGCGCCCGCGACCGCGCCTCGTTCACGCAGGCCTGCTGGTTCAGTCCGCAGTTCTGGCGGCAAAAATTGCGGTTCTGCTGGCACTGGTTGACGCACAGCCGCCCCTCCGCCGAACTGGGCGGGATCAAGCTGTACTGGGTCTCATAGACGGGACCGCAGGCGCTGAGCAGCGCCATCACGGCAAGGCAGAGGGTGATCAGGCGAAGCATGCGGGATGTCTTCCGGGTGGGTTCGCGCGGAAAGGGAAGGGCAGCGTAACAGCTTGCCAATCGGGCTACCACCATCGGCCGCGCTTCCGCCCGGCGTGGCGGTTGCGTTAGTGTGGCGTATGGTTGCCTCCACCCCGCAAGACTCCCCGCACTCCGCCGGCCATTCCCTTGACGGGCCGCCCGAACACCGGCAGCCGGTCACCGCGCCTGCGCCCGCCCCGCGACTCGCCGCACCGCTGCTGGGGCCCGATGATCCGCCACCGGCGACCACGCTGAATCCGGATGCGGGCGGGCCGCTGCTGCTGGTTTGCGATCATGCATCCCGTGCGATCCCCAGGGCGCTGGGCGACCTCGGCCTGCCGGAGGAGCAGCTCTGCCGCCACATCGCCTACGACATCGGCGCGGCGGAGGTGACGCGGCGGCTGGCCGCGAGGTTCGGCGCCACGGCGGTGCTGTCGGGCTTTTCCCGGCTGGTGATCGATCCGAACCGGGCGCTGGAGGATCCGACCGCGATCCCGGTGGTCAGCGACGATGTGGTGATCCCAGGCAACCGCGCGCTGGACGGCGACGAGCAGGCCCGGCGGGTCGAGGCGCTGTTCCACCCCTACCATGCGGCGGTGGCCGCGGCGTTGTCGGCCATCCGCGGGCGCGGGCAGGTGCCGGTGGTGGTGTCGGTCCACAGCTTCACCCCCGCGATGCGCGGGGTGGCGCGGCCCTGGCACATCGGCGTGCTGTGGGACAACGACCCGCGCCTTCCGGTGCCGCTGATCGAGGCGCTGACGGCCGACGGGCGCTGGTGCGTCGGCGACAACCAGCCCTATTCCGGCCGCGGCACGCTGGGAGGCACGGTAGAGACCCACGCGACTCCCGCCGGCTATCCCAACGTCCTGCTGGAGGTGCGGCAGGATCTGATCGCGACGCCGGAGGGGGCCGATCTGTGGGCGCAGGTGATCGGCGACGCGCTTGAACCGCTGCTGTCCCTGCCGTCGCTGGCCACCATCCACCATTATCCGCGGGCCTGAACACGAGATGGAAGCCGCCGTGACCGAACCGTCCTTCACCATGGGCCTGGAAGAAGAATATCTGCTGGTGGACCGCGGAACGCGCGACATCGTGCAGAGCCCACCGGACGAGATGCTGGAGGCCTGTCAGGAACAGGCGCCGGGCCGCATCCATCCGGAATTCCTGCGCTGCCAGATCGAGGTCGGCACGCCGGTCTGCAAGACGCTGGCCGAGGCGCGGGCCGAACTGGCGGCCTTGCGCGCCACGGTGGCCGGGGTGGCCGACCGCTACGGGCTGGCGCCGATCGCCGCCTCCACCCATCCCTTCGCCGCGTGGGAGCCGCAGAAGCACACCAACCGCGACCGCTACAACATGCTGGCGCGCGACCTGGGGGCACCGGCCCGCCGGCTGATGATCTGCGGCATGCATGTCCATATCGGGATCGAGGACGACGACCTGCGCATCGACCTGATGAACCAGGTCCGCTACTTCCTGCCGCATCTGCTGGCGCTGTCGACCTCCTCGCCCTTCTGGCGCGGGCGCGACATGGAACGCCGGTCCTACCGGCTCAGCGTGTGGCACGAGCTGCCGCGCACCGGCATGCCCGACGGTTTCCAGAGCTACGGCGAGTATCAGAGCCACGTCGCGGTCCTGGTGAATGCCGGGGTGATCGAGGATGCCAGCAAGCTGTGGTGGGACATCCGGCCGTCCTCGCGCTTCCCCACGCTGGAGATGCGGATCACCGACATCTGCACCCGGCTGGACGATGCGGTCACGGTGGCGGCGCTCTACCGCTGCCTGCTGCGCATGCTGTGGCGGCTGAAGCTGCGCAACGTCACCTGGCGGCCCTACAAGAACCTGCTGATCGAGGAGAACCGCTGGCGGGCCCAGCGCTATGGCCTGGACAGCGGGCTGGTCGATTTCGGCCAGGGCCGCATCGTGCCCTATGCCGACCTGCTGGACGAGATCATCGATCTGACCCGCGAGGATGCCGAACATTTCGGCTGCACCGCCGAGGTCGAGCGGGCGCGCGACATCGTGGCCCGCGGCACCAGCGCCCATCGCCAGATCGCGATCTTCCAGGCGGCGCTCGCCGACGGCGCCGGCGAGGACGAGGCGCTGCGCCGGGTGGTGGACTGGCTGGTGGAGGAGACGATGGTGGGGGTGGCGGCCGACGGGCAGGCCGCTTGAATCCTACCCCACGCGTTGCCCCTCCCAACCGGCTTGACGCGCGCGTCATGTCTCCATACGCTTCCGCGCCGTCGATGCCGCTGGAATGCGGGTTGAACAGGGCTGGCAAATAATAAGCTGACAAGCAGAGAGGGCCGCTCAACCGTTGGCGGCCCTCTTTCCAATCCAAAGGGAGGGAGGAGCATGGCCGGCGCCAAGTTCCTGAAGTTCGATACGCAGAGTCTTCATGCGGGGCAGCGGCCCGATCCGGCGACCGGGGCGCGGGCGGTTCCGATCCACCTGACTTCCTCCTACGTCTTCAGCGACGTCGATCAGGCGGCGGCCCTGTTCAACCTGGAACGGCCGGGCCACATCTATTCGCGCATCTCCAACCCCACCGTCGCGGTGCTGGAAGAGCGCTTGGCGACGCTGGAAGGCGGGGTGGGCGCCGTCTGCACCGCCAGCGGGCAGGCCGCCATGACGCTGGCCATCATGACGCTGATGGGGGCGGGCGGGCACATCGTCGCCTCCTCCTCCATCTACGGCGGCAGCCGCAACCTGCTGGCCTACACGCTGCCGCGATTCGGCATCACCACCACCTTCGTCCATCCGCGCGACCTCGACGGCATCCGCGCGGCGATCCGTCCGGAAACCCGGCTGGTCTTTGGCGAGGTGCTGGGCAATCCGGGGCTGGAGGTGCTGGACGTTCCGAAGGTCGCGGCCATCGCGCACGAGGCCGGCATCCCGCTGATGATCGATTCGACCTTCACCACCCCCTATCTCTGCCGCCCGTTCGAACATGGCGCCGACATCGTCATGCATTCCTGCACCAAGTGGCTGAGCGGGCACGGCACCGCCATCGGCGGCGTGGTGATCGATGGCGGCCGGTTCGACTGGGAGGCCTCGGGCAAGTTCCCGACCCTGACCGAGCCCTATGCCGGCTATCACGGCATCGATTTCGCCGAGGAATACGGTCCGGCAGCCTTCATCGCCCGCGCCCGTGCCGAAGGCCTGCGCGATTTCGGCGCCTGCATGAGCCCGATGAACGCCTTCCAGATCCTGCAGGGCGTGGAAACGCTGCCTCTGCGGATGAAGTGCCACATCCACAACGCCCGCAAGGTCGTCTGCTTCCTGGAAGGGGAGCTGAATGCCGAGAAGGGCGCCGTCGCCTGGGTCTCCTACCCGGAGCTGGTCGACCATCCCGACCATGCGCTGGCCTCCCGGCTGCTGCCGCATGGTGCCGGATCCATCATCTCCTTCGGCATCCGCGGCAGCGGAGAGGGCGGCACCCGCGAGGCCGGGCGCCGCTTCATCGAGTCGCTGACGCTGTTCTCGCACCTCGCCAATGTCGGCGACGCCAAGTCGCTGGTCATCCATCCCGCCAGCACCACCCACGCCCAGCTGGATGCGGAGGCGCTCGCCGCCGCCGGGGTGGGGGAGGACATGATCCGCCTGTCCATCGGGCTGGAGGATTGCGAAGACCTGATCGACGACCTGAAGCAGGCGCTGCGCGCCGCCACCAAGGGCTGAGGGCCGCGCCATGCAGTTGACCGTCAACGGAACCCCCGTCTTCGTCCACACCGGCGGCCGGGAGATCGATCCCGCGCGCCCCGCAATCGTGCTGATCCACGGCGCCGGCATGGACCACAGCGTGTGGAGCCTGCAAAGCCGCTATCTCGCCCACCATGGCCGTTCGGTGCTGGCGGTCGATCTGCCGGGCCATGGCCGCTCCGGCGGGGAACCGCTGGGCAGCATCGCCGCCATCGCCGACTGGGTGATCGCCCTGCTGGATGCCGCCGGGCTGGAGCGGGCGGCGCTGGTCGGCCATTCCATGGGCGCGCTGGTGGCGCTGGACGCTGCGGCCCGCCATGGCACGCGGGTGGAGGCGGTTGCGCTGCTGGGCGTGGCGGAACGCATGCCGGTGCATCCGGACCTGCTGGCCGCCGCCCATGCCGGCGAACAATCCGCCATCGAGATGGTGATCGGCTGGGGCCATGGGCCGCGCGGCCATGGCGGCGCCCAGGGCGGCAGCTGCCCGACGCCGGGCCTCGCGCTGATCCCCGGCGGTCGCCGGCTGATGGCGTCGGTCCGGCCGGGGGTGTTGGGGGTCGATCTCGCGGCCTGCAACGAATACGGGCAGGGGGCGGATGCTGCGGCGTCGGTCGCCTGTCCCGCCCTGTTCCTGTTGGGAGCGCTGGACAAGATGACTCCGGCCAAAGCAGGGCGCACGCTGGCCGCGCGCGTGAAGTCTTCGCAGGTCGTCGTCCTGCCCCAGACTGGGCATATGGTTATGACCGAAGCGCCGGATGCCGTGCTGGACGCGCTGACCTCTTTCCTGTCCTTGCGGCGGGGGTGATGGTTTCAGCGGCGAAACCATCAGGGTCGAACCCGATTTTTTCTGACATCACACGTTAATGGTCGACTGCCTACTCTGACCGGCAGGATCGGATTGCCGTCCCGAAGCGTAAGGGGCGGCAATCCGGCCCAACCTTTCATTGCCGGTTCGGAGGTGCCATCTTGCAGGCAGGCGAACGGTCGGTTGACGCCCCGTGCCGCATGTCGGACGGAGCGGTCGCGGTGCTGTCGATGGACGGACGCGTTCTCCGGATCGGCCAAGCGGCGGCCGACGTGCTGGGTCATCCTCCCCAGGCGCTTACCGGCGCCGCTCTGGACCTGCACCTCCACCCCGAGGACCTGCAGGAGGCGCAGCAGCGGCTTCGGATCCGGGTCGCCGCCCCGGCAGGCAGCAGCGGCCGCTCGATCTTCCGCTTCCGCCATGCCGATGGCGGCTGGCGTTGGCTGGAGGTGACCGTTCGCAACGAACTGGCTGATCCGGAAATCGGTGGGCTGGTCCTGACCGTCCGTGATGTCAGCGACGCCATCGCCCTGTCGGAGCGGCTGCGCGCCAGCGAGGCGCGCTATCGCACTCTGGCTGAATCGGTGCCGGTCGGCATCCTTCAGGCCGACGCGGCCGGTCAGGTGCTGTTCGCCAATGCCCGCCTTTCCGCCATCACCGGGCTGGAGTCCGACCGGCTGCTCGGTGACGGCTGGCTTGGCGCCGTCCATCCCGACGACCGGGCGCGGGTTGCCGCGGAGTGGCGGAGCGAACCGGGCCGGGAGTTGCAGCCGACCGATTTCCGCTTCCACGATCCGCAGGGGGAGGGCTCCGACCGCAGGGTGCTGTGCCAGCGCATCCCGATGGAGGATGGCAGCACCATCGCCACCATCACCGATGTCAGCGAATACCTGCACACGGCCAACGCCCTGCGCCTGTCCGAAGCACGCAGCGAGGCGATCCTCGACACGGTCGCCGAAGCCATCCTCACCGTGGACGAGGCCGGCATCCTGCTCGGTTTCAACCGCGTGGCGGAGGCGATGTTCGGTGTTCCGGCCGGGGACCTGTTGTGGCGGCCGCTCGACCGGCTGATCCCGCTGTTCCATCTGCGGGAGGAGGGCGGCGTCCGGGTGGAATTCGCGCCTGGCCAGACAACGGCCCTGGTCGTCCGCGACCGTGCCGCCGAGGCGGAACGTGCCGATGGCACCCGGTTCCCGGTGGAGCTGTCGGTCAGCGCCAGCGAAGTGGAGGGACGGCGGATCTATACCGCCATCCTGCGCGACGTGACCGAACGGCGCCGGGCGGAAGCCGAGCTGCGGGCCGCCAAGGAGGCGGCCGAGGCGGCCGACCGTGCCAAATCGACCTTCATCGCCACCATGAACCATGAACTGCGCACCCCGCTGAACGCGGTGATCGGCTTCTCACAACTGCTGGAGGCGCGGACGGACGTGCCGCCGGCGGGCGGTCAGGGGCAACAGCGAGATTGCGTCGTCGCCATCAGGCAGGCCGGCGAACAGCTGCTGTCCATCATCGACGATATCCTCGACATGGCGCGGGTCGAGGCCGGCGGGCTGTCGCTGGCCGAGGAGCCGGTCGACCTGTCGGCGCTCGCCGCCCAGCTGGTTGCCGACCTGGAGTTTCAGGCCGCCCGCCAAGCCGTGACGGTGGAGATGGTCGCCGAGGGCGATCTGCCGCCGATGCGGGGCGATCGGCGTCGTCTGCGCCAAGCGTTGGGAAACCTGCTGTCCAACGCCATCAAGTTCAGCCATCCGCAGGGTGTGGTTACGCTGGCCATGGCGCCTGCCACAGACGGCTGGGTGGAACTGGCGGTGCGTGACCGCGGAATCGGAATGCAAGCGGACGACATCGCGACCGCCCTGACCCCCTTCGCCCAGATCGACCAGACCGCCACCCGCCGGTACGAGGGAATCGGCCTCGGCCTGCCGCTCGCCCTTCGTCTGGTGGAGGCGCATGGCGGCACCCTGACGCTGGACAGCGCACCCGGTCGGGGCTGCACCGCAACCGTCCGCCTGCCGCCTTCGCGCGTCATGACCATCGAGGAAATGCTGGCCATCATGATGTGATCGCCGTGACACCCGGTCTGGCCCGATGCGCCGGGATGTGCCAAAAGCTGTCGCCATCCTTGCCCGCAATGGTGGGCGGCTTTGCAGAGGTGGGTGTGCGATGGCGGGTCCGGACAAGACGATGGGTGTGCCGAAGGACGCCGTGGTGCTGGTCAGCGGCGGACTCGATTCGACCACGGTGCTCGCCATTGCCAAGGCCGAGGGCTATCGCGTCAATGCCCTCAGCTTCCGCTACGGACAGCGCCATTCGGTGGAGCTGGAAGCGGCACGGCGCGTGGTCGCGGCGATGGGGGTGGAGCGGCATGTGATCGCCGACATCGATCTGCGCGCCTTCGGCGGCTCCGCCCTGACCGACAGCATCGACGTGCCCAAGCACGGCAGCGCCGCAGACCTGGAGGCCGATCTGGGGCAGGGCATTCCCGTCACCTATGTGCCGGCGCGCAACACCGTCTTCCTGTCCTTCGCGCTGGCCTGGGCGGAAACGCTGGGAGCGTCCGACCTGTTCATCGGCGTCAACGCGCTGGATTATTCCGGCTATCCCGACTGCCGCCCGGAATACATCGCGGCCTTCGAAACCCTGGCCAACCTCGCGACCAAGGCCGGGGTGGAGGGGACGAGCCGCTTCAAGATCCATGCGCCGCTGATGACCTTGGACAAGGCCGCGATCGTCCGCCGCGGGTTGGAGCTTGGGGTCGACTACAGCCTCACCCACTCCTGCTACGATCCGACGCCGGAGGGGCTGTCCTGCGGTGCCTGCGACAGCTGTCTGTTGCGGCTGAAGGGCTTTTCGGAAGCCGGATTGAGCGACCCAATCCGTTACGGCACCGGAGCGGCATCGTAACGGAAACGGTCGTTTCGCAAGCGGTCAGTATTTCTTCGCCATTACTTCCAGGGCATTTCGGTCCACAAGCTGCGGAACTCGCCGTCCAACTGCTTCAGCTCGGCGGCGAAGGCCTCTGGGCCGACGATGCGGAGCGGCTGGAAGGTCTCGCGTGCCTTGGCCTGGAACTCCGGGTCCATCGCCGCCTTGGTGATCGCCTCGATCAGGGTGCGGCGGATGTCCGGCGGCAGACCCTTCGGGGCACCGATGCCGCGCATGGACACCATGTCGATGGCATAGCCCTGTTCGCGGAAGGTCGGCAGGTCCGGCGCCATGTCCCAGCGCGACCGGCTCATCACACCCAGCATGCGCACGGGATCGCCGCCGGCGAGCCCGCGCAGCCCCTCGCCCAGATTCTGGTCGCAGATCCTGGTGTGGGAGCCCAGCATCGCGCGGTAGTTCTCGGCGCTGCCGGCGAACGGCACATGGGTCAACTTCACCCCGGCCTGCCGTTCCAGCAACAGCATGGCGAGATGGTCGTCGGAGCCGATGCCGGTGGAGCCGACGGTGAGTGCGCCCGGATTCCCCTTCGCGAATTCCACCACGTCGGCGACCGACCGGAGCGGGCTGTCGGCACGGACGGTCATCACGCCCGGATCGTCGACGATGTTCACCAGCGGGTCCAGCCGGTCCAGCCCATAGCGTGCCTGCCGTTCGATCGGGATGGTGATCAGGTTGGGCGTGTTGATGAAGCCGATCGTGTAACCGTCCGGCGCCGCATCGGCGATGGCGGCGAAGCCGATCTCGCCGCCGGCCCCCGGCCGGTTCAGGACGACGATACGCCCGCCGCCCAGATAGCGCTCGATATAGGGCGCCAGCATCCGCGCCGTGACGTCGGTGGAGCCGCCGGCGCCATAGGCGACGACCATGGTGATCGGCTTCTCCGGATAGGCGGCCTGCACCGCGGCGGGGGAGCCCGCGAGCAACAGCATCAGGATCGCAAGCGCCGCAACCGGGAAAGACGCGGCACGGCAGCCGGCCATGCGCAGGAGGAAAGTCGCTGCTGTCATCGTTCGTCGTCCGATCCTTCGGGCTCCGCTCCCGGATGCGCCGGAGGTGCCCGTTCATCATGCGTGTATGAAGAAAGTCAGTATGTACCATAACGAGTAATATGCCGCAAATCCGACGCAAAATGCCTTGATCTTTCCTGCGATATTCTCTCCATAACCGTGAAATCCGACGAGAACGCGCTCGACGGAGGGATTGCCGCCGGTAATAATACAACCGGCGGAGATAGCGCCGGCGGCCGACTCGGCGGTTTTGGGCGATATCCTGAGGGGCGCAGGCTGCATTGCCCGATGAAGCGGGTGTGGCGCCCGGGCCTTCCGCCATCGCATGGCTGAGAGAGCGGACACATCCATCCAATGACACATACCCTGAGATCGCCCCGGTCGGCCGCATCCCGGCTGAGATCGCCCCAGGATCTCGCGGCCGGACTGCTGCTCAGCGCCCTCGCCCTCGGCGGGCTCTGGCTGGCGCGCGGCTGGGAGGCGGGATCGCTGGCCATGATGCAGGCCGGGTTCTTCCCGCGGCTCGTCTGCTATCTCCTGCTGGCGGCGGGGCTGGCGACCCTCGTGCGCGGACTGACGGCGGAAGGACCGGCGACGCTGGCGTGGGCATGGAGGCCATCGGTCGCCATCACCGTCGCCGTCATCGCCTTCGCCGCCCTGCTCGACAGGCTGGGTCTGGTGCTCGCCATCCTGGCGCTGATCGGCATCGGCGGATTGGCCGGACGGCCGTTGCGCCCCGGCCCCTTCACGGCCCTGTGGGCAACGCTGGCCACCAGCTGCATCGCCATCTTTTCCTGGGGACTGGGCCTGCCGCTCCAGATCTGGCCATGATGGACGTCCTCGCCAATCTCTGGCTCGGGCTGGGTGTGTCGGTGGAGCCGATGAACCTGGTCTATTGCTTCCTCGGCGCCCTGATCGGCACGCTGATCGGCGTGCTGCCCGGACTGGGGCCGACGGCGACGGTGGCCCTGCTGTTGCCGATCACCTTCTACCTGCCGCCGGTGGGGGCGCTGATCATGCTGGCCGGCATCTTCTATGGCGCCCAGTATGGCGGATCGACCACGGCCATCCTGGTGAAGCTGCCCGGCGAATCTTCCTCCGTCATGACCTGCCTGGACGGCAACGCCATGGCGCGGCAGGGTCGCGGCGGCGTCGCGCTGGCGACCGCGGCGCTGTCGTCGCTGTTCGCGGGCTGCGTCACCACCCTGGTCATCGCGCTGGCCGGTCCGCCGCTGGCCGGGATGGCGCTGGCCTTCGGTCCGTCGGAATATGTGGCGCTGATGCTGGTCGGCCTGATCGGCGCGGTTACCCTGGCCCATGGGTCGGTGGTGAAGGCGGTGGCGATGATCCTGGTCGGGCTGCTGCTGTCGATGGTCGGGACCGACGTCAATTCCGGCCAGATGCGCTTCACCTTCGACATTCCGCAGCTCTATGACGGACTGGACTTCGTGCCGCTGGCGATGGGGCTGTTCGGCCTTGCCGACATCATCATCAACCTGGAGGAGACGGAGGGGCGCGGTATAGATCCGTCACCGGTCCACCGGCTGTGGCCGTCGCTGCGGGACTTCAAGGATGCCTGGCCGGCGGCGGTTCGCGGCACGGCGCTGGGCGCCTTGCTGGGAATCCTGCCGGGTGGCGGGGCGACGCTCAGCGCCTTTTCCTCCTACGCGCTGGAAAAGAAGGTGGCGCGCGATCCCTCCACCTTCGGCAAGGGGGCCATCCAGGGCGTCGCCGGGCCGGAGGCCGCCAACAATGCCGGCGCCCAGGCCAGCTTCATCCCGATGCTGAGCCTCGGCATCCCGTCCAACGCGGTGATGGCGCTGATGGTCGGCGCCATGATGATCCACGGCATCACGCCGGGACCGCAGATCATGACCAAGCAGCCGGACCTGTTCTGGGGCATGATCGCCAGCATGCTGGTCGGCAACGTCATGCTGGTGGTGCTGAACCTGCCGCTGATCGGGCTCTGGGTGCGGCTTCTGCGCGTGCCCTATGCCTATCTGTTCCCGGCCATCCTGGTATTCTGCTGCATCGGCACCTACAGCCTGAAGAACGACGTGTTCGACGTGTTGCTGATGGCCGGCTTCGGCGTGTTCGGCTATGTGCTGAAGAAGCTGGAGTGCGAGCCGGCGCCGCTGCTGCTCGGCTTCGTCCTCGGCCCCCTGCTGGAGGAGAACCTCAGCCGCGCCATGCTGCTGTCCCAGGGCGATCTGACCGTCTTCGTCACCCGCCCGATCAGCGCCGGCCTGATGGCGGTGGCCGTCGGATTGCTGGCCCTCATCCTGCTGCCGGCCTTCCGCCGCCAGCGCGAGGTGGCCTTCAAGGAATAGGGCTGGCCTTACCCGCAACCGAGTCCTGGGGCGTCACGCCGCAGGATTCGGGTCTTGCTGAACAAGATAAAATTTTATATAAATACTCTTGTACTTGTTCGGGATGATGGGAGCGCATCATGGCCGCCAATGCCTGGTTCGGACGTCGGCTGACCGGTGGCGCCATGCGCGCGGTGATCCGCGAGCATCGCCGGGCCAACGCCCGCAAGCGCGCGCTGACCCGTGACGTCGCCCGCCTGATGCTGGTCGCCTCCGTCCTCGTGCTCGGCGTGCTGGCGGTGGAGATCGGGCGCAAGGCCGTCACCATCATCAGCCACGGCGCCGCCCAGAACTCGGTCGAACTCACTGGTTGAACGGGGCGGCTGAGTGGGCCGTTCAGGGCAGGACCACCACATAGCGCTTGGTCGTGGCCGCAACCACGGTCCAACTGCCTTGGAATCCCGGCTCGATGACGAAACGGTCTCCGGCCTTCAAGGTCCAGGACCGGCCATCGTCATGGGCGACGACGCTTTCGCCCTCCAGAATTTCGCAATATTCCCACTCGTCATAGACGATGCGCCAGGAGCCCGGAGTCGACCGCCAGCATCCGGCGAACCGCTTGCCGTCCGCCGACTCGTAACCGTTCCAAGTCGTGAAGACGGGTGCGCCGGACAGCACGCGGTCTGCGGCCGGGCCGCCGGTTTCGGGGGTGATGCCGTCCAGGTCGGGCAGGGGAAGCAAGGTCATCGACAGGGCTCCTCACCAGGCCGCCAACAGTGCCGGCAATTCGCGGACCGAGTCGAGGCGGCGGTAATGGTCGTCGGGCACCTCGGCCTCTTCGTGGGCCCAGGTGATGGCGTAGGGGATGTGGACGGCATGGGCGCCGGTCGCCAACACCGGCAGGATATCCGACCGCACCGAGTTGCCGACCATCAGGAAACGCGCCGGGTCGATGCCGTGGCGGTCCATCACCCGCCGGTAGGTCGCCGGGTCCTTCTCGCTGACGATCTCCACCGCATGGAACAGCTCGGACAGGCCGGAGCGGGCGATCTTGCTTTCCTGGTCGAACAGGTCGCCCTTGGTGATCAGGACCAGCTGGAAGCGGGACGCCAGCGCCTCCACCACCTCCGCCACGCCGGGCAGCAGTTCCACCGGGTGGTCCAGCATCGCCTTGCCGAAGTCGATCAGGCTCTGCAGGTCGCGGGCGGCGACGTTGCCGTCGGTGACCGCGATCGCCGTCTCGATCATCGAGAGGACGAAGCCCTTGATGCCGTAGCCATAGACCCGGAGGTTGGCCCGTTCCGCCTCCAGCAGGCGGCGGTCGAGGTCGGTCGGGTCGGCGGCATGGGCCAGCAGGGCGCGGAAACGGTCCTGCGTCATCGAGAAGAGCGATTCGTTGTGCCACAGCGTGTCGTCGCCATCGAACCCGATGGTGTCGAAGGTCTGGCTGCCGGGGGTATGGATGCCGCTCATGGTACTGTCCGCAGGTCCGCTCTATTGATCCGTAAGTAAAACAATACATGGACCAAGTCAGGCTGCCTTGTCCAGGGCAGGAAGGTGCGGGGGTCCATTATTGTCCGTCTACCAAACCGTAAGTATCCGGAATGACGATTTTGCCACAGATCGGTGACATTCCATGGCGAGTTCTTCGCTGCCTGCAAAGCGGGCATGTTGCCGCCGGGGGTGGCAACATGGCTGAAAGGAGCGTAATTATATTTCCACACAAGGAGGACGTGATCGCCGACCGGCGGACCCTCCATAACAAGACATCTCAGGAATCTCCATCATGGCAACCCTTCTGCATTCGGCCGAGACCGGCCACGCCACCACCACCTTCGGTCATATCGTCGAGGTCGCCTCGAACCTGCTGGGCCTGTGGCGCCAGCGCGTCGTGACCCGCCGCGAACTGGGCTATCTGGACGACCGTATGCTCCAGGACATCGGCTTCAGCCGCCTGGATGCCGAGCGCGAGATGTCGAAGCCGTTCTGGCGCGAATGAGCGCCTGCACGCCGGCCGGCGAACGCACCGGAAAAGGCCGCTTCCGTTGATCGGAAGCGGCCTTTTTCTTTGTCCGATGCCCTGGCTGCCCAGCAGATAGGCTGCTCAAAAAATAGCCGACCGGAAAAGAAAAGCCCGCCGCCGGATCGATCCGGCAGGCGGGCTTTTTCTTGGGACAACTTCGGGAAGGGCAGGGCGCCGCCCTGCCCCCTCCTCAGATGCAGTAGTGCTGCAGCGGCGCGAAGCCGTTGAAGCAGACGGCCGAGTAGGTCGTGGTGTAGGCGCCGGTGGCATGGATGCGCACGCGGTCACCGGCCTTCAGACCCATCGGCATCTTGTAGTCGGCGCGCTCGTACAGCACGTCGGCGCTGTCGCAGGTCGGGCCGGCCAGGATCACCGCCTCGCGGTCGTCTTCCGGCTCATCGCCCAGCACCTCGATCGGGTACTGGATCGCCTCGTCCATCGTCTCGGCCAGACCGCCGAACTTGCCGATGTCCAGATAGACCCAGCGCTTGGTATCCTCGGCCGACTTGCGCGACACCAGGACCACTTCGCTCTCGATGATGCCGGCGCTGCCGACCATGCCGCGGCCGGGCTCCACGATGGTTTCCGGCAGATGGTTGCCGAAGTGATTGCGCAGCGAGTCGAAGATCGCCTGACCGTAGGCGGTGCATTCCGGCACGTCGGTGCGGTAGCGGGTGGGGAAGCCGCCGCCCAGGTTGATCATGCCGAGGTCGACGCCCAGCACCTCAAGCTCGCGGAACAGCTGCGCCACCTGGAAGATGGCGTGGTCCCACTGCATCAGGTCCTTCTGCTGCGAACCGACATGGAAGGACACGCCATAGGGCTGCACGTCCATGTCGCGGGCCTTCAGCAGCAGCTCGCGCGCCATCGTCAGGTCGCAGCCGAACTTGCGCGACAGCGGCCATTCGGCGCCCTCACCCGAGGTCAGGATGCGGCAGAAGACGCGGGCGCCGGGGGCGGCGCGCTCGATCTTCTCCAGTTCCGGCTCGCTGTCGAAGGCGAACAGGCGGACGCCCAGCTCGTAGGCGCGGCGGATGTCGCCTTCCTTCTTGATGGTGTTGCCGAAGGAGATGCGCTCCGGGGTGGCGCCGGCGGCCAGCGCCATCTGGATTTCCGGGACCGAGGCGCAGTCGAAGGCGGAGCCGAGACGGGCCAGCAGGCTGAGGATTTCCGCGGCCGGGTTCGCCTTCACCGCATAGAAGATGCGGGCGTCGGGCAGGGCGTCGTGCAGATCGTTGTAGTTCTGCTCGACCACGTCCAGGTCGATGACGAGGCAAGGGGTCTGCGGGCGCTGCTCTTCGAAAAAGCGCGCAATCTTCTGGGTCATCTCAGTCTCCTGGGACGCAAGATGATGGAACGGAAAGGGTGAAGTCGGGGGGGAGGGAGCGGCCGGGCGGGCCGATCAGCAACTCAAAAAGCTGATCAGGCGCTCAGGCCGCCAATACTGGATTGCCCCGTACAGAACCCTGTTCTGTCCGTATGGTCCAGGAGCGGCAGATTTCGGAGACGGGTGAGCACGCGCCCACCCACAACAACATCAACCATCGTAACCTCCAAGTCGCCGCCTTGTTTAAGGGACGGTCGGGGATCACGCGTTACGTCGTTGCATAACCACATCTCGGAGACGCCGAGGGGCGGGCCAGCGGCACGTGCGCTTGCGAGTTCGCGTTACATAGATCCAACGCGATCGATTGCAAAGTGAAAAATGCCGCGTGCCCCAAAAAAGTGGCAGACCGTTTGAGGGGTCAAAAAACCGGAGTGATTTCATGGGCTTGACTACGGTTCTGACGGTGGAGGAGATCGGGTTGCGGCTGCTGGCTGCAGCCTTTTGCGGGGCGCTGCTTGGACTTGACCGGGAAATGCGCGGCAAGGCGGCCGGCTTGCGCACGCATACGCTGATATCCATCAGCTGCGCCCTGACGACTCTGGTGGCGCTGGAGTTCTATGTCGGGCTGCATGCCAGCGGCGACGAGCGGCCGAGCGACCCGGTGCGCGTCATCCAGGGCGTGGCCCAGGCAGTCGGCTTCATCAGCGCCGGCGTCATGTTCCGCTCCGGCGACAGCGTGCGCGGGGCGACCACCGCGGCGGTGATCTGGGTGGCGGGCGGGCTGGGCATCGCCTGCGGTGCCGGCTATTACCTGCTGGCGGGGATGGCGCTGGCCCTGTCCCTGATGGTGACGATCCTGTTCACCATCCTGATGGACCGCTTCCCGGAGTTCGGCAGGGAGGATGACGAGGGCCGCAGGTCCGACGACGACCGCAAGGCGCGGGAGCGCCGCCGCGCCGCCCGTCCGCCGGGTCGGGTCAGGCGGATCGCCCGCCCTGCGTCGCGGGGATGACCAGCAGCCGGTGCGCCAGCAGCGCGCCCAGCCCCACCAGCCCGATGGCTCCCATCATCGGCAGGGCGCTGCCGTCGTTCATATGGCCGACGAGGATACCGACGGCGGCGGCGATGGTCATCTGCGCGAAGCCCAGCAGGGAGGAGGCGAGCCCGGCCATGGTGGCGTAGGGGCCGACCGCGTTCGCGGTGGCGTTCGGCAGGGTCAGCCCGGTGCCCAGGATGAACAGGAAGACCGGCACGACGATGGCCAGCAGGTGCAGGACCCCGGCCAGCGCCAGCAGACCGCCTACGACTCCGCCGCCGAGCGACAGCAGCGTTCCGATGCGGATCATGCGGGCGCCGCCCAGCCGCGGCGTCAGCCGGCCGGCCAGGAAGGTGCCCAGCATATAGCCCAGCACCACCGCGCCGAAGCTGGCGCCATACTGCGCCGGGGTCAGGTGCAGCCGGTCGATCAGCACGAAGGACGAGCCGGAGATGAAGGAGAAGATGCCGCTGTAGGAGAAGGCGACCACCAGCACATAGCCGACGAAGCCGCGGTTGCGCAGCAGAAGCAGGTAGTTGGCGGCGAGACGGCTGGGCCTCAGCGCCTCCTCGTCGCGGTGGGCGTTGGTCTCGCCCAGCATCGACCACACCGCCGCCAGGATGCCGCAGGCGAAGACGGTCAGCAGAACGAAGTTCGCGCGCCAGCCGAACCACTCCGTCAGCACGCCTCCCAACATCGGCCCCACCGCCGGGGCCAGCGCCATCGCCATCGACATATAGGCCAGCACCGTCGCCGCCCGGTCGCGGCCGAAGACGTCGCGCACCACCGCCCTTGCCACCACCGGCCCGCAGCAGGCCCCCAGCGCCTGGAAGAAGCGGGCGGCGATCAGCCCCTCGATGCTGGTGGTCATGGCGCAGACCGCGCTGGCCGCCAGATAGATCGCCACCCCGACCAGCAGGGTGGGGCGCCGGCCGAACCGGTCGGACATCGGGCCATAGACCAGCTGCGACACCGCGAAGCCGATCAGGAAGATCGACAGCGTCATCTGCACCGTGACGACATCGGTGTCGAACACCCGGACCAGCGTCGGCAGCGACGGCAGGTAGAGGTCGGTGGACAGCGGGCCGAAGGCGACCAGGGCGGTCAACAGGACACGGATCGGCAGGGAATCTGGACGGGGCATGGTATGGCGAGCACTGCGGCGGAGGAAGCGAGGGCGGGGCCGCACTGTATCAGACGAAACCATCTCCGCCAGTGTCGATGACGGCCCGGCGGAGCCGCCCCCTCACTTCGCCGGCAGCACCATGCGGATGCAGCGCGACAGCACCGTGTTGCCGGTCATCTCGCGGTAGTTCTGGATGACGACCGGCTCGGCCGCCTTGCATTGCTCCATGCTGGCGAATTCCAGCGTGGTCGGGCCGCCCTGGTTCAGGATGAACAGCAGCATCAGAACCCGTTCCATGGCGTGCCCCTCCCGTCAGCCGCCGGCCAGAACCGCGCGGGCGGCGGCGGCATCCTGAACGATCTGGTCCTTCAGCGCGTCGAAGCTGGGGAACTTCATCTCCGGCCGCAGGAAATCGATCATCTGCACCCGCAGATGCAGGTCGTACAGGTCCAGGTCGACATCGAACAGGTGGGCTTCCAGCCGGGCAACCGTGCCGTCCACGGTGGGGCGGGCGCCGAGATTGGCGACGCCGGGCAGCCAGACGGTCTCGCCGCCGCGGTCGATGCCGGCGCGCACCGCATAGACGCCGAAGGCCGGGCGCAGATACTCGCCCAGTTCGATGTTGGCGGTGGGGAAGCCGATGGTGCGTCCGCGCTGGTCGCCATGGACGACGCGCCCCTCGATCTCCCAAGGATGGCCCAGCACATGGGTGGCCTCGCGCGGCCGGCCGGCGACCAGCGCGTCGCGCACGCGGGTGGAGGAATAGACCCCGCCCTCCGTGTCGGACACCGGCCCGACCTCCGTGACGCCGAAGCCCTGGGCGCGGCCGGCGCGCAGCAGGAAGGCCGGATCGCCCGACCGTTTGTGCCCGAACAGGAAATCATAGCCACAGACGACATGCCGAACGCCCAGCCCGCCGATCAGGATCTCGTCGACGAAAGCCTGCGCGGTCTTGTGGCGGAAGCCGTCGTCGAAGTGGCAGACGATCAGCTGGTCGACTCCCAGCGCCTCGATATGCCGGGTCTTGACGCGGAAAGGCGTCAGGCGGAAGGGCGGGTCGTCGGGACGGAAGACGCTGCGCGGGTGCGGTTCGAAAGTGACCACGGCCGACGGTGCGCCCATCTCCGCCGCAAGGCGCTGGGCGGTGCCGATGACCGTCTGATGTCCGCGGTGCACGCCGTCGAAATTGCCGAGCGCCACGACGGCGCCCCGCTCTTCGGCCGGCAGGTCGGCGGTGTGTCTGTACAGTCGCATGCGCGCCCCGGTGCTGTGGGCGGACCCCGGCGGGTCCGCTTGCTCGGGCGTCTATATAGACCGACGCCGGCGCGGGGTAAACGCGCCGGCGGTGTCCTGGCGCCCGAAGGCAGCGCTCAGGCGTCGAAAAATCAGCCGCGGGACGGGACCATCAGCAGCGCTTCGCCTTCCACGACCACGGTCTCGCCGACGGTGCAGACCGTCTTGATGACGCAGCGGCGCTTTTCCGGGATCAGTTCGGTGATGGTGGCGCGGGCGGTGACGGTGTCGCCGGCGCGGACCGGCGCCTTGAACTTCAGCGTCTGGCTCATGTAGATGCAGCCCGGCCCCGGCAGCTTGGTGCCCAGCACGGCCGAGATGAAGCCGACCGTCAGCATGCCGTGGGCGATGCGGCCCTGGAACATGGTGGTGGCGGCGTATTCCTGGTTGATGTGGACCGGGTTGGTGTCGCCGGAAATGCCTGCGAACAGGACGATGTCGGCTTCCGTCACCGTCTTGGCGAAGCTTGCCGTCATGCCGACGGACAGGTCTTCGATGCAGTAGCCTTCGGTATCCTTGCGGACCTGACGCACGTCGTCCATCGCAGCAATTCCTCTTTCTCTCGGTGCCTGTTCCGGCGTCTGACGCACTGGCGCCGCGCCGTTCGCTGCAATGCGTCATGTGCGCCGCAGCGATGGGAATGGCACCACGTCTCCTCCAAAAATGCAAAAAAATCTCTAACGTTCCGCACAAGACCGCGGCCAAAACGGCTGCTTTCCGCGGCAGGCTTCCCGGTAATGGAGGGGTGCCTTGTGCAGCCGGATTACTTCGCAATGAAGGTAGAGCGGCAGAAGCGGCGTTCAATCAACAACTTAACGAAAAATCCCACCGCCCATGGCGCTTGGCCGCCAGCGTTAGCGCGACTGTGGGGCACCACCCCGCGCTGCAGTGGCAAAGTCCGTTTCATTTCAACCGATTGACTGTTCGGTGACTGTTGGTTCGGCAGCGCAATAAAAGTCAGGGGATCGGCGCGGCGAATCGGGAAGCGTCTTCGCCGCGCCGCAGCATTACTTGCCCGATCCGGAGTGCGACACTGTGTCGCTGCCGGTGCCGCCACTATTGCCGCTGTTTCCCTGACGGCGGGTTTCGCGTTCGGCCACCTGACTGTCGGGGGTGAGCTGGTCGACCTTTTCCTCCACCTTGACGCGGGCGGTGTCGGTCGGCTGCTCCGACGGCTTGACCTCCACCGTCACCGGGGCGGTCCCGTCCTCGATCATGTCCAGCTTCTTTGCGGCGGAGCGAGACAGGTCGATCACCCGGCCGTCGACATAGGGGCCGCGGTCGTTGACGATGACGTCGACGCTCTTGCCGTTCTCCTCGTTCGTGACCGTGGCCTTGGAGCCGAGCGGCAGCGTGCGCGACGCCGCGGTCGACTTGTTCTGGTTCATCGGCTCGCCGCTGGCAGTGGTGCGGCCGTGGAACTTGTGGCTGTAGAAGGACGCTTCCCCCTTGTGGACGAGGACTTCCTCGCCATCCTCTTGCTCGACACGCACGGGCGGAACCTTGGCCTTCTCGTTCGCCAGAACCGGGACCGCGGTCCCGCTCAGGGTCGTGGCGGCAAGCGCCAGGAAGATGATTCGCATTGTCTTCATCGGTACACCTCCAACGGCGGACCAACGCCCCGCAAGGAAAAGAGTTCCATCGCGGATCGCATGCAAGATATCGCTACTATTTCCGGTTTCGAATATCTTGACGAATTCGGAGTGGGTGGTCCGCATGGGCGCTCTTCCGGTTCTCATCACAACGCTCGGGGGAGAAAGCATGGCCGACGATTCCGCTTGGACTGTACCCGGAGGAATGCCGGACCTGAGCCACGTGGAGATGCGGTCTGTCGCGATGGGTGATGGAGTGCGGTTGCGGGTCGCCGTCTGGCCGAAGCCGGAGCGGGTCCGCGGCACCGCGCTGGTGCTGACCGGCCGCGCCGAGTTCATCGAGAAATATGCGGAGACCGCGAGCGCATTGACGGCCCGCGGCTTCCGCGTGGTGGCGGTCGACTGGCGCAACCAGGGCCTGTCGGACCGGCCGCTGCCCAACCGGCAAATCCACCACCTGACGGATTTCGCGCTGCTGGTCGGCGACCTCGACTGCGTTTACCGGCAGGTGGCGGCGCCCGTCGCCGCGGAGACCGGCGGGCCGCTGATCCTGCTGGCGCATTCCATGGGCGGCCTCGTGGCGACGCTGGCGCTGGCCCGCCACTGCGGCGACGAACCCGGCCGCTATGCCGCCGTGCTGCTGGCGGCGCCGATGTACGCCATCCATACCGGACCGCTGCCGCGCCGGCTGGCACGGGCGCTGGCCTCCCTGGGGCTCGCCTGCGGATGCGGCGCCCGCTACGCCTTCTGGCAGGGCGACTACGACCCGGCGGAGGGCATCTTCCGGCCGGACAACAAGATCACCACCGATCCCCGGCGCTACGCCGCCTTCCACACCCCCTATGCCGAGCGGCCGGAGCTGCGCGTCGGCGGCGTCAGCTTCGCCTGGGTCGCGGCGGCGCTGGACGCGGAGGACGCGTTGCGCCGCAGCCTACCGCTGGAGCGGGTGCGCACGCCGGTCCTGCTGTTGAGCGCGCCCGACGACCGGGTGGTCCGGGCCGAGCTTCACCGCGAGGTGGCCGCCCGGCTCGGCAACGCCCATCTTGTCGAGTATCCCGGGGCGAAGCACGAGCTGCTGATGGAATGCGACGCCATCCGCGACCGGGTGTGGGCGGACATCGACGACTTCCTCGACAGGACCCTCGGCGAGGAGACCGGCCACAAGACACTTGCGTCGTCTGGCGGCTCTGTCGTCGGATAGGCGCCTTCAGGACCAGAGGTGCCCCTCAGCATGACCGATTTCTGGACGGCGTCCGGCTTCCACCTGTTGGCGCGCGACGCCGACAACCATCTGGCGGTGACGCCCGATTTCCTGCGCGCCTATCTGCTCCGGCCCGAGATGCGCCCGCCGGAGGAGGCCTGCGACGCCGAGCGCACGCTGCACGCCGCCTTGCTGGACGATCCGGCGCGGACGGTGCCGGCCCCGCTGCTCGACGCCATCGCCGATCCGGATGCGCGGGAAAACTTCCAGGTCTGGCTGGCCTTCCGCGACCGGCTGCTGGCCGCCGGGACGCTGGAGGGCTGCTACATCCGCCTGTTCCGCGAGGGCGCCCGCGGCGTGCCCGGCCTGTTCATCGACCAGCTGGTGCATGCCATCCTGCGCGGCATCCTGGACGAGACCCCGTCGGGCCTGCGCGCCCGTGCCGGCGAGCTGTTCTTCCGCGAGCAGACGGTGTCGGTCGACGACGGCCGCGTCCGCGTCGCCGATGCCGAGACGGTGGAGACCATGGCGGCGTCCGGCGGCTTCGGTTCGCTGGGCCGGCTGGTGGTGGAGGCCGGAACCGCTCCCCGCAGCGTGGATCTGGACATCCTGGACGAGACCAACCACCCGCTCTATTGGGGCCGCGACGCCCGGCACGACACGGTGCTGGACATCACCTTCGCCGCCGCCGGTCTGGACGCGCTGGCCCGTGTGCTGGAGGCCTGGGTTGGGCATTTCCTGGGCGTGACGGTCAGCATCCAGCCGGTGCAGAACATCCGCGACGACCGCTGGGTCTGGCATGTCGGGCTCGACAGCGCCGCCACGGCGATCCTCAACGACCTCTACAACGGGGTGGAGGTGGGGGAGGACCGGCTGGCCCGCATCCTCGCCCTGTTCCGCCTGGACTTCGCCGACCCCGCCGCCATGCGCCCCGACCTCGCCGGGCGGCCGGTCTATCTGGGGCTGGCGATGACGGAAGGGCGGCGGCTGAAGCTGAAGCCGCAGAATTTGCTGGTGAATTTGCCGCTGGCCTCGGTGGCGTGAGAGCATCGCTGCCGGTGCCCCCTCCCTAACCCTCCCCCACCTTCGGTGGGAGAGGGAACTGCCGCTTCCTGCCCCTCCACCGCCAAGGGCGGGGGAGGGAGGGACCCGCGAAGCGGGAGGGTGGGGGCATTCGAAGCCGAAACCCTCACCCCCCCAGCAAAGCCCCCACCGGCTTCAGGGGCTCGTGCGCGTCGAACAGGATCTTCAGGATCGCCAGGATCGGCACGGCCAGCAGCGCACCGGGTATGCCCCACAGCCAGCCCCAGAACAGGATCGACACGAACACCGCGATGGGGTTCAGCGACAGCCGCCGGCCGACGATCATCGGCGTCAGGAAGTTGCCCTCGATCGTGGTCAGCGCCACGAAGGACAAGGGCGGCAGCAGGATGGTGCCGAGCCCGTCGAAGGTCAGGACCGACACCAGGAACAGGACGCCGGTCATCACCGCCGGGCCGATGAAGGGGATGTAGTTGGCCACTGCCACCAGCACCCCCCACAGGGCCGGGTTGGGCAGCCCCCACATCCACATGACCAGACCGGTGGCGACGCCCAGCACCACGTTGATCAGGGTGATGGTCAGCAGATAGGCGGCGATGTTCTGCTGCAGCGTCGCCGCGACCATGGCGTAATGCACGCGGTCGTCGACGTTGCGCATGGTGCCGATCAGCGCCTCCAGCGAATGGCGGCCTCTCGCCAGGAAGAAATACAGCAGGACCTGCAGGATCACGACATTGACGATCACTGCTTCGACCTGGCTGATCGCCTGTTCCATCAGCGACGGACCGCGCACCACCACCTCACGCACCGGACCGCCCTCGTTGCCGGACTCCTTGGCGATCTGCTCGATCTGGCGCGAGGCCTCGCGGGCCCGCTCGATTCCGGCGCGGATGTCGCCCAGCTTGAACTCCAGCTCGTGCAGGACGCGCGGCATGCGGTTCACCCATTCCGCCGCCGGAGCCGACAGGGTGTAGACCGCCAGCAGCACGCTGCCGAACAGCGTGATCACCATGATGGCGGCGCCGATTCCTTCCGGAATGCCGACCCGGTAGAGTGCGCGGACCAGCGGCCGCAGCAGGAAGCTGAGGATCAGCGCCAGCATGATCGGCAGGAGGACTTCGCGTCCGAAATACAGCGCGAACAGCACGGCGATCACGAACAGGCCGACGGCGGCGATGGTCAGCGGATCGCGGCGGTGGCCGGGCGGGGGCAGGGGCTCGGTCACCGGTTCCGGCGTGCCGGGAAGCGGGGCCTCGGGCGCGGGGGGAAATGCGGGGGAAGCCGAGGCGAGCGGGCTGCGGTCTGTCATCGCGGTGGCCGGACCTCCGAAGGACGGCGCTTGACGGTGGCGCCGGACCCTCCGATCTAGGGGAGTGTTTTTCCGGGCCGCGCATCCTGCGGTCCCGCCCGTCCTTGCCGGAGACCCAGTCGCGATGCGCAGCCTGTTTCCCCTGATGAACGTTTCCGCCGGCCTTTTGGTTCTGGGCCTGCTGACAGCCGGGCTCACGCTCCGTTCCGCGGCGGCGGACGAGGTGGTCGGCCGCTTCTCCAACGACTGGACCGGCAACGGGCTTCAGGTGCAGGCGATCGAGGATCCCGGCGTGAAGGGCGTCACCTGCCATCTGGTCGATTTCGACCGCAGCCTGATCGACCGGCTGAGCAAGGGCAACTGGTTCGAGGACCCGTCCAACGCCTCCATCGCCTGCCGCCAGACCGGGCCGGTCACCGTCGGCGACATCGAGCTGTCGCAGAAGGGGGAGGAGGTCTTCTCCGAACGGAAAAGCCTGATTTTCAAGTCGATCGCCATCCGTCGCATCTACGACCGGCCGAACGACACGCTGGTTTATGTGGTGTACAGCCGGCAGGTGAAGGACGCATCCGCCAAGATGTCGATCTCGACCGT
>NZ_DASPIS010000132.1:0-15541 GCF_035628975.1 Azospirillum sp. | reverse complement strand
GGCCATCTGGCACAGGTCGGCGGCCAACGGATTTGGCTTGTCCGCTTGCGGGATCTCCCAACTCAGGACGCCTCCGTTACCGGCTGAGCCCTTCAGCAGGAACCCAACAGAGAGAGGTCCCATGGCAAAACTATCGAGCGCATCTGGCTCTTCTTGCGCGAGAAGCTGATGTCGCTGCGGGTCTTTCCCGATCAGGACGCCATCATCGACGCTTGCTGCGACGCTTGGAACGCGCTCGTCGCCGAAACCGGCCGCATCAAATCCCTCTGCTTCCCGCCTTGGCTCCAGAAGGTCATTTCATAGGAGAGTCGGTATCACTGCGTCATGGTCCAGTTCCTCAAGGACGGAGGATGTTCAAAGTCACGGCGGATGAAGCAATTGAGCTTGCGGGTTTGCACGGTCTGAACGTGGTCCACGTTACAGAGCGAAACGATATGCTGGGGCGGCCATACATCCACTGGACTTTTGTTTTTCTTGAGACGCGGGCATGACTGCGACCCTTCACTACTCGTTTAGGGGGGCCAACCAGCAGCAGAGTGCCAGCAGCGGTTTCCAGTTCTGCTGTACCCGGCCTCTATGTTGGTCGGCGCGGGTGAGCATGCCCTTCCTTTCGCGACACCCTTTTGCCGAGTGCATTCTAACCCCGCGCATCATCGGACGCGCGAAAATTATGATCGTCGTCGGCGCTGGACAGCAGGCACCAAGCGCAGGGCCTCAATGTCGGCGAGCGGGCGGCGGCAGTGGAGATCGAGGAGCCGGCCGGGCCGGTGCTGGCCAGCCTGATCCGGATCCGGATCGCTGCCGGCGGTGTCTGGCCATACAGCCTTTGTTCGCATAGGCGCTGCGGGAGGTTTCGTCGGAAAGCGAGCGACAGGTACTGATGCCTATGGCTAAGGGCGCGATTGCGCCTTTGGCTGGACGTGCCCATCGTCACCTGTGCCGTTTTGCTCAGGTGTTTCAGGGAGTGCGACATGGAACCGGATTGGTTGGTTTGGGCTCGGCGCATTCAAGCGCTGGCACAATCTGGCCTTGCCTTCACCAGGGATGTCTATGACCGTGAGCGGTACGAAGATCTGCGACTCCTGGCCGCAGAGATGATGGCAGCGCGTTCCGGCGGCGATCCGGTCCGGATCGAAGCGCTCTTTGCGGAGCAGTCCGGCTACGCCACACCCAAAGTGGACGTGCGTGGGGCGGTGTTCGATCACGCTGGCCGCATCCTCCTAGTCCGTGAGATGGCTGATGGCGGCCGCTGGACCCTGCCTGGCGGCTGGGCCGACGTCAACCAGTCACCGAGCGAGTGCGTCGCGCGCGAGGTTCTGGAGGAGGCCGGCATCGAGGTTCGGGTGCGCAAGTTGGCCTGTGTCTATGACCGGGCTCGCCACCCCCACCAGCCGCCTTATCCATTTCACATCTACAAGATGTTCTTCATCTGCGACGCGGTCAGCGCCACGGATCACGCGCGCGGGGATGGGCACGAAACGAGTGCCGCAACATTCTTTGCGCAGGAGGATGTGCCGGAAGCTGAACTTTCCATCAGCCGAGTGCTGCCATTTCAGATCGCGCGACTATTCCAGCACTCGCGAGATTTGGGGCTTCCGACAGACTTCGACTGAACGGTTCCGGCAGGTTTCGCGCCAGCTTGATCATCGTGCCAGCGCTGCCGTAGAGGATCACCTCCCTTCAGGAGGTGCCGTATGCGCTGCCCGCACTGCTCTTCGACCGCGACTACCGAGCGTTCAGACCGCACGGCCCAGGGGTACCGGCGCTTCCGCTGCCGCGGGTGCGGACGCCAGTTCAACGAGCGCACGGGCTCGCTGCTGAACCGGCTGCAGGTCCCCACCGATGTGGCCTTTCTTATTGTGCTGTGGCGCCTCCGGATGAAGCTCAGCCTGCGCGACTTTGCGGAAGTCCTGCTGCTGCGCGGGCTGGCCTTTTCGCACGAGGCGGTGCGCGACTGGGAAGCCAAGCTGGCGCAACTGCTCACCGAGGCCTTGCGCAAACGGCGCAAGGGCAAAATCGGCCGGAGTTGGTACGTGGATGAGACGTACCTGCAGATCGCTGGACAGTGGCACTACCTGTACCGGGCCATCGACACCGACGGCAATCTGGTCGATGTCTACCTAAGCGCGCCCCGCAACCAGGCCGCCGCCGAGGCGTTCTTCCACTCCGCCGTGGACGTCATCGGCATCATCCCGGAAACCATCACCACCGACAAGTATGCAGGCTACCCGCCGGCTCTGGAGGAGGTGTTCGGCGACGACGTCAAGCACCGCACTTCCAAGTTCAAGAATAACCATCTCGAGCAGGATCATCGCGGGATCAAAGGCCGCACGCGCCCGATGCGCGGCTTCCAAACCCAAACCAGTGCTCACCGCTTCTGCCGGGCCCACGATGAGGTGCGCGACTTCCTGCGGCCGGCGACTAAGCGCAAGCAGCACGTCCCAGCGGCGCGGCGACGGGCGATCCATGTCCAGAGGGTTGCCGCCCTGCGCGATATGCTCGCTGTCGCCTGACCAACACGGAACCGGAGGACGGGCTCTCTGCGCCTACTCCCTCACCTTGGCGCGAGACCTGACGGAACCGGTTGCTGGCCTGATCTGCTCCTATTATGGACGACTGCGGCTGATGGCGGCGATGTCTTCGTCAGTGGGCCACATGACGAAGAAACGCCAGAAGCCAAGGGCGGCTACGAGAAGGGTTCCGTCAGCCCTCGCGCCATCTTGCTTGTAACCGTGGGGCTGACGTAGAGGATCACCTCCACTCTGGAGGAGATGGATGCGCTGTCCGCACTGCCACTCGACTGCAACCTCGGAGCGTTCAGATCGAACGGCGCATGGCTATCGCCGCTTCCGTTGCCGCGAATGCCGGCACGGCTTCAACGAGCGCACCGGCTCAGTGCTGAACCGGCTGCAGCTACCCACGGACGTGGTCTTCTTGATCGTACTGTGGCGGCTTCGGCTCAAGCTCAGCCTGCGCGATCTCGCCGAGATCCTGCTCTTGCGCGGCTTGGTCTTTTCCCATGAGGCGGTGCGCGACTGGGAGGCCAAGTTGGCGCCGCTGCTAGCGGACGCCCTGCGCCAGCGCCGTCGAGGAAAGGTTGGCCGGAGCTGGTACGTGGACGAGACGTATCTCAAAGTCGCCGGTCAGTGGCAGTACCTGTACCGAGCCATCGACAGCGACGGCAACCTGGTCGACGTCTATCTCAGCGCCACCCGCAACCAAGTCGCTGCCGAAGCGTTCTTCCGCTCGGCGATCGAGGTGACTGGGATCATTCCCGAGACGATCACCACCGACAAGCATTCCGGCTATCCGCCGGCCCTCGACGAGGTGTTCGGAGACGACGTCGAACACCGCACATCAAAATTCAAGAATTATCATCTGGAGCAAGATCACCGTGGGGTCAAAGGCCGCACGCGGCCGATGCGCGGCTTCAAGTCCCCGATCAGCGCCGCCCGCTTCTGCCGGGCTCACGATGAGGTGCGCAGCTTCCTGCGCCCGGCGACCCGGCGCAAGCAGCACATCCCCGCGGCGCGCCGACGGGCAATCCATGTCCAGCGCGTCGCCGCCCTCCGCGACATGATCGCTGTCGCGTAACCCAAGTCCACCAATTCAGGGCGGCGCCATGCCCTCATCCACGTTGTGGCGCGAGATCTGACGCAACCGTGCGCGGCGGCTTGGGCAGGATCACGGTCTTGGTGCGCCGGCTGATCGTGGAGTGGTCCGGGACTGGCAGTTCGAGGCCGAGCAGGTGCAGGATGGAGGCGAGGAGCCCCTCGGTCTGGCGCAGCGCCATACGGAACACGGTGGGCAACATCAGCGCCGTTGTGATCGGCAAGTCGGAGTAGGACGGCTGTCCACCCGGCGTGCTGCGTGGTGCCGCCTTCCAATGCGCGATGGCCTCGTCGGTGACCCACACGGTCAGGCTGCCGCGCTGGCGCAAGGCAGCGTCGTACTCGGCCCAGTTGAGAACGCACCGTTTCGATCGGGGAATGTGGCGACGGCGAGCGGCGTTGGCCTTATGCGGCATAGGGCATAGCGTGCAACCCAGACGAAGAAGGGGCCGCTGCCTACGATACTTGGCTCATCCGTGCAACAAGCTGCCGCAGCCCAATTTGCGCAACACCATCCCTTGTACCGCATGGTGACGTCCCGGATCGGAGGCGGGCCCTTTGGTTGCGGCATCGCCACCGTCCGTGCCACAAGCTGACTATGGCATTCAAGTCATGATTGATCGGGAATGTCCAAGTCGCGGGAAAAACGGCGGATGCCTCGGCGGATAAGGTCCGCGATCTGGGGGCGGCGATCCAGACATCGGGAGACCGGCCCGGCAACCACGATGGACAGCCGGCGCATGCCGATGGGCAGCGGCAGGGAAACGCCGGCCAAATCTGTTTGGTATTCGGCGTTGCTCTGGTGATAACCACGCTCGGCTGCCCGGCGAAGTTCCGCTTCAAGGGCATCGATGCTGGTCAAGGTGGTGTCGGAAAAGCGCTCAAACTGGATGCGCCGGTAAAGAGCCTGCCGCTCGTCGGCGCTGTACTGGGCCAAAATCGCACGGCCGACCGAACTTGCGTAAAGCGGAATGCGGTCGCCAACCTGGGTGAAGTAGCGGATGGCCTGGGTCGATTCCACCACATGGATGAAGATCGCATGGACTCCTGCCGGCGCCGCAATTGCCGTGGTTTCTCCACTCTCCTCTGCGATTTCAGCGGCAAGGTCCAGCACCCCGTCGGGCAGCGGCTCAGCGTCGGCGATGGTTTGCGAAAGGGTCAGCCAGCGCGGCGTCGGATAATATCCGCCTCTGATCCGCGGTTCGTAGAGAAAGCCCTTCTCGGCCAATGTCCCGACAAGATTGAAGGTGCTCGACCGAGGCCATCCCAGATCGTCAGAAATTTCGGCCAAGGTCGCAGCACGCCGGCGGCGGGAAAAATACTCCAACAACTCCAATACGTTGGCGGCCTGTTTGACGTGCATTCTGTCCTGCGGGTCTGGCTGGTTGGCTTGGAAACCGGATGTTTCAGGCTGCGGGCGCAGCGTGGCGGGACGTCGTTCTGACGCGTCGGGATCGGGGCTGTCGATCATTTTTCACCGATATGGACAGGTGCAGCGTCCGGCTCAGCGATGCAGACATCCTGAACAGCCTTGCGATGTTGCAGTTGTTTCCTGCCGTTGCTCCTATCAGAATAACCTATTCATGTACATGAATATTCTTGAGCCCCTGCTGCCCTTGGAGCGGAGGGGAACCTTGGCCGACCGCCTGAGGAAATTGAGCATGCAGAGCCGTCCGGGCGCTGGCTTTTCGACGCGTCCGACACCGTCGCCCTGCCGCTGAAGCGGCTTTACATGAATGTGAAATTCACATACAAGAATTTCAGGTTCACAAATGATCGGCCGGTATGCCGATCTCGACCTCAACGGCCCCGAACCGGGACCGAAGCAACAACGGCAATGGGAGGATACCGATGTCATCACCGCATGCTGGAACGGCTATCGCCTTGGTCTTGTCCGCGCTTCTGGGGATGGGCTCCGCCGCGGCGGCGCAGGTTCCGGTCAAGCTGGGGGTGTTGGCGGACATGTCCGGCATCTTTTCCGACATCGGCGGAAAGGGTGCTCTGGATGCGACGCTGATGGCCGTGGAGGATTTCAAGAAGCTGCCTGGGTCCGATGCGCTGAGCATCGAGGTGGTGTCCGCCGATGCGCAGAACAAACCGGACATTTCAAGCAGCATCGCCCGCAAATGGTTCGATTCCGAAGGCGTGGACGCTTTGGTCGACCTGCCGACCAGCGCCATTTCGCTGGCGGTGGCTCCGCTGGTGAAGGACAAGAACAAGGTGGCGCTGTTCACCGCGTCCGGCACGTCGGAACTGACCGGCAAGGCCTGCACGCCGAATTCAGTCCACTGGACCTACGATACATGGGCACTCGCCCATGGCACCGCCGACGCGATCGTGAAGGGCGGCGGCAAATCCTGGTATTTTCTGACCGTCGATTTCGCGCTCGGCCATTCGCTGGAACGCGATGCGTCCGCCGTCATAAAGGCCGAAGGCGGCACGGTGCTGGGCGGCATCCGCCACCCGACGGACAGCAAGGACTTCTCTTCTTACCTGCTTCAGGCCCAGGCGTCGGGGGCACAGGTGGTGGCGCTGGCGAACGCCGGTGGCGACACCATCACAGCGATCAAACAGGCGGCCGAATTCGGCATGGTCGAAAACGGGCAGTCGTTGGCCGGGATGCTGCTGTTTCTGTCCGACATCCATTCCCTGGGCCTTCAGACGGCGCAGGGGTTGCAGCTGACCACCGCCTTCTATTGGGATCAGAACGAGCGGACCCGCGCTTTCGGCCAGCGTTACGCCGCCCGCAACGGCGGGCGCTATCCCACCATGAACCAGGCAGGAGCCTACTCGGCCTCGCTCGCCTATCTCAAAGCGGTGGCCAAGGTCGGTTCTGCCAAGGACGGTGCCGCCGTCGTCAAGGCGATGCGCGAGACCGGCACCTTTGAGGATCCGCTGTTCGGCTCCACCCATCTGCGCCCCGACGGCCGTGTCGTCCATCCGATGATGCTGGTCCAGGTCAAGAAGCCCGCCGAATCCAAAGCCCCCTACGACTACTACAAGATTCTCGCCACCATCCCGGCCGAACAAGCCTTCCGGCCGCTGAAGGACAGCGAGTGCCCCTTGGTCAAGTAAAGCCCGCTGCCGGGCCTAACTACGCTTGGCTGCCCTTTTTTTCATTCCATCGCAATGCAACCTTACAAGGAAGGGGGAACCATGAGTTCCACCGCCAACGCCCCGGCCTTGCCGAACGCATCCCCGCCGGCCGGGGGCGAACTCGCCCGCTACGACCACCTGTTCATCGGCGGCGCCTGGGTGGCGCCGGAGGACGGCGGCCTGATGGAAAGCATCGATCCGTCGACCGGCACAGCCTGGGCCATCGTCGCCTTTGGCGGCAAGCGCGACATCGACAAGGCGGTCGCCGCCGCCCGTGCGGCGCTGGAGGGCCCCTGGGGCCGCATGCCGGGGCACGAGCGCGCCGCCTTGTTGCGCCGTTTCGCCGATCTATACAAAGAGCGCGCCCGCACGCTTGCGGTGCTGGAAACCCGCGATTCCGGCCGGGCATTGCGCGAATCCCTGCTGGACATCGGTGCCCATTCCAACGGCTATCACTGGTGGGCCTCGCTCGCCGACAAGCATGCCGGCCGCACCATCCCCTTCGACGACAGCGTCCACATCTTCACGACGCGTGTGCCGGTCGGGGTGGTCGGCGCCATCACGCCGTGGAACGTGCCGCTGATGGCCGCCGCGTGGAAGCTTGGTCCGGCGCTGGCAGCCGGCTGCACCGTGGTGTTGAAGCCGGCCGAACACACGCCCGTCACCTCTCTGGAGTTGGGGCGGCTGTTCGACGAGGCGGGCTTCCCGCCCGGCGTCGTCAACATCGTGCCCGGCCATGGCAAGGATGGCGCAGGAGAGCATCTGGTCGCCCACCCCGATGTGGACAAGATCGCCTTCACCGGCGAGGGGACCACGGCGAAAGCCATCCTGCGTACCGGCGCCGAGACGATGAAGCGGTTCACCTTCGAGCTGGGCGGCAAGTCGCCGCACATCCTGTTCGCCGACGCGGATCTGGAACAGGCGCTGAACGCCGCCACCAATTCGGCCTGGACCCTGTGCGGCCAGAGTTGCGCGCTGGGATCGCGGGTGCTGGTGCAGCGGCCGGTCTATGACCGCGTGGTGGAGGAGTTTATCCGCCGGGCCGCCCGCGTTCGGGTTGGCCGTCCGCTGGACGAGACCACCCACATGGGCCCCCAGGCCCACGCCGAGCAACTGGCAAAAACCTTGTCCTACATCGCCGTCGGTCGCGATGAGCGGGCCGAGTTGGTCACCGGCGGAAACCGTCTGAGCGGGAACGGACTGGACGGCGGCTATTTCGTCGAGCCGACCGTGTTCGCCGGGGTCAGCAACGCCATGCGCATCGCGCGGGAGGAGATCTTCGGGCCGGTCGCCGCCCTGATCCCCTTCGATGACGAGGAGGAGGCGGTCGCCATCGCCAATGACACCAGCTACGGCCTGACCGCCGGCCTGTGGACCGGCGACGTCGGACGGGCCCACCGGGTGGCGTCGCGCATCCGCGCAGGCATGGTGTGGGTGAACACGTATCGCTTCATCCGCTGGTCCACACCCTATGGCGGCTTCAAGGCCAGCGGCTGGGGGCGTGAGAACGGGGTCGAGGCGCTGGATTCTTATCTGGAAACCCGCACCACCGCCATCAGCACCACCGGCCGCTTTCCCGACGCCTACGCCGTCTGACGCTCCATCCCCGAACTCCGACCGAGAGAGAACCACCATGCGTCTTCCCAACAAGCTGGTCGTCGTAACGGCCGCCGCCTCCGGCATGGGCCGGGCTGGCGTAGAACTGTTCCTGCGCGAAGGTGCGCGGGTGGCCGCCGTGGATGTCAGCGCCGACGGACTTGCAAGCCTTGCAGCCGAAATGACCGCAAAGGGTCACGCCATCGACACCATCCAGGCCGACCTGTCGCGGCCCGACGACATGCGCCGGTCCATCAACGAAGCGGCCGAGCGGCTGGGCGGTATCGACCTGCTGTGGGCGCACGCTGGAACGCCGGGGCCAGGGGGCGTCGAGAATCTCGACCTCACCGCCTACGATCACGCCATTGCCCTGAACATCACCTCCGCCACGCTGGCGGCCGGCGAGGCTATCGGGCACATGCGCAAACGCGGCGGCGGCGCGATGCTGTTCACCGCCTCGGTATCGGGGCTGGTCGGGTCGATGTTCAGTCCGGTCTACTCGGCGGCAAAATTCGCGGTGGTCGGCCTGACCAAATCGCTGGCACAGCGCTTCGCCGCCGACAATGTTCGCGTCAACGTGGTGTGCCCCGGTTTGGCCGACACCCCGATGAAGCTGGGCTTTACCGGTCGTTCCGGCGATCCGGACGAAGCGGCCGCCAACCAGCAGCGCATGCTGACGACCGTACCGATGGGCCGCCTGTGCAAGGCTGAAGAGGTGGCCCATGCCGCCCTGTGGCTGCTGTCGGATGACGCCTCGTTCGTCACCGGTGTCGCGTTGCCGGTGGATGGCGGCTTTACCGCGCGCTGACGGCTGATTGGGAAGGGAGAATGCCGCATGGTCGGGCCGCTCGACGGGATCACGGTGGTCGATCTCAGCACGGTAATCGCCGGCCCCTACGCCAGCCAGATGCTGGGCGACTTCGGGGCACGGATCATCAAGGTGGAACCTCCCGGCGGCGACATCATGCGCGCGCCCGGTCCGGCACGGTCCCCAGGCATGGGGGCCGCCTTCCTCAACTGCAACCGCAACAAGGAGAGCCGGGTTCTCGACCTGAAAAATCCCGCGGACCTCGTTGGTCTGCTAGCGCTTGTGGACGAGGCTGACGTGCTGCTGCACAACATGCGGCCCCAGGCGATCGGGAGGCTCGGACTGGACTTCGCAACGCTTCACGCCCGCAACCCGCGCCTCATCCATTGTTCGGTCGTCGGTTACGGACAGGGCGGCCCCTATCGGGACAGACCCGCCTACGATGACGTCATCCAGGCCGAGTCAGGCTTGGCCGATCTTTATGCGCGCACCGCCGGCGTTCCCCGTTACGCTCCGACCATTGCCGCCGACAAGATCACCGGACTGCACGCCACCGCGGCGATCAACGCGGCCCTGCTGGCCCGTACGGCGTCGGGGATCGGGCAGGCGGTGGAGGTGCCGATGTTCGAAACGATGGTGTCCTTCCTGGCAGTCGAGCATCTGGCAGGGCGCAGTTTCCGTCCGCCGATCGGCCCCACCGGCTATGATCGGCTGCTGGCACCACACCGAAGGCCTTATGAGACGCATGACGGCCACCTCTGCGTGATGCCCTATACCGGCCGCCATTGGCGTGCCTTCTTCATGGCCGTTGGACGTCCGGACTGGGCTGACGATCCGGCCCTCGCCTCCAACTCCGAGCGTGCCGCAATAATCGGCACCTTGTACGAACGGTTGGCCGCCTGCCTGCCGTCGGAGACGACCGTCCATTGGCTGGACCTGCTCGGCCGCCTGGACATACCATGCGCGCCGGTCAATTCCCTGGACGCCCTGCTGGATGACGCGCACCTGAACGCCGTGGGCATGTTCCAGTCGATGCACCATCCCACCGAGGGAGAGATCGTCACCGTCCGCTCACCGATCACATTCTCCGGTACGCCCTGCGCCATCGGTCAGTTGGCCCTGGCTCTGGGTAGAAGTGACGTTGGTGCGTAAGACGACCTTGTTGCACCAAGGCGTTCGGTTGCGGCATTCGGGGTATCGAAGTAGAAGACCAACCCTTCGCCCTCGTGCCGGTTCGGTCACGCCGTTCAAAGCCAATGCGTCCCACCGCCATTACATTCCGAAGCAGCGCCATCGGGTTCGCAACCGGGCGGGGTATGACGCGGGGCTTCGGGCGCGCGGCAGCCTGACGGTCTGGTTCACGCCGGAAGCAGTCGCGCGCTGGCGGGCGGAGACGCGGACCACGCCCGGCGGGCAGCGCCTCTACTCGGACCTGGCGATCACGACAGCCTTGACCTTGCGCGCCGTGTTCCGGCTGCCGTTGCGCCAAACCGCAGGCCTAGTCGGTTCCATCGTCAGACTGGTTGGCGTGGAGCTTGCCATACCCGACCATTCCACCCTCAGCCGTCGCGCCCAGACTGATCTTGGCCCGGTTCGGTGGACGCGGGTTCGCGCGGATGAGGTCCCGTCTGTGTTGTGCGGCTGCCGGCGATGCCGAACAGAAGAAAGGCGATGATCCACGCGGTGCCGGACAGCGGCATCAGCAGCATCGTATTTTGCGGGGCGAAGGCTGCGGCGATCCGCGCAACGGCGGCGGTCATCACGGCGGCATGGATCACGATTGTCAACCACAAGGCGGCGCGGGTCGGTTCGGGACGGGCCGCCGCCGCGAGCATCATGCCGCCGATGGCGGCTGCCGTCCATGCATGTAGTGCCGCTCTGGCATATGCCGGGCTGGCGGTGAACGAGGCCCCGGCCGCGAACAGGAAACCGGCCGGGACGAACGCACGGGTAACGGAGGCGATGAACAGGAATGGACCGCCTATCCCTTGCCACCTGCGGACGACCTGCACCGCCAGCGCCAGTCCCGCCGCCAGCAGCAAGGTCCCGCTCGCTTTCCCGTCCATGCGTCCGCTGCCTTGCACAACCCAGGCGGCCAGTGCGAGGAGGCCGAAGCCTGCCGCCAGCCCGTCGAAGCGGGGGAAGATGCAGGGTGCCGGTGCGACACCGTGTGTCTTCCCCGGGTTCCGGTGCGGATCGAACCCGGCAGGGCTTGCCAGCGCCACGTTGCCGGACAGCATGACCGGCGCTGCCATCGCCGCCACGGCGAGGCGTGTGCCGCAAATGCTCTGCCCATAGCGCCAAAGCTCCCAATGGAAGAGGATCTGGGCACCGGTCAGGAGGCACAGCGCCCCATGGAGCGTCAGGACGCGCAGGCTCCCCACAGGGATCGTCCGACCCGCCATGGCAGCGAGCGACAGGGGAAACAGCAGGGTGAGCATTGCAGTCGCCGGCGGCCCGAGGGTGGCCGACGCGGCCACGCCCAGCCGTCCGGCCACCCATGCTGCGAACAGCCATGCTGCGATTCCCAGGCTTGGTTGGCGTCCGTTCCGGTTTGGACCGGTCACCGGCAGGAACCCGGCGATGACGGCCGGCGCAAAGCCGAACAGCAACTCGTGCGCGTGCCAGGCGACGGGGGAGAATTCCACGTCCAGGCTGATGAAGCCGAGGAACCATGGCACCCAGGCCGCAACGAGGCCGGCGGCATAAAGCGTCCCGCACAGGACGAGCGGACGAAGGCCGGCATCCGAGCCGGGACCAGCCATATCCCTTCCGCCTTGCCGGAAGGAGGGGGACGGATCAGCAGACATCGGCTTCCTCCACACGGGGAGCCGACAGGAAAGGCCAGTAGACCCGGAGCCAGAGCAGGAAGGCCGTCGCCCAGGACAGCCCCGCCAGCGCATGTGGCGGACCGGGTGGCGGAGGCAGCACCCCGAGGTCCGGCAGGACACGCAGCAGCACCGCCGTGACCAGCAGCAGGATCGCCAGCCGTGCTGGCCGCGGCAGGGGAAGCGTCCGTCCGGTGTGGAACAACCCGGCAACGGCGAACACCGCCAGCACGCCGAGCCCGAGCCCGCCCATCAGCGCCAGATGCAGGGCCGGCGTCTCGGGGAAGGGGGCGCCCAGCCGCGATGCGCCGACGAGGAGCAAGCCGGCTCCCGCCAGTAGGCTCGATCCGGCGAGCGCCAGGATCTCGGTCCGGAAGAACTCGCGGCCGATGAAGGCTTCGGCGACACGGTCGAGAAAGGCGGCTCCGGCGGCGATGGTCAGGTAGGCGCCGACGGCGGGCGGGATGCCGGCGATGTCTCCGGCCAGCGCGATGGCGACAAGTCCGGGCGCAAGGTTGAGGCGGCCGGGATGCGGCCTGTAAGGCGAACTGCCGCCGCCGGGGGCGAGAACCAGGTTGGTGATTGGCACCGTGATCCGCGCCAGCACGAGGCCAAGCAGCCCGAGCAGGACCAGCCCGGCGCCGTGCAATCCGGCCTGCGCGAGCGCAGCGTCGCCAAGGAAGAAGCCGGCATGGACGACGCCTCCGGACATGGCCAGCGCACCGAGCCAGACCAGCATGCCGAACAGACGGGTGGTGCGCTTCCGCCAGGACAGCGTCGCGACATAGAGGGGAAGGGCGCCGAGCCAGACGGTGTCGGCGACGGCCGCGACGATCGCGGCTCCGTCGCCGCCGACCAGGCCGCCGGCCCGGCCGATGCCCCACAGTCCGGCCAGGGCGAACAGGGCGCGTCCCTGCAGCCGCCGGGTATCGGTCCATTCCGGAATGGCTGTGGTGACGAAGCCGATCACCGCCGCGCCGAAGGCGCCGAACAGCATTTCATGCCCATGCCAGAGGACCGGCGGGATCGCGCCGTCGATGGGCAGGGCGAAGCTGTTGACGACAGCCCACAGCAGCGGCCACAGGGCGGCGTGCAGGGCGGAGAGCGGAAAGAACAGCCGCAACCCCTCGTCGCCGAGGATGCCGGCAAGGGTAAGGTCGGAGCCATCCCGGCTGAGGGCGGTCATGGGATCCGCCTTTCGTCGATGTCGTGGATGTGGCGGAACAGCGGGTCGTCGGCCAGGAAACCGCCGACCAGCCGGTAGAGGTCGCCGTCGTCGCGGGCGCCCGGCTCTCCGGGGATGGTGCGCGCGCCGGCGATGCCGCGGCCCTGGACATCCATGACGAGGACGCGGTGGGCGATGCGGACAGCCTCCATCAGATCATGGGTGATGAACAGGGCGCCGAAGCGCGTGGCGCGCGAGGATTCGATCACCAGATCCTGCATGCGGCGCTTCAGGGCGACGTCGAGAGCGGTGAAGGGCTCGTCGAAATAGATGAAGTCCGGATCGACCGCCAGCGCGCGGGCGATGGCCGCGCGCTGGCGCATGCCGCCCGACAGCTCGATGGGGAACTTGTCGAGGTCGCCGGCATCGAGCGCCACCCGTCCGGCGGCTTCCTCGGCCCGGTCGTGACGCTCCCTCCGTGACAGGCCGAGCAGGCGCAGCGGGTAGGCGATGTTCGCCCGTGCCGTCGCCCAGGGCAGCAGGCGCGGGTCCTGGAACACCATGCCATGGCGGCGGTACCCCCGCATGACGCGGCCGCGCATCGGTTCGACCACCCCGGCCGCGATGTGGGCCAGGGTGCTCTTGCCGCAGCCGGAAGGACCGACGAGCGCCGCCACCTCGCCGACCGTCAGCGACAGGTCGACCGCGTCGAGCACCGTTCGCCCGAGATAGGCGTGGCCGATGCCGTAAAGCGTCAGTGACGGGTCGGGACAAGGGGACGGGGAGGCTGTCTCTCGTGTCATGGCAGGCGGCTTTCGTCAGGCGGGGAAGAGGCCGGGCAGGCGCCGGGTCAGAAAAGCGCCGGGTTAGAAATTCACCTTCAGCCCGGCATAGAAGGCTCGGCCGTCCCCCGGCAGATAGACCGCCTGGGTGGGCGATGCCTGATCGACGATCAGGGTGGAGGAGGCGTAGGTCTTGTCGAAGATGTTGCGCGCCTCGCCATAGACGCTGACACGCTCGGTGATGGCGTAAGTGGCGCCGAGATCGACCGTGGCGTAGCCGTCGGTATGGACGCTGTTCATGTTGTCCACCGGGGTCTTGCCGGGAAACCAGTCGACCTCCGCCTGCAGCGACAGCGCCGGGGTCACCGCGTAGCGGGCCGAGGCGTTGATGACGTGGCGCGGTGCGCCGGCCAGCCGGTTCTCGCCGCGCACCGGATCGTCATGGAAGCGGAAATCCTGGAAGGTGTAGGCGATCCGGCCGGTCAGCTTTTCCGTCAGGTTGGCGGACAGCCCGAGTTCGACGCCGAAATGACGCGTCTGGCCGGCGTTCACCGCGCCAAGCGAGGCGCCGGTGACGTCGCGCAGGCTGAGCAACTCGTTCCTGATCCAGGAGTAATAGGTTCCGGCATCGACCGAGACCATACCGACGCGACCGCGCCATCCGGCTTCGACGGTGGTCGCCGTCTGCGCCTTCAGGTCCGGCGTGCGGTAGGCTGTGGAATTGAAGCCTGGCTGGGCGGGATTGGGGCGCCCGGCGCTGCTGTTGGGCGTGCCGTTGACGGTGGCGATCAGGTCGTCATGGGTCGGCGGCTCGAAGGTGCGGCTCACGGCGGCGAAGAGGGTGTGGTCGGCATGCGGCTTCCAGGTTAGGCCTAGGCTGGGGCTGACGCCGTCGTAATTGCGGTCGTAGCTGGTGTCGCCGGCCGGGATAGACCCGGCGGGCAGCGCCACGCTGGGGTTGGCCGGATTGAAGGCGAGGGTGGGCCGCCGCGCCGCGCCGAAAGTGTCGTCGTTCTTGCGGGTGGCATGGGTGAGCGTGACCGCCGGCGACAGCGTGACCTCGCCCCCCAGCGGCAGGTTCAGGCCGGAATGGAGCGACAGCGTGCTTGCCTCCAGCTTGCTGCGCCCGAACAGCGCGCCCTGGGTCCCGGCATTGTTCAGGTAATCCTCGCGGTCCGCCGAGCCGACGACATACCGCACGGTCGTCTCGAACAGCGGCAAGGGCTGGCTCTGGTCCAGGCTGTAGGCGTAGCGGGCAACGGCGGTCACGTCGCCGCCTTCGGTCTTGCGGATGCCCGACGACACCGGGAAGCGGAACATGTCGTCCGTGTGGGTGTAGCCCAAGGCGACATCGACCAGATGCGAGCCGAACGTCGCCGTGGTGCGGTTGCCGATGCGGAATTGCGTGGCCTCGCGCCGCGGCCGGTCGCGGACGACGTTGGGTCCCGGATTGGTGGCCACCCCGTTGACGACGGTCGGGCCGGTGTAGACGGCTTCGGGATTGGAATTTAGAAGGGTTCTGTTGCAGCGTTTTCGACGGGCCAGATATCGGGTAAAACGCGGCGCTTTTCGGCGGCTTGGGTGACAGGGTGATGAAGTCCAAGAAGAACCCATTCAAGGGTCGGCAGTTCACGGCCGAGGTGATCTTGTGGGCG
>NZ_DASPIS010000131.1:0-22466 GCF_035628975.1 Azospirillum sp. | reverse complement strand
AGCACCTGGACGAGAAGGTCGCCCGCCTGCATCTGGAGAAGATCGGCGCCAAGCTGACCACCCTGACCGACAAGCAGGCCGCCTACATCAGCGTGCCGACCGCCGGCCCGTACAAGCCGGACCACTACCGCTACTAAGCGGTCGCGGGGTTGAATGAAGAGGGGCCGTCCCGTTGGGGCGGCCCTTTTTCTTTGCGGCGCTTGTCACCGGGCGAAAGCCGCATCACCATACGGAGGAAGAGCAGCGGAGGATGGCATGAGCCATATCGGCAAGAGGGATGCGGGCTATGATGCGCAAGCATCCAAGCGGCGCATCGACATCACGCTGAACGAGGATCTGCTGCGCGCCGCCCAGAGCTACACCGACAACCTGTCGGGTACCATCGAGTCTCTGCTGGCGGCCTGGATGCAGGACGAGAGTCGGAAACGCGACGACGATCTTGAACACCGGCGCAAGGTCGTTGCGGCATGGAATGCGTTTGACGAGAAGCATGGGCGCTTCGCGGATGAATGGAACCGGGATTTCGTGCCGGAAGACCAGGACCGCTGATGGCGCAGTTCGACGTTCATCGCAATCCAGGGCGAAGCAGAACGGTTATTCCCTATCTTCTCGTCGTACAGAGTGACCGTTGGGAGGACCGCTCCGATCGGGTGGTGGTCCCATTGGTCTTGGCCAGCGAGATTTCCTACCATGACCGGACGCTCAACCCGGCATTCATGGTCGAAGACATCAAAGTGCTGATGAACCCGCTGCAAATGGTGACGGTTCCCGCCAGGGTGCTCGGACCATCGGTCACCAGCCTCGATGCCGAGCACCTTCGCGTCATAGCGGCACTTGACGCGCTGGTCGCTCAAGGCCGGTAGATGGATGCTGGAGGCCTGCAGTTCGCAGGACCGTATGCGTCACCGCCGCCCCAGCCACTCCACCATGCCCTTGCCGGCCGCCGCGCCCATGGCGAAGCAGCCCTGCAGCAGATAGCCGCCGGTCGGCGCCTCCCAGTCCAGCATCTCGCCGGCCAGGAACAGGCCCGGACGGCGGGTCAGCATCAGCCGCTCGTCCAACTCCGACAGGCGGACGCCGCCCGCCGAAGAAATGGCGCGCTCGATGGGGCGGATGCCGGTCAGCACCACCGACAGACCCTTGATCTGGCGGGCCAGCGCCACCGGGTCGGTCAGGTCGGCGGCGGGGGCGAACTCGCGCAGCAGGGCGGCGCGCGGGCCGGTCAGCGACAGCGACTTCTTCAGGAAGGTGGACAGCGATTCCGCACCGCGGCGGCGCAGGCGCTTGACCAGTTCGGCCTCCGCCATGTCAGGCAACAGGTCCAGCGTCAGGGTCGCCCAGCCCTCGGCGGCGATGGCGTCGCGGAACGGCGCGCTCAGCGCATAGACGGCGCCGCCCTCGATCCCGGTCTCGGTGATGACGAACTCGCCCTTCAACCGGCGACCGGCAGCGGACAGGCCGACACTCTTCACCGGCTGGCCGGCGAAGCGGTCGCGCAGGTGATCGGACCAGGGCACCTCGAAGCCCATGTTGGAGGGGACCAGCGGCGCCACCTCCACCCCCAACCCCTCCAGCAGCGGGACCCAGCCGCCGTCCGAGCCTGTGCGCGGCCAGCTCGCCCCGCCCAGCGCCAGCAGGGCGGCGCGCGGGGCGACGGTGACGATCTCCTCGCCATGCCGGAAGGGCGCATGGAAGGTCAGGGCGCCGGCCTCATTCCAGCCGGTCCAGCGATGACGGCTGTGCAGGGTGACGCCAAGCCCGTCCAGCCGCCGCAGCCAGGCGCGGACCAGGGTGGAGGCCTTCATCTGCACCGGGAAGACGCGGCCGCTGCTGCCGACGAAGGTCTCGATGCCCAGCCCGGCCGCCCAGCCGCGCAGGTCGTCGGGCGAGAAGCCGGCCAGCAGCCGGCGGAACAGCGGCTCGGCCGCGCCATAACGGGGCAGGAAGCGGTCGAGCGGTTCCGAATGGGTCAGGTTCAGCCCGCCGCGTCCGGCCAGCAGCAGCTTGCGCGCCGGGGTGGGCGTGTGGTCGAACACGGCGACCCGCAGCCCGGCGCCGGCAGCAATCTCCGCCGCCATCAGCCCGGCGGGGCCGGCGCCGACGATCGCCACATCAGGGACCATGGCCGGGGCCGCGTCAGGGGTGGGATGGGGCACTTGGCAGGGCTTTCACAAAAGGAAGTGACCCCGCCCTTCCCATGCTGCGCGGGGAAGGGCGGGGCATTCGGGTCTCGAATTCACTCTCCCGAGTTCAGTCGTCGTAATCCTGGTCCTGTGCCACTTCCTCGGCCAGATCGGCGGCGAGGTCGGCGAAATAGCCGGCATCGACTTCCAGGCCGTTCTCCTCGCAGATGCGCATGAAGATGCGGTAGGCGTGCAGGATGGCGACGTCGAGAACGACGAGGTCCCCTTCCTCGCTGTGGCGGTCGGTGATGTCCCGCTCCTGCAGGGTGGCGACGATGTCGTGCGCAGCGGCCTGCAGGACCGCGTCCATGGCTTGTTTGTGTTGGGTCGACATCGTGTGAATCCTTGTCCCGGTCGTGCTTCGCGCCCCCGCTTGGCCTGACCGGCGCCGCATGGCCGGCGGGGGTGGTCGAACCGTCGGAGAAAACGGGCACGCCCCGGCTCAGTTTCGATGGGGCTCCGTTCGTCCGCGATAGTTCGGCCTCCCCCTTGTTGTAGAATCCTTTTTCACGGGCGAACAAGCCCCTTCACGGAGGGCCGCGGCGTGACCTTCCGGGTAGCTCCATACCGCTTTCCAGCGCAGCCCCTTCAGCGTTTGGCGGGGGCGAGCAGCGCCGCGCCGACATAGCCCAGCGCCTTGCCCTTCTGCCCGACCTTGTACCAGCCGTCGACGGCCTCCATCACCGTCACGCGCTCGCCCGCATCCAGCACGTCCAGCACCTTGGCATCGCAAACCGGGGCAACGCGCAAATTGCCGGCGGCGCGCAGCCGGGCGACGGTGCCCCGGGGCAGGCGGGCGGTCTGCGCCCGCTCCGATTGGACCCGGGGCAGGTCGCCGGGCAGGGCGCAGCCGCGGTCCTCCCGATCGGCTTTGGCATAGCGGCCGGGTTTGGTCGGGGAGGCTGGATCGCCACGGTCGCCTGCGGCCTCCGTCAGGTAGGCGCTGGTGACGTAGCCCTGCGGCTTGCCGGCCCGCCCCACCCGCTGCCAGCCGTTCACCGGCGCGCCGAAGGCCTCCACCCGGTCGCCTTTCTCCACGGTGTCGAGGACCCGGCCCTTGGCGTCCGGCGTGGCGCGCAGGTAGATGCCGGCGGTGGCGATCATCGTCCGCCGGGCGGCAGCGGTCTTCTCCTGCTCATTCGGCGCCGGCCGGGCGGCAGGTTCGGGCTGCGGCTTCACCGGCGGCAGGGGAGGAACGGCGGCCGGAGCCTGGCCCGTTTCGGCAGTCCTTTGGTCGGTGTTGTGGAGATCGGCAGGCTTCGGCTCCGGTGTCCTCGCCACGGGGGTGGGCGTCCGGATCGGGGCGGGGGCCGGGCCGGCCTGCGGGCCGACCGGCGACAGCGGGGCGGGCACCTCCGGCGGATGTTCCCAGACCACGGCAGGATTCGGCAAAGGCGAGACGGGCCGAGCCGGAGTCAGGCGTGGCAGGGCGACGATCGGGGCGGCGGGCGGAGTGAAACGTTCGGCCGGCGTCTCTGCCGGCATCTGGGCCAGCACACCGGAGGGGGCGGCCAGCAGCAGGACCAGCGCCGCGGCCCGCCGGAACCCTTTCGGAAGCGCGTTGCCCATCGGCCCTCACCCCTCAATCAAGCGTGATGCGGGCGATCAGCGTCGGCAGGGTCTGGCAGCGCAGAAGCCCGTCCAGCGTCCGGTGTTCGGTCAGCCGCAGGGTCAGGGCGCAGCCGAAGGAGTTCACCGCCAGCTCGGTCTGCGCCAGGGTGCCGACGATGCTGGACGGCCGTGCGATGCTGTAACCGGGGGCGCCCAGCTTGCCGGCCAGCGCCCCGTTGATCGGGCTGAAGCCGTCGATCTCCAGGGTCATCGGTCCCAGATTCTGGACCACCACCTCGGAACTCGGATCCTCCTTGGTGGCGTAGAGCTGGACCGGCACGGCGCGGCGTCGTGCGATCCAGTCCTTCAGCGCCAGATTGGCCACCACCGGATCGCGGCTTTGCAGCGCCGCCTCCATCGCCGTCTGGCGCAGTGCCGGGTCGTTGCCGCCCAGCGCCGCTTCGAAGGCGGCCAGCCGCATCGCGCGGTCGTTGCCGGCCAGCTTGCCGCGCAGGTCCGCCAACTGGGCGATGCGCGCCTCGACCGCCCGGCGTTCCGTCTCGGCACGGGCCGCCTCGGCCTTTGCTGCGGCGGTTTGCTGGGCCAGCCGTTCCTCTTCCTGCCGGCGGCGTTCGGTGTCGTCGGCCAGCCGTTGGGCGGCGTCGCGGTCCAGCTGTTCGCGCAGGCCCCTTGCTTCGGCCGTGCCCAGCACCACGGTGCGGCCGGGCAACTCCGCGGCGGGGTTGCCGATGCCCTCGAGCAAGCCGGGGGTCTGCGGCGTCAGCGTGACCGTCCAGCCATTGGCGCCGCGGGTGCCGAGCGCGGTCGCAACCCAGCTCTTGACGAGGCCGGCATCGGCCGCCGGGCGCAGGAAGGTCACCGGACCTTCGCGGCTGTCGACCAGATAGGTCGGAGCGCCCAGCACCAGCTTTGCGGTCACCCGCGCCGCCGCTTGCGGTTCCGGCGATTGGGCGGCCGCGTTGGACAGCGGCTCCACCATCAGCGCTTCGATGCGCCAGGGCGCCGGCAGCATCGCCTCGAGGCGCGCACGGATTGCGGCTTCCGGAATCTGTTCAGCGGGGGCGGATTCCGCGGCCCGGGCATATCCGGAGGGCAGGGCAGGCACGACTCCGCCGGCCAACAGGGCAGCGATGGCGCAGGCCGCGACGCAGCCCGCGAATCGTCCGTTTACCGGTCGTTTCATCGCCGATCCTTCCTCTTCCACCGCCCGGTCCGTCCGTCAGGCCGTTCCGCCCCATCGGTGTCCGCCCGATTCCCGCAGGAATGATTCGGCACTGGTATAGCGAAGGTGTGAGCCAAGGGAAGCGGCTTTTCCCGGCAACCTGCCGATCTGCAGTTGGAAGCGATACCCGCCTGCGCCCGATTGTCGCGTCGAACCGCAGCCGTGGGTCGAAATTGACTTGGACGGCACACGCCGCTTGCAATATCGTCACACAAATGGATGTATTGGACCGAACCACGCGGGCGGAACGCGCAACGGATGAGGAACAGGAATTCCCATGGCGGGCACGGGCGGAGGTAAGGAAGGGCCGGGACTGCTCTGCCGCAACGTGAAGGTGAGCGGGCGTCGAACGAGCCTCAGGATGGAGCCGTACATCTGGGACTCGCTGAAGGAAATCTGCGAGCGTGAACGGCTGAGCTTGAACGAGATTTGCAGCCGGATCGACGAACGGCGGGGGGAGGCGAACCTGACCGCCTCCATCCGCGTGTTCATCGTCAGCTATTTCCGCACCGCCATCGGCAACCGCGGCTTCTCGGAAGACGGTCCGTCGCCCCTCCTGCGCAAGGCGCTGGACGACGCGGTTCCGATGGACTGACGGGGCATCGGGCTTGCGCTTGGGCTCGGGTCGGGCGGCGGGCGCCCCGCCCGATCACAACGAACGCTCACCAGCGCAGGCTGGGCATCGCATAGGTCGGCATGTGGCCGGTGGCATCGGCCAGTGCCCGCAGGCTGACCGGGTCGACCGCCTCGCCCCAGGCCGCCCCGCCCAATTCCTCCTGGTGGATGCCGGCGGTGACCAGCGCCACGTCGATCCCGGCGGCGTTGGCGCCGGCGACGTCGGTGCGCAGGCTGTCGCCCACGGCCAGGATGCGGCTCTTGTCCGCGATGCCCAGCAGCTTGAAGCAGCGCTGGTAAACCGGGGCATAGGGCTTGCCGTGTTGGCGCACATCGCCGCCCATCTCCTCGTAACGGGCAGCCAGCGTGCCGGCGCAGATCACCAGCATCGGCCCGACCATCACCACCAGATCCGGGTTGGCGCAGATCATCGGCAGGCCGGCGGCAAGGCAGGCGTCCAGTTGCGGCTGATAGTCCGCCACCGTCTCGCCGAAGGTCACGATGCCCGTGTTGACGACGAAATCTGCCTCGGCCGGGGTTGCCGCAATCTGATAGCCGAGCCCGTCATAGACATCGGTGTCGCGGTCCGGCCCGATATGATAGAGCCGCCGGCCGAGTGCCGCGTGCCAGGGATCGTCGCGGTCGCGCAGGGCTTCATAGGTCGCCTCGCCCGACGTCATGACATGGTGGTAGCGCTCGCGCCCCAACCCCATGCCGTCGAGCTTCTCGATCACGCCGGGGGTACGGCGCGGAGCGTTTGACAGAAGGCACAGGGTCTTGCCGGCGGCGCGCATGCGGTCCAGGCAGTCGGGCACGCCGGGATAGGGCTGTTCGCCGTCATGCAGAACGCCCCACAGGTCCAGGATGAACCCGTCATAGCGGTCGATGACCTCGGCGATGCCGGAAATCTGTCGGATGTCGGCCATGGTGTCCGGTCGGTTGATGGTGGGTTGAAGGTCGGATTGCGTCAACAAGCCGGTCTCAGCGTGGTTGCAGCAACTCCGCATAGACCGCCAGCGTATCGGCACACATGCGATCCTTGGTGTAGCGGTCGGCCACGAAGGCCATGGCGCGGGCGCCGATGGCGTCGCGCTGCTCCGGTGTCAGCGACAGCGCCTCGCCCAGCGCCCGGGCCAGCGCGTCGGGATCGTCCGGCGGCACCACCCAGGCGGTCTCGCCGGGGACGACGGTCTCCTGATAGGCGCCGATGGCCGAGACGATCACCGGCTTGCCCATCGCCTGCGCCTCCACGATCACCCGCCCGAAGGCCTCCGGCTCGCGCGAGGCGGAGACGACCACCGTCGACAACAGGTAGGCCGCGGCCATGTCGCTGCAATGGTCGGTCATCCGCACCACGCCGCGCAGGCCGTTGGTGGCGATGCGGTTCTCCAACTCCTCCCGGTAGCCGGTGCGGCCCTGGTCGGACCCGACCAGCAGGGCCAGCACGTCCTTGCGTCCCAGCTTGGCCAGCGCGTCGATCAGCACGATCTGTCCCTTCCAGCGGGTCAGCCGGCCGGGCAGCAGGATCACCGGCCGGTCGTCCGGCAGGTTCCATTGCTTGGCAAGCGTGACCAGCCGCGTCGGGCTGACCCGGTCGGGGGCGAAGACGCTGCGGTCGATGCCGCGATGGATGACTCGCACCCGCGCCGGATCGACCGGGTAGTTGCCCAGAACATGGTCGCGGATGAAGCCGGAGATGGCGATCACCCGCTCGCCCCGCGCCATCACCGAGTTGTACCAGCGCTTCAGCCGGCCGCCGATCGGCCCGCTGCCGAAATTATAGGGGGCATGGAAGGTGGTCATGTAGCGCGCGCCGGTCTCGCGGCAGGCCAGCCACGCGCTCCAGGCCGGCGCGCGGGAGCGGGCATGGACGATGTCCACCTTGTGCTCGCGGATGATGGCGGCCAGCCGGCGGGCGTTGCGGCGGATGGTCAGCGGGTTCTTGGAGGCCAGCGGCAGCGTCAGGTGGGTGATGCGGGCGCGGTCCAGTTCGCGCACCATCGGCCCGCCTTCCGACGCCACCAGCGGGGTGCCGCCCGCCGCCTGCAGGGCAAGGGCCATGTCGATGCAGCCGCGCTCCGCGCCGCCGGTGACCAGCGTCGGCACCACCTGCAGCACCGTCGGCGCCCGGCCGCCCGGCCACTCTCCCGGCAAATGGCCCGGCCAGTGCGAAGGCGGAGTATCCTGACGGGCGTCCGCGTTGCGCGGGGATTGGTCGGTGGTAAGGTGGGGGTCGAAATCCATGATGCCGGCTGCTCGCAAGGGGCGGCCCGGGACCGGCCGCGGGCCCCGGCATGCCGGCGTCCGTCGAACCGGTGTCCGGCCGCGGGCCGGCATCCGTTGTCGAAGGTGACCGTATGACCGAAACCGCAGCCCAACCGGGCGGCGCGCACCATAGCCTAACGCGCGGTGCGGCGACCATAGCCTATCACCACACCCCTGCCGGTCCATCGGGGCAGGGCAAGCCCGGCGTCATGCCAGGGGTGATGTTCCTGGGCGGCTTCATGTCCGACATGACCGGCGGCAAGGCGACCGCGCTGGAGGCGTGGGCGGTGGAGCGCGGCCTGTCCTTCACCCGCTTCGACTATCAGGGCCACGGCGCCTCCAGCGGCCGGTTCGCCGACGGCACCATCGGCCTGTGGGCCGACGACGCGCTGGCGGTGCTGGACCAGGTGACGACGGGGCCGCAGATCCTGGTCGGCTCCTCCATGGGCGGCTGGATGATGCTGCTGACTGCGCTCCGCCGTCCGGAGCGGGTGGCCGGGCTGGTCGGCATCGCGCCGGCCCCCGACTTCACCGAAGACCTGATGTGGGACATCTTCGATGCCGACGTCCGCCGGGAGATCATGGAGCAGGGCGTCTGGAACCGCCCGTCGGATTACGGTCCAGAGCCCCAGCCGATCACCCGCGCCCTGATCGAGGACGGCCGCAACCACCTGCTGCTGCGCGGTCCCATCGGTTTCGACGGTCCCGTCCGCCTGTTGCACGGCCAGCGCGACCCCGATGTCCCCTGGCAGCTCAGCCTGCGAATCGCCGAGGCGCTGACGGGCGACGATGTCCGCGTCACTCTGGTAAAGGACGGCGACCACCGCCTGTCCCGTCCCCAGGATCTGGACCTGCTGTGCCGCACCGTCGGCGCCCTGGTGGACGAGGTATGTGGATGAAATCCGGACGGTTTGATGCGCCGCCAAAAAAACGTCGTTCGCGTGAAACGGAGGCTTGCATCGCCGCGAACCTCTGGCTATAACGCGGGCCTCTACGGAGGGGTGGCCGAGCGGTTGAAGGCGCACGCCTGGAAAGTGTGTATACGTCAAAAGCGTATCGAGGGTTCGAATCCCTCTCCCTCCGCCACTAAGTTTCCGGGATTGACCCGTTAAAAAGGCTCAGCTGAAAAGCTGGGCCTTTTTTATTTCCGTCCGACAGCCTTCGTTCTTGCGAAAACTCCAAATAGAAAAGCCCGCCCCGCATCCGGCAATTGCCGGTGCGGAGCGGGCTGTCAGTCTTTTCCGGTGCCTGGAACGGAAGGGACGGTGCCCCTTACTTCGCCCGCGACACGCGGCGCAGGAAGTCGATGAACTGCGCCTGCTCTTCCGGGGACAGATCCTTGACCATGCTCTGGTCGTGGGCCTGGACGCGCGGAGTCAGGTCGTCCATCAGCGTCTGGCCTTCCGGCGACAGACGCAGTGCGTAGGAGCGGCGGTCGTTGGGCGAGGGCGCGCGGACGACGAGGCCGCGCGACTCGAGACGGTCGATCACCGCGACCATGGTCGACCGGTCGATGCCGACCGCCGTGCCCAGGTCGGACTGCGACAGCCCCTCGTTCTCCCGAATCATGATCAGCACGCCGAACTGGCCGGGCGTGATGTCGTGCGGAGCGACCGCGTTCTGAAAGCTCTGGAACACCGCGACCTGAGCCTTGCGCAGGTTATAACCCACGAGCTCGGGAAGGGGGCCAAGGGCGAGCTTGCCGTTTTTCCCGGGGCGCAGACGCGACCGCCGGTCGGCTGGGGTGGAACGCTCGTTGTCAGTCACCGTGGATGCCATGTTTTGGATGAATTATCGGATGAACGGATAAAATGCGGGCAAGGCTTTCGTTTGTCAGCAAGAACCGCACGGGGGATATGATATGCATACCAGATATGCGTGAAACGTATTGGTTGGCGCCCATACAAATTCCATCTTGAAGAGTCAAGAAGTGGTCGACGCCGATTTGACGCCGATCGCCCGCCCTGCGGTTTCCCCTGCCGCGCGCGGGTTCCCGAATCGGAGCTTCCGACGCCCGGTCCCCCCCAGACCGGGCGTCTTCGTTTCCGGGTCTCGGTCTGCTCCGAGTCGCCCTGCCAGCCGCTTTGTCACGATAGGGAAATCGGCTTCGCATTGCAGGGCAGGGCGGATGGTTGGACGCTTGGTCCGTCGGCGGCTTTCGGGTTAGCTGTTCGGGAGCGTCCCAACCTGAGAGCCGATGCCATGGCCTTCGCCATTCCCCTGTGGTCCCAGCCGGCCGTCCCCGTCGTGGGCGGCGATCCGTTTCCGGTGCGCCGCATCTACTGCGTCGGCCGCAACTATGCCGCCCATGCGCGCGAGATGGGCGCCGATCCCGACCGCGAGCCGCCCTTCTTCTTCATGAAGCCGGCCGACGCCATCGTCGCCGACGGCGCCGCCATTCCCTATCCGCCCCGCACCGCCAACCTGCACCACGAGATCGAGCTGGTTGTGGCGATCAAGACCGGCGGCCGCGACATCCCGGTCGACCAAGCGCTGGATCATGTGTTCGGCTATGCCGTCGGGCTCGACATGACCCGGCGCGACCTGCAGAACGCCGCCAAGAAGGAAGGCAAGCCCTGGGACATGGGCAAGGGCTTCGACCGGTCGGCGCCGTGTTCCGCCATCCGCACTGTCGCCGACATCGGACACCCGGACAAGGGCGCGGTCACCCTGCAGGTGAACGGCGAGCCGCGGCAGAAGGGTGACCTGTCCGACCTGATCTGGTCGGTGGCGGAGACGATCTCCTACCTGTCCGGACTGGTCGACCTGCAGCCGGGCGACCTGATCTACACCGGCACGCCGGAGGGCGTCGGCCCGGTGGTGGCCGGCGACGTGCTGACCGGCGAGGTCGAAGGCGTCGGCACCCTGACCCTGACCATCGCCTGAGCCGCCGGACATGCGCATCGCGACCTGGAACATCAATTCGGTCCGCATGCGTCTGGACCTCCTCCTCCGCCTGATGGAGGAGGAGCGGCCGGACGTGATCTGCCTGCAGGAAACCAAGGTGGTGGACGCCGACTTCCCGCTCGGCCCCCTGGCGGAGCGCGGCTATGTCCACGCCCACATCCACGGGATGAAGGGCTACAACGGCGTCGCCATCCTGTCGCGCCTGCCCTTCTCTTCGCACGACGTGCAGCACTGGTGCGGCAAGCAGGATTGCCGCCACGCGCTCGCCCATCTGCCGGGCGGGATCGAACTGCACTGCGTCTATATCCCCGCGGGCGGCGACATTCCCGACCCGGCGGTGAACGACAAGTTCGCCCACAAGCTCCAGTTCCTGGACGAGATGACCCACTGGCTGGGCACGGAACGGACGCCCGACCGTCCCATGGTGCTGGTCGGCGACCTGAACATCGCGCCGCTGGAACAGGATGTCTGGAGCCATCGGGAATTGCTGTCGGTGGTCTCCCACACGCCGATCGAGGTGGAAAAGCTGGCGGCGATGCAGTCCTCGGCCAACTGGGTCGACGCCATGCGCCGCTTCGTGCCGCCGGAGGAGAAGCTCTACACCTGGTGGAGCTATCGGGCGAAGGACTGGGCCGCCTCCAACCGCGGCCGGCGCCTGGACCACATCTGGGTGACCCCGCCGCTGGAAGGCGCACTGCAGGGCATCAAGGTGCTGCGCGACGCCCGCGGCTGGGAGCCGAAGCCGTCGGACCATGTGCCGGTGATCGTCGATCTGAACGTCTGATGCCCAAGGTTTGATGCATGGGGGAAGGGGTGTCCGCAGCCGCGGCCCCCCTTCTGCCCCCCTCTACTCCAACATTCCGATATTCATCCGCACCACCGTCGGCGTGCCGTCCTCCTCCAGCCGGAACAGGTGGGCGCAGCCGTTGCGCAACTCCTCCGCCGGGTCATCGCGCATGTCCCAGCCGGTGGCGAGCGAATAGAGCGCGCGCAGGATGCCGTTGTGGGCGACGGCGCCGGTGGGGCGGCCGTCCGTCGCGAGGTCGGCGAGCCAGCTGCGAAGGCGGGCCTGCACTTCGCGCGGGCTCTCGCCGCCGGGGGCCTTGTAATCCAGGCCCAGCCGGTCGTGGCGGGCGGGCATGCGGCCGTCGGCGCGCAGATCCTCGGTGCGCATGCCCTCCCACTCGCCCCAATCCATTTCGACGATCCGCGGTTCCGGCGTGGGGTCGAGGCCGAGCAGCAGCGCGGTTTCCCAAGCGCGGCGCTTCGGGCTGGCGACCCAGCGCAAACCGGCCGACTCGGGCGGCAGTCGATAGCGGGCAACCCGCGCGCGGCCGGCGTCGGACAGCGGCTCGTCGATGCTGCCCTGGATGCGCCCTTCGGCGTTCCAGGCGGTCGGGCCGTGGCGGAGAATCAGCAGGGTGGTCATAGGGATACCGGGACGCGGGTGAGGGGAATGCGCCCCCAGCTTAGCGTTTTGCCGGCTTCTGCACCGGCATTTCCTTTATCTGGGCCAGGGCCACGCGGACGCGCGCCAGATCGGGCGGCGGCGCCTTGGCTCCGGGAGCCGCCGGGGCCTTCGCAGGAGCCTTGATCGGCTTCGATCCCGCATCGGCCACCTGCACGCGCGCCTTCGCGTTGCCGGCCTTCTGGGCGAGCGCCAGCGCCTGGGCTTGGGCCTTGGCGCGGGCACGGGCCTGCGCCTCCAGGATCTGCGGTGCGCGCGGCTCGCCGGTCTTCGGCGTCCAGGTGCGGAAGGGGCCGGTGTCGACATGGACATGGCCGGTGTGGGCGTACATCGCATAGCCGCCGCGCTGCATCGCCGCCGCCTCCTCCGCCAGCCGGGCCGGAGGCACGCCGGCGATGGAGAAGTCCGCCGCCTGTCCGCGCAGATGGTAGGAGTTCTCGGCGACGTTCGGGTTGCTGCGGGCGAGGCTGGCGTTGGTGGCGCCCGACCGGTAGCCCGAGGTGATGCGGATCGGCGACTCGGGCGCTGCGCCGACGCGCTGGCGAAGCTCCACCAGCATGTCGACCAGGGCCGGGTCGATCGGGATCTCCTCGTCGCTGCGGCGGTCGCGGAACAGGACGGAGATCTCGCGCATCGCCGCCGGGTCATAGCCGTCGCCGGGACGCCAGTAGGTGACGGAAACCGATTCGCCGCTGGCCGGGTGGTGCAGGACCACGCTGCGCGGGGAGCCGTCAAGCTTCGCGCTTTCCAGCGGCGGCGCCGTGGCGCAGCCGCCAAGCTGCGTCGCGACGGTCAGGACGGCAAGCACACCAAAGGCACGACCGGTCATGCGCATCGCTTTTCCCCCCAAGCTTTGCACGCCCCAACGATCCCCGCCCGCCCCAATCGTGGCGGGGTTGCAGGTCCGATCTAATACCAAGAATGTCACACGAGACCAGTGTGACAAAGCAACCTGTGGCGCATTCAACACGCACAAGAGCTTTTCGCGGGGAGAAAGAACTTCCGAAGTTCAACCCGGATGGAGGGGGGCCTACAGCGACAGCTCCATCCCCTCGCGGGCCACCAGCGATCCGGGTCGCATCGCTTCCGCCTCTGCCGCGATGGCGTCCAGTTCGTCGTCGGTGCGGGCCGGGTCGTGGTGGAAGATCACCGCGCGGCCGACGCCGGCGGCCTCGGCCAGCCGCAGACACTCCTGCCATGTCGAATGGCCCCAGCCGACGCGTGCCGAGTATTCGGCATCGGTGTAGGTGCTGTCATACACCATCAGGTCGGCACCACGCAGCAGGTCGAGGATCACCGGGTCGCGTCCCTCGGACGGATGTTCGGTGTCGGTCAGGACGCACAGGCTGCGGCCGCCATGCTCCACCCGATAGCCGGTGGCGCCGTCGGGATGGTTCAGCGCGCAGGTTCGCACCACCACGCCCGGCGCCGGCTCCAGCGTCTGGCCGCCCTGGAAGTCTCGGAACTGGCAATCGGCGCGGAAAACGTCCACCGGCACCGGGAACAGCGGCGCCGTCATCATGTCCGACAGTACGGTGCGGAAGGGACGCTCCGGCGGCAGATGCCCGGCCCACAGCCGCAACCGGCTGTCCGGATCGAAGGCGGGGGCGAAAAAGGGCAGGCCGCAGATGTGGTCGAGATGACTGTGGGTCAGCAGCAGGTCGATATCCACCGGCCCGCCGCTCCGCGCCAGCGACTCGCCGAGGGGGCGGATGCCGGTGCCGCAGTCGAAGACGATGTGGGCGCCGCCGCAGCGGACCTCGATGCAGGCGGTGTTGCCGCCATAGCGGATGGTTGTCGGCCCGGGCGACGCGATGCTGCCGCGCACGCCCCAGAAGCGGACGGTGAAGGGGGACGTGCCGCCAGCCTCTTCCCGGGCGGGCGGGGGAACGGAATTGATCGTATTGCGGACGGTCATGACGGCGCCATGGTGGCGATCCCGCTTGTCCAAGTCTAGCAAATCTCTTACCCCCGTCTCTCTTCCGGGGGGTCCCCTTACGGACGGGGCGTTGGATGGTGGCGCGCCTTTCGAACGAGCGGGCCGCGAGTCGCCGACCCACGAAGGGCACCTGTCCAAACCCATAAGATGTGGTAGGTTGGGGCTCGTCGCGCATTGCGCGGCATGACTTACCAGGGTCCCCGCGCGGGTGGGGACCGGCTCCGGCGGAACCCGACGCGGATGGATCCTGACAAGCTCGCCAAAGTCCTCGCCATGGCCGAGTCGGAGCATCAGGGCGAGGCGCTGTCCGCACTGCGCGCCGCCCGGATCATGCTGTCGCGCGCCGGCCTGTCCTTCCGCGACCTTGCGGAGCGCGCACGCACGCCGGTGCCTCCATCCCCCGAACCGCCTCCTGCCGCCGAGCCGGCCGGTGCGCCGGCCCCGCCGCCGCCGCCGGACGAGCTTGTCCGGGGCCTGCGCCGGCAGGTGAAGGATCTGGAACTGGAACTCGCCACCCTGCGGCGCCAGCTCGACAAGGCGTCCGGCGATGCCGACCGCCAGCGCGAGGAGGCCGACCGTTGGCGCACCCTGGCGCGCGAGACGGCGGAAAAGCTGTGGGACATGGGCAAGGCGCTGGAGCGCAAGCATTCCCGCCACGCCGATACCGACAAGCGCCGCGCCGTGCTGGACCTGCTGCAGGACCCCGGCAGCGCGCTGCTGTCGGACCGCGAGATCGCACGCCGCGTCGGCGTATCGCCGCATGACGTCAGCCACTGGCGCCGCAGAATGGCGATCGTCGGGCGCAAGCTGCGTCTGCTGCCCGTGGTGCCGCGTGGCCGCGGCCTGTGGGGCGGGCCGTCCGCCATCGGCCTGGGCGCGGCGAGGCTGGGCCGGCATCCGTCGGGGGAGCGCGAACGCCAGCGCTGGCTGGGCTTCGCCGGCGAAGTCACCATCGCCGAACGGGGAAGCCGCCGGGAACTGGCCCCTTGCGGGTGGCCTAATCGCGGGCGACCCACTCACGGCCGGCCCACTCACGGCCGGCGTTGAACCCCGACACGCCGATTGCGCTGCCGGGCGTTAAGGGACCAGCCGGTAGCCGCCGGACTCCGTCACCAGGATGCGGGCGTTGGACGGATCGGCTTCGATCTTCTGGCGCAGGCGGTAGACGTGGGTTTCCAACGTGTGGGTGGTGACCGCGGCGTTGTAGCCCCAGACCTCTCCCAGCAGGGTCTCGCGCCCCACCACCAGATCGCCGGCCCGGTACAGGTATTTCAGGATCGCCGTTTCCTTTTCGGTCAGGCGGATCTTCCTGTTGGCGGCCTCGTCCAGCAGCAGCTTCGCGCCGGGCCGGAAGCTGTAGGGGCCGATGGCGAAGACGGCGTCCTCCGTCTGCTCGAACTGGCGCAGCTGGGCGCGCAGCCGGGCGATCAGCACCCCCAGGCGGAAGGGCTTGGTCACATAGTCGTTGGCGCCGGATTCCAGCCCCAGGATGGTGTCGGCATCGCTGGCCGATGCGGTCAGCATGATGATGGGGCAGCGCACGCCCTCGCGCCGCAGAAGCTTGCAGACGTCGCGCCCGTCCATGTCCGGCAACCCGACGTCGAGCAGGATGGCGGAAAAGCCGGCTCCCGCGGCTCCTGCCGCGGCCCCTGCCCGGACCGCGTTCAACGCCCCGGCGCCGTCGCCGGCCTCCTCGGTCTCGAATTCCTCCAGCAACCGCAGCTGCTCCGCCAGCGACTGGCGCAGGGCGGTGTCGTCATCGACCAGGAGGATGCGCTTTGCAGGGATCATGGGGCGTGCGGCACGAAAGCGGGAAGCGGACCGCCCCGGACGGCAAGGCCGGGGCCGCGCCTTAGTAGCATGGCGGCGGTGGATTGTCGTGGTGGCTTGTGGGCGGGGTAGAACGCCGCCGGACGCTCGCTACAGCATGGCAATAGCCGCCATCAGCGCCGCGGCACCGCCGCCATCCGCAGCGGCACGGATCACACGGTCGGGTTGGACCCCCAGCGCCCGCACCGCGGCGGCCGTCTCGTCGTCCGGCACCACGACCCGGCGCATCAGCGACAGCGCGCCCTGTTCCAGGTTGCGGCGCACCGCGGCCTCGTCGGCGGTCAGGTCCGGATCGGCCCAGTGCAGCCGGTCGACCAGCGCGACGAAGCGCAGGCGGCGGTCGTCGGCCGGCAGGCTGGCGGCCAGATTGAACAGGGCGTTGCCGTCCAGCAGGACCGGCGCGCGGTCGGGCAGCCGGGCCAGGGCGATGTCGGCCGCCAGGATCGCCGACGGGTCGACCTGCGGGTACGGGCCGGGCAGGGCGTGAACCGTCGTGCCGGCCCCGGCGGCGCGCAACGCCTCGACCATGCGGCGGCCATAGGCGTCGGCTGGCAGCTCGGCCGGCATCACCGCATGGAGGGAAGCGCGCGTCTCTTGGGGCGGCAGGGTCTCGATCGTCACGGCGCATGGGCTCCAGATGAGGGTATGATCGGGGCAGGCTAGCGGGATCGTTGCGCCTTCGGCAACGGTGTGGCGCGCGGGAATCGCTGGACAGGGGCGCGCCACCTGCGCTTTGCTTCGGCCGCCGAACGCACCATGTCCCGTTCTTGCGCCGAAGCCGGCGCTCCCGCTACGCAAAGCCGCTGACGATGCAAGCCGAACACCCGACCGACACCACCACGACGGCCACCCTGCCCGCACCCGCGGCCTCCCCGGCGCCCATCGACGAGGCTGCCGTGCGCGCCGTCGACCGGGCGCTGGCTGCGCTGCGCCGTGGAGAGGTCGTGGCGATCGAGACCGCGGACGGCACCGTCGGCGCGGCGGTGTCGGTGGAGTCGGTGGCGCTCGATGCGGTGGAACGGCTGAAGGCGCTGACCGGCGGCACGCCGCGGCTGGTGGTCACCCGCCGCCGCGCCGTGGTGCTGGGGCTTGCCTCCGCCGACGCGGCGCAGCCGGTGAGCGACATCGCCGGCGATCAGGCACCGGGCTCCTCCACCGATGGCTTCGGCGCCATGGCGCTCGACCGGCCCGGCGGGCTGACCGCCGACCAGGCGCATGCGCTGGCCGATCCAGAACAGCATCCGCAGGCGCAGGGCGCGCTGCCGGCCGGTTTGACCGTCGCTGACGCCCGTCCCGGCAGCCGCGAGGCCGCCGCCGTCGACCTCGCCCGTCTGGCCCGCCTGCTTCCCGCCGCCATCACCGCCGACCTGCCGTCCTCCGGCCCTGCGGCAGGTGTCAGCGCAGCGGACTGGGCGGCGGAGCACGACCTGCTGCTGGTGAGGGCGTCGGACGTTGCCGATTACCGCGTCCATGTGGTGCGCACCCTGCGCCGCGTCGCGGACGCGCGGGTGCCGCTGGTGGGATCGGAGAACACGCGCATCTACGCCTTCCGCCCGGCCGATGGCGGGCCGGAGCATCTGGCGATCGTCATCGGCGATCCCGATCCGGACCAGCCCGTGCTGGCCCGCCTGCATTCCGAATGCTTCACCGGCGACCTGCTGGGCTCCCTGCGCTGCGACTGCGGCGACCAGCTGCGCGGCGCCATCGCCGAGATCGCCCGGCAGGGCAGCGGCGTGCTTCTGTATCTGGCGCAGGAGGGGCGCGGCATCGGGCTGGTCAACAAGCTGCGCGCCTACCGGATCCAGGACCGCGGTTTCGACACCGTGGACGCCAACGAGATCCTCGGTTTCGAAGCGGACGAACGGGTCTATCTGCCGGCGGCGGAGATGCTGCGCCAGCTGGGCTTTTCCGCCGTGCGGCTGATGACCAACAATCCGGAGAAGCTGCGCCAACTCGCCCGCTGCGGCATCGCGGTGGTGGAGCGGGTGGCCCATATCTTCCCCGCCAACGGCCACAACGAGGGTTACCTGCGCACCAAGGCGGAACGCAGCGGCCACATGTTCTGAGGCGGATGTCCCGCACCGGAATGGCGGGGCACGAGTCGCTCCGCCGACCCGGCAGTTCTTGCCGCCGTTCGCCATCGCCCCCGCTACTGGGAATCGGATTCCGGGTGCGGACCGCCCCGAACCTCGCGAATCGCGGGATTCCGCACCTGGTGGGACGGATCGGCTTGGCACGAGGATTGCTTTACCCTGTCGTGACCACCGAGCCGGGAGACCGCCCATGGCCATCGACGCCACCACAATCGACAGCAGCGCCGTCCATCGTCCGGCGCCGCGCGAAAAGGCGTCGCCGGTCATCGACGGCGGCCACAATGGCGGGTCGGTCGAAATCCAGGGCGACATGTCCTTCTGGGATTTCCTGGACATCATCAACCCGCTGCAGCACATCCCGATCGTCAGCACCGTCTATCGCGAGATCACCGGCGACACCATCCAGCCGTCCATGCGGGTCATGGGCGACATCCTGTATGGCGGCGTCATCGGCGGCATGGCGTCCATCGCCAACGCGGTGATCGAACAGTCGACGGGCAAGGATGTCGGGGACACGGTCATGGCCTCGCTCGGCTTTGGGGGCGGCGACCATCCCGCCACCCCCACGGCCGTCGCGGACGCCTCGGGGGGGCCGGTCAAATCCGGCTCCCCCGCGGATCCGTCCCGCAAGGAGCTGCCCAAGGACGCGGAGGGAGCACCGCCCGCGGGCGGTCTCGCCGCGGCACTGGCAGCGGCCGGCCCGGCCGCTCCATCGGCCACTTCCGTTGCGAACTCCCCCATGGCGACCGGTCAGCCGGTCAAGCTCTCAGTTCCCGGAACCGCTTCTGCGTCCGCTCCTGCGGCCGAGACGTCGCCGGCCCTGGTGGCGCAGTTGGCGGGCGGCGGTGCGGTGCCGCACCCCAGCAAGATGCCGGCGCGCGACACCCCGCTCGCCAGTTCCGCCCTGGCCAAGCACAGCGTGCCCCGCAACGCCGCGCCGCTCCCCGGATCGGTCATGGCCGCCGCGCGCGCGCCCGGTGCCGCTCCCGCCAACGGCAACCAGGCTGCGCCCGTCCAGCCCGCCAATGCACAGCCGGCCGGCGCCGCGCCGGGCGATGCGGCCGCCGGGCCGGCGCCGGCTCCGCCGGACATGCTGTCGGAAACGATGATGCGCAATCTGGCGAAGTACGAGCAGTCGCGCAAAGCGGCCCAGGGCGCCACCAGCACCATGCGGGTATCGGGATGAGCATCGAGATCATCGTGACAACGGACGGCAGTCCGGAGGCGACCACCGGCCGCTTGCGCTGGCCCGGCGGCGATGTCGCTTGCGTGCTCGGCCGCGGCGGCGTGCGCACCGACAAGCGGGAGGGCGACGGCGCCACCCCCGTCGGCCGCTTTCCGCTGCGCCGCGTCCTGTGGCGCGCTGACAGGCTGCCGCCGCCGGAAACCGGCCTGCCGCTCGGCGCCATCGCCGAGGACGACGGCTGGTGCGACGCTCCGGAGGATCCGGCCTACAACCGTCCGGTCACGCGCCCCTATCCCGCCAGCCACGAGGCTATGTGGCGGGACGACCATGTCTACGACATCGTGGTGGTGATGGGGCACAACGACGACCCGGTCGTGCCGGGACTGGGCAGTGCCGTGTTCCTGCACCTGATCCGTCCCGACCAGGCGCCGACCGCCGGCTGCGTCGCGCTGGCGCCCGACGACATGCTGCGCCTGCTGAAGGACTGCGGCCCGGACAGCGCGCTGAGCGTCGCCTCACCGGCGGGATGATGCGCCGGCCGGAGGAGTGCGGGCCGTTATTCCGCGGGGTAGGGGCGCGCGCCGAAGATCGCCGTGCCGACCCGCACATGGGTGGCGCCGAACCGTACCGCAGTCTCGTAATCGCCGCTCATCCCCATGCTGATCTCGGCCAGTCCCAGCCGGCGCGCCATCTCCGCCAGCAAGGCGAAATGCATCGCCGGCTCCTCGTCCACCGGCGGGATGCACATCAGTCCGGTGACGGGCAGCCCCAGTCGGTCGCGGCAGTCGGCCAGGAAGGCTTCGACCTCGGCCGGGGCGATGCCGGCCTTCTGCGGCTCCTCGCCGGTGTTGACCTCGATGAGGCAGCGCGGGCGGCGGCCGGTCTTTGCCATCTCGTCCGCCAGAGCTTCCGCCAGCTTGGGGCGGTCCAGGGTCTGGATCACGTCGAACAGGGCGACGGCGTCCTTAACCTTGTTGGTCTGCAGCGGTCCGATCAGGTGCAGTTCCAGGTCGGGAAAGCGCTCCTTCAGCGCCGGGAACTTGGCCTTGGCCTCCTGCACGCGGTTCTCGCCGAACACGCGCTGGCCGGCCGACAGGGCTTCCTCCACCGCCTCGGCGGGGTGGGTCTTCGACACCGCGACCAGCGTCACCGCTCCCTCGCCGCGACCGCAGGAGGCCGCGGTTTCCGCGATGGCGCGGCGCACCGAGTCGAGCCGCGCCGTCACGCCGTCCGCAACCGCGGAACCGCCTGTTTCGCCGCCGGTTTGCGTATCTTTGCCAGTGCCCTGCGTCGTCGTCATGGCCGCCCCCAATCCGGTCGCTGTGGGTGTACAGCGCTTCCGCGGCGTGTTAGCGGACGGTCCGCGGAAACGCAAGCGCCCCAACGCGCCCAACCCAATGCACTTGGACGGGGGCGCCTGGATGGGGGCACCGGCATCATCATCGTCTGCACATCGAGGAGACCTCCGCATGCGGAGTCCGTTTCGTTCCCTGCTCTCCGCCAGCCTGCTTGCCGCCGCGGCCGCCCTGCCGGCAGCGCTGACCGCCGGCCTGATTGCCGCCACCCCCGTCCGCGCCGAAGAGCACGCGAAACCCGCGCCGAAGGCTGCGGCACCGGCGAAGCCCGCCGACAAACAGGGAAAGGCCAAGGTCATGGCGGGGTCGCCGATGACCAAGGTCCGCTTCAGCGAGCCCGCTTATCCGCTGACCGATGACGGCACCTACCGCAGCTATATGGACAAGCTCCTGGACGAATACGGCCGCCGTTGCGTGCGCCAGGAGCAGTTCGGCTGGGAGGTTGCGAAGGACGACCAGGAGCGGCTCGACTTCATCTTCCAGGGCACCATGGCCAACTATGGCCGCATCGGCTACCTGCTGGGCGAAATCCATCCCAAGTCGGTGACCGATTCCGAGACCATCGCCTTCCTCGCCGACCGCGAGAAGTCGCGCTATCTGCTGGTCTGGACGCCGCTGGAGTCGTCGGTGCTGTTCATGATGTGCGAGACCGCGGATAAGAACGCCAAATCGGAACCGCCCAAATCGGCTCCGAAGAAGTGAGCGGCCTGAAAAACGAAAAGGCGGCGGATCACTCCGCCGCCTTTTCCGTTTCCGGTCCGGAACCCGCCGCTTAGAAAGCGAAGCGGGTATCCCACAGGATGATGTTGGCGTCGTTGCTAACGCCGCCGACCTTGTTGTCGAGATAGCTGTATTCCAGGCCCGTGGTCAGGCCGGGAGCGACGGTGTAGGTCACGCCGGCCTGCCAGACATGGGCGCGGGAATTCAGGCCGGAGAAGTTGCTGTCGATGCCCTGGGCGTCGGTGTAGTTGGCGGCCAGGATGACCGGACCCATGGTGTAGTTGACGCCGACGATCCAGACCTGCTGGTCGTCCACGCCGCGGGTGCCGGTGGCATAGCCGCTGTCGCCGCTGAAGGCATAGCTGCCGCCGACCTTGAACCCGGCGTAGGACACATTGGCGCCGACATGGACCGACGACAGGTCCTCAAGCCCGCTGGCCGCCTTGGCGAACTGGTAGGCGGCGCTCGCCTCCACGCCGAAGCCGCTGAACTCGCCCTTGTAGGTGGCCTGGATTTCGGCCATGTCGCGGTAGGCGGTGCTGTTCTTGACGCGGTTCACGTCGGTGTTGCTGCTGCCGTAGGTCGGCGTATAGGCGGCACCGACCTGGAAGCCGGAGAAGCTCGGCGACAGGTAGATGATCTTGGAACTGGCGTCGCCCGACTCCAGCGTGCGCAGGCTGCCCAGCACATAGGGGGCGCCGTTGGCATTGACGTAATAGTTCAGGTACTGGGCGTCCGGCGACCCTTCGATGCCTTCGACGTTCGGGCCGATGATGCCGTATTCGTCCGACAGACCGTTGATCACGCCGGCCTGGATCGTGCCGAAGCTGCCGTTCACGAAGATGAACGCGCGGTCGCTGTCGGTGCTGCGGTTGTTGGCGGTGCCGCCGGCGGCACGCAGGCGCAGGCGGGCGCCGTATTCCAGGCCGTTGTCGGACTTGGCCGTCGGCGTGATGGTCAGGCGGAAGCGGTTGGCGAACTCGGTCTGGCGCAGGCCGGTGTCGATGTCCTGGTCGACGTAGGCGCCCTGGAAGTAGGCGTCGCCACCCAGCATGATGTCGAACTTCGACTGGGCCGAGGCGGTGCCGCAGCCGGCGGCGAGGGCAACAGC
>NZ_DASPIS010000130.1:0-38308 GCF_035628975.1 Azospirillum sp. | reverse complement strand
GCTTGCGGGACGAACGGCAGTGCCCATAGAGTGCGGATCCAGGCAGTCAGAACGAGGGCCGCAGACCTACCAGACCGCGCCCCGCCGCACCACTCCTACTCAGCTTAAAGTAGCATCCCGCTCAGCGCCAGCCGGGACGTGACTGCCACCAACAAGCTCTTACGGTTGGATCAGGAGGCGGTGCTTGATGGAAGCTCTCCTCGCAGGGAAGACGCCATCATCATGCCGACGATGGTGCCGGCCGCCTTCACAGCGGAAGGGTGGCCGGCTTCATGTCGGAATGGTGGCCGCTATCAAATCGGAATGCCGGCCGGCTTGCGATCGGAACACTGGCCGCTTTGGCGTCGGAAACCGTGGCCGCTTTCAGTCGGAATCTGCACGCCGCCACCGATCCCGTGACGACGCCGGTCCGGACGTTGGGCGGTTGCGGTCGACGAGCAGTGCGGGCAGTGCATCGGTCACCTCATGCAGAGAGGTGACCCCCTACGTTCATCCCGCCGTTTCGATCAAGCTGGCGCGAAAGCTGCCGGAACCCGACAAGATCAACCTTGCCAGATCGAACTTGACGGTGCCAATCCGGTCTAACGCCATCACAGGGCAAGGAGCTTGTGGGGCGTTGAAGCGACGAGGCGGTTGGCGGGAGGTACCGCATTCGCCCCGCTGAGCAGAACCCCCTTGTCGCTGACGGTGAGCTTGGTCGATCCCGTGTTCCACATGACCGGCTCGGTTACGCCGGCTTTCGAATTGGTGAAGGTGGTCGAGGCAGCGGCCAGAACCGGCTTGCCCTCGACCACCAGCTTCGACAGCGCGGTCTCTTCCAATGGAAGCTTGGGAACAAAGTCCGCAGCTGGTTCGGGATGGACCTCCCCCGCGCATACCACGCTTTTCGTCATCGCACCGCACCGGCCTTCATGACGACGCGCGACACGCCGGTCCACCGGGCCGCGTCGTCCGTCGACGCGTCGACGCCCGCATTGTGCAGCACCTCTGAAACTCTGGCAGGGGTTGCCTTCGCCAGGTCGGCGATGGTGCCGATCCCTGCCGCCTTCAAGGCTTCGCGCGCCTTCTCCGGCATGAACTTGGCGTTGTCGGTTTTCAGGTCGCCGACCTCCTGCCCGGGGATGAGCCCGACCGTGCCGGCCACGGTTGCGTCGGAGAATCCCGTCGTGTTGAGGGCACGGACGACATTGGCAGCTGCAGCGTCCACGATGGCATTGACCGAATCGAACTTGGCGTCGTCCGGAACGCCGGTGAAGAAATCCGCGACGGTTCGTCCGTTCGGCAACGAGCGCCCGCCGAACTTGTTTACGAAGTCCTGGCGCGACAACTGCCCGCCGGCAGCATGTATTGCCTGCCCGATTTCAGGCTCCGCGTCCATCATCAGCTTCTGGAACGTGCCGACCTCCTCGACCAGCGGAACGACCAAGACCGGGCGTTCCGCGGTCACCCCCGTCTCCATGGGCCTCATGATCATCCCGACGGGGGAATGCCATACCTCCATGTCCCTGCCGTTGAACGTCGTCACATCCACCCGGCGCACCGGGATGCCGCGCAGGAATCCGGTGTTCGGATCGGTGCCGGGTCGCCAGATCGGCTCGTCGACACCGGCACCGCCGATCACCGGGCTCCAGGCCGGCAGCAGCCCCTTGTCGAACAGTTCCTTCACCCGCGGTCCGATCTCCAGCCAGTCCGGCCGCGGCCCGGTTGGGGTCACCGGCCCGAGAGGAGGCAGACGCTCCAGCGGCCCCGGAAATTCTGGACGGGGGAACGGCAGGGACGGCCGCGGCCGCTCGTTGAGCCGCCGATGCAACGTGTTTAGCTCCGCCCCGACCTCGAGAAGGGCGCGCGCGACCTGCTCGCGCAGCGCTCCCAGGCATTCGAACACCTTCGTCACGTCCGCCGAGACATCGTTCACGTCCTTCAGGATCGTGGCGAAGCGGTTGTTCATGCCATCCTCGCCTTCGGCGCTCACCACCGTCTCGCCGTCCTGCCAAACGGTCGGGAACTGCTTGGTCGGATTGGCGGACGCGACGCAGGCTGCGGCTTCGGCCGCGACCGGCTGCGTGAAGGCGAAGTTGTCCTGCAAATAGTCGCCGATGAACCGGATGGTATCGAAATAGTCCTCAAGGTCGGTTCGGTACATACGTTTCAGATCGTCGCGCAGAGCCTCCACGGCCAACTCGCGTTGGGTCAGCGTCTTCAAGACCTGGTCCGCCATGATCCTTCCCTCCGGTCAATCGGTCGTGTCCGACGGTTTCCATCCGGCAAAGCGGGGCAGCCGGTAATGGCGGTAGCTGCGCTCGTGCTTCACGCTGGGCGGCTCGTCAGGACGAGCCGGATCGAACCGGACCGCTCCCTTGCGCAGGAACCACGTGTTGAACTCGATGCCGGCCGGCCGGAACCGCAGCAGCAGGTTCATCAGCTCTTCATAGGCACCGAAGTCGAGCCGGACACCATCGCGCGGCTCGATCCGCACCTCGAAGGGATCTGCGCCAAACTCGCGCCGATAGGTCACGGCGATCAGGGCATAGAGTCCGTCGGGCGGATCGACGCTCCGCGGCGACGGGCCGACACCGGCAAACCTCGCTGGCCTGTCCGCTTGCGGGCCCTTCAGGGGGACCCAGTACCAACGTGTCTGGACGGCCGCTCGTCCGGTGAGATTGGCGCCCAGCGGCGGCACGCCTCGGGGACCCGTAATCAGAAGCACCGGTCCGGCGGCCAGCACCGCGACGACGAGGCCCGGCACCGCCTTGGATGCCAGTTCCGAAATCATGGCCGACAATCGCGTGAGGGCGGCGGCGTTGCCCTGCTTGAGGTCGGCGCTCGACGGATCGTCGAGCTGGAAGCCGACGAGGCCGACCGGATCGGCGGCCATGATCGCGGTACTCAGGGCAGCCGTCGACGAAGGCGTGAGAGTCCCGCCGCGCAGGTAATCGGCGAACCCGCCGGCCGGGTCCGCCAGACCGGCCTGGACGGCGCCCTTCACCGCGGCGCCGTCGATCGCAGCACCTGGAACCGCAGCAGCCCCCGCGGCGGCGACCAGCGCGTCGCGCCAGCGCGTGCCCTGGGGATCGATCCGGTCGCTCAACTTGAAATCGGCCAGCGTGCCGCTGGCCCTGTCGGCGGATCCCTGGATTTCCGTTCCGCCGAGACGCAGGGGGGACAGGTACAGGGTGTCGGCCGCGGCGAGCAGGACGGTCTCGAACCCCGAAGCCCTCGCCAAGGCACCGATCGCCGTATCGCCGCGGGCGACGCGGTCCGCCGCCTCCGTGATCATCCTGGTCATGGCCGCGTCCAATCCGGCGGGCGGAGCGGCGATGGCGGCCTTCAGTTGGGCCTCCGCGGCCGGACCGAACCTGACCTCTGCGCCGAGCCCGAGTTCGTACCGGTCACCACCGTCGTCCCGCTGTCCCTGAAGTACCGTGACCGGCGCCGCCAGTCCCAGCGCCTTTGCCACCGCGCACAGGCGCAAAAGAGCCTCGGCCAGCGTCGGAGCAAGAGGCGTGCTGGCAGCAGGGTTGCCGAGGATGGCCCTGAGGTCGGCGTGCAACGCCGTCTCATGTTCGGCGGATGCCGTGTCGCGAACACGCGGAGGCAGCGCTGCAGCCCCCGGGTCGATCAAAATATTGTCGCGGATCCGGGCCAGGAAGTCCGTGCGCTGCGTCGTCGCCTGGGCCTTGGTCGCGGCGGTGGAGACGAGGAGGATGGCGGTTTCGAAGGGATTGTCGCGCTCCAGGATCCCGACCGCCGGTTTGCCGTCGGCCGCCACCAGCCCGCTCTCCACCATGGCTGCCATCAACGTCTTCGTGGTGGGCATCGCCATTTCACGATAGTGCTTCAGCCGGCGGCGGTAGGACTGATCATCCTCGCGGTATGGTTCGACCTGCATGGCGCCGTTGGCGAAGGTGATGCGATCCTGGAGGCGCGGCACGGCAAGGTCCGCGCCGTGACGGTCGAGCAGCGGACCGCTCGCGCCGGCCAGCAGGCGCACCCGCGCGAGCATGCGGATGGTGCGGCGCAGCCGGGCCGCCTCAATCTGGCCCAGGTAGACGAGATGGGCGAAAACACCCCGGACCACACGCAGCCGGACCCGGTCGGAGATCCTGATGCCCGAGGGTCCCTTGATCGACACCTTGATGGGCGGGTCCAGCCGTCCATCGGCGGGAAACAGGGCGGCCAGCGCCGTTCCGGCCTCGCTCCACGGCTCGAACACCACTGTTCGTACGATGGTGCGACCCTGTCCCGACACCGTGGCTGTGACCGAGATCGCGGTTTCGCCCAGATCGCCCACCAGGACGAGATGCAGGCCGCAGGCGTCCAGGACGTCGCCGACCTTGCCCTGCGCCTCCTCGCTTGCGCCCGCGATCGCCACGTCCTCCAGTTCAAGTCCGCCGGTGAGCGGGCCGGCGAGATGCTTGCGTGCCCGGCCAAGGCCATCGGCACGGTCGCTGTCAGTGAGAAATGTCCCGTCCATGGCTGTGTCACCGTTCAGCTTGCACCGTTCAGTTCGTCACCGTGATCCAGCGGCCGTCATCGACGAAGGTGGCGATGCTGCCGGCGGGGATCGTGAGATTGTCCCCCTCGGGCAGATCCCTGAACGCGCCCGCCTCGGCGGTCTGGGAGGCCACGATCCTCAGGTCCTGCACGTCCACCACATTGGGGTCGCTCATGATCAGCCAAGCGAGCCGCGCGGCGCGGACGGGTTCGCCGAATCCCAGGCTGCGGATGTAGGCGCCGATACGGGCCAGCAGCACGTTCTTGAAAGCCGCGCCGGGGGCCGATGCGGCGACAATGCGTGCCTTCACCGCGACCGGCACGCGCGGCGCTTCGCGCACCGACGCGAAGATGCCGATCGGGCGGATGTCCTCGATGACGGCGAGTATGGTCTCGCGCAGGCCGTCCGGACCATCCCAGATCGCGCCGTCCTCGGCCGCGACATAGATCGACAACGGGTAAGGGGTGAAGATGTCGCGCTCGCGGCCGAAGGTCTGCTCCCCGAAGAGGAAGTTTCCGTAGATCGGTCGGTTGAGATCGAGGCCGCCGAACTGGTCCACCACGACGACCCGGCTCACGCCGGGCACCAGCTCGACGGCGAGCTGGATCGCCTCCGTCGTCCAGATCGAGCGCGGGACCCTCAGCAGGAGCTGCCGATACCGGTCGTCTCCCCACCGCTTCGTTCCGCCGGTGAGCGGCTGATCATGGTCGATCCGGACCACCTGTTCGACGGTCAGCGGGGGATTGGCCGCGAGCGCCAGCGGGCGCAGCGTCCCGTCGACCCACTGGTCCCGGGCGTTGAAGGATACGATCTTCTGCCCCGGCTGGTCGGGGCGCAGATCATGACTCTCCCCCGGCAGGAAGGCGGACACCGCGACGGTGGCGCTGTCCTTGGGCGGCTGGCCGAGGCTGACCGCTTCCATGGTCATGACGTGGTGACCGCCGGCGGTGGTCAGCCGCGTGCCACGCGGGACCATCAGCCCGTCGGGCTGCTGCGCAACCAAGTCGGGCCGCAGGAGCGTGAATTTGACGGCGCCGGTGGCGCGCATGAACGGGCGTGGCAGGCCCATCGCCTCTCCCAAGCTGGTCAAGGCCGCGCCACGCGCCGTGGAGGGGAAACAGTCGTCGATGGCGAGCGCAAGATCCGCGTGCAGGTCGGCAAGACCGAGCGCCTGGAGTTCGATCAGTTTGCGCATCACGGACCCGGTGGCGAGGTCTATGTCGTTCCCGAACACGACGCGGGCTGCCGCGAACCCTTCGGCGACGAGTTGCTGGTAGGGTTTCGGCACGAAGCCACGGTCCGCCGTCACGCCGTACAACCCGCTGTCGCCCGAACGCGCCACCAGCTTTTCCAACTCGGCAAGCCTTGCCGCATCGATCACGATGTTGGCATCACTCATCCAGGTCTCTCCCGAACGTCACTCGCTCGCGCTGACCGAGGACGGTTTCGAACAGGCACTCGACCACCGCATGGATGGGCCGTCGTCCGGGCCGGGCCGGCGGTCCGGCGGCGACGGTGACCTCCACCACGGTGCGGACGCGGGCATCGCGCACCAGCACGGCCGCCGCGGAGGCGCGGATCCGCTCGCTCTGCATGGCGCGGTTCTCCTCCTCGGCGATGGTCTTCAGCCCGTCGAAGCCGAAGCCGAGGTTGAGGAGATCGGTGCCGAGGCCCGTTGCGAAGGCCGCCTCCAGATCCTGCGCAAGGGCTTCGGCGCCTTCTACGATGGGAAGCATGCGCTTTCCGTTCACCTGGACGAACGCGACATCGACCTGGGTCGGATCGTCCGGGGCGATCCGGCCCGTCCTGATCCCGAAACCCAGGACCCGTCGTTCGAGCAGCTTCCGCTCGTCATCCATGATGGCCCTCCTTCACTCGATCTCCACCTTGTCGTTCTTGACCGTCAGCGTGGTCGCGCCAGCCGACAGTTCGACCGTGCCTCCTGCTCCGGTAGCGGCCAGGGTGATCGACGGTGCGGAAAGGTCGATGCTGGTGTCGCTTTCCAGGCTGATCGAGCCCTTCCCGGTGATGGCCACTTCGCCGTTCGGCTTGATCACCAGGCTTGCCTTGCCCTGCGTGCCCTCGACTTCAATCAGCAGCCCCTCGGCTTCGGGGCTCGGCCGCTTCGCCGCGTTCTTGCTGCGCACGATCTCGCCGATCCGCACCGTAAGCTGGCCGACCTGAACGACCCGGCTGCCGCCGGTGTCGATGAGGTCGTGGGTGCTTCCGTCCGCGGCGGGCACGATGGCGTCCGACGCGCCGCCTTGGTCCTTCACCTTCGGGGCGACGGGCAGGTGCAGCCAATAGTCGCCCGGCTGCGCGTCGGGCGGTCCCGGCTTGTCGTTGCCGTCGCCCGACCACCACAGGGCGCCGAGATCGACGGCATCGTCGGCGCTCGCACCGTGCTGGGCGATCAGGACGCGGGTTCCGGGATGCCGCGGCAGCACCATTCCGTAGCCTCCCCATGCGAACGGGGTGGCGTAGGCCACGCCGGCGACGCGGGCGTTGGTCCTGCGGTCGACGTCGACAATGCGCAGTGTGTTGGAGCGGCCGCCGCGGTCGCCCAGGCCGTAGAGGATCTCGCTGGTCTGGCCGGGCTTGCCGGGCGTGGACGCGGGTGCGAAGGAGCGGACTTCGGCGACGTCGAGGCCGGCCCGGCCGGACAGCGCGGCCATCTTGCTTCTGATCGCTTCGGCCGACCCGCCGGTGTCACTGGCGACGTTGCGCCGTTGGGGGTCGAACGCGGGCAGCTCCGCCTTGTCCTTGCCCTTGAGGATCTGTCCGCCGACCGTTGTCGTAAACCCCGTCTTGGCCGAGATCTCGTGCCGGACGCTGTCGACCAGAAGAAAATGGTTATCGGACGACCCGCCGACGACGGCGGCAACATTCGCGGCCACCGAGAGCACGGCGTCGGCAGCGGCCAGACCCGTTCCGGGCAGGCTAGCCTGTTCAGGCACCGGTTTGGGGAACATCACGACGTCGCCGGGCTTGACCCGACCCTCCCCGCGCAACAGGAGTTCGAAGCCGCCATTTTCGGTGGCCGATCCCTGGCCCAGCCGGTTGGGGGACGCGGAGATCAGCGATTTGCCCGCCGCCAGTTCGCGTGCCTCGCTCTCGAAGGCCGCCAGCACTTCCTTGCCAATGAGGATCTTGTCGTCGCGCAGCAGGTAAGCGCCGAGCGCCCGCGCGTCGCGCGCGGAATCGATCGCCTCGGCGATCTTCCCCGCGATGCCGGCGAGGGCATCCGTGCCTCTCAGATCCTTGCGCGCGGCCGGCTGGTCGGCAGCCGGTGTCGCCGCGGCGGAGCCGGCCCCCGCCGGCCCGGCGCCGGGAAGGACCGCGCTCACGGCGGCGGCCAGCGGAGTCTTCGAGCTGCCGCCAGCCGGCACCACGCCGAGCGCCGCCACGACCGCCTTCGCCAGCGCTTCCGCGTCCGGAGCGCGGATGTCGCCCGCCGTGCGGGTGATCGACAGGGCATGGTACATGGCGTCCGGCCCCTTCAGGCGAAGAGCGTAGCGCACCTGATCGACGTCGGGGGTCATTTCGGTGATGGCGAATGTGACCGCCAGCGTGTCGTCTCCGGCATCGGCGCCGGTGAGGCTGGCCACCGCCGACACCAGCTCGCCCACCCCCGGCAGCGGCACCCGGCCGTGCCAGTACAGGTGCAGCCTGCCGACGAGGAAGCTCCCGGCCGCCGCCTTGTTGACGGCCTCGTGCAGCAGCTTCTCGATCGTCGGGCGCCGCAGGCCCGAAAGACGCACTTCGGTGGCTCCCCCCTCCAGACCGCGCATGCGCGTCGTCTTGATTTCAGCTCTCACGCTGTCGTTGGTGAACTCGAAGAGGTCTTCGTCCTTGGCGGCGCCGTTCGGTTGCACCGTCCTGCGCCTTATGGAGAGGCGCCATCCCGCCGTGACCGCAAATTCCGGAGACTGCATGGCGATCGTCCTAGATCTGCTGGAACCAGAATTCCACGCTCAGCTGGTCGCGAACACGTTTCGGGACGGGCGGCGGATGGTACGACGACACCGGCTCCAGGAGTCGCCAGCCCATGGCCAGGCTGGTTCCCGCGCTGACCCCGCCGCGCATCGCCACCGTGTCGATGCGGTAGTCGAGGACGGCAATCTCCAATTCCGCTGCGCCGGTCATCGGCAGGAGGTGCCGGCTGCCCGGAGACGGCGGTAGCGCGCCGAGCAGACGCCGGCCACCCATGACCAGAAGGCGGGCGCCGCGGTCCAGCCGCACCTGCTCCACCTGGCTGGAGGCCACCGGCTGACGGTCGAACTCGGCCGAGGTGACCAGCGCGTCGGCCGGGGCGTCGGTCCACAGACGGGCCGTCCCTGTCGGTACGATCAGGACGACTTCGTAGGTGGCATCGAGTGCCAGCCTCAGCGGCAGGCTCTGGAAGCCCTCGCTGCGCACGGTCGTGAGGCCGGCTATCGGATCGGGCCGGACAATCCCGCCACGGTCCTGCAGGACGTCGAGATAGATGGCTGGATCGATCATGGCATGCTCTCTATGGCGCCTTTGAGCGGCACCGCGCAGTTGACGATGTCCAGCACCTTGGACAGCGGCGCCGTTGCCGGGCGCGGCACATGCTGGAAGGTGATGGAGACGTCGATGACGCCGATCTTGGCGGCGGAAACCGTGAAGTTGAGCGATTCGATGAACATGTTGGTCCGGATCGCCAGGGGAGTGGTGACGATCAGCCCGTCGAGCAGGCCCATGGTCAGGAAACCCGCCAGGGAGCCGCGCATGGCGCTTTCGGCCATGGTTTCGAGCTTGAGCTTGTCCGCCTGCCGGCTTTCGCCGACCAGGAGGCCGCTCAGCGAGATGCGGTCGGAATGGGTGTCGACCAACGCACGGGCGAGCGAGGAGCCGAGCGGCGACAGCTGGTAGGACGCGCTCTGGGTCACCGCCGTGACGGCGAACAGCCGGACGGACAGGAGCGGCGTGCCGTCGGTGATGAAGACCGGCGCGGAGTTGGTGTCGGTCAGGAAGCTGACGCGGCTCATGATGTGCCTCCGCCTTCGATCCAGGCCCGCAGGACGTCGGTGAAACGGCCGAGCGGCGCGGCCTGCGCGGGATTCTCGCCCGCGCCGACCACCATCAGCCGGCCGCCAGGAAGGTTGCGCCAGGTACCGGTCGTGACGATCAGGCGCCGGTTGCCGATGCGCCCGATGTCGAGTGCGCCGGGCCTGCCCTGTGCATTCAGCGTCGACGCGACGGCCGTGACCCCTTCCATGCCGACCACGTCCACATCCTCCGCGGGAATGGCGAGCCCGTCGCAGTGCTCGTAGAATGCCGACAGGCCGGGGCCGTACGACACCACGTCCAGGGCGGGGTCGATGCGGCTCAGGTAGTCCAGCGGGGCGCGGAGATTGATGCGCTCCGGTCGCTTGCCGACGGTGGAGAACAGCCGCTCCATGGCGATCTGCTCAAGGTTCGCCGCGTCCTTGGGCAGCGTGCGGCTCGCGGCGCGATCGACGAACTCCGCGAGATCCGGTGCGACCGGCCGGCTGAGATCGGCCGCCAGCGCTCCGAGCAATCCGAAGTACACCGTCTCCGGACCTTCTCCGAGGGCGTTTCCGGGATCGAGGAAATAGACCCCGTCGCCACCGTCCGAGCCGAAGATCACCGCCTCCGGCAGTTCCGTGAAACGGTCGGGCAGTTCGTTGAAGGAGACGTAGGTGTCGAGATCGACGATGTCGACGTCGCCGAAATCGATGCCGTCGGCACGGCCGAAGACCTGCCGGAGCGCGGCCGGCATGGGCCCGCCCGCGTCCGCTTCGGCATCGGCGATGTCGTCGGGCGTGGGCACGGGTTGCCGAAGCGCGCCCCGGTTCCGGAGGCGGTCGAGGGCTGCCGTCAGCCTTGCTGTGCGATCGTCCGCCATCATAGCCCCTCCGCGATCGCCTTGACATGCTCGGGGTGCAGCTTCTTTTCGAGTAGGGGAAGGATTTCGTTCCGGGCCTGCTGGCGGAAGGCATCCAGCGCGGCTTGCCTTTCGGACGGCGACACCCCGGCCGCGTCGAGATCCCCGGCGGCCTCCTCAAGCAGCTTGGCGAAGGAGAACTTCCTGAGATCCTGTTTGAAATCCGAGAGCGCCGGCCCGCCCGGCTTGCCGCTCTCCTTGTTGAACTTGATCGCGGCCTTGAATGCCCTCTGCGCATCGTCGGCCCATTTTCTCATGTCGGGGAGGCGGGTTTGCTGTCTCGCGGTGACCCTCTGATGCGCGGTGCCCGCCCTGCTGTTGCTCAACAAGACCGTCCACCATTTCTCATAGGAGTAGCCGAGGCCGCCGGCTTCGCCGAAGACCCTGAAGGCGTTCATGGGCACGTCCGAGACCACATGATTGGCGTGGAGCAAATGTCCGACGATCGGCTTGCTTCCGTAAGGCACCTTGAGGACCGTGAATTCCAGCTGGACGCTCAGCTTGCCTTCGATCCTGGTCTGGACGGCGCGGCGGACGCCGCCGGCCACGCTGGTGTCCCTAAGATCGAAGATGAACACGGCACCTTCCGCGCCCTCGAAGCGGAGGGCCCGCAACACCTTGAACGTTTTGCCGCCGACCGTCAGCGTACCGGCCTTCCCGCCGGAGCCCGTCTTGAACCATGGGCATTCATTCACCAATTCGCCGAGCTTCTCGACCAGCGTCAGGCCTCTGCGCTGGGCGCGACTGCGTTTCCGGCCGAGCTCATCGACATAATCCAGCTCGCGCGGGCGGACCGGCGACCGTTCCTCCGGCGGGACGGGCGTGAGCGCCTTCTCGCCGGTGTGGGCGAAATCGTCGGTGACCGGCTCCTTGTAGAGTTTGGCCAACACCTGTTCAAGCTTGGCGTGTTTTTCCTGCAGCTTCGGCAGCATGTCGGCTATCTTGCCTGAGAGCTGCTTGTTGTTGTCGCTGACCGTCTTGAGAATGCCGTCCTGCAGTTCAAGGATTTCCTTCTGGATCGCGAACACCTCCTTGAGCGCCTTTTCGCCGGCCAGACTCAGTTTGCCGATGCCCTTGCGCACGAGCTTGAACGCGATCAGTTCGACCGCGAGCTTCGCCATGGCGTTGGTCATGCGGCCGCCGGGCCGGCTGAGATAGGCGATGACCTGTTGCGCGTGGACGCAGCTTTCCACGGCCGTCCGAATTCCCGACCCCATGGGAGCCATGTGCTGATCCAGGACCTCGATCCTCACGACCCGCCTCCCTGCTCGTCCAGACGGATTTCATAGGTCGGATGCCCAAGACCCTCGATGAAATTATCCGGTGAAACGGGCTTTTCGGCGGGGGGCTCGCGGGGTTTGGCCGGGGGCGAAGCAGGCGCGGCCGCTCCGGTTTGCGGCGGGGTTTCACCGAAGCCCTCGTTCTCGATCTCCTTGAGCAGGGCGGCCACCGCGTCGGTGCCCTTCGCCTCGATCATCTGGGCCAGGACCGTCTCGAAGCTGCCCTCCAGCATCGCCTCCTTCTGGGCTGCGGCGGCGAGAGGCTCGAACAGTTTGTCCATGATGGCCGGCAGCAGTTTCGCCATGCCGATCTGCACCAGAAGCTTCGGCACGATGCTGTCGCCGAGTTCGACAGCGAGGTGGTCGAGCACCCTCTGCGTGGCTCCCCGCCCCAGCGTGCCGGCGGCTCCGGCGCCTCCCTTTGCGACGAGCGCCTTGATTTCGCCCCGGGCACTGGCAACGACCCTGGCTGCGCGCGCCATTTGCGGCAGTTCCGGCGCGATCAGCAGGGCGATCTCGATCATCGAGAAGAACAGCTCCAGCTCCGCTTCGGCCGCGCTGATGACGGCATCGGCGTCGACGAGCCCTTCCGCGAGTGCCGCGTGCGACAGCGCGGTCTGAAGCCGGGAGACGGCGAATACCGCGCCGGCGGCCAGCCCCAGCGGGGCGAAGATCATGCCGAGCGTGATGGTGACGCCGAGCTCGACGACGACCAGGAACTCGGCGGTCACCTGGATGGTGCGCAGCTTGCCCTGGCTGCCCTGGTCGAGATACGCCTTGTTGGAGAAGCCCGGCTCCAGGGCACGGTACGCGACGCGGTGGATGCCCTGAAGTTCGTAGCCGGCACCGCCCTTGCGCTCGACGATGTGCCCGACCTCGACGGCGAAGTCATCCTTGTCCATGACCTTCCTGATGGCCGTGCTGTTGCCCGACTGCATGCTTTCCAAGACGGAACGGAAATAGGCGCGGGCCTTTTCCTCGCCGGAGGTGAAGGCGGCATAGGTGCCGCGCAGGTTGCGCATGTGCTTCACGAGCGGACTGAGCTGCGCCGCGATCCCGGTTCGCAGCGCGATCGCGCTCTCCAGCTCTTCGCGCGTCCAGAGGTGGTTCGCCTCGTCGCGTATCACGACCTTGCCGTCCGGGAGATATTCGACGGTGCCGACCACCTTGGCGCGGGCGGCGATGTCGGAACCCCAGTCGAGTATCCGGCTGTTGAGATGGTCCTTGACGTCCCGCCATGCACCGTAGGCGGTGGACAGCTTGGCTTCGACCGCATGTCTGGCTTCATTGAGCGACCGCGGCGGCGGCACCCGGTCCACCGTCCGCCCGATCTGGTCAACGATGTTGGGAAACGGACCCGAAGGCAGAATGGCGTCGATCTTGCGCCCTTCCGCGGCAATGAGGCGGGCGCGCAGCTCCTCCAGCCGGGCGGCGGTCGCAAGGAGGCCGCGCATGGCCGGATAAACCTTCTGGAACTCGATCTCGAATCTCTCCGCCAGGAGCGCACCGATCATCGTCTTCGAGGCCTCAAGCGCCTGGAGAAGGCAGACCGAGCAGGCGTCGGCGAACAGCCGCTGGAACATGTCCCCTTGCGGTCCGACGACGCGGCTCAGGAAATGCCCCACCCAGGGCGCCCCCAGCGCGCAGGTCTTGCCACCGCCGTCGAGGCGCAGGTTGTTCATGTAGGTGCGGGTGATCCGATCGATGAGGTCGTCGAGCAATTCCGCCGCCCCGGCAAGCGTGCGCAGGGCTTGCAATGCCGGCGAAGGGCCCGCCGTCATGTTCGCTTCGCCAAGATCGCCGTTTCCGTCGCCGACGGGCGTCACCTTCTCCGGTTCGCCGCACCCGAGAGTCTTGGCCTGGAGGCTGCGGCCTATCAGTACCTCCAGCGCTCCCATCGCGAAGCTCGCCGCATAGCGGTAGTCCGTATCGGGCATGTCCAGCGACGCAGCGATCCGGCGCATCGTCGTCCGCAGCGCCTCGCCGAATTCGCCCAGCCTCGTGACGTCCGGCTCGCACTGGAAGGGCTCCAGCGAGACGCGCACGCCCCTTCCGGTTCCGGTCGCCACCTCGATATGGGTGCCCGCCTCGAAGAGCGTGACAGGGCACCGGCACTCTTCGCCTTCGCTCGCACTGGCCTGCGGCAAGGCCCCCCCGGCCACCGGCGTTTTTTTCGGCCGCTCCGCGCCCGTCCCTCCACCGCCGGCCTCGTCCCTGTCTTCCCCGGCAAGATGCACGTTCTCGCTCAGGTAAGCGACGACGATGAGATCGGTATCAATATTCCTGCGAAGAAGAAACAGCGCGCCGTCTTCGCGCTTGTAAATGATGCAATCGCTGAAGACGACTTTGCCGACGCGGTCGAGGTAAGCTTTGGTGACATTCTCCTTATCCGGCCGCTGGCTGGCGATGAATTTGGCGGCGTCGTTGATCGTGCTGAACGGGCCGCCGATCCTCCTGATCGTAAAGGATTGGGTTTCCGGCTCCACAAGGCCGGAGAATTTCGGCGGCTCGGCCTGTAAATCATTGCCGATCGCCACCCCGGTGAACACGTACCGGTCGCTGTACAGATGATCCGCGCGGATGCCGTCTTCCATCACCGTGCCGTTGAACAGGGCCAGCGTGTCGGTTGGGTCGCCGCCGGTGAGCAGGCCGAAAATTCCCTGGAAGGGGATCGGACGCCCGGCCTTCCGCAAGGCGGCGAGCAGCGGAACGCGCAGCCCGCGGCATGCTTCCTCGTGAGTGGCAAATCTCCTGAGGGGGATTCGCTGGGCCGACCGTGGTGTAGCCGCCCGCCTCCCGCCGCCTTTCGTGCCCGACTTGCCCAGCACTTGGCGCGCGCGAGGCGTCTTCGCGCCGTTGTAGCTGTCGACCAGATAGGCATCGCCCAGATCCCGGTCCGGGTCGTAGGGCTCGGACGGCCGTTCGCGCGGACCGGCGGCAGCTCCCCTGCGGCCCGGTGCGGCGATGCCGGCCCGCCGCGATGCCTGAGTGATCAGATCCCCGATCGCCTCTTCGACCCGGCTGCGGTGGCGCTCGTCGAGCATGGCCAGCCCATCGCCGGTCCAGGTGAAGGTCGGTCCCGTCGCGACCGCCGGCATCGCGTCGGCGAAGATGTCCCGGGCCGCCCGCGACAAGGCGGCGTCCAGCGCCGCTGTCATGCCGTCCCCGATCAGTTCCGGCGCCCGGTCCCGGACGCCGCTGTCGATCACCACACGGATCGGGACGACGACGGTCGGCGCCATGGTCAGGTGACCTCCATGCCGTCGATGTGGCCGGTGAATTCGGCGAAGGCGTCCTTGATCATGTCGGAGACCTGTCGGGCGTCGAACTCGGCCAGGCGCACTTCGACATGGACGGGGTAATAGACCAGCACCGCCCGGTCCCCGACCTCGAACGCGACGATGTCCGCTTCCGAACCCTCCGCCGGATAGACCGTCTCGCCTTCATGCACCACGGCCAAGCCGGTGCGCACGACGCGCTTCGGCTCGTTCTGCTGCGGGGGCGTGCCCCCGGCTAGGAAAAGAGGGTCGTCCGCCATGACCGGGTCACCCTTCGACCATGCCGACCTTGGCGGAACCGGCTCGCGAACTGACCGCACCGATCAGGGAGAAGCCCGAGAAGGTTGCGGCGGGGGCTCCGGCGATCGTCGCGTTGCTTGGCGAGGTGCTGGTGATGACGCAGTGGCTGAGTGCGACCTCCTTGAACACCCAGTCGAATCCGCCATCATTCTCGACCAGCACGATGTCGAACGGCGTTCCCTTTATGGCGAGCATCATCAGCTCCGCCGCGGCGGTGCCCATCGCCTTGACGGAAATCGAGAACGTCACCTGCGAGGGGCTGTAGACAACGCCTATGTGGGTGCATTCGCAGGAATGCAGGGCTTCGGCGTTGAGCGCGAAGGACGGCTGAAAACTGTCGATGGGGGAGATGAGCTTCTCCTGCCCGCCTTCCGCCTTGTACTTGACGGCAAGGCGCGACTTCCAATTGACGAGATCCATGGCACGAATTCTCCCTGAGAGTCTGCCAGATGCTCGTTGAAGCATCTGGCAGACTCTGCGCATTTGATTTTCCGTGCGAGTCACGCTTCAGACGTGTCCGTCCGAACCGACCGCACCCTAGGCGGTGGCCTCCGGCATTGCGTAGGTCGGCTTGAGGGCGACAACGATCTTGTGGATCGCCGGCCCGATCACCACGAGAACCTCGATGGCGACGTTCCGGGCGTTGCGGGCGGCGGATACGCGCTGGCGCTCGTTCTGGGTCCAAGTGCCTTCCGGCTTCTCGAGGATCTGCAGAAGATCGATGAGGATGCGGTAGCTTGTGATCGCTTGGCGCAGAACATAGCCGTCGAGCACACCCTCCAGCGTACGCTGCACCGCGTAGAGCCCCGACCGGGTGATCCGGGCATCGCCGATCAGCCCGATGAGATTGGCCTTCAGACTGTAAGTCATGTCGTCCAGCAGCCGCACGACATCGACATACGCCAATATGTCGTTGTCGGTCAGTGTGGTGCCTTCGCCGAGATGCAGACTGCCGCCGGGAATAAAGGGCGGATCGATGATCGGCACGATGCGCTGGGCGGCAAGATCCTTGATTTCCTTCGATGAGAACTGCTCCTTGGGGGCCAGCCTCAGTCCCAGCACCTGCTTCAGCAGGATTGATGTCTCTGGCCTGAGCCCGGCGATCAGCGACATTCCGGCTGCGGCGACGTCCGCCTTGGCGCCGCCGTCGACCGTGGCGCCCCGCGCGGCGAACACGATCATGCGCCCCTGATCGCTTTTGTAATTGTCCGCCAGCGGGACCACCGCATCGGCGTAAGTCTTTCCTCCGGGCCGGCCGATGGCCGGATCGATGTAGCTCACGGCGATACGGGCCGAGCCGTCGTTGCTGGCGTCCTCGCAATGCTTCTTGAGAAGCGCCACGACGTCGAGAGTGCCGGCGGCGAGTTGGCGTATCGGTCGGTTCGCCGCTCCGACGAAGGTGACATCCTTCACGCCTTCGAGAACGGAGAAGGCATACCGCCAACCGCCCTCATCGTCGTTCTTGACCTTGAGGCCGTAAACCCGGGAAGCCGCCGGCCGTTGCGCGAGGACGAGCTGCAGGGAAGGCGACAGGTCGCCGCCGTCGCCGAACGTTTCCTTCACGCCCTTGATGCTGTCGACGACGGTGGGCGTTTCGTCCGGACCGGCGTTGGCCATGCCGACAACCGCGACGACCCCCGGTTCGCGGACAGCGACCGGGGTCAGTCCCTTCAGGTCGACAGTGACGTCCACATAGGGATAAGCGACTTCCATGTACGCCTTCTCCTTCCCTTTGCGTCCCCACCCGCATGGAGTGTTCAGACTGAGACGAGCACGACACCCTCGCCGGCGAGCCACCCGGCGGCAGTCGCCATCCTCTGCTTGACCCGATCCTCGGCGGACGCGCCCGGCAACGCGCCGGGCCACCCGGCATCCTCGAACAGTGTTTTCGGCACGAAGAGGAAAACGGGCACCGGATCGCGCGGGGCGATGCCGTCCAGCGGGGGTGTGGCCAGTGGCTGCTGGAGCATGCCGCGCTTCAGCCGCCGTATCTCTGCCAGCGCCGCCTGCAACCAGGACACGCTGTCCGTCGCCTCGCGCACGAGGGCGGCGGCTCTGAACGGCACGGCGCGGGCGACTGGAGGAGCGGCGTCGAGCAGGTCGAACTGCAGGGTCACGCCGAAAGCCGCACCGGACGGTGGGCCGGCAGCTTCGATGAATTCGACCATCTGCGAATAGCCCTGCTGGGCAAGCCAGCGGGCCATCAGATCCGACAGCTCGTCATCGTTGAGGCCGGTGCCGTTGCCGACCAGCCGGAGGCCGAGAGCGATGCGTCTGGCACGTTCCCGTGCGGCGGGGTCGGCCAACGGCCCGGCCGGACCGTCCAGTTCGGCTAGCGTCGGCAGCGGGATCGGGGCGGTGCGCACCTCTGATATGCGGCCGAGTGAACCGGCCATCGTCACGGTCACTGTGCCCTCCAGGAGAGCCGCTGCGACCGGTGCTTCGGCCCAGCCGGTTCTCAGCACCGCTTCACCCGTCAAGCGCCCCTGCGTCCAATCCAGATGGCCGACGGTCTCCATTCTCGTTTCAAGCTCGAGCGGCACGGCCAGCACCACATTGTCGATCTTCAGGGGGAAGGTCTCGCCCGGATTGGGCACAATGCCGAAGGTCGCGCGCGCCAGACGCTCGCCGACCTCGTCGCCGAACAGAGACGCCCTTTGGCTGGGATCCCCCAGTCGGACAAGCACATTGTCCTCGAAGTGCATGACACCCTCTGGGAAAGTCCCTGCGGCAACCGTTGCCGGAAGAAATGATGAAAAAGCTTAATTCGGCAGCGCATGGGTCGTCAACCACCAAAAATACTTTTCGGCACTAATCTAGTAAATCGCCTGATTTTTGCATGAGCTGTCCGAAAGTTCCAAGTTTTATTTTATATTTCATTGTTTCCTTTTTATATAGGTTTAAAAATGTGCATTCTTGTTTCTGAGATGACAAGCGCGCATCCGGCGAATCGCGGCCGGTGGACGACACGACGCAATAGCTGTAGCTTTGCTCCTCCAGACCGCGCATGTCGGTGCTTCCGCTTCCCCGTCATCCATACGCTATGCTCGCATTCCGCGTTCCTCCGGGGATCCAGACCTCCGGTCCGGAGATCGGGAGTGGCCGGCCGTCGGCTTGCGTCGACAGCACGGTGCCGAGCCGGCAGGGGTAGACGTAGGGAATGTGGTCCGGCAGAGGCTGGTCAAAGTCGATGGCGATGGTCTTCGTGCCGGCGTGGTGGTGCAGGGTGTATCCGAAGGCCGTACCGAAAAGGGTCGGGGCGTCGTGAACGGCCACCGTCTGGTCGCCAGCCAGCCAATGCGGGGGAAGTCCGGGAGCGACCCAAACATGGGGGTTACGATCCTCGTCGGCCTCGAAGAACAGGATGTCGCGCACCAGCGTGATCAACTCCGCCGCGGCCCAGCCGTGCGGGATGTCGCCCATGTACCACCAGTCATCCACCGGTCGGGCGAAATCCTTGGCAATCGGATAGCAATGCTGTTCGTTCCACGCGCCTTGCACCACCTGCCAGCCGGAGGCCGCACCGGGAAAGGCTCGAATCTTCGCATAGGCGGCACGGTCGACGGACCAGAACAGGCACTGGTCCATCCGGGCGATGTCGCCGACCAGCAGGAAAGCGTGGGCCAGTTGCAGCGTCAGGTACGGGCCGTAGGCGCGCCAGGCGGAATCGTGGCGGAATCCACCCTCGTCCATGAAGTGCGCCCAGATCGTTTCCAGCGTCAGCCGCGCGGCGAGATCAATGTCGGGGCCGAGCTTGGCGCCCATGTAGAGGCGGCAGGGATGAAAGTACGCGACCGTGCCGATCAGCGTGGAGTCGAGCCGCCCCACGTCGGCCGGGCCGGTCGGGATGAAGGTCTGCCAACATCCCTGCCGACGCTGCTCGCCCAGCACCCAGCGGATCGAGTCAGCCGTCGATATCCGCACGGAGTCGTAAATGTCCCATAGCTCACCCGCGTGCGGGGCCTGAAGTCGCTGGGCGAGTTGGGCGGCTTCCCACAGACCGGCCAGCGCCCAAAAATCATCCCAATAATGCGGTTTGCCCTTGTCGCCCAGATGCTCCGCGCTCCAGCCGTCGTGCAGCAGACCGAAAGCGGAACGATTGTCGCGGATCCAGCGCGCTCCCTCCATCACGTAGGGGGTGAGCATCGATGCGCCAAAGCCGTAGCCGGTGCCGCGGATGCGGTCGAAGCGGCCGAAGGCCCAAAGCGCCTGGCCGTTGCTGTCCCACTCCCGGTCCGTCTGTTCGTGTTCGCCACCAAAGAACCCGTGCTTACGGGCGGGGCCGATGGTGCCCGGCTCCTGGTTATGGAATGTCTCACGGGTGGTATAATGCCGTCCGAACTGGGTCTCCGGCAGCTCCAGGTCGCCCGCCAGCGCGCAGGCGATGCCCTCCACCGAGGAATCGCGGATCCAGAACGAGTCGTAGATCGTCGGGCCGGGGTGGATTGCGCCGTCGTCTGACAGAATCAGCAGCGTCGCCCGGCAGATCCGATAGAGACTCCAAAGATGCCCCACAGGTCCCGGCAACCGGGCCTGCAGCCCGCTCCTGTCCAGCTTGCCCGTCCAGAAATCGCGGTTGGCGTCCTCCCGCTCGTCGGCCGGCGCCGCCCTCAGCGCCTTCAGGTCGCCCTCTCCCCTGAAATCCCCGACCGGAAGGCGCACGTCCAGCGTGAAGGCGCCGTTGGATGCGGGAGGCGCCACGTTCCAGGCGAAGGCTCCCTGGCAATAGCCGCCCTCGATGTCGGTCGCCGTGTCCCAGCCGTTCAGCGCGCCGTGCCTCAGCAGCTCCTCGTACGGATTGACCCGGAGATAGAAGGCGGGGTCCGGCGCGCCGCCGTTGCCGTAGAGGCCGAAGCGCTGCGGATCGCTGTCGAAGGTCGGTCCCCAGATGCGGTTGACCTCCACCTGCCGCTCGCCGGGGCGATAGCGCAACCAGACGAGCCGCCGGTCGGCAGCACTGCGCCTGGCGCGGTCCTCCCGGCGGAAACCGGTCGGTCCGGCCGGCGTCACCGTCAGCACGAGCCAGACAGGTCCCGGCGACGGGCGGGACGCCTGAACGCGGAACCGCACCAGCACAGCGTCCTTCTGCTCCGGCCCGGCCGTCGTGGCCAGGACCTTCTGTTCGACCCGGTATCCCAGCACACTGTCCCAGCTGGTGATGAGGCATGGCAGATATCCCCGTTCCCAGCCCTGGGTCAGCGCGGCCGGGTTGCGGGTGAAGTCGGGATACTGCGGGTAGTCGGCCTGCCGGGTGGCCGGGTCGAAGAGAAAGAAGCCCAGGGAATATTCGTCGTAGACCGGCTCCACTTCCCCGGACTGGCCGATCAGGCATTCCTGCCGCCGATCCTTCACCCCGACGATGTTCCAATATCGATAAAGCGCGTTGGAGGCGAAAGAGATCTCGCGCGTGTCGAACAATCCACCGTCATAGGCATCCGTCCAGGAACGGAAATATTGCTGCACCCACCAGGGCAGGGGAAGTCGCCGACCCTCCGTCTGGATCCTCCACATCAACCTGTAGAATAGGATTTCCGACATCGTTCCGCTCCCGTCAGCGTGCGAAGATCAGAAGCGAATTCGCGGGCAACACGATCCGGGCGCTGGCCGGCATGCCATCCCGTCCGCCCCACCAGCCGCTCACCCCCCCGTAATTCCCGCTCGCCTGATAGTCGTCGTAGGCGTCGCTGTTGAGGATCTCGCGCCAGTGCCCGCCCGACGGCCACGGCAGCTCATAGGACTGGAACGTCTGGTCGTTGAGGCTCGCCACCACGACCACGTCGTGCCCATATCCCTCGACCCATCGGTGAAAGGCGATGACGCGACCATCGTCCCGGCAATGGAGGACATTGAGCTTCCCCTCCCGCAGCGCCGGCTGGTTGCGTCGCGTCCAGATCAACTGCTCCATGAAACGATGGAAGTTGACCATCGCCCGGTCGCGTCCGCTGTCGAGCCCGCTCCACCAGATGAACTGACCAGGGTTTGCCCTGGGGTCGTCGGCCCAGCGCTTGTCCTCGAGGAAATCCTGCCCCATGAAGATCAAGGGGATCCCCGGTGCCGTCATGAGGAGGCCGTTGGCGACCCGGGACCGGCTGACGGCCCACCAGCTCCGCGTCTGTTGCGGCGCGGCCAGTGTCGGAATGCGGTCCCCATTGTTGTGATAGACGGTGTCGTGTTCCTCGATGTACTGCACGCAGCGCCAGGACTGCTCGAACCCCGGCGGCCAGAGGTTTTGCGCGATGCGGGACATGTCCACCCTGCTGCCCATTCCCCAGGAGGCGGCCTTCAGCGCGTCGCGGATCGCCTCGCGAAGCCCATTGTGGTAGCAGGCATCGAACCCCGCGTGCCCGTACTCCTGGCCGACGATCCAGGGGTCGGGACCGGGGCGCCAGTATTCCGCGATCTTGAGGGCGCCCGGCTTCACATAGTTCAGGGTGCTGGTCATCTGCTGACAGAACTCCCAGCCGTGCATCCGGTTGATGTCGACGATGACGCTGACCTCGTCGAAGCGGAAACCGTCCACGTGATACTCACGGACAAAGAAATTAGCGTTGTCGATGAGGAACTGGCGGCACATCACCTTCCAATCGATGTCCCAGCAAGGTCCGCTATGGTCCTGGTCCGAAAAGAGATAACTGTCGTGGTCGTGCTTCATGTCCCATTGCTCGAAGTTCCAAATGCCTTCGACGCCCTGTGCCCCGCCGACGGAAGCACCGACATGGTTGTAGACGACGTCGCAAAGGACGGCCAAACCATGGAGGTGGCAGAGTTCGATCAGAAGCTTGAGCTGATTCGATTGGCTCGCGAGGAATTTCGCGTCCACCGGTGGCAGGCCGACGCGCTGCCGGAAACCGTTCACGAGGGGGCGGTAGTTCTCAACCTCTCCCTCATCGACGCAGTAGTCCTGCTCTGGGGAGAAGATGTCGGAGCCTTCGTAGCCTTGGCTGCGTTCGCTCATGAACTCGACGACGGGCAGGAAGAGCAACGCATTAACGCCGAGCGCGACCAGATAGTCGAGCTTGCCGAGCACGTCCAGGAACTTTGCGACCCGATTCTCCCGATCTGGCCCATTGAAGGTCCCGACATGAAGTTGGTAGATGATCATGTCGTTGAAGTAGGGAGGTCGATAGCCGCCATCGTGCCACGGGTAATTGTCCGGATCGACCACGACGCAGTCGCTCCAGGGATGTGGCGGCACCTTGGTCTGTTCGCGGGCATAGGGATCCCGTTTCAGGCGAGGCCCCTCCGGCAGTGTTCCATCGACGCGGAACTTGTAGCGGGCTCCTGCCCTGACGCCGGGGAAGAAGCCGCTCCAGAAGCCGTTGCGCTCGTTCAGAAGGTTGGCGTCGCCCGGTATCCAGCCGTTGAAGTCGCCGACCACCCACACCCGCTCCGCCCGTGGCGCCCAGCAGCGGAAGATCACGCCACTGCCGTTGGGGACGACCGTCGCGCCCATGGGCTGGTTGTCGGGATCCAAGGGCAACTGCGCGGTCATGGAAAACTCCGCTTTGAAGTGCGGTCTCAAATGCGGTAGCAGGCTCTTGGAGCCTTTTGAAGGCGGGGGTCGCTCTCCTTGCATGCGGCACTTGGCTTCTGGGCAGCGCTTCTTCACCCGGCTGCCGAACGTAACACCTGCAGAATAAGCAGCATTGTATTTTGTCTAAGGGTAGGACGTAAGAAAAAATTTAAGCATAACACTTATCGGATCGCCGGTTTCATATTCTAAATTGCTATTTTATGCCCAAGATAATGCGAATCAATCGCATCGCTATTTGCGGATCTGCGTAAAAGGAACAATTTTCGTTTACATATCGGCGCGTTATGAGATTGGTTAAATTGGACCAAGGCAACAGACAGAAATCAACCACGAATAGGAGGTAATAATATCGGTGTATCTTCACTTTTAATAAAACGAGTTGAATAATTGAACGCTATTTCCATAGATTGACCATTCACCAATTGTCAGTGTCGGGTTGCCGGGATCGCCGGACTGGAGCCTGAAATCGTGAGAAACGGCCAGATTTCGGCCCAGGATCACCGCACAAGAAGGGCGTTGTTGCATAAATCGGACTGCGAGCAAGCTGCCCGCTATCTCCTGGGTTTCAGGCGAGCTTGCGTGAGACCGGCATTCCGAGACTGGTCATCCGATTAAGGACGGCGCAGGCGATCCGGGCCTCGATCTTCTGAGCAGGCAGACTCCTGGCCCGGAGGCTCCGTCCGATGAGAACCTTGTAGCGGAAGAAAGCGGTTTCCACGAGGGCGCGCCTTCCATAGCCGGTCGCCGCCTGCCAACTCATTCGGCCCTTCTCGACGATCTGCTGGATGTGGTGGTCGCGCTGAGTGAGAGTGGTGTCGGCCTTCTGGCCCGGCACAGCCGTGGCGCGGGGCGGGATGATCACCGCGGCAGTGGGGTGCCGCTCGGAAATGGAACGGTAGACGGGCTCTCCATCATACGCGCCGTCCGCCAGCACCGCATTGACCGGGCCGGGGATGTGGTCGAGCAAGGGGCCGACCTGGGAGGCATCGCCGTCCTCGGTGGTGGTCAGCTCCGCAGCCAGGATGTCACCGCTGTCCAGATCGATGGCAATGTGTAGTTTTCGCCAGCTCCGGCGCGGCTTTCCGCCATGCTTTTCCAAATGCCACTCGCCGGCCCCGACCATCTTCAGGCCCGAGCTGTCGATCACCACGGTCATAGGGCCGATCGGCTTCACCAGCGCGGCCGCCAGTGACAGGCGGGCGCTACGTCGGGCCGGCGTCGTGTAATCAGGAACTGGCAACTCCATGCCGAGGATCTAGACAATGGAGCACAGCAACCCCTCCGTCTGCCGCCATGGGCGCCCAAAGGCCAAACGCAGCATGATCCCGGTCTCTATGGCGATGTCCGAGTAGGCTGCTGGACGGCCTCTCCGGCCGGTGACGGCGGGTGTCCATGCCGCGAGAGCCTCGGGTGTCACCCAGATCGTAAGGCTCCCGCGTTGCCGAAGAGCCCGGTTGTACTCTCCCCAGTTCTCGACCTTGTACTTGGCCTTCGGGATCCGGTGACGGCGCGGTTCATTGTGCTTATACGGCATGCGGGCACTCGGCGGCGGAGCCCATCTCTATACCGGCTGCGCCGACGTCCCGCACCACGAACCGGATTTATGCGACAACGCCCTGATCCGCATGAGCCGCAGCTTCGTGCTGTCCAGCCCGGCGGCCCTGGCGACCGGTCCCGGCGGGCTGTTCGTCGGCACCCTCAGCCATCGCGACCGCCGGCTGGTGGAAGCTTCGGTGCGGTTGGAAGAGGAGACCGACGAACGGCCGAACGCCATGCTCGCCCGCATGATCAACATGCGCTATTTCCCTCGCCTCGATCAGGGTCGGCGCGACCGCCCCGACGTACACGAACTGGTGCGCCAGCGCGTGCGCGACACCGCGATGTCGACGGTCTGGCGGGGGCCGGCGACGCTGGAGATCGGCCGCTCGCCGTGGAGCGAGATCGGCGACCTCGCCCCGCTGCGGGTCGGCCACGGCTACCGCTACAGCTTCGCGATGACGGTGGACGACCTGCTGACCGTCCGCGACCTGCGGACGGACGACCTGTGACCACAACTCCTCCGGAGCCATCATGCCAACTTTGCAAGACAGGCTGATCGAACGGCTCGGGCCCGCCGCGGTTCTCTGCGATCCCGCCGACATCGCCCCCTTCACCCGCGGGCCGCTGCGCGTGGAGGGGCGGTGCGCCCTGGTTGCCCGGCCTTCCACAACGGAGGAGGTGGCCGCCGTGGTCGGCATGGCGGCCGAGCATGGCTGCCCGGTGGTTCCGCAGGGCGGCAACACCGGGCTCAGCGACGGCGCCATCCCCGACGATCCGCGGGCGATCCTGCTCCAGCTCGGCCGCATGAACCGCATCCGCGCCGTCGACCCGCTGTCCTACACCATGACCGCGGAGGCCGGGGTGATTCTGGCCCAGGCGCAGGCCGCCGCGGCCGACGCCGGCATGCTGTTGCCGCTGAGCCTGGGAGCGGAAGGATCCTGCCAGATCGGCGGCAATCTCGCCACCAATGCCGGCGGCAAGTCGGTGCTGCGCTACGGCTCCGCCCGCGATCTGGTGCTGGGGTTGGAGGTGGTTCTGCCCGACGGCCGCGTCTGGAACGGACTGCGCGCCCTGCGCAAGGACAACAGCGGCATCGACCTGAAGCAGCTTTTCCTCGGCTCGGAAGGGACCCTGGGCATCATCACCGCCGCCTTGCTGACCCTGGAACCGCAGGTGACGGACAGCGCCAGCGCCGTCGCGGCGGTTGCCGATCCATTGGCGGCGCTGCGCCTGCTCGACCGGCTGCGGCGGCGGACCGGCGACATGGTGTCCTCTTTCGAGATCATGAACGCCTATTCCCTGGAGGTCGCTGTCCGCCATCTGCCGGGCGCCGTCCATCCGCTGTCGGAGCCGTCGCCCTGGGTCGTGCTGGTGGAGTTGTCGAGCAGCCGCGCCGGCGGCGGCCTTGCCGCTGTCCTGACCGAGGCTCTGGCCGAGGCGATGGACGGGTCGTCAAGGGCATCCTGGACCCCGACGACGCCAGGCGTGCGGCGCAGATGGGGGCCGATGCGGTGGTGGTGTCGAACCATGGCGACAGACAGCTCGACGGCACCTGTTCGTCGATCGCGGCGCTGCCGCGCATCCGCGACAGCGTGGGGGACCGCGTGGAACTGCTGGTCGATGGCGGCATCCGCAGCGGCCAAGACGTGATGCGGGCATTGGCCAGCGGCGCAAGGGCGTGTCTGGTCGGACGGGCCGCCGTGTATGGGCTTGCGGCAGGCGGAGAGGCCGGCGTCACCCGCGCCATCCGCATCCTGGGTCGGGAACTCGACGTGTCGATGGCGCTGTGCGGCGTGAGCGACGTGCCGGCCATCGGGCCCGACCACCTGCTGGCCCCGGAATAGACGCGGCGGCGCCATGGATCTGGCTTTCGGCATCGTCTGCGCCCTGCTTGGACGCTCGCCCTTCGTGCGTTTGCCCCGCGTCACAGCGCCTGCTGCAACTCCGGCATAGCCTTGAACAGGTCGGCGACGAGGCCGTAGTCGGCGACCTGGAAGATCGGCGCCTCCTCGTCCTTGTTGATTGCAACGATCACCTTGCTGTCCTTCATGCCGGCCAGATGCTGGATGGCGCCCGAGATGCCGACGGCGACATAGAGATCCGGCGCCACGATCTTGCCGGTCTGCCCGACCTGGTAATCGTTCGGCACGAAGCCGGCATCGACGGCGGCCCGGCTGGCGCCCACGGCGGCCCCCAGCTTGTCGGCGATGGCCTCCAGCAGGTGGAAGTTGTCGCCCGACTGCATGCCGCGTCCACCGGAAATCACGATGCGGGCCGAGGTCAGTTCCGGACGCTCCGACTTCGACAGCTCCGCCGAGACGAAGCCCGACAGCGCCGGGTCGGCGACGGCGGCGACGCTCTCGACCGGAGCGCCGTTGTTGGTGGCGGGGGCCTCGAAGGCGGTGGTGCGGACGGTGACGACCTTCACGGCGTCACCGGACTGCACGGTGGCGATGGCGTTGCCGGCGTAGATCGGCCGCTCGAAGGTGTCGGCGGAGACCACGGCGGTGATGTCGGAGATCATCGCCACGTCGAGCAATGCCGCGACGCGCGGCAGCACGTTCTTGCCCACCGAGGTGGCGGCGGCGAGGACGTGGCTGTAGCCAGGGGCGAGCGATACCAGCAATGCTGCGACCGGCTCGGCCAGGGCATGTTCGTAGGCGGCATCGTCGGCGAGCAGCACCTTGGCGACGCCGGCCAGCTTGGCGGCGGCATCCGCGGCCGGGGCGGCGTTGCGGCCGGCGACCAGCATGTGGATGTCGCCGCCGAGCTTGGCGGCGGCGGTCACCGCATGGGCGGTGGCGGGCTTGAGGGTGGCATTGTCGTGGTGGGCGAGGATCAGGATGGGCATGGGGCGGGTCCTTGGTTGGCGGGTGGGCGGGATGCGGATTGCCACCTCCCCATCCCTCCCCCGCTACGCGGGAGAGGCGGTAGGACGCTTGGCGGCGTAAGCTAGTCGCGAAGCGGCGGAGTTCCCTCTCCCGCGATCGGACCGGCCTTCGGCCGGCCGAGAGCGGGGGAGGGTTAGGGTGGGGGCACCGGGGCCGGCGCTCAGATCACCCGCGCCTCGTTCTTCAGCTTGTCGACCAGGGTGGCGACGTCCGCCACCTTGATGCCGGCCTGACGCTTGGCCGGCTCGGCGACCTTCACCGTCTTCAGGCGCGGCGTGACGTCGACACCGAGCGCGTCCGGCGTGACGGTCTCCAGCGGCTTCTTCTTCGCCTTCATGATGTTGGGCAGCGAGGCATAGCGCGGCTCGTTCAGGCGCAGATCGGCGGTGACCACCGCCGGCAGCTTGAGGTCCACCGTCTCCAGACCGCCGTCGATCTCACGCGTCACCGCGACCGTGCCGTCTCCGGCGACGACCTTGGAGGCGAAGGTGCCCTGGCCCCAGCCGAGCAGCGCCGCCAGCATCTGGCCGGTCTGGTTGCAGTCGTCGTCGATCGCCTGCTTGCCGAGGATCACCATCCCCGGCGCTTCCTTCTCGACCAGGGCCTTGAGGACCTTGGCGACGGCCAGCGGTTCGGTGGTCACGTCGGTCTGCACCAGGATGGCGCGGTCGGCACCCATGGCGAGAGCGGTGCGCAGCGTCTCCTGCGCCTGGGTCGGGCCGACGGAGACCACGACGATCTCCGTCGCCTTGCCGGCCTCCTTCAGGCGCACGGCCTCCTCGACGGCGATTTCGTCGAAGGGGTTCATGCTCATCTTAACGTTGGCGGTCTCGACACCGCTGCCGTCCGCCTTGACGCGGACCTTCACGTTGTAGTCGACGACCCGCTTGACGGGGACGAGGATTTTCATGGGAGTCGGTCCTCTTGCGGCTGGTCTGCACATGTGGCGCGGGACAGGATGCGGCGAGCCTTGCGCGCCATCGCTTCGTCAATCATGCGGCCATCGACCACCGCGACGCCCTTGGCACTTTCCGCCAGGATGCGGTGGGCTTGGGTGATCTCGGCTTCGGTCGGGGTGAATGTCGCGGTGATGGTGGATATCTGGCCGGGATGGATCGCCGCCTTGGCACCGAACCCCAGCGCCAGGGCGGCGGCGGCCTCCTGTTGCAACCCGGCGGCATCCGTCAGATCGAAGAAGGGCGAATCCACCGCTTCGATGCCCGCAAGCGCTGCGGCATTGATCAGCCGGGAACGCGCCGACAGAAGCGGCTCCCACGCGGTGGCGCAGCCCAGATCGGCGGACAGGTCGGCGGCACCGAAGAACAGGGCGGCCAATCGGGGCGATGCGCGGGCGATGTCCTCCACCGCCGCGATGCCAGGGGCGGACTCGATCAGCGCCACCAGCGGCAAGGGCCTGCCCGCTCCGCTCAGAAGCGTGTCGATCCAGAGGATCATCTCGGGACTGTCGACCTTCGGCACGATGACGAAATCCGGCCCGCCGTCTTGCGGGCGGCGCACCAGGGCCAGCAGATCCTCCAGCCCTTCGGAAGTCACCGGCGCGTTGATGCGCAGCGCCCGCAGGATCGGCGCGGCAGGCTTCGTCGCCAGCGTGGCCAACGCCGCATCGCGCGCCGCCGCCTTGCCGGCCGGCGGCACGGCGTCCTCCAGGTCGATGATCAGGACATCCGCCCCAGACCGCGCGGCACGGTCGAAGCGGTCGGGGCGCGTCGCCGGGGTGAACAGCCAGCTGCGGCGGGGCCGCTGGTCGGTAAATTCCCCGTCTCGAACCGGCGCGCTCATGGCGTGACCGCGAAGTCGGCCGACATCGCAACCCGACCGTCCGGACCGACCACCCATCCGTCGATCTCGCCACCCTCCTTTTCCGCCGCGTTCAGCGAGAAGGGGGCGGTGTCGAACAGCGGCCGGCGGGCGCGGAAGCGGAATCCGGCGACCCGCCGGCCACCGGAATCGCCGCCGAGATTGCGCAGCACCAGATCCATCAGCAGGGTTGCCGTCAGCGGTCCATGCACCACCAGCCCTGGATAGCCTTCCGCCTCCCGGCAGTAGGGGCGGTCGTAATGGATGCGGTGGCCGTTGAAGGTCAGGGCGGAATAGCGGAACAGCAGCACCGGATCGGGGGTGACGCTGCCGGTCCAGTCGGCTGTGGGCAGGGGATCGGCGGATGCCGGGGGCGGCGCTTCGTCCGGCTTGGCGGCTTCGCGGTAGACGATGTCCTGCTTTTCGCGGATGGCGACGCCGGTGTCGGTCGCGATCTCGTGCATCACGCTGACGAACACCATTTCGCCCGACCGGCCTGCCTTGTGCTCCACCGATTCGATGGTGGAGGTGCGGCGCATCTCCGCACCGACGGGGATCGGCGCCAGGAAGCGCATGTCGCTGCCGGCCCACATCCTGCGGGGCAGCGGCACCGGCGGCAGGAAGCCGCCCTTGCGTGGGTGGCCGTCCTCGCCGATGTCCCGCTGCGGCGCGTTGGGGAGGAAATGCAGCCAGTGGCCGAGCGGCGGCAACTCCCCCGCCGGCCAGGGCGGGGTGTCGTGGTCCAGCGTCGCGGCCAGCCCGGCCAGCGGTGCGGCAGCGGCGGTGTCCGTCCGCAGCTCCACCCGGCCAATCCAGTCCTTCAGATGGTCGAACGTCACGGCGCCACTCCGGATGAATGCAGGATCTTTCCCGGATTCATGATGTTGTGCGGATCGAAGGCACGCTTCAGCGTCGCCATCATCTCCAATTCCACCGGCGATTTGTAGCGCGGCATCTCGTCGATCCGCAGGCGGCCGATGCCGTGCTCGGCCGAGATCGATCCGCCGAGTTCGACGACGATGTCGTGGACGATGGCGTTGACCGTCGCCAGCTTCGCCCGCCATTCGGCCATGTCGCCACCTTCCGCCTGGATCGGGTTGTAATGGATGTTGCCGTCGCCGAGATGGCCGAAGGAGAAGGGGCGGATGCCCGGACAGGCCCGCTCCAGCGCCGCGTCGGTGCGGTCGAGGAAGCGCGCAACGCGGGAGATCGGCACGGAAACGTCGTGCTTGAAGGACACGCCCTCGCGCTTCTGCCCTTCCGGGATGCCCTCGCGGATGCGCCACAGCGAATCTGCCTGGGCCTTCGATGCGGCGACCACGCCGTCCAGAACCTCGCCGGCCTCCATGCCCGCCTCCAGGATGCCTTCCAGCATCTCGGCCAGCCGGTTGCCGGAGTCCTGGTCGGCCAGTTCCACCAGCACGTACCAGGGATAGCGGTCGCGCAGGGGATCGGGCACGTCTGGCACATGGCGGCGGGCCACGTCGATGCAGGCGCGCTGAATCAACTCGAAGGTGACGATGCGGTCGCCGGCCACGCCCTTGGCGCGGGTCAGCAGATCGACGGCGTCGCTGGGGGCCGACACGGCGACCAGGGCGGTGGCGGTGGCGCGCGGCAGCGGCGACAGCTTCAGCACCGCGGCGGTGACGATGCCCAGCGTGCCTTCCGAGCCGATGAAGATCTGTTTCAGGTCGTAGCCGGCATTGTCCTTGCGCAGGCCGCGCAGCCCATCCCAGATCCGGCCGTCGGGCAGCACCACCTCCAGCCCGGCCACGAGGTTGCGCATGTTGCCGTAGCGCACGACCTGCACGCCGCCGGCGTTGGTCGCGATGTTGCCGCCGATCTGGCACGACCCTTCGGCGGCGAGGCTCATCGGGAACAGCCGGCCGACGTCGCGCGCCGCGTTCTGGATGTTGGCGAGGATGCAGCCGGCCTCGACCGTCATCGTATCGTTGTCGATGTCGATCTCGCGGATGCGGTTCAGCCGGTTGGTGGAGATGACGATCTCCGATCCGTCGGCATGCGGCTGGCTGGCCCCGGTCAGTCCGGTGTTGCCGCCCTGGGGCACGATGGGCGTGCGGGTTTCGGCACAGATGCGGACGACGGCGGCCAGTGCTTCGGTGCTGTCGGGCAGCACCACGGCCGGCGACCGGCCGACCCAGCCGTCGCGCCAGGACTCCATGAAGGGCTTCATGGTGTCGGGATCGGTGATCAGGCCGCGGTCGCCGATGATGGCACGGATGGGGGCGAGCACGGCCGTCGCGAAGTCCGGGCGTCCGGTGGTCAGGATGTCGTTCGGCAAGGGAGCTCTCCCTGGGCTTCGGGCCTGCGTCACAGCGCGCGGTAGGCCGTCTTGATGATGGTGTAGAATTCGATGGCCGAACGTCCCTGCTCGCGCGGGCCGTAGCTCGACATCTTCCGGCCGCCGAACGGGACGTGGTAATCGACGCCCGCCGTCGGCAGGTTCAGCATGGTCATGCCGGCCTGGATGTTCGCCTGGAAATGGCGGGCGTGTTTCATCGAGTTGGTGATGATGCCCGACGACAGGCCGTAATCGGTGTCGTTGGCGACGGCCAGCGCCTCGTCGTAATCCCTGACGCGAATGACGCTGGCGACCGGTCCGAACACCTCCTCGCGGTTGATGGTCATGGCGTTGCCGGTGTCGGTGAACAGGGTCGGGGCCAGGAAGTACCCGCGGGTCGGCCGCTCCAGTCGTGTGCCGCCGGACACCAGCCGGGCACCCTCGTTCAGGCCGGTATCGATGTATTGCAGGTTCTTGGTCAGCTGGAACTCGTCGATCACCGGACCGATCTGGGTTTCCGGCAGCAGGGCGTGGCCGACGCGCAGCGCCGCCATCCGCTCCACCATCGCGGCGACGAAGGCGTCGTGGATGCTGTCCTCGACGATGAAGCGGCCGGTGGCGGTACAGCGCTGCCCGGCATGGAAATAGGCGCTGTTGACGCCGATCTCAGCGGCGCGCTCCGGGTCGGCGTCGCCCAGCACCACCAGCGGGTTCTGGCCGCCCAACTCCAGCTGAACCCGGATCATCCGTTCGGCGCAGCGCACGGCGATGCGGCGCCCGGTGTTGACCGATCCGGTGAAGGACACCGCGTCCACCGCATCGACCACCGCCGCGCCGACATTCGGACCGGCGCCGATCACCAGATTAAACAGGCTGGCCGGCATGCCGTGCGCCTCGAGCGCCGCGGCGATGATGCGGGTGACGGCGATGGAGATGCCGGGGGTCTTTTCCGACGGCTTCCAGATCACCGCGTTGCCGAAGGCGAGCGCCGGGGCGATCTTCCACATCGGCGTGGCGACCGGGAAATTCCAGGGTGTCACCAGACCGATGACGCCGACCGGCTCGCGGGTCACGTCCACCTCGACCCCCGGACGCACCGACCCCAGCGTCTCGCCCGGCGCCCGCAGCGCCTCGGCCGAGAAGAAGCGGGCGAGATGGGCGGCGCGGGTGATCTCGCCCAAGGCGTCGGGGATGGTCTTGCCGCCTTCGGCGGCGGCGATGCGCGCCAGCTCGTCCTTGCCGTCGAACAGCGCGCGGGAGATGGCGTCGAGCACCAGCGAGCGCTGCTCCACCGTGGCGGCGCGCCAGTGCGGCTGGGCGCTGCGGGCAGCGGCCACCGCTTCCGCAACGTCGTCGGCCCCGGCAAGCGTGTAGGAGCCGGCCAGCTCATCCAGGTCCGACGGATTGAAGATATCAAGCCGGTCGCGGCCCGGACGCCAGCTCCCGGCGATGAAGTTGGTGATTGGACGGTTATCGGAAGGCATGTCGGGTCTTCTCCGGAATTCTGTTCGTTCAAGGGCGGGTGCGGCGGGCGGACTCAGCCAGCGCGCGCCACCCGCTCCTTCAGGGCGGTCAGCGCCCACAGCGTCTCGATGGTCGGCACCGGCACGCCGCGGCGGCGGGCCAAATCCAGGACGGCGGTCACGATGGGGTCGATCTCCATGCTCCGCCCCGCCTCGAAATCCTGCAGCATCGACGGCTTGTGGCCGGGGACGCCGCTGCCGCGGCCGAGCCGCTCGTCGACGTCGTCGGGCAGGTCGACGCCCCAGGCACGGGCCACGGCCAGGCACTCGCGCATCAGCCGGCCCTGGACGGCGGCCATGCCGGGAGCCTGCTCCATGGCGCCCATGGTGGCGCCGGTCAGCACACTGGTCGGGCCGACCGCCATGTTGAGCATCAGCTTGCTCCACAGCGGGGCCCGGATGTCGGCGGGCAGGCGGGCCGTGGCGCCGGCCGCGTTGAAGGAGTCGGCCAGCGCCGCCAGCTTTGCGGCATGGTCGCCGGGCCGGGGGGCGCCGAAGGCCAGCACCGGCATGGCGGTGTGGGCGACGACACCCGGTTCGACGATGCGGGCCGGGAGAACCTCCATCACGCAAGCGGCGACCCGCTCCGGCCCGATGGCCGACCAGACGGCGCCACCGGGATCGACCACGTCCAGCGGCTCCGGCGTCACGTCATTCCCGACACCGTACAGATACCACCAGGGAATGCCGTTCTGCGCAGCCACCACCAGCGTGTCCGGGCCGCAGAGCGCCGGAAAGGACGACGCCAGCGCCGGCAACCCGTGTCCTTTGACGGTGACGATCACCACGTCCTGAGGGCCCAGTTCGGCGGCGGAGTCGCTGGCCTGCGGTCTGCACGTCAACGTTCCCTTCGGCGTCTGGATGGCCAGTCCGCGCTCGCGGATCGCCGTCAGATGCTCCCCGCGCGCCAGCAGCGAAAGCTGGTGCCGGCCGGTCGCGGCGAGATACCCCGCCAGCGCGCCGCCCACGGCGCCGGCTCCTACGACGGCGATGCGCATGGTGTCATTCCTTCCTGTCTCACTTGAATTCCAGCGGCGGCATGTCGTCGTCCAGGCTGTTGCCCAAACCCTGGAACTGCTCTTCGATCTGCTTGTCGTCCAGTTTGACCGCGGTGGACTTGTAATGCATGACCATCTGCGGGAAGGCGATCACCAGCGCCACCATCACCAGCTGGATGACGACGAAGGGCACGGCCCCCCAATAGATTTGGCTGGTCAGGACCGGCGCGGTTTCCTTCTTCGTCACGCGGTCGATATAGGGCAGCTTCGGCGCCACCGAGCGCAGGAAGAATAGCGAGAAGCCGAAGGGCGGGTGCATGAAGCTGGTCTGCATGTTCACCGCCAGGATGATGCCGAACCACACCAGGTCGATGCCCAGCCGGTCGGCCGCCGGAGCCAGAAGCGGGATGACGATGAAGGCCAGTTCGAAGAAATCGAGGAAGAAGGCCAGCAGGAACACCATCACGCTGACGGCGATCAGGAAGCCCATCTGTCCGCCCGGCAGGGAGACCATCAGCTCCTCGACCCAGACATGGCCGTTGACGCCGTAGAAGGTGAGCGAGAACACCCGCGCCCCGATCAGGATGAACAGCACGAAGGCCGCCAGCTTCGCCGTCGAGTAGGTGGCCTGACGCACCATGTCGAGACTCAGCCGCTTCTTCATCGCCGCCAGCAACAGCGCGCCGACGGCACCCATGGCGCCGCCTTCGGTCGGGGTGGCGAGGCCGATGAAGATCGTGCCGAGTACCAGGAAGATCAGCGCCAGCGGCGGCACCATGACGAAGGTCGCCTGTTCCGCCATGCGGGAGATCAGCCGCCGGCCGCTGGCCCGCTCCACCAAGGCCACGGCCAGGGCGTAGAGCGCGCCGGCTGCGACGGAATCGCCGATCAGGGCCAGGGTGGACCAGCCGTTCAGCGTCAGCCACGCCGCTCCCGCCGTCAGCACCGCCGTCACCGCGGTTTGAAGCACCAGACGCCGCGCGCCGAAGGTCCGGTTGAAGGTGGCGGCCAGGAAGGCCACAGTCACAGCCACCGACAGCAGGAGCACGACATAATCGGCGCCGGATTTCACATCGGTGCGGCCCATCACCCAATAGGCGACGGCTCCCGAGAACAGCGCCAGCATGCCGAGCTGCCAGACGCCGCGCGCGCCGTTGGGCTCGCGGTAGGCGATAGCCTCAGGAGGGAGTCCGGGCGCGGAGTTGGGCCAGATCATGGAGACGACGAAGACGTAGTGGGCGTACAGGCCCGACAGCAGCAGGCCGGGGACGAAGGCGGCCTCGTACATGTCGCCGACGGAGCGGCCGAGCTGGTCGGCCATGACGATCAGCACCAGCGACGGCGGGATGATCTGGGCCAGCGTGCCGGACGCGGCGATGATGCCGGACGCCAGACGGCGGTCGTAGCCGTAGCGCAGCATGATCGGCAGCGAGATCAACCCCATGGAGATGACCGAGGCGGCGACCACGCCGGTTGTCGCCGCCAGCAGGGCGCCGACGAAGATGACGGCATAGGCCAGGCCGCCGCGGATCGAACCGAACAGCTGCCCGATGGTGTCGAGCAGATCCTCGGCCATGCCGGAGCGCTCCAGCACCAGCCCCATGAAGGTGAAGAAGGGCACCGCCAGCAGCACGTCGTTGTTCATCGTGCCGTAGACGCGCTCCGGTAGGGCCTGGAAAAGGTCGGGGCGGAACAGGCCAAGCTCGATGCCGATCAGGCCGAACAGCAAGCCGTTGGCGGCGAGCGCGAATGCGACCGGATAGCCCAGCAGCAGCATGACCACCAGCACGGCGAACATGATCGGCGCCATGTTGTGGCCGAACCAGCCGCGCCAGCCGTCCTGTTCAGCGAGCGCGCCGGCACCCGGCACCGGCAGCACATAGAGCGCCACGGCGACGGCGGCCAGCAGCAGCAGGGAGATGACGGACAGCCGGGCGGTGCGCGTCGAAAGGGAGGGGAAGGTCGTGCTCATCGCGCGTCTACCGGCTTGGAAGGGTGTCGGGTTGGGCGGCTCGCTCGCGCTCCGCGGCGAGCAATCTCTCGGCTTCGGCCTCGGCAGCCGCCTGATGACCCCCGGCCCGCTGGTTCGCATCCTCCAGATGGCCGGCCATGATCGCGGCGCGCTTGACCAGCTCGGACAGGCCCTGCACAAACAGCACGGTGAAGCCCAGCGGAATCAGCAGCTTCGCCGGCCATTGCGGCAAGCCGCCCGCGTTCATCGACTGTTCCTCGATTGTGAAGGAGGCGAATGCGAATGGCCAAGAGGTGATCATCATCACGAAGCTGAAAGGCAGCAGGAAGGCGATATGGCCGAACAGGTCGATGCCGTCGCGCGCGCGCTTTCTCAGCATCGCGTTGACGATGTCGATGCGGATGTGTTCGTCGTCCCGCAGCGTCCAGGGGGAGCAGAGCAGGAACACGGCGGCGAACAGCACCCATTGCAGTTCGAGCCACGAGTTGGAGCTGACGTCGAACAGCTTGCGGACGCCGGCATTGACCGCCGACACCAGGATCGCCAGCAGGATTAGCCAGGATATCGTCTTGCCCAGCCACTCGGTGACCGCGTCGACCAGTTGGCAGGCCCGCACGAGGGCCGTCATCAGGGGGGAGGGGGGTGGACTCGTCATGGGGGCAGCTTCTCCCGGAAGGCCGGTCGCGAACGCCGCGACGACGCCACGGCCGGGAGCGTTTGTGCCGCTGCCCGGTCATGGCTGGGATATCGCAAGGAGAGACGGCGGATCAGCGCCGGGTCAGGCGGAGCGTGGCACTGTCGTAGGCATATTCCGATGCCTGGAGCCACAGGTTCGAATCGTTCTGGAAGCGTCGATAGCTCTCGTAGAACTTCTTGAAGGCCGGGTTCTTGTCCGACAGCTCGTCGTAAAGCTCCATCGCCGACTTGTGGCTGGCCTGCAGCACATCCTGCGGGAAGGCGCGCAGCTTGGCGCCATTGGCGACAACGCGCTTCAGCGCCGCCGGGTTCAGCACGTCGTAGCGCGCCACGCTGTCGATGTTCGCCAGCGCCGCCGCCGCCGTCAGCGCCGCCTGATAGTGCTTCGGCAGGTCGTTCCAGCGCTTGGTGTTGATGAAGAAGTGCTGGAGCGAGGTGCCGTCCCACCAACCCGGATAGTAATAGTTGGGCGCGATCTTGTAGAGCCCGAGCTTCTCGTCGTCGTAGGGGCCGTTGAACTCCGCGGCGTCGATGGTGCCGCGTTCCAGCGCCGGGTAGATGTCGCCGCCGCCGACCTGCTGCGCCACGACGCCCAGCTTGGCCAGGATCTGGCCGCCCAGGCCGGAGATGCGGAACTTCAGACCCTTCAAATCCTCGACGCTCTTGATCTCGTTGCGGAACCAGCCGCCCATCTGGGACCCGGTGTTGCCGCCGGCAAGCGCCTTCAGGTTGTAGCCGGCATAGAACTCCTCCAGGAGCTTGCCGCCTTCGCCGTGATAGAACCAGGCGTTCTGCTGGCGGGTGTTCAATCCGAAGGGCAGGCAGCAGCCAAAGGCGAAGGCCGGATCCTTGCCGACATAGTAGTAGGATGCGGTGTGGCACATCTCGACCGTGTCGTTGCTGGCAGCGTCCAGGGCCTGGAGCGCCGGAACCACCTCGCCGGCGGCGAAGACCTGGATCTGGAACTTGCCGTCAGTGGCCTCGGCGACGTTCTTCGCCATCACCTCGGCGCTGCCATAGAGCACGTCGATGTTCTTCGGGAAGCTGGACACGCAGCGCCAGCGGATCGTCGGCTCCGACTGTGCGATGGCGGGAACCGCAAGCGTGGAGGCACCGGCGGCGACGGCGGCACCCTTGAAGAATTGACGGCGCTTCATGCTGTTGTTCCTCCCGAAGTTCTTGTTGTGTGACGGCACGATAACGGTTGATCGTCCACGACCGCCGTCGCCTTCAGGACATCCATCCGACTGGTAAAGAACAGATGGTAATCCTGACTTGCGACGTCTGGCGGTGGGCGCGACGTATCCTTGCTCGCTGTGTCCGTGGAATTGGCGGCGGCTGTTCTTGAGGGCGATGGTGACTGGCTGGGAACGGCCGGGTCGATGTGGTGACCCTGACAGTGGAGCAACCGTCCGCACAGAGGAATGTGTTTCGTGGGCATACCAGCCATAAGCCGAGCAAGCCATCAGCGACACAAACCGTTTCGGCCGAGCCCCTTGGTCCCCCGCGAGACCGGGGTGGGTACTGACGGTTTGCTATGCCCGCAATGAATATCTGTTACAGGCACGCCATGCGCTCCGCGATGCGGGGCTGATCGGTAGTCTGTGGCGAACTGTTCCCAACCGCCTCAAACGACGGATGTTCAACCGCATGAACGGTAAGCGCCATGTCTAGGCCGTCCTCTCCGCTCAACGCCGCCGGGGCCGCCTATCTCGAAGCGCTGCAGGAGCGCTTCCGCGACGATCCCGCG
>NZ_DASPIS010000129.1:0-6284 GCF_035628975.1 Azospirillum sp. | reverse complement strand
GGATGCCGGCCTGCCGCTCTACCGCTATGTCGGCGGCGCCTTCGCCTCGCTGCTGCCGGTGCCGATGATGAACATCATCAACGGCGGCGCCCATGCCGACAACCCGATCGACATCCAGGAATTCATGATCATGCCGGTGGGCGCCGAAACCGGCGCCGACGCCATCCGCATGGGTTCCGAGATCTTCCAGTCCCTCAAGAAGAAGCTCAAGGACGCCGGCCACAACACCAACGTCGGCGACGAGGGCGGCTTCGCCCCCAACATCGGCTCCACCGACGAGGCGCTCGGCTTCGTCATGAAGGCCATCGAGGCTGCCGGCTACAAGCCGGGCGACGACGTCATGCTCGCCATCGACGCTGCCTCGACCGAGTTCTTCAAGAACGGCAAGTACGAGCTGGCCGGCGAAGGCAAGTCGCTGTCGCCGGAGCAGATGGTCGCCTACTGGGCCGATCTGGCCGGCCGCTTCCCGATCATCTCGATCGAGGACGGCATGGCGGAAGACGATTGGGAAGGCTGGAAGGCGCTGACCGATGCCATCGGCAGCAAGGTGCAACTGGTCGGCGACGACCTGTTCGTCACCAACCCGAAGCGTCTGGCCCAGGGCATCCGCCAAGGTGTCGCCAACTCCATCCTGGTGAAGGTCAACCAGATCGGCACGCTGTCGGAGACGCTGGAAGCGGTCGATATGGCGCACAAGGCCGGCTACACCGCCGTGCTGTCGCACCGTTCGGGCGAGACCGAGGACAGCACCATCGCCGACCTCTCCGTCGCCACCAACTGCGGCCAGATCAAGACCGGCTCGCTGAGCCGTTCGGACCGCCTCGCCAAGTACAACCAGCTGATCCGCATCGAGGAGCAGCTCGGTGTCGCCGCCCGCTTCGCCGGTCGCGGCATCCTGAAGGCCTGATTTCCAGAGATCCGGAGGCCCCCTGCCCCGCGACCGTCCCGCCCCGCTCTCTCCCGCCCCCGGAGAGACGACAAGGACCGGAAGGGCCGCGCCCAAAGGGACTTCCAGGACGGGCGGCGAGCGTCGTGATCGCTGAGATTGCTCGCCCTTCTGCCCCCTTCCCCCGATCTCTCCCCGGGGGAAGGGGGGTTCCCCGCCCAGCCGCACCATAGACCTGCGGCATAGTGTCAAGGGCCGGGGGATTCCGTTGGTTCTATGTTGCAATGCACATTTAATATACTAATATATCTATGGTTCCCTCGCGGCGCAGAATGCCGGCCCAAGCCGGCAGCGGAACGTTTCCGATTTTCCAGGCGCTGCCCTGTCGGACCGCAAAAACGGGCCGCTCGATCGACCCGGTCAACCGGAGTGTTCAAAAAATGCGTGCCAGTGGTGAAGCGTTCGGCAACGGCATCGGCGCCGTGGTCGAGAATGTGACCTTCGACGAAATCCAGATCGGCCAGACGGCCAGCCTTTCCCGTCAGCTGACGCTGATGGATGTGGAGCTGTTCGCCACCGTGTCGGGCAACATCAACCCGGCCCATCTCGACCCGAAATTCGCGGCCGACAGCCGCTTCCAAAAGGTGATCGGCCCGGGCATGTGGTCGGGCTCCCTGATCTCCGGCGTGCTCGGTACCTATCTGCCCGGCGCCGGGTCGCTCTATGCCGGCCAGAGCCTGCAGTTCCGCCGCCCGGTCGGTCTCGGCGACATCGTCACCGCCACCGTCACCGTGATCGAGAAGCGCCCGGCCAAGAACATCGTCGTGTTCGACTGCGTCTGCACCAACCAGGATGGCGAAGTCGTCGTCCTCGGCACCGCGGAGGTCGTCGCCCCGACCCAGAAGGTCATCCGCCCGGCGCATGAGCTGCCGCAGATCCAGATGATCCGCCACGACAAGCACGATGCGCTGCTCGCCAAATGCGACGAGCTGCCGCCGGTCGTCACCGCCGTGGCCTATCCCTGCGACGCCAGCTCCCTCCAGGGTGCGGTCGAGGCCGCCCAGGCCGGGCTGATCGAGCCGATCCTGGTCGGGCCGGAAGCCCTCATCCGCAAGGTCGCCGCGGCAGGCGGTCTCGACATCTCCCGCTACCGCATCGTCGACGCCGCCCATAGCCGCGCCGCTGCGGCAGCCGCCGTGGCGCTGGCCCGCACCGGCGAGGCAGAAGCGGTGATGAAGGGCAGCCTGCACACCGACGAGTTGATGGGCGAGGTGGTGAAGAAGGAGACCGGCCTGCGCACCGCCAGCCGGATCAGCCACGTCTTCCTGATGAATGTGCCGACCTACTCCAAGACGCTGCTGATCACCGACGCGGCGATCAACATCTACCCGACGCTGGAGGACAAGGTCCACATCGTCCAGAACGCCATCAACCTCGCCAAGGTGCTGGGCGTCGACACCCCGCGTGTCGCCATCCTGTCGGCGGTCGAGACGATCAACCCGAAGATCAACACCACGCTGGAAGCCGCCGCGCTCTGCAAGATGGCCGACCGCGGCCAGATCACCGGCGGCATCCTGGACGGCCCGCTGGCCTTCGACAACGCCATCTCCGCAGAGGCCGCCCGCACCAAGGGCATCGTCTCCCCGGTCGCCGGGCAGCCCGACATCCTGCTCGCCCCCGACCTGGAAGCCGGCAACATGCTGGTCAAGCAGTTGTCCTTCCTGGCCAACGCCGACCTCGCCGGCATCGTGCTGGGCGCCAAGGTGCCGGTCATCCTCACCAGCCGCGCCGATAACGTGCGGGCACGTCTCGCCTCCTGCGCCGTCGCCTCGCTGGTCGCCGCCGCTCAACGCCAGCCCAAGCTCGCGCTGGCCGCCGAATAGGACGCTTTCGTCATGGCTGCACATTCCAATTCCGGCAGCGACGCCTGCCTCGTCATCAACGCCGGTTCCTCCAGCCTGAAGTTCTCCGTCTTCCAAACAGGGAACAAGGGCGGCGGCAGCGCCGCGGAGCTGGAGCCGGTCGTTACCGGCCAGATCTCCGGCATCGGCACGGCTCCCCGCTTCGAGGCGAAGGACGCCGCCCGCCACAAGATCGCCGACCACAGCTGGGCCGCCGGTGAGAATCCGGGCCGTCCGGAGCTTCTGCACCATCTGCTCGACTGGATCGGTGACACGCTGAAGGGCGCGACGCTGGTGGCCGCCGGCCATCGCGTCGTCCATGGCGGCACCCGCTTCTCCGCTCCGGTGCGCGTCACCCCGACCGTGCTCGACCAGTTGGAGGAGCTGATTCCGCTGGCCCCGCTGCACGAGCCGCACAACATCGCCGCCATGCGGGCGCTGGCGCAGGTCTACCCCTCCCTGCCGCAGGTGGCCTGCTTCGACACCGCCTTCCACCAGACCCAGCCCTGGCAGTCGCAGACCTTCGCCATCCCGCGCGAACTGACGGCGGAGGGCATCCGCCGCTACGGCTTCCACGGCCTGAGCTACGAGTACATCGCCCACCGCCTGCCGCAGGTGGCGCCGGAGCTGGCCGACGCGCATGTGGTGGTCTGCCATCTCGGCAGCGGCGCCAGCCTGTGCGCCATGCGCGCCGGGCACAGCGTCGACACCACCATGGGCTTCACCGCGCTGGACGGCGTGCCGATGGGCACCCGGCCGGGCGCGATCGATCCCGGCGTGCTGATCTACCTGATGCGCGAGAAGGGCTACGGCGCCGACGAGTTGGAGAAGCTGCTCTACCACAAGTCGGGCATGCTGGGCGTGTCGGGCATCTCCAACGACATGCGCGACCTGGAGAACTCCGACCTTCCGGCGGCTGCCGAGGCGGTCGAACTGTTCTGCCACAACGTCGCCAAACAGGTGGCGGCGCTGGCCGGCTCGATGGGCGGCCTGGACGCGGTGGTGTTCACCGCGGGCGTGGGCGAGAACTCCACGCTGGTGCGGTCGCGGGTGGCGGAGAAGCTGGGCTGGCTTGGCGTGTCGATCGACGCTGCGGCCAACCGGGCGAAGGCGACGCGCATCTCCGCCCAGGACAGCCGGGTGCCGGTGTTCATCATCCCCACCGACGAGGAACGGATGATCGCCCGCCATACGCTCGGCGTCATCGCCGCCGATGCGCTGAGCCGGGCGGCTTGAGCGAACCTGACGCCGGAATTGCGCCCTCTCCCACCAGTAGGATCCCCTCTCCCCCCCGGGGAGAGGGTTAGGGTGAGGGGGAAGTGTGGCGGGACCTTCGGGGGGATCATGAAATGCATCCCCCTCACCCCGCCCCTCTCCCCGGGGGGGAGAGGGGGAGTCTCCCAGGCAGGGAAAGGCATCATGGAACAGGTCCCCACAAGCTCCGCCGCTCCCGCTGCACGCCCGGTTGAGAATGTCCGGCTCGGCATCCTGTCGATGCTGCTGGCGATGGTCCTGATGACCATCATGAACGCGCTGGCCAAGATCCTGGCGGAAACCTACCCGCTGGGCGAGGTCACCTTCTTCCGCAATCTGTTCGCCCTTCTGCCGGCGGTCGCTATGGTGGTCGCGGCGGGCGGGCGGAGCTGCCTGCACACCACCCACTGGCAGGGGCATCTGTGGCGGGCCGTCATCGGCCTCGCGTCCATGGTCCTGCTGTTCTGGGCCTATCACCTGATGCCGCTCGCCAATGCGGTGGCGATCTCCTACTCCGCCCCACTGTTCCTGACCGCCCTGTCGGTCCCGCTGCTGGGCGAGAAGGTCGGCGCCTTCCGCTGGGGTGCGGTGGTCGTCGGATTCGCCGGGGTGCTGATCATGGTGCAGCCCGGTCCCGACATGATCGACCGCGGCGCCATCGTCGCCCTGACCGCTGCCGTTTGCTACGCCCTGGCGATGATCGCCATGCGCCAGCTGGGACGGACGGAAAAGCCGGTGACCACGGTGTTCTACTTCACCGTCATCTCCACGGCACTGAGCGCGCTCGCCCTGCCCTTCGACTGGATCACGCCGGATGCCCATGCGCTGACGCTGATGGCGGGCATGGGGATCGCCGGCGGCGGCGCCCAGTATTTCAGCACGCGGGCCTATTCGCTGGCGCGCGCCGTGGTGGTCGGCCCCTTCAGCTACGCCAGCCTGATCTATGCGACGATCCTCGGCTGGTTGGTCTGGGGTGACGTGCCGGCCGCCCATGTGATGATCGGCGCCGCCATCGTCATCGCCAGCGGCCTGCTGATCCTGTACCGCGAGACCCGCCGCGCCGCGGCTCCCGCCCCGCAGGTGGATTCATGCCCGAACACGCAAGCCCAAAGCGCCGGTCCGGTCCGGACCGCGTGAGCCGAGTTATTGCGGCAAAGTGGCATGCCCCCGCCTCGAGGCGGATTGTCCTTGCGCCGACCACTGATATATTAATATACTTGAGTTCCAAGGAAAGGACAGGCATCATGGTTACGACCGATGTCCAGGGCAATCCGGCTCCCCGCCTGACCGGCCGGATGCAACTGATCCAGGGTGGACGGACCGATGAGGAACCGATCACCACCCGCCCAACGCATTTTGCCACCTCCGGCAGGGTCTGCGCCATCGTCGGCGGCACCGGCCTGTCCGCCAAGCTGGACCTTCTGGCCCGGCTCATGACCCGGGTCGACGTGCTGGCGCTTGGCGGCGGCATCGCCAACAGCTTCCTGGCCGCGGCCGGCACCGACATGGGTGCCTCGCTGTGCGACCACGAGCTGATCGGCGAGGCGCGCAAGCTCCTGGACAAGGCGAGGGCCTGCCGGTGCGAACTGCTGCTGCCGGTGGACGTGGTGGTGGCGACCGAGGCGCGGCAGGGCGTGGAGGACCGCGTCGTCTCCTGTGCCGCCATCGGTCCGGAGGACATGGTCCTCGACATCGGTCCGGCGACGGCGGCCCGGCTGACCGCCTGCGTCGAGGCCGCCGGAACGGTCGTCTGGACCGGCCCGCTCGGTGTCTACGAGATCGCCCCCTTCGACGTCGGCACCAACGCGCTGGCCTGGTTCATCGCCCGTCGCACCCGCGACGCCGGCCTGCGCTCGGTGGCGGCCGGTGACGACACCATCGCGGCTCTGGCCGCAGCAGGGGTGGACGGCCGCTTCAGCGAACTGACCACCCGCGATGCCCTGCCGGCCTGGCTGGACATCGCCTCTCCTCGCGCGGTCCCGGCCTGACGGCCGGTCCACGCCTTAAAATTGTACCCCCGGCGGGCCGAAACCCGCCTTTCCCGGTTAAAACGAGTCTCCGCCCCTACCGGCACGAGACCGCAACGGAACGACTGGAGCACATCATGGCTGTACGGGTAGCGATCAACGGTTTTGGCCGCATCGGCCGTCTGGTTCTGCGCGCCATCTACGAGAGCGGCCGCAAGGACGTGGAGGTCGTGGCGATCAACGACCTGGCCGATCTGAAGGCCAACGCGCACCTGC